>NZ_KE387196.1:0-29871 GCF_000430685.1 Tuberibacillus calidus DSM 17572 | reverse complement strand
AAGAAATGAACTGGAGAATGTACGCACTCTACTCCTTACCCTAACCTACCAATCGAACGTCCCCCCTTAGTAAACCCATCCAGCACTGAAAATACCACCCCCAAACCTTTTCCCAAAAAACTAAACAATATGAAGCGGTTGGTCGATATAAAAGGCGAGAATCATTTATCCTTTCTATTGGGGGTTAGACAGGTGGTTACGGAAATCGCACGCACTTCTGCCGGAGTTTTTGACGTTCAGTTGCAACAATCGACGGGGACAACGGCCAAAGATTTTCAAAATCCAAATGACAAATCGACCGACATCCGCATGGGGCAAAGTGATGGTGAACGCAAGACGACGGAAGAAGCCATGCGGAAAGCCGTAAACATCATGAATCAGCTGATTTCCCCGCATCATACGAGTCTACATTTTGCCTTTCATGAAAAATTGGACAGGTACTACGTACAAATCATCGATTCAGATACAAATGAAGTGATTAAAGAAATCCCGCCGAAAAAGTTCTTGGATGCCCATGCGGCAACGCTGGAACTGCTCGGATTTTTAGTCGATAAACGGATATGACGCAAACGAAAAAAATCTTTAATTTTTATTCCTAATAAATAACGCTCAGGACATGGATTGTGAGATGTTGAACGCGTGAAAGGAAGGGATAGCCATGACCGATCCAGTGAGTTCAAGCTCCACCACCCAATTTTTGCTTCCGGGCAATACGAACCGGATGTTTGGCCTTGCGAGTGGACTCGATATTGACAGTATCGTCGGGAAACTCATGCAGGCGGAGGAAGTGCCGCTGAACCAACTCAAGCAACAGCAACAGCTCCTCCAATGGCAGCAAGACGACTACCGCAGCATGAACAGCCTGTTACTTGATTTGTATAATACGACCTTTGATATGACACTGCAATCGTCCTACCTCGCCAAAACCGCGCAATCAAGTGATGAAACCGCGGTGTCTGCCGTTGCTTCGACAAATGCCGGTAACGCTTCCTATCAGATTACGAGTGGAACAGTGGCCAAAGCCGCCAGTATACAAAGCGCGCAGCTCGGCGCGGGTTTTGATCCTAATAAGAGCCTTTGGGAAAATCGCGGAGCTTTGGCCAATGGCAGCAGTTTTTCTTATACGGAAGTAGATGTCGTGAACAAAGACGTTTCCGTAGCGGCAGATGGCACGACCTTCAGCCTCGGCGACCAGTACCTTTTAAGCACCGGTTTTTCAAACACCGTGGAGGTTAAAGATTCATCTGGAACCGTAACGGGAACATATAACGTTTATTTTGATGAAAACGCCTATAATGCGGATCCGAGCACGAAGAAAGTGTTCGTCAACGCGACGACTGGAGAAATGACGTTCGGCGAAACACTCGCTGCCGGAAGTACCATTAATATTGCCTCGTATTCCTATGCAACGAATATCGATCTTAGCGCAACCATTACGGCGGCTGATGCTAATGGGAATTTAGTGACGAAAAATTTTTCCTTTACAGCCGATCAAACGCTAAACGATGTGATTAATGCGATAAACAGCTCAGGGCTGAACGTGACTGCTTTTTATGGGGGCGGAAACCGAGTCTTGTCTATAACCAACAAAAATACAGGGAATTTAAGCACCTCGTCGCCTGAACTATTCGTATCCGGAACGCTGTTGAATACGAATTTGGGCTTTTCAACCCTAGGGGCAGAAGGTGCGGATGCGACCTTGACAGTGAATGGGGCAACGCTCACTTCCCGGTCCAATACGGTCACGGTGAACGGGGTCACTTTTACGATAAAAAAAGATTTTACCTCGCCTGTCTCTGTCAGCATCACGGACGACAGTTCCGCGGTTTTCGATAAAATCAAAGCATGGGTGGATAAATATAACGATACGATTCAAAAAATCAACGATAAATTAAATGAAAAACGCTATCGCGATTATCCTCCGCTTACGGATGCCCAGAAAAAAGAAATGAGCGATAAAGATATTGATCTGTGGAATGAAAAAGCGATGAGCGGAATGCTAGCCAATGATACGATTTTGCGTTCCGGCTTGGATCAAATGCGCACGGACATTTATTCCGCTGTAAAAAGTGTGGCGGATTCGGCATTTGACCAGCTTGCTGACATCGGCATTACCACATCCTCGGATTATACCGAAAACGGCAAGCTCATTATTGACGAAACGAAGCTGAAAGCAGCCATCGCCGCAAACCCGCAAGCCGTCATGAACCTTTTTACAAATAGTGGCGACTCGGGAGGTACGAAAGTCTATGATAATGAAGGCATCATGCAAAGACTTAAAGACACGATTAAGAAGACGATGGACAATGTGTACCAAAAAGCCGGTAAAGACACGTACACGTATGATCAATATTCTCTCGGGAAGATGATCCACGAATACGATGACCGCATTGCTGCCATGATGGACCATTTAAAAGACGTCCAAGACCGTTACTATGCGCAATTTACCGCGATGGAGCAGGCGATCCAACAAGCCAATATGCAAGGGGCATTTCTTTTGTCCAATTTTGGTGGCGGGGCATAAGCCCTCATAGCCGCCTGAGATGATACCTCTTTCTTTTGTGTTAGGGTCTTATGCTAGGAAGTTTGTGCTTGTTTCGATTTTAAGCTATGGGAGGGGAGCCCGTGAAAGCGAATCCTTATAAAGCCTATGAGCAAAATTCTGTGTTGACGGCGACACCCGGAGAACTCACGCTCATGCTTTACAACGGCTGTTTGAAATTTATTCATCAAGGAAAAAAAGCGATTGAAGCCAAAGATAACGAAGCGAAAAACACGAATTTGCAAAAGGCCCAGAAAATTATTCAGGAGCTGATGGTTACCCTGAATATGGATATCCCGATTTCCAAGGAGCTTTTGCCGCTTTATGATTACATTTACCGCCGCTTGATTGAGGCGAATGTCAAATCTGATACAGCGATTTTGGATGAAGTGGATGAACTCGTGACCAGTTTTCGCGATACATGGAAGGAAGTCATTCAGATTACCCGGCAGCAAAACCACCGCACGAGCAAGGTCGGACAAGCATGACTGGCAAAAGCTCGGGTTTTCACCAGCTCGTCAACGACCTCTCGGAGAAATCAGAAACGCTCCTCAGCCATCTGAAAGAAGCGGACGGCCGCAATCATTATGAAGATGCTTTTATTGAAAAAATCCAGCGCCTCCTCGCAGAACGCCAGACTGTCATCGATGCCCTGCAACATACCGCTGAAAGCGAGGGCGATTTAAAGACGTGGGCTGCGGCCAATCTTTCGAAGGAAGAACGCGCTTCGCTCATTGACTTGGAAAAAGCCATCGCCGAACGGCTGCGGCAAATTTTATTGAAAATCCAACAAAGCCGCCAGCTTTTACATCAAAAGCAGCGGACAAGCCAACACTATCGCCATCCCTACTCCAACATACCCCGGGATGGTATGTTTATCGACCAAAGAAAATAATCCCTCCAGCGGGTTGGTTAGGCATCGTCCGCGGCGATCGGGGCATTTCTTTTAAAAAACTGGGCTGCGGCAAATCTTTCGAGGGAAGAACACGCTTCACCCATCGCTGTGGAAAAAATATCGCAGAACGGCTTCGGCAATGCCTGAGTGAAGTTGTTATAAGAAAATTTTTCCGCGGGCATAACGCCCGTTTTTTTCTTTTTTTCGACGCTATTCGACTTTGAAACTCAAAAAAAGTTTTGATGTTTATTTGCTAGAAAATAAGTGCATAAATAGGATGAATCCAAGGCTATCCCTAGTTTTTACGGCTTGCTTGCGAAATATTATGATAAGAAATAAAAAGTTTTTTTGTTGGGGGTTAGAGGGATAAAGGCCAGCCGTGTCGAATAAATATTATATAAACTGCAAAGGAGGAGTTCTCATGAATTTCAACATTCGTGGTGAAAACTTGAAGGTGACCCCCCCTCTTCGGGAGTATACCGAAAAGAAGATCTCCAAATTGGAGAGGTATTTCAACACACCGCTTGCTACCGATGTGAACGTGAACATGCATGTTCATAACAACGAGCAGGTCATTGAGGTCACGATTCCCATGCAAGAACTTCTTTTGAGGGCGGAGGTTGCGCATGAAGACATGTACGCAGCCATCGATCTCGTTGCGGAAAAACTGGAAAGGCAAATTCGCAAGTACAAGACGAAGATCAACCGCAAAAGCCGACAATTCCACAGCAGTTTAAAGGGAGGCCAATTGGCTGTTTCCGGCTCGAATGCCACTTACCTGAAATACGATGAGGAAGAAGAGGAATTCGAAGTCGTCCGCAAAAAGCGGTTTAACTTAAAGCCAATGAATGTTGAAGAAGCGATTTTGCAGATGGACATGCTTGGACATGATTTCTTTGTCTTCTCCAATGCAGAAACCGGCGAAACGAATGTCGTTTACCGCCGGAAAGACGGAAAGTACGGTTTGATCGAGCAAGAATCCTGACAAAAAGTGACATTCCCTCCGACCAAGATGCCCTGAGCGCATTTAGCATGAGGTAAGCATGTGTAGAAAGAACGACGTGGCGTGCGCTTCATCAACGGCGCACTGAATAGATTGATTGTTCAACACGTACCGAGTGCACAGCTCTTTTGGCTGATTGGCGGCAAATATAAAACCAAACCGGCGCGGGATCACCTGCGCCGGTTTTTTACTGGTGAAAATAGGATTACAACTATGGCCAGTATAAGGGCAACGAAGGCTTGGTCTTCACTCTAAAAGCTCGTTCGGCGTACCAGCTTTGACGGTATTACATCGCAACGAAGCCTTTGCCTTTACCCCAAAAGGCTTGCACCGGTAAACTAGCATAAGCGTAAGTGTAACTGAGGAAAATAAGAGTTAGAAATGTAAAAAAACTGGAGCGTATGCACAATTTCAAAGCAGAACGGCATATAAAATGAACAAAAACCGCATTTATGCTCATTTTTCAGCTGGAAGAACCACAAAAATGAGCAGACGCTCCACAATTTGGAAAAAACACAATGAAATATGTAAAAAACTGGAGCGTATGCACAATTTCAAAGCAGGACGGCATATAAAATGAGCAAAAACCGCATTTATGCTCATTTTTCAGCTGGAAGAACCGCAAAAATGAGCAGACGCTCCATATTCTGGAAGAACCACAGTAAAATATGTAAAAAACTGGAGCGTGTGCGCAATTTCAAAGCAGAACGGCATATAAAATGAGCAAAAACCGCATTTATGCTCATTTTTCAGCTGGAAGAACCGCAAAAATGAGCAGACGCTCCATAATGTGGAAAAACCGCGGCTAAATTTGTAAAAAACTGGAGCATGTGCGCAGTTTTAAGGCAGAGCGGCATAGAAAATGCGCAAAAACGGCTTTTATGCGCAATTTCCAGCATGGAAGGCTGTGAAAATGAGCAGACGCTCCATAATGTGGAAAAACCGCGGCTAAATTTGTAAAAAACTGGAGCATGTGCGCAGTTTTAAGGCAGAGCGGCATAGAAAATGCGCAAAAACGGCTTTTATGCGCAATTTCCAGCATGGAAGGCTGTGAAAATGAGCAGACGCTCCATAATGTGGAAAAACCGCGGCTAATTTTGTTAAAAACTGGAGCGTATGCACAATTGCAAGGCAGATCGCCATAAAAATTGAGCAAAAACACAATTTATGCTCATTTTTCTGCAGGTAAGGTCGTGTAAATGAGCAGATGCTCCAGATAATGGAAAAACAAGCACCTAAAATGTATAAAACTGGAGCTCATGCACGCAAAACTCGGCATGTTCCTAATCCATAAAGGACCGGGTCTATGTCCGTTTTTTCATAAAGTAAGAGAAAGATCGACTACAAGTGTCATCTTTCAGATTCATAATAAGTTTTATTGTTTATCTTTCTCTATTTGCTCAATGAGTTTATCCACTTTGCCTCTAAGTTCGTTAAGTTGATGATTGAATTTTTCCCTTTCATTTTTCTTTTTTTCAAAGTATCTAACAATTAAAGGCGCACACATAATTAGTAATAAGATGAGTAAGATCCCCAATTTTCCTACCCCCATATTTTTTCTTTTGCCCGAACTCTCTTATATTAGTAAGAAAGTATACAATTTTCAGTCCAACATAAGGCCAAGGAAGGCTCTGCATTCGCCGATAGGTTTAGCAGAGTAAAAATATAGAATATCCGGCCGGCCATGGTGAAGCGGACAGAGGTGCCCCATCCTCCTAGCTTTTCAATAGAAGATTCAGTTTTCTGAGTCGGCGTTTCCGCTGTTTGCGTCAAATGCCCCGCCGTCTCCTAGCTTCTCAACAGGATATTCAGTTTTCTAAGGGCTTCTGCCGCTTTCTCCAGTTGCTCGGGCGTGTCGGCTTCGAGGGTATGCAAATGCACGCCTTCCGTCAATTCCGAAAGCAGTGATGCTTTAGTCTCTTCCAGCTTGTGAAGGAATTGGTCGACTTCGTGGCGGTTTTTAAGCATCAATGAGCCGGTCAGCTCCCCGTAAATCGGGTGTTCGACGATGACATTTTGCACCGTCACACCAAAGTCAACGATCGTGTAAAGTTCCGCAGCGGTTTCTTCATATGTATGTTTTACGGCAATGATTTTTTGATGCTTCTGTTCGATTTTATTAGATAAATAAAGGTAACCCCTAGAAGTGGCGATGATTGGTTCGCCGCTTGCTTTTAATAATGAAATGTCTTGTACGATGACTTGGCGGCTGACGTTCGTCCTCTCGGCAAGGGCTTGGCCGGTTAACGGCTCCTTCGAGGTTTTCAACCATGACAGAATGAGATTGCGCCTTTTCTCACCTAAAATTTTATCCCCTTGGTCGGGCAATTCCGACACCCCCAAATCCGTATTCTGCTATCCATTATAACGGAACAGCCCCACCGCAAACAAAAAAATTGTAAAAACAGTTGTCAATTCAAAGTGAGTGTGCCAATATAATGTAAGACACATGTAAAGTTTTTTGGGTATAATATGCTCAATTCTTCACAATCTTATTATTGTGTCTTAAAAAATCAAAAGGAGAGGAAACAAGTTGCCAAAAACGAGAAAGTTTTGGCTGTGGATGGAAGCGCTCGTTATTTTACTAGCTCTTATTCTTCCTTATACCGTTTTCCGAAACGTACACGCTTGGTACGGCAGCTTCCTATGGTGGACGCTCGTCGGACTTCTCACCGTTTTTATTAATTTTATGATGACAAAAGATTGGGGTAAGGACGAATGAATACAGCATGGGTTTGGACGGGACTTGTAATCTACATGATGGTTGGGCTAATCGTCGCCGTGCTGTCTAGGGCGAATAAGCAAACCGATATGGCCGGCTATTTTGTTGCGAATCGCAAACTTGGCGGCGTGGTTTCTGCGCTTAGTTATAGCTCTACGACCTACAGCGCCTTTATGATGGTCGGGCTAGCTGGTCTGACCTATAAAGGCGGTGTCGGGGCGCTTGGTTTTGAAATCATTTATTTTACAGGGGTTTCGCTCGTTGCGATTTTCGGGCCGCGCTTTTGGTTGGTCGGGAAAAAATTTGGCTACGTGACACCGGCAGAAATGGTCGGCGATCGTTATGACAGTAAAGCAACCGCTGTAGCTATCGCCCTTGTTAATTGTCTGTTTCTCATTCCGTACAGCGCCGTCCAGCTGATGGGCATCGGTTATTTGCTCGACGGGCTAACGGCTCACCATATAACCTTTATGACCGGCGTCGTGATCGCCACAATCCTAACTATTATTTTTACACTGTTTTCCGGTATCCGGTCTGTCGTTTGGACAGACTCCTTGCAAGCGCTGATTATGATTGTTTCATCGACGGTTGTCGTGATCGTAGTTATTGCCAAAATCGGCGGTTTCGGGGAATTTTTCGGTTCCTTACAAACCCGCCATCCTGAAGCGCTTGTCGTGCCCGGTAACGGCACTTTTAGCTTCTTGTCCTTTTTGGGGCTTGCGGTACCGTGGTTTTTCTTTAGTCTGTCCAATCCGCAAGTCAGCCAGCGTCTGTTTATGCCCAAAAATTTTAAAGGTTTAAGGCAGATGCTGATCGGCTTTTTAATTTTTGGTTTTATTTATACGATCGTCTCCGTTCTGTGGGGATTTTCGGCATTATCCATGTTTCCCAGTTTATCAAATCCTGATTTAGCGACACCAAAACTTTTGTCTTCAGACCTCGTGCCGCCGGTATTAGGCGTCATTGTGATGATCGGGATTTTTGCAGCGGCTATCTCGACGATCGAATCGATTTTACTCACATTATCCTCGCTCTTTTCGCGAGATGTCTACGGCCGATTCGTGCGTGATGAGAAAAAGCAGTTGACGGTCGGTAAAATCGTCATTCCGGTTATCGCTGTGCTCGCTTTTCTTTTTGCACAGTTAGATCTGAACCTCATTGCCGTTTTGTCTGTCGCCTCATCTGCCGGGCTGATCGTTGTTGTTCCAGCCACAATCGGCGCCTTTTTCTGGAAAAGAGGTACAGCCGCTGGTGCCTTCAGTAGCATTGTCGTCTCGGCACTGGCCGTCCTCCTCCTTCAATATAAAGGGTGGACACCGCTAGGTCTTGCCGCTGGCATTTGGGGATTAATTCTGTCAACGGTCCTGTTTATCATCGTCAGCCTGTTGACAAAAGCGCCAGCTGAAAAAGCTAGGGACTTTCTCGGCAGTATTAAAAATCCTGAATAAAATGGGTGCCGTGGAGCTGGGTGCTTCGCCGTTGTTTGTTCCGGAACTTTGGGAGCGGTAACGACGAAAAGCACCCGGCTCTTTTTAATGATAGATTCGGAGAAACGTCGGTGCTGCTAAAATGGCATAACCAGCAGTTTTTGCTTTACAACGCCAAATACATATAAAAATGAAACCAAAATTCCCGTCGATTCGTATTTTATAAATGGCTGGCAGATCCTATTATTAAAAAGGCAACCGCCCTAGCGTGTTCGCAAAAAGTACTTTTCTTAGCCCGCCCGCATAGGATCATCTAAGTGCCAGAAGCAGGCAACGGGCGGACGCAGCGCGCCTGTATTTCCCCCGCTGCATCCGTTGCCAGTGATTCACAAAATTGTTACAATAGTAGAGTGGTGGACAAGGTAAGCGGGTTATCTCGCGCTCATCTCCAACACCACCTTTATTCTCATATGGTCGCTCGCCGTTACAGAGCGGAACGAACAGTACAAGCAAAGGCTCAATGCTCGGAATGGAATCTGTTTTTTTATATAAACGAGGTGTTATGAATGGGATTATTGAAAAAGCTCGTTGACCCAAGTCGGCGCCAATTGGGGAAAATGGAAAAAATTGCTGACGCTATCGATGCATTGGCAGGGGAGATGAAAGCCCTTACCGATGAACAGCTCAGAGCGAAAACGGATGAATTCAAAAAGCGGTTAGCCGATGGCGAAACCCTTGATGATTTGCTGCCGGAGGCGTATGCCGTCGTTCGCGAGGCGTCAACGCGCGTATTAGGCATGACGCCGTTTTATGTCCAATTATTGGGGGCGATTGCCTTACATCAAGGCAACATCGCCGAAATGAAAACCGGTGAAGGGAAAACTTTGGTGGCGACGATGCCGCTCTATTTAAATGCGCTCACCGGTGAAGGCGTCCACCTCGTCACGGTTAACGAATACCTTGCCGCCCGCGATGCTGAGACGATGGGCGAGCTCTTTAATTTTCTCGGCTTGACGGTCGGACTCAATGTCACGAACCTTTCCCACGAGGAAAAGCAAGAGGCATACCGAGCGGACATCACTTATGGAACGAACAATGAATTCGGCTTTGACTATCTGCGCGACAACATGGTGCTTTATAAAGAAGAGATGGTGCAGCGGCCGTTGAACTTTGCGATCATCGACGAAGTTGACTCGATTTTGATTGACGAAGCGCGCACACCGCTCATCATTTCCGGTAATGCCGAAAAATCAACCATTCTCTATACACAAGCGAACAGCTTTGTTCGGCTTTTAAAAGAAAATGTCGATTATACGGTCGATTTGAAAACGAAATCGGTGCAACTGACGGAAGAGGGAATGACGAAGGCCGAGAAGTTCTTCAATATCAAAAACCTTTTTGATTACGCCAACGTCTCCTTGAACCACCATATCCATCAAGCGTTAAAAGCGCATGCAATCATGCATCGCGATACGGATTATGTCGTCCAAAACGGTGAGATCATCATCGTCGATCCATTCACCGGCCGACTGATGGAAGGTCGCCGCTACAGCGAAGGCTTGCATCAGGCGATTGAGGCGAAAGAAGGCGTACCGATCCAAAGAGAATCGAAGACGCTCGCGACGATTACGTTCCAAAACTATTTCCGCATGTACAAAAAACTCGCCGGCATGACCGGTACGGCCAAAACCGAGGAAGAAGAATTCCAAAGCATTTATAACATGGATGTCATCGTTATTCCGACAAACAAACCGGTTCAGCGCATTGACAAACCGGATGTCGTCTATAAAACGATGAAAGGCAAATTTAAAGCGGTCGTTGATGAAATTGTCCGCGCGCATAAAACCGACCAACCGGTTCTTGTCGGTACCGTTGCGGTGGAAACGTCGGAACTCATCTCAGACATGTTAAAAAAACGCGGGATTCCGCATAATGTCTTGAACGCCAAAAACCATGCCCGTGAGGCGGAAATCATCGCCCAAGCCGGTCAAAAAGGTGCAGTCACGATCGCCACAAACATGGCTGGCCGCGGAACCGATATTAAACTGGGTGAAGGCGTGAAAGAACTCGGCGGCCTCTATATCATCGGAACGGAGCGCCATGAATCCCGACGGATCGATAACCAGTTGCGCGGTCGTTCCGGCCGTCAAGGCGACCCCGGGGTTTCACAATTTTATTTATCCATGGAAGATGAACTCATGCGCCGCTTCGGATCGGAGCGGATGCAAAGCATGATGGATCGGCTTGGCATGAGCGATGACCAGCCGATTGAAAGCCGCCTCATATCGAAATCGGTGGAATCGGCGCAGAAACGCGTGGAAGGCAATAACTTCGATGCCAGGAAACAATTGCTGCAATTTGATGATGTCATGCGCCAACAACGGGAAATTATTTACAAACAGCGCTATGAAGTGCTCGACTCTGAGGACTTGAGCGATGACATTCGCGAAATGATGAAAAACGTCATCCGCCGCACGGTCGATGTGCATGCGCCAGAGCATGAGATTCCGGAAGAATGGAATCTGAAAGCCATCGTCGACAGCATGAATGGGACAATTTTTACGGAAGGCGATTTTACGGAAGCAGATTTGAAAGGCTTGGACAACGAAGAAATTTACGAATTCCTTGTCGAAAAAGCCATGAAGAAATATGATGAGAAACGGGCGGCGTTTGACCCCGATAAAATCCGTGAGTTTGAGCGCGTCATCATGCTCAGAACGGTGGACATGAAATGGATGGATCATATCGATGCCATGGAACACCTTCGCGAAGGCATCCACTTGCGCGCTTATGGTCAAGTCGACCCGTTCCGGGAATATCAAATCGAAGGCTTCCGGATGTTCGATGAAATGATCTCATCGATTGAAAACGACGTCGTCACCTACATTATGAAAGCCGAAATCGAAGACAATATGAAACGGCAAAAAGTGGCGGAAGGCCAAGCCGTTAAAGCCGGATCAGACAGCGGCGAAGTCGTGAAGAAAAAGCCGATCGTCAAAGGCCAAAAAATCGGCCGCAATGATCCCTGCCCATGCGGCAGCGGAAAAAAATATAAAAATTGCTGCGGCAAGGCTCAATAATAGTTAGAAACGACAGTGGCGGCTGTTCCATCCTGTGTAGCTCGGTGGAAGACCCAAGTAAAAACAACAACTTGACGCATGCCATCTTTGACAAAAAGCACGGGGTTACCGTGATGTGTTGAGGCTCTATTGGCGAAAGAGGATGAAAAGCCGCCCGTCCAGCAATTTAGAGAAAATGGAGTGGTAACCATGGAATTAGCAGAAATTAAAAATGTTTTAACAGACATGAGTGAAAAACTTCGTGAATATAGGAGGTCTCTTTGACTTAGCGGCCAAAGAAGACCGCATTCAGCTTTTGGAGGAACGCATGGCGCTTCCCGGATTCTGGGATGACCAATCCGAAGCCCAGAAAGTGATCGCCGAAGTCAATGCTTTAAAAGATAAAGTCGGCGGATTTAAAGCGCTCGAAGAAGGTTATGAAAATCTCGAAGTTTCCTATGAATTGTTAAAAGAAGAAGAGGATCCTGACCTCCGCAGCGAGCTGGAAGAGGAACTCGGCACGCTTCAGGATCGCTTTGAACAGTTTGAGTTGGAGATGCTTTTGAACGACCCGCTTGATAAAAATAATGCCATTCTAGAACTTCATCCAGGAGCCGGCGGAACGGAATCGCAAGACTGGGCCTCGATGCTTTTACGCATGTACCAACGCTGGGCAGAAAAACGCGGCTACACCGTTGAGATGCTGGACTTTTTACCCGGTGAAGAAGCGGGCATCAAGAGCGTCACCTTGCTGATTAAAGGGTACAACGCTTACGGTTATCTTAAAGCGGAAAAAGGCGTTCACCGCCTTGTCCGCATTTCACCGTTTGATGCTTCAGGAAGGCGGCATACGTCTTTTGTTTCCTGCGAAGTCATGCCGGAAATGGACGATGACGTCGAAGTGGAGATCCGACCGGAAGATTTGAAAATTGACACTTACCGGTCGAGTGGCGCTGGCGGCCAGCACGTCAACACGACAGATTCGGCCGTGCGCATTACCCACTTGCCGACAAACACCATTGTGACTTGCCAGTCAGAACGGTCTCAAATTAAGAACCGTGAGAAAGCGATGAAAATGTTAAAAGCTAAGCTTTATCAGCTGGAGTTGGAAAAACAACAAGCAGAACTTGCGGAAATTCGCGGTGAACAAAAAGAAATTGGATGGGGCAGCCAAATCCGCTCTTACGTTTTCCATCCCTATTCAATGGTCAAAGACCACCGCACGAATGTCGAAGTCGGCAATGTACAAAGCGTCATGGATGGCGAAATTGATGTTTTCATCGATGCCTTTTTGCGAATGAAACTTCAAGAAGGATAAGTAAAAAAGTGATGCGGCCCGTATTGAAGACGGGCCGTACTTTCTATCACCCTTCTTTTTTTAATGACATAAACATTCGCTGTCGGGACATTGGCTCTCGGTTTCTTAGCTTTCGCGAGGTTTTTATGGATTTGAAATCTGTAAACCTCGCGCTTTTTCCATTTGCACTCGCAGGTGCTCGAAATCTTGCGCAAAGCGGTTTGGTAGCTGATCTTTTAGGTGTTTTGGTTCCACTCGCAGCCATCGCGCGATCTTTTTGTAAGCTTTTTTAAGATCTCACCGACCTCTGCCTATAAACACGTTCAAAAAAGAATGTAAAGAATTGTCAACAATTTAGATGAAGTTTTTTGTAAAGCTTTCCATCCTTTTGATTTATAATAAGGGTATAATTTATTCGACAAAATGGTCACGGAGGGCCTTATGAGTAAATCTGGCTGGGAGACCGCGAAAGTCGCTGAGCTTTTAAATCAATGGTTTCGGCAAATTGAACAAGATGAAATGGAAGGTGGCCGCAAGATTCATTCGCGAGTAAAGAAATTGCTTGACGCGGTCGAAGATGATGCGGACGCCAAGCGCTATTATGCATTATTAGACCGCCATCATCAGGACCGCCTTCATGGGAAAAAAGGCGCGGGCGAAGTACATCCATTGCTGACCTATTATTTTCATCTCCATCGGGGACTTCATGCCTTTAATCTCAATGCCTATGAAGAAGCGTTAACTTGTTTCCGACAAGCGGAACAGTATTTGGACTTTGTCAAAGACGAAGTCGAAAAAGCTGAATTTTATTACAAGTTCAGTGGATTAAATTATCATATGTGCCTGACTGATCGTTCACTCGACATGGCAAGAAAGGCACTTGCAATTTTTGAGACGCGGAAAGAATGCGAGTTGCGGACAGCCGGATGTTATATTATCATTGCGCTTAATTATATAAACCTTAAAAAATTTTCACAGGCTGAAGATTTGCTAGCTTTGGCGTGGGCATCTGCCGTATATAGTGGGGATGCCATGGCACAAGGAATGATATGCCACAATTTAGGATTGCTTTATAAGAAAAAACAGGAGCCAGCTACTTCTATTAAATGGTTGCTTGAATCAATGAAATATGTGGAACCTGTGCCGTCCACCTATTATTTGTTAGCCGAAGCGGCGTTCAATCTCTGTCAGAAAGGCAATGCGCGAAACTGGATTGAAAATGGCATGGCCTTGTCACAAAGCACGGGAAATGCGGAATATTGGCATCGGTTTAAGATATTGAAGGCTCGCTTAAATAACGAGCCGCCGGAAAAATTGGAGCCGATTTTAAAAGATGCACTCGCTTTTTTCGAGCAGGAAGGATTATGGCTATCTATTAAGGATGATGTGCGTTATCTTATAGATTTGTATGAAAAAATGGGGCAGGAAAAGAAAGCCGAAGTGTATCGCCAACTTGAACGCCGAGCCATTGAAAAACTAAAAGTCACCGGCATGACAAAACTTTAATAAACTTCGTGATGGCAAAAGGCGTGAGCGCCAATTGGTTCTCGAACAACAAGATGGATCTGCCCCGAAGTGGGTCGTCTCCCGTGGGAGGGGAATAGATGAACGGTAACGTCATATTACCTGATGAGCGGCTGATCGTGCTTTTAAACGAATGGTACGAACAATCGTGGAAAAATAAACGAAAAGAAGAAATCGATCGGCTTTTGTCGAGCACCGAAAATGAGCTCCTCTTAAAATACCATGCCCTTCTCAGCGAAAGACAGAAGGTCGGCCGTCAAAATCTCGATGATAGCTTCGAGCGTGAGCTGGCATTTTATTACCATCTCTATAAAGGCAACATGTATTTTTACCAGCGGCACAACCGGGAGGCGGAAAAACACTTTCAGCAAGCAGCAAACCATCTGTCAATTGTCGAAAATGAATTTGCCAGAGCGGAATTTTATTATAAATACGCAAGTTTATACTATTTCACTTATAGAATTGAACAATCGCTTGACATGGCCAAAAAGGCGTTGATGATCTTTGAAAAAGATCCGCGGTATGTCAAACGCGCGGCTCACTGTTACATTGCCATCGGTTTGAACTTTATCTCGCTGAAAAAATTTACTTCTGCCGAGGATTGTTTGGCTCTTGCGTGGGCAACGGCCGTTTATGAAGGAGATATTGGTTTACAGGGCTTGATTTGCCACGACCTTGGGCTTTTGTATAAAGACAAAGGGGACTTAGCGACATCGATTAAGTGGTTGCTTGAATCGATGAAATACATTGAACCCGATGACCAGACGTATTATCTGTTAGCGGAAGCGGCCTATTTACTTGGCCAAAAAGGCAATGCGAAAAACTGGACGGAAAACGGCATTAAAGTCAGCCAAAGCCTCGGGCATCTGGATTACTGGCATCGTTTCCAAATCTTGCAGGCTCGCTTTGGAAACGCCCCCAGCGAAGAATTTGCAGCGGTATTAGAGGATGCGATCACCTTCTTTGTTGAAGAAGGCCTTTGGCATTATGTTGCGGAAAACGGGCCGATTTTGATCGACTTTTATTTAAAAAGCCAAAGAAATGATGAGGCCGCGTTTTATCAAAAACTTGTTTCAAAAGCCCGCCAAAAAATAAAAGCGGAAAAACATTTTGAGGACTCGTATTCATCATGAGCCTTTTTTCTTTTGGTCAGCGTTTATCATGTACATTTGCCAAAAGGGCTGACGATGGTACCTTAAAGCTGATACAGCCCAAAGATTTTTAGTAGGCAAAATGCAAAAAGGTTACGAACTCTAGCCTTTACCTCCAGCTTTTCTAGCGTCGCCTTCATCGTGGGTAGAATTCACCAGTCTGGCCAAACTATGACGGGTGGGAAAAAGTGACACCAAGGTTGACCGGGACAGTGATTTTTGGCACCATGGTGATGGCAGGTGAACAAACGAATGGCAAGAAAAAAAGAGAGGCTTACTGCCCGGCAGCGTTTGGTAATGGATTACATATATGTCTTAATCGGTTCAGCCGTTGTTGCGATCGCTTTTAACGTGTTTTTGCTGCCGAATAAAATTGCTTCCGGTGGCGTCAGTGGTATCAGCACGATCGTCCACTGGACATTCGGCATCGAACCCTCTTTTGTCCAGTGGGCATTGAACATTCCTTTATTTATTTGCGGCATCATTTTTCTCGGTTCGCAATTCGGCTATTTACAGTATGCTTTGAAAACCTTAGTCGGCACGCTTTTCCTACCGTTCGTCGTTTTTCTCACTTCTGGCTGGGATGCGGCGACAACGAATCCGCTGTTGGGTGCGATTTTCGGCGGGATGGGCGTCGGGCTAGGTCTTGGCATCGTCTTTCGCGGCAGCGCTTCAACCGGCGGAACGGACTTGGCGGCGCAAATCATAAGCAAATACACCGGATTAACGCTAGGTGCTTCTGTCATCCTCATTGACGGGACGATTGTATTAGTTTCGGCGATGACCTTATCGCTAGAAAGCGCCTTATATGCTTTAATTGGGATGTTTCTCACCGCCAAGACGATCGATGTCGTGCAATTAGGTTTTTCACAATCGAAAATGGCTTTGATTATTTCGGAAAAACATGAGCTTTTGCGACCGAAGATTCTCAAGGAGATCGACCGAGGTGTGACGCGGTGGGAAGGGTATGGCGGTTTTACTGATGACCGCCGACCGGTTTTACTTTGCGTCGTGTCGCAAAGAGAAATTACCAGACTGAAGCAACTTGTCAAAGACGTCGATCCTTATGCCTTTGTGATCGTCGCTAATGCTGCTGAGGTTTTAGGCGAGGGATTCAAAAATCATATTTAAAAAAGAGGTACATTGAAACACCAAGATACTGCTTGTAGCAAAACCTCTGAAAATATCCAGGACCTGTTGAAAGGAATTAGTTCTCCTCAGCAGGTCCTTTTTTTGTCCCATCGGAGCTGTCCATGCTGGCCTCCTCCGAGCCGCGATCCTTCCAGACCATCATGCCCGGATTGAGTACTGTTTCAAGGGGTAATTCAGCATCAATGAACGGCCGACCTTCATGGTTTTTATTCATTGATAAACACCTCCATAAAATAGTATATGTTTCCCGGAACTTTTTCATGAAAACCAATGTTCTGACAAAAATCCTGCAGAAAAAGATTTCTTTATTATATGTATCATCCGCCCTGTCGGTGAAGTCTCTCGCTCACTTAATATTACATTTATGTTAAGAAGGAGGCACATGCCTAAAAAATTAGGACAAATGGCCGAAATAAATAAAAGAGTGACCCCATAAGAAATTTGTCGTTTTTTTATCATTGTTCCATTTTGAAATGTAAATGTAATAATTTTTTGTCTTAACTTGTCAAATGGTGATGTTATAATGGTTTTTAGTAGTATACTTCACAAGCTTTCTAGTAAAAAATGCTTAATTTTACCCTCTGTTGAATTGGATATCTTCATTTTATGTTGATAAAAGGCGCGCTTGGCCGCGCTTCCCCTCATGGAAGGCGAAAGCAACAATTCCTCCGGGCCTTAATACAATTATGCCCAACTCGTCATCCAGAATTCACAAAAATGAGCTCATGAGGTAGGATGTGATTATTTTGATCGAAATGCAAGATGTATGGAAGGCCTATGCCAATGGAGTCATGGCTGTCAATGGCATTAATGTTCATATAGATAAAGGCGAATTTGTATATATCGTCGGGCCGAGTGGTTCGGGGAAATCGACTTTTATAAAAATGATGTACAGAGAAGAAGTGCCGACGCGCGGCAAGATTCTCATTGATGGTACCGACATCACGAAGTTGAAATATCGGGAAGTACCTTTTTTGCGCCGCAAAATCGGCGTTGTCTTTCAGGATTTTAAATTATTGCCGAAACTTACGGTCTATGAAAATGTAGCCTTTGCATTGGAAGTGATTGAGGAAAGCCCAAGGCAAATTCGCCGCAAAGTGATGGAAGTATTGGATCTCGTCAAATTGAAACATAAAGCTCGCTTTTTCCCAAATGAATTATCGGGCGGCGAGCAGCAGCGGATTGCGATCGCCCGCTCCATTGTTAATAATCCGCCTGTTGTTGTGGCGGACGAGCCTACCGGGAACTTAGATCCGGAAAATGCATGGAGCATTATGGAGATCTTTGAACGCATCAACAATAACGGCACAACCGTCGTCATGGCAACCCACAACAAAGAAATCGTTGATCGGATGGTCAAACGAGTGATTGCCATTGAAGGCGGCATGATTGTTCGTGACGACAAAGAGGGGGTGTACGGCTATGAGGCTTAGAACTTTGGGAAGGCACGGCAGAGAGGCCATCAAAAGTTTAGGCCGGAATAGCTGGATGTCGTTTGCATCTATCAGTGCTGTTACGGTGGCACTCTTGCTTGTCGGCTTATTTCTCACGGTCATGTTGAACTTAAATACCATTGCAAATCAAGTAGAAAACAGCGTCGAGGTCGATGTATTCATTGACCGGACGGCAAAGCCTGCCCAACAAGACGCTTTGAAACAACAAATTGAACAACTAGACCATATTAAAAGCATTCAATATGTCCCCAAAGAGGAAGGGTTGAAAGAATTTATTAAAAGCATGGGCGATGATGCGGATGTCTTCAAATCCATGCAAGGAAAGGAAAACCCGCTTCCTGATAAATTTGTCATTAAAACGACCGATCCGAAACAATCGATTACTGTTGCCAAGCAGATTGAGCAATTTAAATATGTCGATGAAGTTCGCTATGGCAAAGGGTATGTGGAAAAACTTTTCCACGTCGTTGACATCGCTCGAAACATCGGGATTGTCTTGATTCTCGGTTTGCTGTTTACGTCGGTCTTCTTAATTGCCAATACGATTAAATTGACCATTGTCGCCCGTCGTAACGAAATCGAAATCATGAAATTGTGTGGGGCAACAAATGCGTTTGTTCGCTGGCCGTACTTCATTGAAGGCTTTCTGCTCGGTTTGCTTGGGGCCGTCATACCGTTTTTGCTCATCGCTGTCGGCTACAGAGAAATCTATCAATGGTTTATCGGCAAAAACTATCAAAGTTATTTATTTGTGAAATTGATTCCATCGGATACGATGACGCTCTACTTAGGCGGTTCACTGATCCTCATCGGAGCGTTAATCGGTATTTGGGGAAGCATGACAAGCGTGCGGAAATTCTTGAAAATCTAGGCGCTTTTAGGGGGAGGAGCATGAAAGCACGGTTAAGCCGGATGGTATGGGCGCTCGGGTTAACGGTGACGATGATCACAGCCACCGTATCAGCCGGCACCGCCTATGCCAGCACTGGGGATAATCTAAAGCAGAAAATCAATAACATCGAGAAAAAACAACAAGAAAATCAGAACAAAATAAACAAAGCCAAAAATGACTTGGCTGAAAACCGCTCTCAACAGCAAGACATCGAAAGCATGCTCAGCACGCTTAAGAAGGAAATAGCGGCCAAAACGGCTGAGATGGAAAAAAAGCAAAAAGACATTGCCGCAACAAAAAACCAAATTGATGCGCTAAAAAAATCCATCGCCAAAATTCAGCAACGCATTGCCGAGCGCGATGCGCTGCTGAAAGAACGGGTTCGCTCAATGTATATTAACGGCGGCACAATTGACTATTTGCAAGTGCTCCTAGGTTCCAAAAACTTCGGCGATTTCGTCACACGTGTCCTCGCCTTAAATGTCATCGCTGAACAAGACAAGAAAATGTTGGAACAGCAAAAGGCTGATAAAGCCAAACTGGAGTCACAAAAGGCTGAAGTACAAAAGACATTAACTAAACTCAACAAAGATTTTGAGCAATTAAAAGCGATGCAAAGCGCTTTAGCTGAGAAAAAAGCGAAACAACAAAGCCTTCTTGCCCAGCTCAAAGAAAAAGAAGGCGAATTAGAAGGCTTAGTGATGAGCCAACAAGAAGTCGCTGAGAACCTTGCTGCACAAAAGGCAGCTGCCCAAAAAGCATATGAATTATGGAAACAGCAACAGGCGAAACCAAAACCCAAACCGCCGATCGAACAATACAGCGGACATTCTGGAAACTCGAATGCCATTATGCAATGGCCGACATCGGGCACGGTGACTTCCGGTTACGGTTACCGCAGCTATGACAATAGTTTTCACCCGGGCATTGATATTGCCCCGCCAGCCGGCACACCGGTTGTCGCTGCGGCATCTGGTGTCGTTTCTCGAGCCTATCGGTCTGGCAGTTACGGTAACTGCGTCATGATATCACATTATATTAACGGTCAGCTATATACAACGGTTTACGCGCATATGGAAGTTTATTATGTCGGAGCAGGTCAAACGGTTCAGGCTGGACAAATGATCGGACGTGTCGGCAGTACTGGGGAATCTTCAGGACCGCATTTGCACTTTGAAGTGTATCGCGGTGAATGGAAAGGGCCGCCCCACCCGGGCACTATAAACCCATTAAGTGTTTTGCCTTGATGAAATATGTAAAAAATTAAATCATGAGCATGTACCTATAAACATATAGTATAATATCCGTAGATGCGGCTCGCCGTAGCGACCGCCCGGATGATGTGGTTTGGCATCGCATCATATTGATGTGATGTTTTTTCTTTACATACGTCCTTTTGTGTGTGAAAGAAAGCATCAGGCAAAGAAAGAAGATGATTATAAGAGGGGTGGCAACAGCTTTATGAAATTTTCTGGAAAAATCGTCGCATTACTGATGATCGTCTCTCTCCTCGTCGGAGCGGGCGGGGCGTACGGTGCGATGCTCATCTTTCAAAAACCTGAAAACCCAACCGCTGTAGAAAGCCCATCCGCAAGCGACAACGCCCATTTCGCGAAGATCGAATCGGTCTATCAATACATCGACAGTAAGTATTTTAAAAAAGTGGATGATGAGACGCTGACGAATGGGGCGATTAAAGGCATGCTGGAAGCGTTGAACGATCCTTTTTCTGACTATATGGATCCCAAAACCGCGAGCGAGTTTACCCAATCGCTGTCGTCTTCCTTTGAAGGGATCGGAGCGGAAGTCCAGCTTGTCAATGGCGTTGTAACGATCGTCTCACCGATTAAAGGTTCGCCCGCTGATAAAGCTGGGTTGCGCCCCCATGACCAAATTTTAAAAGTTAACGGGAAGTCTTTGGACGGCATGAGCTTGTCGGAAGCGGTGTCCTTGATTAAAGGTAAAAAGGGAACCGTCGCCCATTTAGTTGTAAAACGGCAAGGGGCTACACATTTATTGGAATTTGATATCGTTCGCGATAAAATTCCTCTGACCACTGTTTATACTAAAACGTTCAAACAAGAAAATAAGAATCTCGGCTATATCCAAATCACTTCCGTCGGTGAAAATACCGATAAAGAATTCTCAAAAGCTCTTGAGAAACTGGAAGATGAACACATTGATGGTTTAATCATTGATGTTCGCGGGAATCCCGGCGGTTACCTGGATAAAGTCGAAAACATTTTAAATATGATCATCTCAAGCCAAAAACCGATTGTTCAAATTGAGGATCGAAACGGCGAACGCATTCCTGCCTATTCCAATTTAAAAGCGAAAAAACCTTATCCCATTGTCGGTCTAATTGACGGCGGCAGCGCCTCTGCAGCGGAAATTTTGGCTGCAGCTTTAAATGAAGCGGGCGGTTATCCTCTTATTGGTGTCAAATCTTTCGGCAAAGGCACCGTGCAACAAGCGGTCACCTTTCCGGATAAAAGCGAATTGAAACTGACAATGGCGAAATGGCTTACGCCTGACGGAAACTGGATTCATAAGAAAGGCATCAAGCCGACAGTCAAAGTAGAAGAGCCGGATTATTTCTATGTCGCACCGCTTGTCGTGGATAAAGACAAACCGTTGAAATACGACATGAATAGCGAACAAATCGCTAACGCTCAGAAAATGCTGAAAGGTACAGGTTTTGACCCCGGCCGGTATGATGGTTATTTCGATGAAGATACGGTAACCGCTGTAAAGGCGTTCCAAAAAGCGCATGATCTTCCGGTCACTGGTGAAATTAATGCCAAAACCGCTTCAGAATTGGAATATAAAATTTATGACATCGTCAAGGATCCCAAGTACGATTTACAGTTGAAAACGGCGATGCAAGTGTTGTTAAAAAACATTGAAAAATAATAGGTCCGGCAGGATTTTACCGCTTGACCGTCGAAAGATATCCGTATGAATAGGGCATACGGATATCTTTTTGCGTGCAGACAACGAATCGTTAACACTGGATTTAGTTTCTTTATTACGTATTTGGATAAAGAGATTATCAGCCGATGATGGTGCACTCCCATTAATGGGGTTAACCTGTACTTCACTGTAATCCCTTTCTTTTTACATTTCGGATGGAAGTGGGAGACTTCTGATAGAGATATTGTTAAAATAGAAAAGTATTCATCTAGCATTCGTCACGATTGAACCTAAGGGTGTGTGGATAACATGGACTTGCTGATCACGATATTAAAAGGGCTTGTCACCATTTTTTACAATCCGTTTTTCTATGTATTGGTCGCAGCCCTTTTTCTAATAGGTTGGCAGCGCGTCAGGAGAGAAAGGCTCTCGTTCGGTTTAAAAGCATACGGGGTTTTTAATACGGTTGTGTCATCGGTCGGTCCGAGTCTTTTATTGGCTTTGGCCGGAACGGTACTCTTTATCGGTTTGGGAGTAGCGGTGCCAGCGGGGGTCATCGTTTTAATTACCGTCTGCTCTTTCTTGCTTTTATTGACTGGGCAGCTCCGTTTTTTTTCTGGCACTTTATCCGTTGCGATCGCGATCTGGATTACAGCGATCTTCCCGGAGCTTGCGACGAATTTTTCCGTCCTGAACCGCTGGATCAAAGAAATCCGCGGCGCGTCACTGACAGATCTCGGCGTTATCCTTGCGGTTGTTCTTCTGCTTGAAGCTTGTGCGATCCTCTTTTGGGGTCATCAACAACTGTCGCCACGGCTTATTAACAGTAAGCGAGGGAAAAAGGTCGGTGCCGTAGAAGCGAATCGTTTATGGATCGTCCCGCTGTTTCTTTTGCTCCCTGATGCGGGCGGTGCCATTCATTCAGGCGCCTGGTGGCCGCTTTCCGATGGACAAAGTTTCGGTCTTTGCGCCTTGCCGCTCGGATTGAGCATCCAGCAATTCATCACCCATGATTTGCCGAAACCCGCTATCCGCCGCTCAGGTTATTGGCTGCTTATGACGGGTGTAGTCACAGCGATTCTGATTGCTTTCGGTTATATATTGGATATATCATGGTTTGCTCTTGTTGCTGCAGGGCTTGCATTCCTCAGTCGATTGGCACTAGTACTTAAACATTTCTATGATCACTCCGTCAAACCTTTCTATTTCATTGACCAAGGAAACGGCCTTCGGGTCGTTGGAGTTATACATCATACTCCGGCCGAACGAATGGGCGTCCAAATCGGTGAAATCATTGATAAGGTGAACGGCGTTACGGTCCGCAACGAGGAAACCTTTTACCGAGCCCTGCAAATCAAACCGACATACTGCAGAATGGAAGTGTTAGACCACAACGGAGAACCACGTTTTGTCAAAGGTGCCATCCACGAAAATGACCTTCATCATATCGGCTTGCTGTTTTTAGAACCATCCCGACGGGTCAAAGAAAAACATGCAAACACCAATGGCTAAAGAAAAAATAGAAAATGGTACATAGATAAAAAGGCTGCCAAAATAACAGGCAGCCTGTGCTTTTATATGGGCATATATTTAGAGGGGCATTGAGAAAGAACACCGTGGTTTGAGGTCGTCGTGGCCTTTATCGTCACTCTTATCTTTACTCATGCCAAGATTCGACACCTCGGATGTGTCTTTTTGAGAAAGTTAAACTCGAATATTTGTTCGTTTTTAGATAATGTGTTATAATGTCCCCGAATAGGTATCTCGAATTGAAAAAAAGACTTGACGGGGCAGGTTTTGAAACCATGCCCCATGACGAATATATAGGTATAAAGCGACAAACGGAGGAGCCGACGATGGAATTTGCGCTCAAATCAAAATATCAACCTCAAGGCGATCAACCGAAGGCGATTGCGGAAATCGTCAAGGGTTTCCGCGAGGGGAAAAAATATCAAACTTTGCTGGGGGCAACCGGTACCGGCAAAACTTTTACCATGTCTAACGTTATTCAACAAATCAAAAAACCGACGCTGATTATTGCACATAATAAAACGCTTGCTGGACAGCTCTACAGCGAATTTAAAGAGTTTTTTCCGGATAATGCCGTCGAATATTTCGTCAGTTACTATGATTACTATCAACCCGAAGCGTATGTCCCCCAGACGGATACTTACATTGAAAAAGATGCGAGCATTAACGATGAGATTGATAAACTCCGGCACTCGGCAACAAGTGCATTATTTGAACGGGACGATGTCATTATTATTGCTAGCGTCTCCTGTATTTACGGCTTGGGTTCGCCAGAAGAATATAGCGCTCACGTCATTTCGTTAAGGGTGGGCATGGAAAAAGATCGAGACCGCTTGCTACATGAGCTTGTGGACAACCAGTATGAACGCAACGATGTTAATTTTGTCCGCGGTAAATTTCGCGTCCGCGGTGATGTCGTCGAAATCTTTCCGGCCTCCCGTTCTGAACAATGTGTGCGCGTTGAGTTTTTTGGTGATGAGATCGAACGCATTACGGAAATCGATGCTTTGACCGGTGAAGTGCTCGGCCAGCGGGATCATATTGCCATTTTCCCGGCCTCTCACTTCGTCACACGAGATGAAAAAATGAAATTGGCCATTGAACGGATCGAAAAAGAACTGGAAGAACGGCTCGCCTATTTCCGCAAAGAAGGCAAACTTTTGGAAGCGCAACGCTTGGAACAACGAACACGTTACGACATCGAAATGATGAAGGAAATGGGCTTTTGTTCAGGTATCGAGAACTATTCCTTGCATTTGACCTTAAGGGAACCAGGCTCAACGCCGTATACGCTGTTGGACTATTTTCCGAAGGACTTCTTAATTATCATTGACGAATCACATGTGACGATACCGCAAATCCGCGGGATGTATAATGGCGACCAAGCGCGCAAAGATGTTCTCGTCGAACACGGCTTTAGGTTGCCTTCTGCCAAAGACAACCGGCCGCTTAAATTTGAAGAATTTGAGAATCACATTCATCAAATCCTTTTCGTTTCGGCTACCCCTGGTCCTTATGAGCTGGAACGCTGCCCGCAAGTTGTCGAACAAATCATTCGACCAACGGGACTTCTTGACCCGACAATTGACGTCCGGCCAACGAAAGGGCAAATTGATGATCTTTTGCATGAAATTCAAGAACGTGTTAAGAAAAATGAACGGGTGCTCGTCACCACGTTAACGAAAAAAATGGCGGAAGATTTGACCTTATATTTAGAAGAAATGGGCATCAAAGTGAATTATTTGCATTCAGAGGTCAAAACGCTCGAGCGCATTGAGATTATTCGCGATTTGCGGCTCGGGGTTTACGATTGTATCGTCGGTATTAACCTTTTACGGGAAGGTTTGGATATCCCTGAGGTTTCGCTCGTTGCGATTTTGGATGCCGATAAGGAAGGCTTTTTACGGGCGGAGCGATCGTTGATCCAAACGATCGGCCGTGCAGCGAGGAACGCCAATGGTCATGTCATCATGTATGCTGATAAAATCACACGCTCGATGCAAATCGCGATCGACGAAACTCGGCGACGCCGTCGCATTCAAGAGGAGTATAACCGCGTCCATGGGATTACACCCAAAACGATTCAGAAGGAAATTCACGATGTCATTCGGGCCACTTATACCGTTGAAGACGATGGCGCGAAAACGACGAGCGGACGGGATTATAAAGCGATGACCAAATCCGAACGGGAAAAACTCATTGCTTCCTTGGAGAAGGAAATGAAAGAAGCTGCCAAGGCGCTTAATTTCGAGCGGGCAGCCGAGCTCCGAGATATTATTTTAGAATTAAAAGCTGAAGCCTAACTGATGGATTTGTTGACGATTCGAAACAAATGAAGAAGCCTTAGCGGTTCACAGTGGAAGGATGGCTGAAGGAATGGCATTAGAAAATATTGTTGTAAAAGGTGCACGCGAAAACAATTTAAAAAATATTGATGTAACGATTCCCCGCGATAAACTTGTCGTGCTCACAGGGCTTTCGGGCTCAGGGAAATCTTCCTTGGCTTTTGACACGATTTATGCGGAAGGCCAGCGCCGTTATGTGGAATCATTGTCGGCCTATGCCAGACAATTCCTTGGGCAAATGGATAAACCGGATGTCGATGCCATCGAAGGCTTATCGCCGGCGATTTCCATCGATCAAAAAACGACGAGCCGAAATCCCCGTTCCACCGTCGGGACTGTGACGGAGATTTATGACTACCTGCGCTTGTTGTTTGCGCGCATTGGGCACCCGGTATGTCCGGAACACGGCGTAGAAATCGCCTCACAAACCATTGAGCAGATGGTTGACCGGATTTTGGCTTACCCCGAACGGACGCGATTACAAATTTTAGCGCCGATCGTTTCTGGGCGAAAAGGCGAGCATGTCAAAGTGCTGGAAGATATTAAGAAGAAAGGGTATGTTCGCGTCCGCGTCGATGGAGAGCTTCGGGAAGTGACCGAAGACATCAAGCTTGAAAAAAATAAAAAACATAATATCGAAGTCGTGATTGATCGCTTGGTGATTAAAGAAGGGATCCGCAGCCGGCTGGCTGATTCGCTCGAGACCGCCGCTAATTTGGCCGGTGGCCGTGTCATTGTCGATGTCATCGGTGAAGGTGAACTGCTGTTCAGCGAACATCATGCCTGCCCTTACTGTGGTTTTTCCATCGGGGAACTGGAACCGAGGCTCTTTTCCTTTAACAGTCCGTTTGGTGCCTGCCCGTCCTGTGATGGTCTGGGCATTAAACTTGAGGTCGACCCGGATCTTGTCATCCCTGATGATTCGAAAACATTACGGGAACACGCGATTGCCGCATGGGAGCCGACGAGTTCTCAGTATTACCCGCAGCTTTTGCGGTCCGTGTGTGAGCATTACGGCATTGACATGGACACGCCGGTGAAAGACTTGCCGAAAGACCAGCTGGATAAAATTTTATACGGCAGCGGAAAAGACCGCATTCATTTCGTGTACGAAACTGACTTTGGACAAATAAAGGAAAATGATATTTATTTCGAAGGCGTTCTCCGCAACATCGAAAGGCGCTTTAAAGAAACGAGTTCCGATTATATCCGCGAGCAAATGGAAGAATATATGGCACAAAAACCATGCCCGGCTTGTAAAGGCGCGCGGCTGAAAAAAGAAGCGCTGGCTGTTTTTGTCGGCGGTAAAAACATTAGTGAAGTCACCGAATTGACAATCCGTGAAGTACAAAACTTTTTTATGCAATTAGAGTTATCGGAAAAAGAAACCACCATTGCCCGCTTGATTTTAAGAGAAATCATTGAGCGAACGGGGTTTCTCGTTGATGTCGGTCTCGATTACTTGACATTGAACCGCGCAGCCGGCACATTATCCGGCGGGGAAGCCCAACGCATCCGTCTGGCTACACAAGTCGGCTCAAGGCTTATGGGTGTTCTTTATATTTTAGATGAACCGTCGATTGGCCTGCACCAACGGGATAACGACCGGTTGATTCGGACGTTGGAAAGCATGCGCGACTTAGGCAATACGCTGCTCGTTGTCGAACATGATGAAGACACGATGCTTGCAGCCGATTACATCATCGACATCGGTCCTGGGGCCGGTGAGCACGGTGGCCGGGTGACAGCCCAAGGGACGCCAGCGGAAATCATGGACAATGAGAATTCCTTAACCGGCCAGTATTTGTCGGGCCGCAAGTTTATCCCTGTTCCGCTTGAACGTCGGAAACCGAATGGCCGCGCCATCAAAGTTGTCGGGGCCTGCGAGAACAATTTAAAAAACGTGACGGTTTCCTTCCCGCTCGGCACGTTTACTTGTGTCACCGGCGTTTCCGGATCCGGAAAAAGTACGCTCGTCAATGATATTTTGTTTGCCGCACTCGCCCAAAAGCTCCATGGCCGGAAAGTCAAGCCGGGGGCACATCGGCGGATCGAAGGCATCGAAGAAATTGATCGCGTCATCGACATTGATCAGTCGCCAATCGGCCGCACCCCGCGCTCTAACCCAGCCACTTACACCGGTGTCTTTGATATGATCCGCGATGTCTTTGCCCAAACCAACGAAGCGAAAATCCGCGGGTATAAAAAAGGCCGGTTCAGCTTTAACGTGAAAGGCGGACGTTGCGAATCATGCCGCGGGGACGGGATTATTAAAATCGAAATGCACTTTTTGCCAGATGTCTATGTTCCTTGTGAAGTCTGTCACGGTAAGCGTTACAACCGCGAAACCTTGGAAGTCACCTACAAAGGCAAAACGATCGCCGATGTTTTGGAGATGACCGTTGAGGAAGCGTTGGTCTTTTTTGAAAATATACCGAGAATCAAGCGCCGCATTGAGCCGCTTTATGCTGTCGGTCTTGGTTACATGAAACTTGGCCAGCCAGCGACGACGTTATCGGGCGGGGAAGCCCAACGCGTGAAACTTGCCTCCCAGCTTTATCGTAGAACAAAGGGGAGAGCCCTCTATATTCTCGATGAACCGACAACCGGCTTACATGTTGATGACATCTCCCGGCTGTTGGATGTGCTTCAGCAACTGGTTGATCAAGGCGACACGGTTCTCGTCATTGAACATAATCTCGACGTGATCAAAACCGCTGATTATATCATCGACCTTGGTCCGGAAGGCGGCGACCGCGGCGGCACCATCGTCGCAACCGGCACACCGGAAGTGGTTGCCGAAACGGAAGCATCATACACCGGTAGATATCTAAAGCCCATCCTTGAAAGGGATAAACGGCGAATGGAAGAACGGATTAAGAAACACCAAACGGTATCCTGACAATCCTTTGCTTAAATCCCGGGGAGAGTATGACATTCATCGAAGTGTGGGGCGTATAATCACTAAACTAGAATGATGGAGTTGATGGATGATGAAGCGATTATTCCGATCTAGGGAAAATCGAATGTTGTTGGGCGTGTTGGGCGGAATCGGCGAATACTTTTCCGTTGATCCGACAATTGTTAGAGTGATATACCTCATCATCATGTTTGCGACCGCTTTTTTACCATTAACATTACTCTACTTTTTGCTTTACCTGATTATACCGGAGAAGGACATTTATTAACATTGAATGGAGCGAATGTATGAAAAATTGGATCATCCACATTATCGTTATAACCATTGTGCTCATGGTTGTGGACGGGTATATGGACAGTATCAAGTTATCCGGTGTCGGTGCGGCGCTTATTGCCGGGGTGATTCTTTCTGTACTGAATGTGATTGTAAAGCCACTTTTAATCATCCTTACATTACCAGTTACTGTATTATCGTTGGGTTTATTCTTATTCGTCATCAATGCCATCACCCTTGAAATCACGGCAGGACTGATGGGAGACGCCTTTGAAATCAATGGCTTTGGTGCCGCATTACTCGCTGCGATCATCATATCCATCCTCAACCTGCTCATCCAAACCTTCATTGTCAAACCCCTTAAAAAAGGAAAATAAAAAGATACTTTCTAGAACCGGCCTTAGGTCGGTTTTTTGTATCTTGAGCAAACCTCCTAATTAGGGTCTACTGAATAACAAAAAAATGTTGATTTAACAAGGGTTTTTCACTTTTTTGTCGAATTTATATGCAAGGGTATGATTCGGAAACTCATCAAA
This sequence comes from Tuberibacillus calidus DSM 17572, assembly GCF_000430685.1. GTDB lineage: Bacteria > Bacillota > Bacilli > Bacillales > Sporolactobacillaceae > Tuberibacillus > Tuberibacillus calidus. The sequence goes on along the minus strand of NZ_KE387196.1, from coordinate 236 downwards.
AACCTTGCACTTGGAGGGACTAACTTTGTACGAACATCATGCCGATCAACTCATCCTGCCACATGAATTTTTCCTGCCGTTTGGTGGACAATTAAATCCCAATAACCGTTGGGTGGTCTTGTCTAACCTCATCCCCTGGTCAAAAGCTGAAAAAGAATATGTCAAGTCACTGGGAGACGTCAGGCAAGGACACAAGGCCTTTTCGGTTCGTTTGGCACTTGGTTCATTGATCATTC
>NZ_KE387195.1:37036-81707 GCF_000430685.1 Tuberibacillus calidus DSM 17572 | reverse complement strand
TGGCTCTAAGGTTTTCTGAAATCTCCCAAAGGGAGTCATATTGGCGAAGTTGGGCATCGACGAGAAGTAAAATAGCTTTCCCTGTTAAAAGTTTTTTGGATCCGTGATCGCGGTAAGGATGCCGATAGAGAGCAACATCCAAAATCTTAAGACACTTTTCAATAACGGTTTCTTCTGGTATACTGTTACCCATGTTAATGCTCCTTTTGTAGAGGTTTTTGGGTAACTTGTCTATTATATCTCTACATTAGGAGTTTTTCTTATAAATGTCTAATAAAAAATACCTTTTTTGTAAAATTTTATTTACATTACCGTTTAAAAACATTTATTTGCAAAGTCAGTGTATTTACCGCCGTGTTTCGGGTGTTTACCGTCGGATTTTGATTATTTACCGCCGGATTTCGGCTGTTTACCGTCACTTTTTATAAATTTACCGCCATATGGGAATGATTCGGAATTTTCGAAGTATAACTCGAGAAAAGTTTTCCTATCATTTGTTTCGCCCGGCATAATGATATGTCCTTTTCTACAGGCAATTTACTCCGTTCTCTTTTAAAAAGGATTGTAAGCGCAATCCCTTGCAACGATATTTTTAAACACCGATAATAGGATTGAAAGGTGAAACTCAGCCTGGCCAGGAGATTTAAGCTCATAATTGGGAGGGATCATTATGGGTGAAAACATCGGAAAATGGCTCGGAAAAGGCATTACACCCAAGGCATTCATGGATTGGATGTCCAAAAACCAGGATCAGTTTCAAAGCTATTATCAAGGTTTTACTTGGAAAGAAGACGATGAAAAATTCTTTTCTGACTTTAGCAATACAAAAGAACTGCGTTGTGCGATCATCGCATCGGATTGGTGCGGGGATGTCGTCCATAATATGCCGGTTGTTCTTAGAATCATGGAGACAGCCAAAATCCCCGTTGAGGTTTTCATTCTTGAAGAAAATGAAGAACTCATCAATAAATTTTTGCTGTATGGTGGAAAATCGATTCCGGTCGTCTTACTCGTCACGCCGGACGGCGATGTCATTCATCGGTGGGGACCGCGCCCTGCTTATATTCAAGAACCAATGGCTAAGTTTAAAGCGCTGAATCTTCCGCGCGAATCCGATGAATATAAGGAAAAAGTTCAAGAAGTCTATGCCGAAATACATAAAAGATATGGGGAAGGCATGGCGTATCAGCAGCTAATCGTCGATGAATTTAAAGAAACTTTATCGGGTCTCTAATGGCCCGGTTTTTTTATGTCTGTTAAAAGGTGAGAATCATTTACTTGTAGATGACCAGATGTATGCTCATGTGATGTCGGCCTAGGGATTTATATGTATATAACAGGAGTGACCATAAACGGTTATATCAACCGATCCAAAATAATATTATGAATACGCTTATAAGTTATACGAGTTAAGAGGTCACATTTCCACTCAACGGTCAATAAACTAATGGTCGAAGGAGGGCTTTTGATGATTAGTGTTGAGCCGATGTTTATTGGCGGAAAGCCGTTTACGGCTGTGACCGTCGAGCTTCCGAAGACGAAGCTGATGGCTGTCTATAACGATGTGGGCTATATCATGTGCGGTGCCCTTGACGTTGCTTTACTTAACGAAAAATTAAGAGACCGAAAAATCATTGCAGGGCGGGCGGTCGGCGTTCGCACGATTGAACAGCTTTTAGATGCTCCGCTCGAGTCGGTCACGATTGAGGCCGAAAATATTGGCATAGAAAAAGGGATGACCGGCCGTGACGCGCTTTTAAAAATGGAAGCAAACCAAATCAATTAGGACGCCCTAACCGAAATCTCGCCGGCTAAGACAAGGCCGGCTCATTTTTTTACGGATTGTCGGTGAACGGCGGCTTCAACAGGTGGCATTAAAACAGGAACTCTGTGTGAAAAAACACGCGTAATCCGGGTTCGACAAGCATATACATGCTTATGGGATGCCTGGATGGAGGTGTTGATTTGCCGAAAACGTCGCTGAAACCGCGCCGGAACATACCGTTTCGCCATGTCTTTGTTTTTTCAGTTATAGTGTTTATCGGGGTTACCCTTTGGGGATTGTGGATCATCAACGAAGGCATCAAACCTGTGCTCATGAATATTGCCGAGACGAAAACGAGGCAAATCGCCCAGTATGCCATTAACTATGGTGTTAAAAATAAAGAAGTCAATGAAATGCAAAAATATATTGATAAAAATGGACTTTATAGTTTAGTGGACATCGAAAAAAATGATAACGGAGAAATCACAAACATTAACTTAAATACTTATATTATCAACCGACTGCTGACAGGAACGACGCAGGACGTTCAGGAATATTTAAGGGCCATTGAAGAAGGGGATAGGCCGATCTACACGACAAGCGATCAAATGAAAGTCCCAAGCGGAGAAAAAGGTGTCATTACATACATTCCGCTAGGAGAGGCCACGAATAATGTGCTGCTTGCTAATCTCGGGCCTCAAGTCCCCGTAAAGTTTCAAGTGATCAGTAATACGCGGACAAATATCAAACGGTTTCTGAAACAGGTCGGCATCAATAATGTGTATGTCGAAATTTCTTTGCACGTTGAAGTGGACGTGCAAGTCGTCATCCCCGTTGGCTCAAAACCGATTACTGTCAAATCCGATATACCGTTTGCTTCTTTCTTCTATCCCGGGAAAGTACCTATGTATTGGAGCAACGGCGGTAATAATGCGTCCATTACCTTGCCCGATCAACCGTTAAAGAAAAAATAGTAAGGTAAGAAAATCCGGACGTATTAGTGACTGTCGAATGAAAAGTTTTTTAAATTCAAATACCACTTTGGCAAGCTAAGCACTTAAAAATGGCAATTAGGACACAGATCATGAGAAAATAGCGATCATAACGGTAGTGTGTTTTTCCATTTTGTTCAAGCTAAAAGCCATTTTAAAATTTTTAGTAGCCTGAAATGGCCGATAGAACAGCGCTAAATGCCATTTTCGCACCGCAAGCTCTCCAAAATGGTCATTAGGATACAGATGCTGGAAAACAGCTTTCAAAACAAGCGTATTTTACCAGTAAATTCAAGCTAAAGACCATTTCAAAATTTCTAACAGCCCGAAATGGTCAATAGAACTGTGCTATATGCCATTTTCGCACTGCAAGCTCTCCAAAATGGTCATTAGGATACAGATGCTGGAAAAACAGCTTTCAAAACAGGCGTATTTTACCAGTAAATTCAAGCTAAAGACCATTTCAAAATTTCTAACAGCCCGAAATGGTCAATAGAACTACGCTAAATGCCATTTTCGGACTGCTGGCAAATCATATTGGCACCACGCAAACGTGTCTGGACTCAAGTATCTAGCTTCAATTTTCCTAATATCTGGATGCAGCGCAACGTTTCGACAGCCGCTGAACTAAAAAACGTTGCGATTCCGTTTTTTGCGCAACGTTTTCGCGTATTGGAAGCTCAAAAAAGTTGCGCAAAGACGTCTGGACCCGTGAACCGCGCTTCTTTTTTCCTAATATCTGGCTGCAGCGCGACGTTTCGCACGCCATCGAACCAAAAAATGTTGCGATTCCGCTTTTTACGCAACGTTTTCGTGAATCGAGAGCCTAAAAAAATCGCGCAAATGTGCCTGGACCCAAGAATTACGCCGTACATATGGCTCAATAGTAGCACAAGCTTGGGATCATTCATTATATTCCCTGAAGAGATGGTGATACATCAAGGCTTCTTGGCATCTTTGCGGTGTCAGAAAAATATTTTTCTACAAAAACGGCCGTTTTCCATTTGGGCTTTTAAGGCGGCTTCCTTTTCAAAAAAATATTTTTCAATAAAATTCCATTCCTACTCCCTTATTGTGATAAAAAAGACAGCCTCGGGCTGTCTTTTTCCTTATGAACCGCGACGGCTTCGGTAGGGTTCGCGCCCCAAGGCCTGTAAGTAAGGATAAGGGTAAAAGGATTCTGTGTTGCCGTTATATTTATACACGCCATAATGGGGAGGCGGAAATTTTCCTTATGAACCGCGACGGCTTCGGTAGGGTTCGCGCCCCAAGGCCTGTAAGTAAGGATAAGGGTAAAAGGATTCTGTGTTGCCGTTATATTTATACACGCCATAATGGGGAGGCGGAAATTTTCTTTATGAACCGCGGCAGCTTCGGTAAGCTTCGCGCTCCCAGGCTCGTAAGTAAGGATAAGGGTCAAAGGAATATTCTGTGTTGCCGTCATATTTATACATGCCGTAATGGAGGTGAGGTGGAAATTTTCCTTGAGTGCCCTTAGGACCGTAACCGGAGCTGCCCACATAACCGATGACTTCACCAGGCTTGACGATCGATCCTTTTTTAATGTGTTTTTCATACCCGCTTAAATGCGCATAGTAATGATACACGTTTTTCACATCACGAATGCCGATTCGCCAGCCTCCGAATTTATTCCAACCGATGATTTCAACCACCCCGTATGCCGTCGAGAGAACCGGTGTGCCATAGCCCGCAAAAATATCGGTGCCCTCGTGAATGCGCAAACCTCCCCAGCCGCGCCGTGCCCCCCATGTGGAGCGATAATCGTAGTTATATCTTAATGGAATCGGAAAAGCCCTCTTCTCCAGTTCAATGGTGCCGAAATGTTTATAGAGTTCGGCCATTTCAGTAATCACTTGGATCGTTTTTTCACTTTTATAATAATCCCAAAGGGCGGTTTTATAATCGAGCCAATCAGAACCGTAAGTACTTAAGTATTGAGCCATCGTATAGAGCACATCATCGGGGTCATTCTCATACGCTGCACCGTCACCATTACCGTCCTTACCCATCCCGTCAAATAAAGAAATAAAAAAAGGATCGCGGTCTTTTTGGGCGGGGTTAAGAGCACCGAGCCATTTATGCCTTGGAATCAGGATGGCAACGGGTCCATCAGCGTCCGGCAAATCACGTCGGGTGTTTCTGACATTGCGCTCATATTGATCGATGGCCGCAAGCAAATACCACGGCACATCGGTTAACGCGGCCGTTTTTAAATAATAAGGCATGGGGTTCTCCGCTTTTTGTTCTTTAAAAACAGGATGGGCCTGCTTTTGAAGATCTTTTTTCTGTTGTAGGTTCTGCGCTTCCTCAGCTTTCATCACATTGTCGCCGGCCAACCCGGTCAAGAAAATACTAGAGGCGAGTAAGAGCGAAATCAAGACTTTCACACGGTTCCCTCCTTTCCAAGTGATTTCCCTTGTGCCGTTTTAGCGCCTTTGATGGGTTTTCGGTGACGTCGTCCCTTGCGGTGATTGTTTCATTTGTTTAATCAAATTCTCCAACCATTGGTGGACACGGGGCGTTGAAACGTCTAGGTTTTTAAAATTAGCGATGTCGGTTTGTGCAAAAGGCTTGTCGGAAATGTAAACCTTATAATAATTGGGCACAACCGATAAAGCCGTTCGTTTGACCTGCTCGGCCGCCTCCACGCGATTATCATTTGTCGTTTTATAAGCGATGAGGACATATTGATCGGTGACCAAGGTGCCGACATCGTAAATATCCGGAAGCGACAATTCAACACGCGTGATAATGTCGGAAAGCGCTTGATAGTCGGTTTTCGGGATATGTTGGACATCCAATGCATGATCGCGGCCGGGTTTGCGCGAATAGTGGGTATAGCCGAATTCCCCGCGGGCATTCTCACTTGGGGAGTTGTTTTGAATGTTTTTCGGAGGTCCATTATATGTGACGTCCCGCACAGGATCTTGCATGCGGCTCAGACCTTGGTCATCTTGATTTTCTTTATGATCTAAACCGGCACAACCGGAGAGAAACAATAGTATGGCGACACAAAAAAAGCAAAAAACATTTTTAACCATGTCTTAGCCTCCTGGAAAAAGGTTTCAATCATATCTTTATTTTTTAGAATGACCTCTTCCGAAAATTATTTGCTAGCAAATCTTGCCTTCCCATCCATGGATTCATTTTTCTTTTTGGGATTGTGTGTTAAAATAAAGGGCGGAGGGGGATGTCCATGGACTGGCCGAAGAAAATAGCGGTAAAAGTGAATCATGTGACATATGAGGTTATTGAAAACCATCGCGATGGCTGGAACGAAGAGGCTTTTCTCAAGCGTTACAGCGAGATTTTGGCCAAGTATGATTATATTGTCGGCGATTGGGGCTATGAACAATTGCGACTGCGCGGATTTTACGAAAACAATAATCGCAAAGCCCCGCCGGAATCACGCATCGGCACCCTTCCAGAATATATCTTGGAATATTGCAATTTCGGCTGCCGCTATTTTGTTGTCAAAAAGCTTAAACCAGATGGTATAGATGCGTATACCCCCTGAAAATCAGGGGGTATAATCTTCGTATGGCGGGACTTTTTCCTGGTCGGGGTCATCGTGGGTCGGATGAGCGCCTGGAAACTGCCTTGGCAGATTTTTATGGAGGGTGCGGTCTTCATACGTGAATCCGCTGATATATTTTTGTCCCTCAACCCAAGGTGTATCCTTATTTTTTACGGGACGGTCGTCACCCGTGGCCTGACCATAGGACCCTTCTGGAAATTCTTCGGAAGTGAGAAACTGATTTTGGTCGACGACATTAGCAAAATCACTGTATTGATCTTCTTTTCGTTTTTTTACCATAAAGTCACCACCTTATCGGTTAATATAACCGTAAAATAGTGGGAATATGAAAACAACGGCAGGTGAGAAACATGTATTTTGTCGATCGGGAACGCTTGGCTGAGACGTTAAGCCATATGGAAAACTTGCTGGAAATGTTTGAAGCTCAAAAGAATTGGCAAACCCCAATTGAAAAATTGGCTTTGGAGCGCCTTGTTCATGTGCTCGTGGAATCCTTTTTAGATGTCGGTAACCAAATGATTGACGGCTTTATCATGCGCGACCCAGGCAGCTATGAGGACATTGTCGATATTCTCGTTGATGAAGGCGTTGTATCTAAAGAGAACGAGGAAGGGTTAAAGCGGGTCGTTCAATTAAGAAAAATTTTAGTGCGCGATTATACGCATATCCAACATGACTCGCTTTCGGCGGAACTCAAACGTTTTTATGAGGACTGGAAAGCTTTCCCCGAACAAGTCCGTACATATCTTGACAAAGAACTCGGACCCGTCTCGGCATTTAAACCAACAAAGGAATGACATCGCGTGAAAAAATATCAAGGCTATTTATTTGATTTGGATGGCACGGTTTACCGGGGGAGGGAACCGATTCCGGGGGCTGTCGCCCTTTTAAGACAGTTAAAAGCGAGCGGCATCCCTTACATGTTTGTCACAAATAATTCCACTAAGACGCCTGAGGACGTCGCTCAGACGTTAACCGCAATGGACATCCCTTGCACGGCCGAAGACGTCATTACGTCCAGCATGGCGCTGGCAGGGTATCTGCAGGAGAAACATCCGGAGGCGAAAGTCTATGTCATCGGTGAAAATGGCTTATGGACGGCTGTTCGTGAAGCAGGGTTCACCGTCACGGCGAATAAACCGGATTATGTGGCCGTCGGCATGGACCGCCAGCTGACGTATGAAAAATTAGCGGAAGCCTGCTTGGCCATTCGAGGCGGGGCGACCTTTTTGTCGACGAATCCCGATGTCGCCCTTCCGACCGAGCGGGGGCTTCTTCCCGGAAACGGGTCGATTACCGCGCTACTGCAAGTGGCAACAGGTGTGACCCCCATTTTTATCGGAAAGCCCGAGCCGATCATCATCCGCCAAGCCTTGGAGCGCTTGGGGCTTGCGGCGTCCGATGTGCTCATGGTCGGCGACAATTACCAAACGGATATCTTGGCTGGCCTTCGCGCCGGTGTGGATACATTGTTCGTTCAAACCGGCGTCACAACGGCTGAAGAACTCGCCAAGGTCGACGAGCCGCCGACTTATACGGTTGCTTCACTTGCGGAATGGCGCCTATAAATTAATTTTTTATAAAAAAGCTGGAACAAAACCCAGCAGGCTAATCAGAAAAGAGTGGTACCCAGCAACGTGTTGGTGGAAGTGCGGCTCTATCGCAATGTCAAATGGATGTGGAACCAGTTTTTGGATTTCTGAAGGACCATTTGGCCTTCACTCGTTTGTCAGTGAGTGACAAAAAAAGGATTTGCATTCATGGCGGTGAACTTGAGAATGACCACTACCGTGAAAAGTTATAAGGGAAGATAACACCTGAAAAAGGTTCCGACCATCAAAAAGCGATGATTGGAACCTTTTTTACATTATTTTGGGCTTGTTATGTTCACGGCCTCTTTATTTTTGGTGAAAACGGCTCAAACCGCCGCCTAAAAAGTTCCAATTCATTGGATTGCGTATCATTTTAAGGCCGCCTGTACACAGAAATGATATGCTTTTTCCGATTGCGTATTAAAACGCCGGGCTAGGCGCTCCAACCAAATTAAATTATGGGGCAATGATTAATTCTATTTTATTCGGATCATCGAACGCATCCCCACCATAAAAGACTTGGTCAGGAGATTAATTAAAGACTTTATCTTTAAACTGAATTGCGGATTTCTTGTCTCAAATCGCATTCCATCGGGGGCTTCTTTTTCAAGACTAATCACTAAACTTGCCGAATCTAGGATTATTTTCAACTTAACAATGTTCGTTATCGCACAGGGAAACGGGCTAAAGTTCACTTTGATCTTGACACTTATCTATAATGCTTCAAAACTGGCTTGTGATCGCATCAATCGTTTGTTAAATCAAAAAGTAGTTTAACGAACAACAGAAATCGCCAGATTCGAAACACGAATATACGGGGTGTTCTTTAGCTCCGCTTACTCAACGAGCTGAGCTAGAGTCCTGCCAGACGAACGAAATAGGCAAGACCCAGGCGTTTAAGGGTACGAGCTGGGGAATGTGGATTGTCCGCGGAAAGCGAGTGTATTTCCGCGAACATAGCTAACCGTGTAATTTTTTTAAAGAATACTGAAATTCTGCTTCTATGCTTTTTCTAATCAAAAGCAATTATGAAATTGATTCATATAAAAAATTAAATAAACGTGATTCACTTTTTTATAATAACGAGGAAAATAATATAAACAATTATGCCTACTATCATTCCATAAAACAGATAGCTAAATGTGAGTGAATATGCAAATAAAAAAGATAAAACGATAGTAACTATTCCACCTAGCAGGTAACTTAATATTACCCCATGAAAAATCTTATCGGTAAATTTGTAAATAAATAAACCCACAACAGCACTTAAAATTCCAATTAAAAACAAATAAAGAATAAAAATCAAAATAATCACCCATTTCCCTAAGGCCCAATTTTCACAAATTATATAATATTGTATTGACAATGTAAATAACTGGAGCGTCTGCGCAATTTTAAGGCTGAGGCGGCAAGAAAATGCGCAAAAACCGCATTTATGCTCAATTTTGGGCAGGGAGAGCCACGAAAATGAGCATACGCTCCATAATATGGAAAAATGGGGTCTAAATTTGTAAAAAACTGGAGCGTCTGCGCAATTTTAAGGCGGAACCGTCAAGAAAATGAGCAAAAACGGCATTTATGCTCAATTTTCAGCAGGAAGAGCCACGAAAATGAGCATACGCCCCAATATTTGGAAAACTAAAATTTTGCCGCGTACGCTGGCACACGGCATCCGATAAAAAGGAAAAAGCAACCGGCACCCCTGACAGATGATGGCATTAGCGTCAACGAGGGATGCCACGGGTCGCTTCCATAAATATGAAAAAGTCCAGCAATCTTTAAGTATTCTTCGGAAAGCCTTTCAATCGTCGATATGAGGAGTTGGCGCTTGGCTGTGTGCGAGGTGGTTCGATGTACCTGCCGCGATGCCACTTACAATAAGAACGGAAAGCCCATCAATCATCGATATGAGTTGTCGGCACTTGGCTACAGGCGAGGCGGCTCGATGCACTGGCCGTGATTACCCCGGCAATATCAACAAGATCGGAAAGCCCTTAAATCTCTATATCAGGTGTAAGCGCTTGGCTGTGGACAAGACAGCCCGATGCTCAGCAGCGATTGCCTCGAAACAATAACATCAAGATCGGGAAATCATTCAATCATCGATATGAGGCGTCGGCGCTTGGCTATGAGCGAGTCTGCTTGATGCGCTGGCCGCGATGGCCCCGACAATATCATCAAGGAACGTATGCACTTCTCCAGTCGACTTGTCATTCAGCCGTTTTAAGATGCCGGGTTTCATTTTGTCGATATAGCCGTAATTGGTGAAGCCGATGGAGCCATAGACATTGACGATCGAAAAGGCGATGATTTCATCGACGCCGTATAAACCTTCATCGCGCTTCAACATATCTTGCAGCGGCTCTTCCAACATCCCTTTTTCAGTGAGCCGGTCGATTTGAATGCCGGTTAGTATGGCATTTTGCACTTCGCGTTTGGATAAGACCGCTTCGACGTTTTTCCGGCATTCGTCCAATGTGAGCCCCGGTATGTATTCCGCCTGGAGAAAAAGTACTAACTCTGCTATATCATCAACCGTTACCCCGCGTTCCTTCAACCATTTGCGGGCTGTTTGGGCTATGATGTCTTCCATTTTTCCACCATCCTTTGCCTTATAGCGTGTGTTTGACGTAAAAGGTTTATGCGGGCTCTCATGCCCGCCCTGATTTTTTCATATTATACATCAGAATGCTTTTTCATGTGATATTAAAGGCTCAAATTTGCTGGAAACTTTCGGTATGTTACGGGGTGGGGATAATGTCTTTACGGGATCAACTTTTTGCCGCATATGGATTGGCGTTACAGGAAATTCGCTTTTACGGATGCGAATGGCTAACCGACGGAAACCAGCTTTATCTATTAAAAGACCTTTCCCAATTTCATCATCCGGACCTTGGGGAACTCCAATATTACAGTGAAGTCTTGTTTCGCCGGGGTGAATCCGTCGCTTACATTGTTCCGACAAACACGAATGAGACAACCGTCGAGATCGCGGGCAATTCGGTTGTGCTTTTGTTGCTGAATCATCCCGACCGGCCGCTTCGTGCCGATGGCAAGACACTAGCCCATTTTCATCGGGTAGGTGCTGAACTTCTCAGCGAAAGGCCGAGCCGCACTTATCTTCTTCCCGGTTGGCGCGATTTTTGGGCGAAGCGCATCGACGATTTAAGCGTGCAATGGAATGATGTGGAACAGAAAAACGTGCATAGTGATTATGAAACGTTGTTTTTAGAAGTTTTCCCTTATTTTTCGGGACGCGCGGAAAACGCCATTCAATATGTGACGGATCTTTTCATTGATGTCCCTGTAACCGATCAGCCGGTGATTGCCCATCATCGGTTCAACGAAGAGTGCTGGAGATTGGACGGCTTTTTTCAGGTGACGCCGGACCAATGGGTGATCGACCACCCAGCGCGCGATTTAGCGGAATGGATGCGTCGGGCACTTTTACAAAATCGCCCGACATCGGACATCTTTGCCTTTGTCGATCAATACGTCAGCCAGCGCGAACTTTCCGTTGCCGGACTCGGGCTCGTTTTTAGCCGGCTTTTATATCCGCTTTTGTTTATTGAAAACGCGGAAGCATTTTTTGATGGACGGGCGGACGAACAGAAGGCTCTGGCCACGCTTCATGAGCTTCTGGAACAAGCCGACCGTGAAGAACGATTCCTCGCCGCATTCGGAAAACGTTATATAAAAACATTGCCAAGAATTGACTGGCTGGCCAACACGCTGAAAACTTCGTTATAATGAAGTAAAAAACGAGAAGGTGGAAGTGTGGGCAAGCCGAAAGTGTTTATCACCCGGGAAATACCAGAACATTTACTCAAGCCTTACCATCAGGAGATGGAGATCTCGCTCTGGAATGAAGCATTGGTCCCAGTCCCGCGCGAGCGTTTGTTACAAGAAGTGGAAAAAAATGACGGGATATTAACGATGCTGTCGGATGCTGTGGATCGGCCATTAGTCACGCATGCGAAGCAATTAAAAATCGTCGCCAACCTTGCCGTCGGCTATGACAATATTGACATCGCCGCTTGCACCGAAAAGGGCATCCACGTGACAAACACCCCCGATGTCTTGACGGATACAACAGCGGATTTAGCGATGGCTTTAGTTTTGACTACCGCCCGGCGTGTTGTGGAGGCGGCTGAATTTATCAAAAAGGGCGAATGGAAAGAATGGGGCCCGTTTCTTTTAGCGGGTACAGACGTTCATCATAAAACGATCGGTATTGTCGGCATGGGCCGCATCGGAACGGCTGTGGCCAAGCGGGCGAAAGGTTTTGAGATGAACATCCTTTACCATAATCGCTCGCGGAATGTACAAGCTGAAACCGAGCTAGGTGCGAAATATGTTTCCTTTGAAACCTTGTTGCAAGAAGCGGATTTTGTGATTGATTTGTTGCCGTTAACCGAAGAGACCCGCCAAATCTTTAACGAAAAGGCGTTTCGGATGATGAAAAACGAGGCGATTTTCGTGAATGTCGGCCGGGGAAAAAGCGTGGATGAAAAAGCATTGTACCAGGCTGTCAAAACAGGGGAGATTGCCGGGTGCGGCTTGGATGTCTTTGCGGAAGAACCGATTGGCAAAGACCATCCGTTGCTTGCGCTGCCTCAAGTTGTCTGCCTCCCCCACATCGGCAGCGCGACGACCGAAACGCGCTCCGCCATGGTCAAACTCGCTTTAGAAAATTTGCATGCCGTCCTCGTTCGCGGGCAAAAGCCGCTGACTCCGGTGAACGAACTTGGGCATTAAGTAACAGGCGTCATGATTGGAATTGGCGCTGGTTGGCATGTATGGAATCGGAGCTAGGTGGCATGTATCGGAACGGCTTTGGGCGTCATGTATGGCGTCGGCGTCGTGTAGCATGTATGGGATCCGCGCGGACTGCGCCTTGCCTCACACCCGCTTCGCAGGATTCGCGGCCTAGGCCCTCGGAAACAGGTGTGTAGGTTATAAACTTTAAAAATAACAAAAGCAGCGAGAGCCATGGGTTGTTGCATCGAGTCCTATCTGCCATTTTGGGCCGAAAAATTTTTTGAAATGGCTTTTAGCTTGAATTTAATGGAAAAACAAGCCGGATATGAGGGGTGCTTTACCAATATCTGTATCCAAAAAGCCATTTTGGAATAGGAAGCGATCCAAAATGGCCTTTAGCACGGCTCTATCTGCCATTTTGAGCTGAAAAATTTTTTGAAATGGCCTTTAGCTTGAATATACTGGGAAAACAAGCCGGATTCGAGGGCTGTTTTGCCAACATCTGTATCCAAAAAGCCATTTTGGATTTGGAAGCGGACCAAAATGGCCTTTAGCGCTGTTCTACCTGCCATTTTGGGCTGAAAAATTTTTTGAAATGGCCTATAGCTTGAATATACTGGGAAAACAAGCCGGATTTAAGAGCTGTTTTGCCAATACCAGCTCCTTTTTCAAGAAAGCTTGCGACGGTTTTACACATCCAGTCTCGGAAAGCGATCGCCAAACCCATTTTGATGCGTATCCAGGCTGGGCAGATTCCGCAGACCCTATCATAAAATGAAAAAAAGCCGCCTCGATTAACCGAGCGGCTTTTGCCTTATTTTTAGAATACTTGTTCGAGTTCTTTAAATCCAGGTACTTCTTCCATCAAAGCCCGTTCAATACCGGCTTTAAGTGTAATCGTCGAGCTCGGGCAACTGCCACATGCACCCATGAGACGGACGCTTACAACGCCATCTTCGTCGACGTTCACAAGTTCGACGTCCCCGCCGTCACGGAGCAAAAAAGGGCGGAGTTTGGTGAGTACGGCTTCAACTTGTTCACGCATACAAGGTGCCCCCTTTCCGAAACTACTTTTATTATAAAAAATTTCATTGTAAAAATCTATATTTGTGCAAGGATTTCCGCGAAAATCATTTCTTATTCGTCTTTTCTATTGTAAAATGAAGGTGTGAAAGGATCAAACGAAAAATGCTAACGCGTTTTTCGTAAGTATAGATAAAGCCCAAAAGGCAAAAGCCAAGGATTATTCATCCGTACACCATAAAATATGAAGCACACTTTTCTATTGTAGATTGAAGGTCTGGGACGCTTTTTCGTAAGTATATAAAAAGTCCAAGCACAAGCCAAGGTTAAGTTATACCCTTAAATCATAAAAAAAGAAAACCTCCGGGGAGGGACTGCCATGATTATCACTGTCTATGGAGCGGAGGCGCCATGCCCAAGCTGCCTGCATTCCCCTTCATCAAGGGAAACGAAAGAATGGTTGGATGCGGCGATCCGCAGAAAGTTTCCCAACAGCAACATCCAAGTGCGGTATGTCGATGTTTATCAGTCAGAGACTGAAGAAGATAAAAAGTTTACGGAAAAAATCTTGAATGACGAATATTTTTATCCGCTTGTCGTCTCCAATGGCCAAGTCATCGGCGAGGGCGACCCGAAATTAAAAAACATTTTTTCTTTTATTGAACAACAAGGCTTTTAAAGCGCACCAGCGTTGGATTTGCGCCCCGAAAATACCCCCCCATTCAATAGACCTGACCAAAAGAGGTGAAAGGGGTGCGCGTGACGATTGAAATTTGTACGAGTAACTTTACCGAAGAAGCCGAGCAGGCGCTTGCGGCATTGCGTGATGACCCGGCATTGAATGTCATCGAATACACTTGCCTTGACCAATGTGACCTTTGTTATGAGCGCTGTTTTGCCTACGTCAATGGCGAGCTCATTTTAGGTGAGACGCCGCTTGATGTCATGGAACGGATATTCGACCACTTAAAAAAGATTCGGTAACTGAAAAACACCGCAAGAAGCGGTGTTTTTTGCCAAGGACGGGAGGGAGAGCCGATGTACGATTTGTCTTATTCATGGCCGTACGAACAGATGATGCAAGATGTCTATTTTCAGGAATGCCCGTTCTGCGGGGCATCGAGCATCCTTTTGCCATTTAAAAAAGAAGCATTCGAAGAGGCCAAGGACGGCGTGAAAACCCATATTGTTATGCCTTGTTGCCACGAACGGCTGGACATTGTAAAAATAGACGACGATTATATTTGGTCCGACAGCCCACTAAGAAAAATGGAGCGCTAAATCCAGGGGCGGTCATTGGTGAAATCCAAACTTTCTTGACGAAGGAGTTCGACTTTCATATGTATTGCGACCTCCTGTTTCATTGGTCAAAACCAAATTTTCTTGTTGAAGGAGAGCGGAGATGTCACAAATCCCTTTTGTTAAAATGCACGGATTAGGAAACTGTTATATCTACGTGGATTTAATAAGTCAAAAACTGGAACTGCCTGGTTTGCCGGACCTTGCCCGGAAAGTGTCGAATCCTTTTACCGGCATCGGCTCGGATGGCTTGATTTTAATGGTGCCATCGGACGCAGCCGATCTAAAAATGCGCATTTTTAATAAAGACGGGTCGGAGGGGAAAAATTGCGGAAACGGACTGCGCTGTGTCGCGAAATACGCCTATGAACGGGGCCTTGTTTCCAAGAAAAAATTTCACATCGAAACGCTCGGCGGCATCGTCACGGCCGAAGTGCACGTTACCGGAAACACAGTGGACCAAGTCACCGTGGACATGGGGCAGCCGCATTTGAATCGCGAGGACATCCCCATGGCTGGCGAAGGTGGGGCTCCAGTCATAAACGAACGCGTGACGATCGACGGAAAAAACTACGACTTGACTGCTGTCTCGATGGGCAATCCCCATGCGCTGTTTTTTGTGGACGATATCGAACAAGCACCGATTGCAGAGTTGGGCCCGCGGTTAGCTGATGGCGACCATCCGTTATTTCCCGAAGGCGTGAATGTCGGTTTTATTGAAATGAAAAATCCAAGCGAACTCGTCTACCGCGTCTGGGAGCGCGGATCCGGCATGACCCAAGCTTGTGGCACTGGAGCGACGGCTGCTGCGGTCGCGGCGATTTTAAATCAAAAGGCAGAGAAAGATGCAAACATCACCGTGCACCTTGATGGCGGCGATTTAGTAATTCGCTGGGATGCGCAATCCGGGCACGCGTTTATGACCGGACCCGCCGAAACCGTTTGTGAAGGAAACTTTTTTGTTTGAGGGTTAAAAAAGTCAAAAATGGTTCGATTGTCATGATCCTATTCCAGCTATAAATGCTGTGACAAAGAAAAAGTGAAAAATTCCCATAGACAGATAAATATTCAAAAAAGCTCCGACCATCAAAGTGCGATCATCGGAGCTTTTTCATTAACATGGGTGAGTTATGTACCAGTTTTTTTCTTCATTCCTTCTGAAGCGGTCAAAAGCTTGCGACCAATAGATGTTATTCGGTAGTATGACGGCAACCCAATTATTTCCTCAAGGAATAAACAAACAGCAACAGCACAAATGAAAAAATGACCGTGCAGGCGACCCAGCCCCAGGCGAGAGCGAGGTGATTGGTCTCGACGGCAATATAGATGGCGGTTGGCATGGTTTGTGTTTTTCCGGGGATATTTCCGGCAATCATCAGCGTCGCACCAAATTCCCCAATGGAGCGGGCAAAAGCGAGCAATGTCCCGGTCAGAACGGCGTGTTTAGCGAGCGGCAGATCAATATGCCAAAACAGCCGGCCACGACCTGCCCCATCGATTTTCGCTGCTTCCCGAATGTCCGGATTGACCGCTTCAAAGCCGTTTTTCACCGTTTGAAACATCAGCGGAAAAGCGACGACAAAAGAGGCGATCATCGCCGCCCAAACCGTAAAAACGATCGGCTGATGCAGAAGCCATTCAAAAAAGCGGCCCACCCAGCTGCTCCGCCCAAAGATGACCAATAATCCGAAACCAACGACGGACGGCGGAAGAACAAGCGGAAGCATCAAAAAGGTTTCCGCCGCGGTTTTCCCGATAAAACGGCGATGGCTAAAGAAATAGCCCAGTCCCGTCGCCGTTACCAAACAAAGAAGGGTCGAGACAACCGCGACAATCAGTGAGCGTATGATTGGATCAAGAAAAGCTTCAGTGGTCAACGCGTTACTCATTGGGTTTATTCCTTCACTAATGGTTCAAAACCGTATTTTTTAAACAGCTGCATGGCTGCTTTTGACTGCAGATAATGAAACAGCTTTTCGGCTTCATTTTGGTGATCGCTGTTTTTTATAATCGCGCAAGGGTAAAGAATCGGCTGGTGTGAGGCGTCCGGCAACACTTGTACGGTTTTGACTTTTGTGCTCGTTTTAGCATCGCTTAGGTAGACGAGCCCGACATCGGCATTTCCCGTCTCCACATAACTTAACACTTGGCGGACGTCTTTTCCGTAAACCATTTTCGCTTGGAGCGCTCCCCAGAGATGCAAGCTTGTCAGCGCTTCTTTGGCGTATTCACCGGCGGGAACGAGTTCCGGTGTGCCGATCGCGATGACTTTCGCCGCGGCCAAGTCATCAATGCTGTGAATCTCGTCACTATTTTTAGGAACAATGAGCACAAGCTTATTCGAAACGAGCGGCTTCACCCATTTTTTATCCACAAGCCCTTTGTCAATCAACTGATTTGTGTAATTTTCGGCGGCTGAAAAGAAAAGGTCGGCTGAGGCACCAGCTTCAATTTGTTTTTCCAGCGTCCCGGACGATGCGAAGTTGAGATGTACCAGTATGCCGGTTTCTTTCGTAAATTGGGTCGTCAAGGGGTTCAAGACGTCAGCAAGGCTTGCGGCAGCAGATACCGTTAACGCAGGGCTCTCGTGGCTGCTATCTGCTTTCGAACATCCCGTGATCAGTAAGGCGCTAAAAAGGACGGCCACAAAAATCCGGTACATACAAAAACCCCTTATGAACGTTTTGTCTGCTTGTATTATACAATAAAAAAAGCCTTACCGAACGATCGTGACAGTAGGTTCGTAATTTTGTCAGAAAAAAAACGATCAAAAATGTGGACAATTGGACATGAAGTTGGTTGACTTGTAGCAAGATCCGGATCCCATTATAATGATAAAAAAGGGAGTGAGGTGAAAAGTATGATTACCATTACGGAAGCGGCCAACAGTCGCATTAAAGAAATGATGGCGGAGCAAGAAGCGGATAACCTTGTTCTGCGCCTGGCGGTAAGAGGCGGTGGCTGCTCGGGTTTATCATACGGATTAGGCTTCGACCAAGAAATCAATGATGATGACAAACAGATCGAAACCGATGGCCTTAAGGTCGTGATTGATAAAGACAGCGCGCCGCTTTTGGAAGGCGTCACCATCGATTACAAACAAAACCTCATGGGCGGCGGGTTCATCATCGATAACCCGAACGCCATCGCCACCTGCGGCTGCGGCCAATCCTTTAAAACCGCAACCAATCCAGGCACACCGACGAAGGATTGTTAGTTTTCTTGGACGACTTTATTCGTGTGAATGCATCCATTCACTAGAAGCTCTTAAAGTTTGAAGGCGAATGTCGTTAAGGTTTATGTACAAAAAGCAGGCAAAGTTCCAAAGCTTGGCTACTAATATTGATTTGCCATTGGGACTTTAAGGATAAGGGGCTTCACTCTTATTTATTCCGCGTTACAACGCAATGGTCGCTCACTTTAATCGCGCAGGCAAATGACACGGTTTTCCGGAAAATGTCTATGTGCGGTGTCATAGAGGTGCCCGTGGCAAGACAAGAAATCCAAAAGGTTGTCTCCTTATGATTTGGCTACATTTCATTTTCCTAAGCCTTTCGAAAGCCAATCATAGAGTCAACCTTTCTTTTTTTTAGAACCCCAATTGTTTTTTTTGGTCGCATCCATTCGTGCGATAACTGAATGGACTTAAGTCAATAATTGATAGATACTATAGCATAAAGTCACGACCCAAAACGTCATGCAAACGAAATACGTGGTACGAATCGACCAGCGGGTGTTGCTGCGGAATGTCGATTTCGGCCATGTGACAAACATTTTGACGTCTATCTCTAATTGTTTTTCAATGTTGGCGGCGACTTTTTCCAAATGGGTGTAATACTCTAAGATGCGTTCTTCAATTGTCCAAAAAACATAAGTGGATAAAATCCCGATTAAAGCGTAAATAGCGAGCGGCAGATGGCTTTTATCAAAAGCCGCCTGGATGATCCAGCCTTGAATGGCAAAGTAAAATGGCAAAAGGGCAAAACGCAGGCTGCTATAATGCCGGCGGTTATTGCTGACCTCTTTGTATTTCTCTAAAATAAAGGTCTTATTCGACTCATTCGTCTCCATATTCTCCCCCCTGAGTAAAATATAGCCGTAAGCTTCTTTAACAAGCAAGCTTTTTTTCATGAAAACCAAACTTCAGTAAGGGCTTTTAGTATTAGCAAGATAACGTGACCAAGGCCGCCCCCGCCATAAGGGAAACGGTGTTCCTATTTGTTTTTACTCAAAAATTGAATTTATGTTGGGCTTTCGGCCAACAGGGGTGTGATAGATTAACCACGCCAGCTGTTCCATTTTTAGGACAGCTCATTTGCTAATTTAATATATAGTAAGGAAACTGCGAAATCTGTATACTTAAAGTGAGAGAATTATAGGGGGAATTAGATTGATAACAGGTGAAATTAAGAATAAAGTGGATAAAATATGGGAGACCTTTTGGACGGGAGGAATTACGAACCCACTTACCGTCATTGAACAATTTACCTATTTATTATTTATTAAAGGATTAGATGAAAAGGAAACAACGAAGGAAAAAGAAGCGGAAGTTCTAAGTATCCCATTTGAAGGAATCTTTCCGAAAGATAAGCAACATTTACGCTGGCATCGTTTTAAACAACTCGGGTCACCGGAAGAAATGTATCGGGTTGTTTCTGACGAGGTCTTTCCTTTTATTAAAAGCTTACATGGCAAAGATGATTCAGCATATTCCAAGTACATGAGTGATGCCATGTTTTTAATTCCAACTCCCAATATGTTAGCAAAAATTGTTGATGGAATTGATCATCTTCCATTAAAAGATCGAGATGTCCAAGGTGATTTATACGAATATCTCCTGTCAAAATTATCAACCTCTGGCACAAACGGACAATTTCGAACACCACGGCACATTATAAAAATGATGGTCGAACTGATGAAACCAACACCGGAAGATATCATTATCGACCCTGCAATGGGAACTGCCGGTTTTTTAGTAGCCGCGAGTGAATATTTGAGTGAACATCACAATGATTTATTCCTTATCCAAGGCTTAAAAGAACATTTTCATAACACCATGTTCTACGGCAATGATATGGATCGGACCATGCTTCGGATTGGTGCCATGAATATGATGCTCCATGGTGTGGATAATCCAAATATTGAATATCGAGATTCACTTTCCGAGGTTAACAAGGATAAAGAAAAATATACGTTGGTTCTGGCCAATCCTCCATTTAAAGGATCATTGGACTATGAAGCGGTATCAAATGATTTATTAAAAATCGCCAAGACTAAGAAAACGGAATTATTATTTTTATCTTTATTCATTCGTATATTGAAGCCAGGCGGACGTGCCGCTGTCATTGTTCCAGATGGGGTTTTATTTGGAAGTTCCAAAGCACATAAAACCATTCGTAAGGAGATAATTGAAAATCATAAACTTGAAGCTGTGATCTCGATGCCAAGTGGAGTGTTTAAACCTTATGCAGGAGTATCAACGGCTATCATGATTTTCACAAAAACCGGTGCAGGTGGAACAGACAATGTCTGGTTCTATGATATGAAGGCTGACGGATTCTCATTGGATGATAAACGCAACCCGATTGAAGAAAACGACATACCGGATATTATTGCCCGATTTAATAATTTAGAAGCAGAAAAACAACGGAAACGGACAGAACAATCTTTCTTTGTAACTATAGAAGAACTAAGGGAAAATGACTATGACTTGTCAATTAATAAGTATAAAGAGATTGAGTATGAAGAAGTTGAGTATGAGGAACCATTAGTGATTTTAAACAAAATAGAAATATTGGAAGGTGAAGTCATTAATGGTATTAAAGAATTAAAAGATTTAATTAGGGGTTAGACAAATGAAAAGGATAAAGATAAAGGATATATTTGAAATAAAAAAAGGGAAAAAGGTTGAACCAGTTGATGAATCTACTCCTAATAAAGTAAGGTACATTCAAATTGAAGATTTAAGAAATGACAGTGATCTAAAATATTGCCTACCTAATGATAATTATGTATATGCAAACAAAGAAAGTATTATTATTGCTTGGGACGGGGCAAATGCTGGAACGATTTCTTATGGTTTAGAAGGTGCTATAGGAAGTACATTAGCAGTTTTGGTAACAGACAAAAAAGATATATATATACCGTATATAGGTAAATATTTACAATCTAAATTTAATTATTTTCAAGCTACTTGTACTGGCGCTACAATCCCACATATATCGAGAAAAGCACTGGAGGATTTGCTAGTACCTATTCCTTCATTAGAGAAACAAAGGTACATTTCGAAAACATTAGACAAAGTAATTTCTTTAATAGACAAACGAAAAGCTCAAATCGAAGCTTTAGACCAATTAACGCAAAGTGTGTTTTTGGAGATGTTCGGGGATCCTATTAAGAACCCTAAAAATTGGAATACTACTATTTGTAAAAAAGTAACTGAAAAGATTGGTTCTGGGGCAACTCCTAAAGGTGGTAATGCAAGTTATAAGCAAAAAGGAATTAGTTTAATTAGAAGTATGAATGTTTACAATAACAATTTTAATTATACTGATTTAGCTTTTATAGATGAAGAACAAGCAGATAAACTAAAAAATGTAATTGTTTATAAAGATGACATATTACTTAATATTACTGGTGCTTCAGTTGCAAGAAGTTGTATTGTTCCTAACGATGTTTTACCAGCAAGAGTCAATCAGCATGTATCTATCATCAGAGTAATCAAACAAATAATTAATCCTATTTTTCTAAGTTATATGTTTACAAATGAAATTTATCAAAATTATTTATTAAGATTATCTACAAGTGGTGGGGCAACTAGAGAAGCAATAACTAAAAAACAAATTGAAAATTTACCTATTATTACACCTCCAATAGATTTACAAGAAAAATTTGCAAACATAGTGAAACAAATTGAACAACAAAAATCTTTCATACAGAAAAGTATTGGAGAAATTGAAATTCTTTTTAACTCATTAATGCAAAAATCATTCAAAGGTGAATTATTCACAGAAGAAAGGTTTCAAACATTTAATCAAAGGAGGTGGCTACGTGTCAAACTTCAGCTTTCTCAAAGATAAAAAACAGTATCAAAGTTTTGCCAATGCTTGCTTTGAAGCGGAAAAAGGTTTAGTGGTTAGCCCAGCTGTCAGCGCCATTCAGTCTCGTCGGGCGCTGGAGCTTGCGGTAAAGTGGGTTTATAGTTATGACAGTGCGCTGAAAGTTCCTTATCAAGATAATCTTTCTAGTTTGATTCATGATCGGAATTTTTTAGGGATTATTGATGAAGAATTATTGCCGATGATGAAATATGTAGTAAAACTTGGCAACCATGCCGTTCATACAAATGCTCATATAACTCGGGATCAAGCGGTATTGTCCCTCCATCACCTGTTCCAATTTATTGCATGGATTGATTATTGTTATTCTGATGAATTTACGGCTGGGGCATTTGATGAATCCTTACTTCCGGTTGGAGAAGAAAAGAAAGTACGTCCAAAAGAATTACAAGATTTATATGAACAATTAAGTGCAAAAGACCGGAAACTTGAAGAAATTATTAAAGAAAATGAACATCTTCGGAAAAAGGTAACAGAAAAACGGGTACACAATACAAAAGAAAATCATTTCCACGTTGATGAATTAAATGAATTTGAAACAAGACTTAAATATATTGATTTAGATTTGGAACTCGCCGGTTGGGAATTTAATAAAGATATCATTCGAGAATACCCAGTTGTTGGTATGCCGAACAAGGAAGGCAAAGGTTTTGTTGATTACGTTTTATTAGGAGATAATGGCAAACCTCTTGCTGTAATTGAAGCTAAAAGAACATCAAAAGATCCCAAAATCGGTCGCCAACAAGCTAAACTGTATGCTGATTGTATTGAAAAAATGTCAGGCACTCGTCCTGTCATATTCTATACGAACGGTTTTGAAACATACATTTGGCATGATCCATATCCACCTCGAAAAGTTTCTGGCTTCTACAATAAGGAAGAACTAAGCTTGTTAATGGAACGCAAGACGATGAAACGACCGTTAACAGATATCGAAATTAATGATGAGATCAGTAATCGATATTATCAAAAAGAAGCTATTTTAGCGGTTTGTGACGCTTTAAGTCGTGGTCAAAGACGAGCTCTTCTCGTTATGGCAACAGGTAGTGGGAAAACAAGAACAGCAATTTCGATTGTAGATGTTTTGACCCGACATAATTGGGTGAAAAATATTCTCTTTTTGGCAGACCGAAGAATATTGGTCAAACAAGCATATCAGAACTTTAACAAATTATTACCTGGTATAACTCTATGTAATCTTTTAAAAAACAAGGAAAATCCAGAGGATAGCCGGATGGTCTTCTCAACTTATCCAACGATGATGAATGCAATTGATGAGGCCAAAAGAAAAGACGGGAAAAAACTATTTACAATCGGTCATTTTGATCTCATCATTATTGATGAATCGCATCGCAGTATTTATAAAAAATACGGTAGTATCTTTGAATATTTTGATGGGATTTTATTAGGACTGACGGCAACGCCAAAGGATGAAGTGGATAAAAATACGTATTCGATATTCAATCTTGAAACAGGGGTTCCAACATACGCATACGAACTTGACCAAGCTGTAAAAGACCACTATCTTGTAGATTATCGAACAATCGAAACGAAGACTAAGTTTTTAGAAGAAGGTATTCATTACGATGAGTTATCAGAAGAAGATAAAGAAAAATTTGAAGAAACCTTTGACGGAGATGATTTCATCGAAGACATTGATAGCTCTGCTTTAAATGAATGGTTATTTAACGACAATACCATTGATATGGTTTTACGTGACTTGATGGAAAAAGGCATTCATGTAGAAGGCGGCGACAAGCTGGGGAAAACGATAATCTTTGCGAAAAACCATCGCCATGCAGAGCGAATTGTTGAAAGATTTGATGCACTATATCCTGAATATAAAGGGGATTTTGCGAGAGTCATCGATTATAGCGTTAACTACAATCAGTCATTAATTGATGATTTTTCAGAAGGGAAAAAGCTTCCGAATATTGCTGTTACTGTGGATATGCTCGATACAGGGGTAGATATACCAGAAGTTGTCAATCTTGTATTCTTTAAAAAGGTCCGTTCAAAATCTAAGTTTTGGCAAATGATTGGACGTGGAACACGGCTTTGTCCGGACTTATTTGGTATAGGACAGGACAAGACGCACTTCCTAATCTTTGATTATTGCGGAAACTTTGAGTTTTTCCGGGAAAATCCAAAGGGAATGGATGCAAAAGTCGGTAAAAGTCTAACAGAGAAGCTGTTCAATAGCAAAGTGGATATTATCCGAGAATTACAAGGCATCGATTATCAAACGGAAGAATATATCGGTCATCGTAATGAATTAATTAAAGAAGTTACAAGAGATATTCTCGCTCTTAACAGTGAAAACTTCCGTGTCAGACAGCATCTTCAATATATTGAGAAATTTAAAAGCAAGGACAATTGGGTGTCTTTATCAGTTCTTGATACGAATGAAATTAAAGAACATATCTCACCAATCATTTTCCCGGTTCAAGATGATGAATTTGCCAAACGGTTTGATTTACTTATGTATACCATCGAACTGGCAAAATTACAATCCAATAATGCGACCAAACCCATTCGCAGTGTGATTCAAACGGCTGAATCTTTATCGAAGCTAGGTACGATTCCTCAAGTTATGGAACAAAAACATATTATAGATAAGGTACTGACAGAAGAATTTTGGGAAAGTGCAGATATCTTCGAGCTGGACGAAGTGCGAGAGGCGTTAAGGGACTTAATCAAGTTTATTGAAAAAGAAGCACAACCAATTTATTACACAAACTTCCAAGATGAAGTGATCGAAGTAAAAGAAAACGGTCCAATGTTCCATGTGAATGATCTTCAAAGTTACCGGAAAAAGGTTGAACATTACCTCATCCAACATAAAGATCAAATTGCTATTTACAAGCTGAACCATAATAAACCACTAACAGCCCAAGACGTAAAAACTCTTGAAGACATTCTCTGGAAGGAACTCGGGACAAGGGAAGATTACGAAAAAGACTATGGCGACACACCAATTACCAAGCTCGTTCGCCAAATAGTCGGCTTGGACCCGCAAGCTGCCAATGAAGCATTCTCCGAGTTTCTTTCGGAAGAACGTTTAAACTTAAAGCAAATTCGTTTTGTCAAACATATAGTGGATTACGTTATAAAAAATGGGACACTTGATAAGAAGGTTTTACAGCAAGAACCGTTCAGATCAGTCGGAAGCATTGTCGAACTGTTTAAAGATAACATGGATGATGCAAAAAAAATCATTGATATCATCGATGAGATTAATCGAAACGCTGAAGATATCGTAGGGGCGTAGAACAGCTTGGAAAGGCACCTTTGATAGTTATTAAGGTGCCTTTTCAAATGGCCACAAAAGTGAGGTTGTTGTATTGGTTAGAATGAATATAGATATAGAGGAACAATTGATCAAATATGGTTATATTTCCGAACATATACCATCTTGTTTTAATACAGAGTTACTTTATAAACATTATCAATCATTAAAAGCATCAACCAAGTTAACTCATAGTGAACCCTTATCATTAACTATTTCAAAAAATGATGGTTTTAGAAGGACAATTAAAATACCTAATCCTGAACAACAGATAAAATTATTTGATTATATAATTAGTAATGTCGAGGAGATAAAAGATATTTTAGAAAATAATAAACATACTCTATCAAATCCTTTTAAGAATAGATTTTTAAATTATGATGAGTTTGATTTTTTTGATATACCAAATTTTAAAGAAAAGCACAATCTAGGTTCTGATTATATACAAAATATGGTGAAAAAAGTAAAAGATTCAATGGGTTATAAATATGTTTACAAATTAGATCTAGCTAATTTCTATGATAATATTTATACACATACTTTAGAATGGGCAATTATTGGTAAAGAGGCAGCTAAAGAAAATTTTGCAAAAAAAACTTTTAAAAATAATTTAGGCGAGAAATTAGACCGTCTAGTTAGAAATACAAATAATAAGGAAACCGCTGGTATACCAACTGGTCCTTTTTCTTCAAGAATATTGTCTGAGTTATTACTTAATAGAATTGATCATGAAATAGAGAAATTGATGGATGATGTGGATTTTAAATTTTTGCATTATGTTGATGACTATGAATTTTATTTTAGAAATGAAGCAGATTTTAATATTATAAGAAATAAGTTAAGACAAGTATTTGAGAAATATCGTTTAAAAATTAATGAAAGTAAAACACAGTTTATGGTATACCCATATCATCATAATACAGATTTAAAATTTGAATTTAAAACTCAAATAGATAAATTCAGAAACAGTAAAAAAATCCAAGATGCAATGTTAATATTTTTTAAAGCCGATGAACTATATGAAATAGGTGAAAAAGGGGCTTATAAATATTTGTATAAGCAATTAAAGGATGAAGATTTTTCATCAGCATGGAAAGAAATAGAATCATTTTTTATTGGACATTTATTGGTAAAACCTTCTTTAGCTCCATATATAATTAAATTGATTATTAATCATAAAAATTTGATCACTGATGAATTTATTAATGAATTAAAAATCAACATAAAAACTAGTGTTGAAAATGGATTAGACAATGAAGCTGAGTGGTTATTCTGGATATTAACCAAATTAAATGTCAAGTTTAATGTTAAAGAAATGGTTTATCTTTTAGAAAAAACACATGATGATTTACTTCGAATTATGTTAATCGATTATATTCATAAATGGAATAAAATTAAATCTAAAAAAATAAGGTTAGCTTTAGATAATTTAATAAATACATTATCAAATTATAATCTGAGGAGTGAACATTGGTTAATTATATATGAATGGGTCTATCATAAATGGCATAATTATAATAGATTAGAAAATAAAATTAATGAAATAGACTTTTTTAAAGCTTTAAAAAAAAGAAATGTAAGTTTTTATAATCCTTACTATAAAAATAACTAATTTCAATCGGTAGAATAGTTATACATGTATATTTTCAGTAAGGTCATCATTGAACAATCTTTCAGTTATAAATTTCAATTTAAGAATCTTTTTATATGACTGATGGTAAATGCTTGTCCCTATTATGCTCACCTCTTACAATAGTTTTGAGAAGTTGGGAATTGTCAAATAAAAGTTCCAAAAAGAAAAACTTGGGAACTCATAGGTTCTTTTTAGACTTGCATTGTATTTCTTTTTCGCTGTCTCTTGGAAAGGCTGCATATAGTCCTTTAAAATCGTTTTACCTCCCATGTAGCCCTGTTGTCGAATTTTAAAAAACAATTTTTCGCTATTGAACACCCCATCTTCTAATATCCGTTTTTGAAGATATGGTTTAAATGGATCCAACTTGCTTTTTCTTGGTTTTCGTTTGATTTTGGAAGAGGGATTGGGGGAGTGAATATATTTTCGGACGGTTTACCGATCGATTCCCAATTCCCTCGCAATATCGGAAATACTCATTTCCCTTTCATACATCTTTTTGATCAAAAAAAATTCCATACACGCATAGCTCCTCTCGTAGACACTATGGTTCTATTGTAAGTGAGGAATTTTATTCCGGCTATATTGGGGATTTTAACATCGACTTTAACACTTCTAGAGATATCAGCATATCGCCTATCATTTACAGATGCAAGAAATTCCGAACATTAGGAGGAAATTTTTGGTGTATTGAAATTATTAGTTAAAAAGGAGGGGTAAAATGGGCTTTTTTAAAAGTTTTAGAAAAGATATCGTATTTCTTGTTGAACTAAAGACAAAAGGAAGGCTTTCAATAATTGGACATAAACTGATTTTTAAGGATAATAAAGATTCTTATAATATGGAAATTGAGTTAGGAGAAAAATACTTTTTAGAAAGGATTCCAATCCCTAAAGCGGAATTTGATTTTAAAGTAGCAATTAATTTTCGAAAAAATAATACCGCTGAGATAAAGAATGTTGCTACTTTTCTAATGAACGCAGAAAAGTATAATGAAATAATTTCTTTATTAGAGAATATTAAAAGAGAAAGTTCGAAAAGAGAAGTTGCGCTAGTAGAATTTGACCAAAAAAACAATATAAATAATTACACCTATGGAAAAATAAAAGTAGATGGGGAAAAATTATATTTCCATAGTAATGATGGTAATGATATCACTTTAGATTTAAGCGATTTCTATGATATACATGTAAAAAATTCTGAAGATGAAAAATTTGGTTATCAATATTGGGTTGCATTATTCAAAAAGGATGAAAAAAATGAATTCAAAAATATAACTTTTCTTACCAAAGAAGATAAAATGATTGAATTGAAGAATGCATTTCAAGAAATTAAAAATAAAAGAATCGAAGAATATATAAACACTTTATCGGAATTTAAAAAGACAGCAGTAAATACAGCAAAAAAAATTCTGGATGCAGAACTTTTTAACCTTGTGTACAAATTCTTATATCAGACAAATAAAACAATTTTTCTTGACTTTAAATACTTTATGGTATGCGAGAGGTTTATACATGAGGTAGACGATAGGGGTCAGTTCACACTTACAACATACGATTTTAATAAGGATATTTTAAGTCTTCCAATGGAAGAAATAATGAAATTGTTTAGTGATGTAAATTTAGAAGAAATAAAAAAATTTTTAAATGAAGATTTATCTATGTTTCATAAGATTTTAATAAAGAAAACCGGTTTAGACAATACCATTTTTGTTACATGGTTAGTATTAAGAATGGTTGCGCAAAATTACTTTTATGAATTTTTTAATAACAGATATGGAATATATTTTAACGATTTAACTGATGATTCTTCTATCCATGAATATGCAAAAGTATATGTGGATTTAGATATAATAAATACTAATTCAGCACAAAATTTAGCAATATTTACATACTTCCTAATGAATAAAAATAAGTTTGAAGATAGTAGTAATTTTTTAACTTGTAATAATGTCCTGGTTAAAAAAATTGACGAACTACTAGAAAATAAAAAGTTAGACAGGTTCGAAAGGAACTTATTAACATTTGACACTGAAGGGTCGAAAGTAATTACAATTGAGGAAATTGACCTTATGTCTGGTCTAGAATTTGAACAGTTTATTGGTAACTTATTTAGTCATATGGGGTTTTCTGTTGTAGTTACAAAATCATCGGGGGATCAAGGAATTGATATTATTATTGAAAAAAACGGACTGAAATTTGGAGTGCAAACTAAATGCTACTCAAAACCAGTTACAAATAAAGCAATACAAGAAGTTGTAGCCGGATTAAAATATTATAATTTGATGGAAGGAATTGTGGTGACAAATAATTATTTCACTGATTCAGCCATTGAATTAGCAAAATCAAATGGGATAATTCTTTGGGATCGTAATATGTTAAAAGAAAAACTTAATGAAATTTTTGTTTAAAAATCTTACTATGTGAAAACAAATATAGATAATTCAATTGCCATTAGTAGAGGGATTATAACGCGATAGGATATCATTACGATCCAATAAAATCATTTTATACCCCTTTATTTTAATGTATTTCCCACGAACTCATTCACTTTAAGTACAGCAACCACGGCGAAAACTTCTACCGAATGCTATATGCATTGATGCCGGATTGGGAAAAGCGAAAGACAATTTTGGATGAAGAGGTAGTAGTGATTTGTAAAGGCGAACTACCCGGTATTAAACATAACAGAATGAACAACGGAAGGCAGTTCCTATGTAACAAGGGACTGCCTTTTCTCTACTGTTATGGTATATAATGATAGGTAGGAGCAATATTATTACAATTTTGATTTCCTAATGTGTTAATAAAAATCAAAATAAGGTAGGTGAAAAAATGAATATGAAAGATGTCATTAAAACACTTAAGGATGAATTCCCGAATAAAACGATTGACATATCCGAAAGTCTAGAGCTATTAAAAGAAACGATCAATGACACTATGGATAGCATTAGTGTTGAGCTAAAGTTGGCTTATTCAAAAAGGGATTTTACTCGGGTCAGACTTTTTACGAAATTAGGTGAGGAAATTAATCAATACGAACAAAAGTTAGAGCAAATCATAGAGTTGTTGGAAATAGAGGATCCTATTGAAAATAGAGAAGATCTTGAGCCTGAGGGCAAGAAGACAGTGAATTCCCCGGATTATTCAATTTATTACGTTGATCCAAATATAGAGCATACACTTTATGAAAACTTTACATATAAAAGACCATTTGGTTTTCGAATCAGCAATCAAGAGATAATAGAAGTCAAAACTTGGCAGGAAATGCTAATTAAAATATGCGAAATTCTCATAGCTGTTGATGAAAATAAATTTATGAGTTTCGAGCATAACCCAAATATGAATGGTAAAAAGCGCAAATATTTCTCAAAAAATGATAAAGGCATGAATAAACCGAAGTTAATTGGCGATAAGATTTTTATTGAGACTAATATAAGTGCAAACAGCATTCGAAATTTAGTGCTTAAATTATTAAAAGAGTATGGTTCTAAATCGAGTGAATTCAAAGTGTATTTAAGGGCAGATTATACTGAAATGCATCGATAAATGGTGAGAGCAAAGATAATTCTATAAAAATGGAGTATATTGGAAAGGTGTCAAAAAACCCCAAATATACCAGGTAAAAAGGGTAAGAGGAGGTTTATATGAAATGGCCCATTAACCTTGCCATTGGATTATTACTATTATTTATCGGCGTATCCTTTTGGTACCCAAAAATGAATATGGTTAATAAAATTATATATTTTCTCATGGCAGCGTGGATGATCTTCTTGTTTATTCTATTTTTCTATCAAAAGAGAAAAAGGAGATGATCCATTTTTTCGGCTTTTCAACAAAACGTGGTTACTGAAGCAATCCGAGCATAAACGCTTTTCCCACCGCTCCCGACCGTGATTTGACATGCAGCTTTCGCAAAATGGACGATACGTGGTGCTCTACAGTTCGTTTGCTGATGTTAAGTTGTTCGCCGATTTCACTGTTCGTTTTGTCTTTGGCAATGAGATCGAGAACTGCCAATTCTATTTCGGTTAGGGGCGAATAATCATAGGAATCAAGATACGCCGGAAACGATTTCGCCCTGCGGTGGCTTTCCCGAATAGCGTGAATCAGCGTTTCGGCGGAGTCTTTTTTCGATACAAAGGCGTAGGCGCCTGCCGCGTGGGCAGCATGTATATATTCTGCGCTATCATATCCAGATAAAATGACAACTTTGCTTATAGGGGATCGTGATGTGATGTCCTTCGTCCAAATGAGATCATTTTCCTTTTTGATCGGAGCATCGATGACAATGATATCAGGTTGGTGTTCAGCGATCTTCTTTTCCAGCTCGGCTAAGGAGGAGAGGGCGCCCACCACTTCCAAGTCGGGCTCGCGTTCCAAAAGTTGTCGAATCCCCTTGCAGACAAGGTTATGATCCCCAACAATCAGGAATTTGATCTTCGTCATTGCTTTCCCTCCTGTAAAACACGGCCAGAAGCGGGACTTGGTTGGAACACGCGTTGCGATGAAAAATGGAATATGATAAGGGATGAGTGATGTGCTGTTTTGACCAATAAGATTATTTCTCTCAGCTTCATTCATCAAGAATTTTACAATATAGAATAATATATGTAAACAAAATTTCAAAAAATAGGTATTTTCCGCAATGAAATTAGCGGAAAATACGGATGTTTTTTTGATTCTATTCTGGTACAGTAAGAGGGAAACCGGCCGGTTGATTCGTATGTTATCAATCATTGATGACGTGTTTTGGTTCAAAGCATAAACTACTAAGAGGGGGGGTTACTTTTGTCTGGAATTCTTACTTCGTCTAAAACCGTCCATGTTTTTCTGCGAAAGGTGATGACATTGGTTGGAGTGTTGGTGCTTTCCATCATCGCTTTTGGCTTAGCGAACCCCAATCATGCTGCTGCGTGGCTGCATCCAGGTTCTACCGTCCAATACCCAAGTGAGGGAGGAAAATGGACATATGGCTTCTGGAATGCTATGGTGCGCTCCTATTACTATCATCCGACTTCGTGCCACGGTTCAACAGTTGTATACAACGGTGAAATGCTAAGAAGTGTTGATACTCCACCAGGTCTGACCTCTGCTGCTGAGAAAGGGGCGCTTAATTTTCCTTGGTCCGACGACGCCTATTATTACCGAACTTGCAAATAGTCAATACATTTAATGGGCGAATTCTTTCCCCTCCCTAAAAGGGGGGGGCTTTCTTTTCTTAACAAGAAGGTAGGACAAGGAAGTGACGCACATGCATAAAAAAATAGTGATGGTCGTTTCTGCTGTACAGTTTTTCCTCTTAGCTTTCGCAGCGGTCGTTGTTTCGGACGTCCATGACCGATTTTTTCCAGAACTGCTGGATGTGAAAGCGAAAGTGACATTGGATTTTAGTCAATCTGACTTGCAGAAAGAAGATGTGTTTCAACAGTTGGGAGCGATGGGCGATCAATGGGAATTAGGTTTAATGAAAGTCTCGCCAGATTTACGCGGGGATCAGTCAGGACAAATCTTTATTCAGGTGGGGCAGAAAGGGGAATTTCCAAAGAGAATTCAACGTTTTGGCCGTGAGCCTGATGCCGAGATTCGCGACCACCGCGCGTTGTCCCATTCGTTCACTGATGGCGATTATTTGGTGACAGGGAAAACAGAACATCTAAATGAATGGAAAGATTGGTTAACATCACATCGAGTCGATCAGAAATGGAGCGAAGAGACACTGTTCACCATTCTCCAATTTTTAATTGTGCAAAGCGACTTCGGTGTAGCGCTATTGGCCGTTTCGATGCTGATGGTGTCATTAGCTTTATACTGGCTAGCAGTCAAGGCGAAAGGGCGTGCGTTGCGTGTGCTGGCTGGAGTTCCGAAATGGCGCATCCAATGCGAGGATTTCGGTCAATTTGTGCTGGCTATGGTTCTCGCCGCTGCTATATTGGACGTCTTAGCAGCCCTTTATGTTGGTTTTGTCCATGGATGGGTATTTGTTCCATACTATAGTAAAGTATTGCTTTTGGCTGAGACAATGGTTATCTTTTTGACACTGATTTGCGCATGGATATTTTCTGTCGCCTCTTGGCCGAATCCAGAGATGTTGGCGATGCGCGAACCCGTTGTCAAGCGTTTGGCTAGAAGTTCGGCTGTGTTAAAGCTGGTTGTATTTGCCTTCGTCCTTTCCGCTGTTTCACCGGCGGTTTCAGCTTATACGAATGCCAGAAAAACGGCACAGGAACAAGTCATGTGGAAGTCGTTAGCTGATCAAGTGGTGTTGGTGTTCCCGTCCCGTCCAGGGAGTACTGGGAGAGCAGAAATCGAACATTTGTTTCAGACGTTGCAACCGTCGGTAGGGGACATCGTTCGACAAGCAGAGACCGCCCATCGCGTAGTGTTATCGAAAGCATGGAAAGGAGACGATTTGTCCATCGATGGCATGACCATTGCACCATACCGTTACATGATTATAGTGAATGAGCAATGGTTGGATATCGTTCGCAGAAAGAACAAAAGGTTATCTCTCGTTCCTCTTACGCTAGAGCAAATTCCAAAGGATGCGAAACAATTTCTAGAACTCTCAATCCCGTTATTTGTAAGAAAACAACAGCAGGCCAAAAACATATGGCATGAGGTCAAGATGTATCGTTTGACCGGGTCGTCCCCTTTTCCATTCGTTGGCTCTGGTGGACAGCTTGAGTTTGCTCGGCCGAAGGATGTGCTATTGTTGGTTGCCCCTCATGTCCATGCTTTGTTTAACGACAACTTTTTGATCTCTGTTGCTTCCTCGGCGGAATTGAGTTTTATCGGTTTAGAGGAAACACAGAAACTCGTATCTGAGCGCGGCCATCAAAATCGGATCCGCGTCAACTATATGGCGGAAGAAGGAATTTTACGCGCCCAACTTTATGCCTATTTTGTGTGGCTTAGAATTGGATCGATCGTTGCTCTTTTGGCAGCCTTGGCCATTGCTGCGACCATTAGTGCGTTTATTATAGCGGTGTTAAAAGCAAAGCGCGATTTCCCCCTTCGCCTTGCTGGGGCATCTTGGTGGAACGTGTCGTGTGGGCGAATCGTGAAGGAGTGGGTTTTAGGAGGGATCGTGGTCATGCTGATTATGCTATTTCAAGGAATAAACAGCTTGTTGCCGGTCGGTTTAACCGGGTTGCTTGTGCTGGCAGTTTTGCCGTTCGTACATATTGGTGCGACTTCTTGGGTGTTTGCGAAAAATTCCTTGCGTCAGCTGTAGAAAAAGGAGGGTTTGGCTGTAGTGAGAATGGAAGCCAATCAAGTGACCATGATCATCAATGAGAGAACGATTATGGAGAATGAGAGTGTCATATGTGATCCTGGAGCGTTGACCGCGCTTGTCGGTCCAAGTGGAGCAGGCAAAACGACGCTTCTCCATGTGCTTGGCTTGCTTTTGCGGCCGACAAGCGGGCGGGTATTGATGGATGGTGTCGACACAACCAGTTGGGAAGCGAAGCAACGCCGTCTGTTTTGGAAAAAACATGCGGCCTTCGTTCTCCAAGATTACGGAATCGTTGAGGAAGAATCGGTTGCGTTTAATGTCACAATGACTTCGAGTTTGTTTCGTTCTAAAGTCGTTGGCGACAAGGAGAGGGTGCGCAAAGTGTTAGCGGAAACAGGATTGAATGGAAGAGAACGGGAATTTGCTGCTCGTCTAAGTGGAGGAGAAAAGCGACGTTTGGCAATTGCGCGCGCTCTCTATAAAGATGCACAAATCATTTTTGCCGATGAGCCGACGGCTTCTCTTGATGAGGCCAACGGCGATCGAGTCATTGAGCTGCTTCAATTATTGGCGAAGCAAGGAAGAACGGTTATCGTCGCCACCCATGATGAGAAAATGATGCAAGCTGCTCATGCCATGCATACGCTAAAGGGGATTCGCTGTGGTAAATGATAAGGGGGGAGGACAAACCAAGATGACGAAAAAACGATGGTGGGCCATTGGCATTGCCATAGTGTTGGGCGGGGGGCTTTTAGTAGCGGAAGGAGGGATAGGTTTATCGCTCATCCCGTTTCCAGGCAAACAGGAATTCGCTCGACCTCAATGTGGAAAACTGCCGAGCCAATCTGAAGTGAAACGTGCATTGAGTCAGCACAAAGACCTTGTCGCTCGCTTGGAGAACGTAGGGAAGGGAGTAAGCGTGAAGGTGGGGGCACCGTGCGGAGATCAGACAGATAAAGCGCTTATCCGCATTGTTTATCATACAAAGGAGGAACGGGATGCGGTTTCTTCCATTTTGGCTAACCACAGTTTCGGGGTTCCGGTTGAGCTGATTAAAAGATGAGAGGGCTTGTGGGTATGGTTGTTAAGTCTATTTTGTGGTGAATAATCTTTCCGGCTCTTCACCACAAAATGGACTTGATGCAGAAAGACGTTCATGATACACAAAGTTACAAATGATTTTGCCTGTACAGTACGGCTGTCATATTCGCTCATGGCATGATCGCCATTCGGTTGTGACGCCGCTGTGGCTGTCATGGATCTCACATAACGCGCCCATCATTCCAACTTGGAAGCGCCGGGCGAAGGATCCTGTCAGGAAACTTAACGCCAAGCGAAAGTTAGAGGTGTTCAGATTCGCAACCAAGCGAGACTCATTCAACAACAGGAAGGTTATCGATCCATTCAAGCCCTTCGCACGCATTGCGAGCGTGTGTTCGCCGAAGGGAAGGAATGTCATGGGCTGGACTGGGTCCGAAGCTGGGGCTTGGACGCCATGTAAGAACAGGCGTTATTGATCGTCGTGGTTCAAAATCTGAAGCGATTGTGCCGATTTCGAAAAAAACGAGGGGAGACAGGCTCTTTGGCGTTCGCAAAACCAGAATTTGGAGTAGGAAGTCCTGCTTGTCCTCCCGTCCTTTGGCGCCAAAAGGCTGGGAAAATAGTCTCCAAAATTCGACATGGGGAAGTCTATGCCCCATTAATTCACCGGCCTTCTAGCTAATCGCCTAGTGTTTACGAGCGATTTCAAAGGCTTTCAACCCCTGACACAATGGATAAACCATTTGAAGGGGCGTCATCAGAAGCATAAGGTTCTTGAAAGGAAAATGAATAATATGGGATTCTATATAATGATCCTGTCATTCATTCTTGGCATATTCTTCGCCATTCTTGGTATTTCTCGTAGTAAACGGAATTTTTTATACAAGTTTTTCATAGCGCTAGGAATCGTTCTCATTCTTTTTGCAGTTTATCTAGCAAGGCCTCATTAGAAATCATAGTTATATATAGAGGGCATACCAACAAAACGCAGAAAACAAACAAAATTCAACACTAGAAAGGCTGATATCCCCTACGTTAAGGAATGCATTAGAATTACGTAAATCTATACTTTTTACAAACGCTGTAACCGTCAAGTAAAAATGAACACTTTTTTCGCAAAAATGGAAGAACGATGTTTCATACGATAACTAGAATCGTCAAATTGAATGACTTCCACACGGTGGATTAAACGATCTAATATCGCGGTTGTTATACCCGGCTCACCTATTATTTCACCCCATTCCCTTGGGCTTTTATTGGAGGTTAAAATAATAGAGGTTTTATCATGTATTTGGCATTTAAAAAATGCATCAAATGGCAATATATATTTGTGCTTTTTTCCAAATTTCGATGTTGGATATTGGTGGCTTGAATGGAGCCTCTACGGATGTAATTCCTCCTTAAAAGGGTCATAATAAAGGGACTTTAATGGCCGATTAGGCTATCACATCCGCCACTTCATGTAAAGCCGTGCTTTAGCATTATTTCCAATTGCTTAACTGCCAAACACTGCATTTATTGATTGCCACCAACACCGTTTAGCGGACTAGCCCCTGTCAACGTGGAAATGATCAAAAAAGGCTGTCATTAATCTAAAAATGAAGGCACCTCCGTCGTTTTTTCCAGCCACTGCTCTCCAATCTTTTAAGGAAAGGAAAAAGCCTTGCAGTTGTCAAAGAAATAAAAAAACGAAACTGGATCAAGGATCCGATCAGGTTTCATCTTTATGTGCGCCCGGCATCGATGTGGTGCCGAAAGGTGAATGTTATGAACGGGAGCGCTGAGCGCCAACCGTTCGCCGGAAATAAAGGCGTGCCGCCATTGGCCGGAATCGGGATAACGCCGGTGGCCTTGTGGCATGTATAAGACGCCGCAAGACAAAAAAACGTGGGTAATGAGAACCTGACAAGAAACGGTTTTGGCCGCCGTCATGGGATTAGCACTCTCTTGTGCCGAGTGAAGGGCAAACCGCCGGTTCGTCTAAGCCGGTCCCCCTCATTCCAAACGCGCACAGATATGCATCGTTCAACTGTCCTCTTAGCTGTTGTTACGGCGGGTACGCAGGAGCTGAGCGAGACTGAAAACTAAAATGAAGAAAAGGACCGTGATCAGAAAAACGCACAAGAATCCGCTGCTGACGGTCAGATCAAACGACGGGTGCTTTTTATGAACGGTGATGCTGTACACCCCGCCGATGTCATAAGAATGGTACGTAAACAGCGCATATAACATCAGCCCGCCGAAGAAAATGGTCACTAAAAAGAGTGCCAATAGAATCGACCATATAAAGATGCTGATCCAATTCTTGTTCATTGAACTATCTCCTTCGAAATGGGCCCTTCATTTTGCCCCAGGATTATTCCTGCTATTTATCGGTATATCCTTTTGGTACCCACATATGAACTTGGTTAACAAAATATTCACTATCTAATGACAGCGTGGATTATCTTCGTGTTTATTCTATTTTTCTATCAAAAGAGAAAAAGGAGATGATCCACTTTTTCGCACTCTACAGCTGCATGTAAACAGCCAATCAGATGAGCTTTCTTTAAAATGGAGGGATCCAGCTATACATGTCAATATCCTGATTCACACTCCATACCTGCGCGTGTTTAGGATCCGATCTGACAATTGATAGAGTCTTAAAGTTTTGCCACTCCAAACAATACAGTAGTAGCACGTTTTAGTTTAATTCATAACTCGTCTCTATTAATTTCTTTGCCTTATCCAGATCTGTTTGATTTTTGATTGTAATCTCCAAATCCCCAGTGCCGTAATGGCCGATATTACGGACATCTCTAGAAAAGCCTTGCTCAAGTTCGACGGTCTCTGGGTTAACTTTTACATAAACCAGCAATTTTTCGGAATGGGGATGTACTTCCACACATGCAAAGTTTTTAATGCGTTTAAATGCTATATAATGTTTTAGTTGTTTTACTTGGACATCATCTCCGAGTGCCGTAATGAATGATTTGAGGTTTTCAAATAGATCCGTTAATGATGTCGATGCTTTTGTTAAATAATCGGAAACAGTGTTATTTCTAATCGTTTGGTTATGGTTTTCTTTAGAATCAGTCACTTGCCCTGTCGTGGCGTTAACCAAATCGAGTAATAGGAATTCATTATCGTAATATTTATATTGATATAATTCAATGTTTCTGTTAATCTGTTGCACGGCATGCTCATCATATCTTGTAAATCCACCAGCAATACATAATAAACGTGGTGTGCTCCAATCGATTTGGTTGGCCATCTCCATACCGTATTTTTCCATGACTAGCAATTTAAATTCGGCTCGATGATCTAACAACCAATCGAGGTAAAAAAGCCCTTGGTTAATCACATTTTCGTTTAAAGACCGTTTGTATTCAATGATAACAGGACAATAGTTTTCATCAATGCCGAGTGTATCAATACGCCCACTGTGAGATTTACCCGTTGAGTATTCTGATGCGAGAAATTTTACGCCGAGGAATACCTCTAAATGACGCTCCATTAATGTTTGTAAAGATTTCTCAATCGTCATGGATTTTCCGGTCAATTCAGTCACTGTATTATTATGTATATGAAACAATTTAATATCGCCCACATCGGCCACTCCCATCATTCTGAATTTCAAAGGATAGATGGTTTCATTTTGAAGATCAATTTAAAGGGATAATTCAGGAAGTTGATCATGAAGCTCTCCCCAAAATTTTGAATAGCATGTTATAACATTTCACACAATAATTTATTGATATTTATTAATTATCATAACATAAGATTGATTTTTCTAACTTTTTTGTTTCAATAACGACTTTTCAAAAACGCATTGGCTTTTAACGAGGTATCCCATTTTCGGGATACCCTTTTTTATATACTGAATGTAGTTCTTAATCAGGGGGGATCACTTTTGAAAAAGTTCATCATGATGGGAATGGCTGTGTTGTTATTGCTGGGGGTTTTGGCAGGTTGTTCAGACACCAAAACCGATGCGACAGGGTCAAAAGAAAATAAGAAGGCCGCATCCGCAAAACCGGCGAAAATGTTGACGAAGGAAGAGTTTGACAAGATGCTTTCGAATCCTAAGAAATATAAAGGAGCGAAAGTGGATTTCTATGCACAAGTTTTTGTAGATCCTGAAAAAGATGATAAGGGGACATATCTTCAGGCTTTCACCAAGCCGGAAAACGGGGAAGGGAATGTGATTATCGGGATTGACGATCCGAATCTAGATGTCAAAGTGGACGATGTCATTCATGTGGTCGGTAAAGTTAAAGATTCTTTCTCCGGTGAAAATGCGTTTGGTGGCAAAATTGAGGCACCCGTCATTGTTGCCGATAAAATCGAAAAAAGCGACTATGTGACAGCCTTTGCACCGGCCTTGAAAACAGTCGACATCAATAAAGAACAGGATCAGCATGGCTACAAAATGAAACTGACGAAGCTTGAAATCGCGGAAAACGAAACGCGCATTTACTATGAAATTAACAACACGACGAAGGATAAAGTGGAGTTCTATGATTTTAATGCCAAACTCGTAGCTGGAAATAAACAATATGATATAAAAGATGATACGCTCAACTATCCGGAAAACCAGTCGGAAATTCTCCCGGGGGTCAAGACGCAAGGCATGCTTGTTTACCCGAAACTGGACCAAACCTCTGGCACCTTAAAACTGAACATGGAAGTGTCATCAGAAAACTATGATCTTGAGTTTCATCCGTTCCAGTTTGAAATTAAGTATTAAACAGGAATAGGCGAAAGGTTCTTCCACGGCGGAAGAGCCTTTTTTCTTGTGCGCCAGGCATGCGCACATTCTATAGGGTTCAAGTCCCGAACTACGAAGGCAGTAGTAGTAGTTAACTTAAGACAAGGGTGTCCTGGGTGACCTGGAATCTGAAGGAAGTCGGAGGCAAATCTCCGCCCCAAGGAACACGAACTTCATATAAGGCTAGGTATGCTTGGGAAAGGCTGCAAGACAAGTCAAAGACCATACTGCCGAAGGGCATACACAGTAAATGGAGTGGGGACATGGAGAGGAAGAATGTGCGCTTACCCTGGGAGATCTGATAGATACGCACAACACATTGCGTAACCGGGCATGCGAATGCCCGCTGAACTATGCTGTATAAGAGTTTACGCCTACCGGCTCTCTATATGTTACTAGTGGCTCTAAAACATGACAAGAGTGGTATTTTTCTTTGTCTTTATTTAGAAACTACGGAACAACTCTTGGGTTTGTATTTTCCAATAGAATAAACCTATTGACGATCATTTAGTCCCCCTTCCATCTTACTCCGACGATATTGAGGGAAAACACTCAATAGTGGTGTTTGTTATATTCTTTTTAATTTTATATTAGATGATAATACCTTTTTTATTGGTGTTTATCATGAAAGTCTAATGTCTATAAAATTTCTTGCATTACATTAAACCTATTACTATGCCATTAAAATTGTTGAAATATGTCGTAAAAAATAATATATTTGTTTTATTTTATTTATTAACATTTCTGTAAATAATGGTATAATTAAGGTCACAGAAAGGAAGGGCTGGTAAAATGAAGGATTTAAAAAAATGGGAAAATGTTAATCTTTATTTATTGAGTGCGGTATTTTTGTCAGTTGCTTTGATTTGGTTATTAGTGTTTGTTTACTCATTACACCAGGCATTACCTTATAATCCACTAAAATTGCCATTTGAAAAAAAAGTGAATACTATTAGTTGGTTTCCACAGGGGTGGGGTTTTTTTACTAAAGATCCTAGATCAGAAGATGATTACGTATATGATATACAAACGAAAGCAGAAGCAGTTGCATGGCCTAACAATACTCCTGAAAACCTCTTTGGTATAAGTAGATACGGAAGGGCACAAGGGATAGAGGTTGGATTAATTGAGTATGAAATACCAAAGAGTGATTGGGAAAATTATCAAGGAAATATGTGGACATACTTTAATAATAAAAGCCCAGTATTAACGATAAACAACACCACGCCTCACGCGACAATTTGTGGAAAAATTGGGTTGGTAAAAAAAGAACCAACAGTATGGGCATGGAGTAAATTAAAGAATGTGAAACACCCCTATAAAATAACAGTGGTGAATGTAAAATGCTCAAAAAACTAGGTGAAAGTATTTTAATATGGTCAACTTCTATAAACCCATGGACAAATGTTTATGGGTTAGCTAGAACTATTATAGCTCTGTCTACAGCTATTACTTTGGCGGTTAATCCTTCTTGGATATTTTTTAGACCAGCTGCAGGTATTGACGCAA
Organism: Tuberibacillus calidus DSM 17572; assembly: GCF_000430685.1. GTDB lineage: Bacteria > Bacillota > Bacilli > Bacillales > Sporolactobacillaceae > Tuberibacillus > Tuberibacillus calidus. The sequence goes on along the minus strand of NZ_KE387195.1, from coordinate 40,137 downwards.
GCCGGACTTGTACAACGCCTATCAACTATTTTTGTACAGTGCCTTTTAATTACACATATTTAGAGATTCTTCGATGGTTAGCTGTTGTCATCTTGATAGTTGTTGCTTCCGGATGGCGTCCTCGATATACAGGTATTTTACATTGGTGGATAGTATTTAGTTTACAAACATCTGCTAAAACACTAGATGGTGGTGAACAAGTTGCAACTATATTAACCCTTATGTTAATACCTATTACACTCACGGACTCTCGTAAGTGGCATTGGCAAAGGGAGAAAAAATTTCAAATCACCAATATGTCTGTAATTAATAGAACAATAGCTTTAGTTTGTTTCGTAGCAATTAGAATACAAGTTGCGATAATTTATTTAAACGCTTCGATGGCTAAAACTTCAGTCAGCGATTGGATGAATGGGACAGCTGTTTATTATTATATGAAAACCAATATGCTTGGGTTGCCACCTTTGTTATCAAAGATTTTTGAGCCCTTCTTAACTAGTATATGGGTTTTAATCCCGACATGGGGAACAATAATTGCGGAGTTATTGTTATTTGCGGGTTTCTTTATAAAAAAGAAACACAGAAAATGGTTTCTAATATTAGGTATATCTTTACATACCATATTTGCTGTCATGTTAGGACTTTACAGCTTTTCACTAATAATGATTGGTGCTTTAATTTTATATTTAAGACCAGTAGAGAAAGAATTTAAGTTTATAAAGATACCGCTTTTCCGAGGTCTTTTCACTAATTTTCACACCTTAAAAAGCGAAAAAATTAAGGAAAAAAAGGTGCATAACACAACACTTTTTGAAAGGAGGTGATATAGATGCTGGGTCGAGGAAAAGGTCACTCTACTAAAGTTTTTGTTTCTTTATTAGCATTGTGCCTGTGTTTAAGCTTCTCATTTTCGCCATTTGCAAACGCAAAAACAACAGATAAAAAGATTGTTCCCACACAATCGGAAAAAAGTCAAAAGTATAGTGGCGAAGAGTTATTTCGAGGTTTAGTTTTTGGTCAAGGTGACGTTGCAAAACTTTTCCCCGAAATGTGGGGCAAAAGTCAACTAGAATTAACAAATAGTAAAGAATCACTAAAGGCTGTTGATTTAGTGATTAGCCAGATTAATAAGAATTCCCCTAATTTCTTCAATCACTTTAAAACTGTAATCGAAAGTGGGAACCCGTACTTAATTGACCAAGAGGGACAAGAAGTAAAAAAAGTAATTAAAGAAGCTTTCAAAGATATTAATGGAAAATACCCAGAATTAAAATATCCTGAAATTGGCACGGATTGCGTCATAGTAACTTTTGTTTATGCATATGCTGGTGTAGTTCATACTGCTGGTGCTGCAATCAATGTTGCTGCTGCAGTAGACGTATGGCTATGGGCAGGTTTTTGGATGTATCCGAAAAATACAAAAAACACATCAAGTGATCTAGCAAAAGAAGAATTCATTTCTGAAATCTCTGAGAGATTAGCAAGCAACTAAAAAGGGAATCATATGGACGCGGTCACATTGCGTCCATATGATTCTAGGTAAAGGTGACAATATGGTTGTTTCAAGAATAGAAGTTTATTATGATGGTTGGTGTCCAGTATGTACTTCAATTATGAAGAAGATTAATAAGTTAGATTGGTTTAATCTTATTCAAATGCAATCCTTTAGAGAGGATACACATTTACAGGGTATTGAGATATCAAAAAGTAATTTAGAAAAAAGGATACACGTCAGAAATATGAAAACAGAGAAAATATATTCTGGCATAGATGCTTTTGCAGTAATGCTTATAAGGATACCTGTTTTATGTTTGCTATGGTTTCCATTAAAATTCTTAAGCATTGTGGGATTGGGTAACTATATATACGATTTTATAGCTAAGAGAAGAATTGTAATACCGGTTGGTCATTGTAATGTTGATTGTCAGATTGACAAAGATACTAGGCAACAAAAGCATTAAGATAGGTAACTTTATAATCCGATAATAATACAATTTATGGATAACTATACAATTGTAGATTCTATCTTTTTAACCTTGAATAAAAGTTAGAAAGGCGTATGATTATTGTGTGATTTATTTAGTAAAGATGGGAGTGTAACTATGGGAAAAAAGGATCCGGCTGGAGTACTTTTCCATGAGAGCCAAAGATTAAAACAATGGTGGGTGTGGGTTTTAATAATTTTACTAGCAATGTGTTTTTGGTATGGATTTATTAAACAAGTGTTTTTTAATGAGCCTTTTGGTTCCAAACCTGCCCCCGACGGAATGCTTATTGTGGCATTTATTATTTTTGGACTTCTCTTTCCTCTGTTTATAGCTTCACTAAACATAAAATTAATAGTAAACCAGGATGGCCTTTTCCTTCGTTATTTCCCTATGCATCGCCACTATATAAAATTTTCTTTTAATGATATTATTGACTACAGTGAAACCAATCATCGTCCCATTCGACAGTTTGGTGGTTGGGGTATTAGGTTTAATATAAAGGGAGAAAAGGCATACACCATCCACGGAAAAAAGGCTATAAAAATAAAAATGAAGTCAGGACAAACTATAGTAATAGGAACAAAGAATCCTAAAGGTTTAATAAAAGCTCTTAATATCGCCAAACAAAATAAATGAGAATAAGACGCGAAAACGAAGGTTTAACACCAAAAAATAATATTATGTTCCCAATCTCTCAAAACAAAAATGCTCATGTATGTGATGAGATCTTTCCTTTTAAACCACTATTTTCTTTTCGACGCTTAAATTTGAATAGTTCCATAAAAATCTGGGTTACCATGATAATGACCTCCAATCCTACAATGACATTGCGGTCCCATGAATTTCGATGACAGACTCGTTATCCCTCTTCGCCCGGAATACAAAACCTCTATTCACTTGTCAATGTGTAAAAATGAACTGGAAATAGACATCAACTATGGATTTGAAACTTATTATACGAGGGGGATCACTTTTGAAAAAGTTCATCATGAGGGGAATGGCTGTGTTGTTATTGCTTGGGGTTTTGGCAGGTTGTTCAGACACCAAAACCGATGCGACAGGGTCAAAAGAAAATAAGAAGGCCGCATCCGCAAAACCGGCGAAAATGTTGAC
>NZ_KE387195.1:0-36576 GCF_000430685.1 Tuberibacillus calidus DSM 17572 | reverse complement strand
AACAACACGACGAAGGATAAAGTGGAGTTCTATGATTTTAATGCCAAACTCGTAGCTGGAAATAAACAATATGATATAAAAGATGATACGCTCAAATATCCGGAAAACCAATCGGAAATTCTCCCGGGGGTCAAGACGCAAGGCATGCTCGTTTACCCGAAACTGGACCAAACCTCCGGCACCTTAAAACTGAACATGGAAGTGTCATCAGAAAACTATGATCTTGAGTTTCATCCGTTCCAGTTCGAGATAAAGTATTAAAACAGGATTGACCAAAAGGTTCTTAGGTACAAAGGAATGCGTTAGTGTAGATCCGTTTGTCTCTATTGCCGATTGTAACAACTGCCGTGGCTAGTTATCCGGCACACTTCTAAAAGAACCGGGCTAAGATTTTTACAGCGGTAACGGCAAACACCGAATCTCACTTAATGCATTCCTTTGTTTTCTCTTTTTTAATTAAAATTAAATAGGAAAAATTATTTTTTCAAAAAGGGTGGGACTTTAAATGAGAGGTAAAGTTGTGTTTGGTAATAAAATCCTTAGCGAGATTAAGAGGGTGCGGCAAGGATAGTACTGTTGCCCCCTCTTTTTTTATCTATAGAATATCATTGATACGGGCAAAATTCCCTTTTTAGCTGTTTCTCAGAAAGACTTAAATATGCGGGAAGGAAAATAAATAGGGAACATACATTCTATAACGATAACAATTATGTTAGAATAATAGTCGTACAGTTACATACGCAGGGAGGGCGGCGGCACCCGATAACCGTTTCTTGTTTGTGCAATGTCACAACGAGAAAGGGGGTGTTGCCGATGACAGTCTTTGAATCGTTAACGTTGATGATCGCGTTCGCTACTTTGATTGTCATTATTATAAGAAAAAACTAACCCTCCCTGCCGGCTAAGTAGGTGAAGGGTTACTTTTGCCATACAGCCGCCGCGCTTCTTGCGGAGTTAGCTGTACCGAGCATCGGTGTGCCATCATCGATGCTCTTTTTATCTTACATCTGCTTTTATTATAATATTCCATCTGACGTGAATCAAATATCTATATTTTGTGGTGTTAGGGGTGCAGGGAGGATACTTTCTCCATGTTGTGGGAAAAGCATGAGCGATATAGGGACTAGAAATAGAAAATCTAAAGAAAGTTCTTGAGAGACAAAAGGATATAATATACGGCGATTACAGGGTTTAACTGGTCATGGCTTTCTGATTTGAAAAGGAGAGAAAAGGATGTCTAAATTTTTCTTACTATTTTGATATTTTATGTTAATATAAAAGTAGAAGTCATTTTTTGAAAATTGGAGAATCAGAGGTGATCACCTTTGAGGAACGTCTTCATTCGAATCCTTATAGGACTTACCTTGATGGCTTTGATTTGTTCAGGATGTACAACCAAGCAACAGGTCGGAAAAGCTAAAAAGGAACCGCCACAAAGCATCCACACTGAAAAACCAAAAAAGGATGGCACCGTGATCTCGATGAAAAAAATAAAACCGCCTGCAGGTACTTCCTCTATCGACGCCTACAGATTGATGTATTGGAGTGATGGACTTAAGGTTGAAGCTTATGTGGCAACGCCTAAGGGACCAGGGACCTTTTCTCTAGCTGTTTATTGTCATGGTGGATGGACTATTCCAACGGAAGTGAGCCATCTTAAACAAATGTCTGGAGAAGGTGGGCTAGTTAAGTTTGATTCATCATTACTTAATGGTGCTTATAATAATTTAGTCACCATCGCCCCCTTATATCGAGGTTATGGTAATAGTGATGGTAAGGTTGAAGGCATTTATGAAAATACAAGGGATACAGAAAACGCCATAAAAGCCGTTATGAATTACTTTAATAGTAAAAAGGAGACACGCCACGTCCAAGACTTTCTTTACTTAGAAGGTTGGTCGATGGGGGGAGCCGTTTGCATGAGAGTGGTTGCCGAAAGGGAACACGTAAAATCAGTAATCGCCATTAGCCCATTTGTTGGGTGGAACTTGTTTAACACTTGGGAACAAGAAAATAAGTACAATGTTAATTGGTTTAGTTTCTATTATTCTAGTATAAAAGCATACGGTCAGTTTGACCCCAATAACGAAACATTTAAAAGACAATCGGTTCCATATGAGAAAATCAAAGCACCAACCCTTTTAATTCATGGTACTTCGGATCAAACAGTTCCTTGGCAGGCAACTCAATTTCTTTATACAAAAATGATAGCAAACCATCAGGACGTAACACTTAAACTAATAGAGGGAGGTAACCACGGATTAACAAATAAATGGGATGAACTAGGGGATATAATATATAAATAGTATTCAAAACATTTATAATTTTTCATCTCTTTTTGCCGTTTTCCTTGTAGATTCGTAAAAGCCAAGTAAGTATCCTTATTGCGATGGATCGATGCGGAAACCTCACTAGTAAGATATATCTTTATAGAAATATTTTTTTGGGATACTTGGTGATGGTTAATTCTGAATGCTAATACTGTCAATTTTTACATGGCGAATAGGTAGTATTAAAAACTTAGAAAATGATTCTTTTAGTAAGACATCAAATTTTTGATCTTTTATATCCGTCACAAAGTATTCTAGTTGGCCATTATTTGCTTGTACACCCGATGTACGACTACAATGAGCATTTTTAGGTAAGTTCCCTAAAAATTGATATGTCCTGTCATTTAGAGAAATTTCTTTCATTTTCTCCATGTCTTTTTTCTCAATAATTTGATTGAGCTGATGATCGAGTTTAAGACTATCAAAAAAAGTTGTCTCATTATACATTAGAAAACCTATGATGATCAACAATAAGAGTAAAAATGATGGAAAAAATATCTTTCCTTTCATATCTATCCCTTCTCATAAATGTTAATGAAACATTATAACGGGCTATTTCATACATTGAAATAGATGTAATTAACCCAAAGCTTACGTTTATTTTTATCATAGTTTATTTTTTGCTAAGATCACTAATCCTATGCTAAAAGTCAAAACACCAATGAGCATGAACGAATGAATAAACCCATTTAATATTGGGATGTATTCCGCGGTCAAATTCGTTCCTTGGTATAAAAGATTAACAACAATACGGGCAAAAGGCGTGCTTATAAGTAAAATCATGCAACCTGTCGCAAAACATGCGTTTGATTGGTTATTCTTAAACACCCTCCAATGATTTTCCCATATCTATTAATAAAATAAATATTCTATAAAATATATTATCATAAAGTTCCTATACATGTGAAATTTTCCAACAAAGTATTGTTGGGTGTTCCGTAAGAATCATTTTGTCACGTCTGAATAACATCCATAGGAAAAGGCTCATTTAAAAAATGTTTAATGGGTTAAATGACAATTCGTATAAAAAATGAAAGGCGTAAATATTCGATGGGCTTGAGCTCTTTTAGCAAGAAATGCAGACTAATTGCGAAGATATTATTAAAGACTCTTCCCCGGGAAATACTTTTTGATATGAAAGAGGAGAACTTTTAAAAATCTGCGACCAAAAATCTCGCAAACGGCCGAAAAACCCCAGTTTAACTGCGAATAAAAACAGGCGTATGCCTGGTTTTTTCTTATAAAAGTGTCGCCTAACATCCTCTGGTTGTTGCGATGCAATAGTTTTCGTTATAATAGTAGAAAATCTAAGGCTAATCGCCAGAAGGGGTATCATCATGGCCATCGTTTATAAAAATTTCCGAGGAGATCTTTATTATCTGCATAGCAGGAAAACGAAAAAAGGCAATACCACATATCACTTTTCAAAAAAGGACAGCGGCAGTCTTGTCGATGAGATGCCAAGTGGATATGAAATCTACGAATCACCAAATGGTAAAGTATATTTGCGAAAGCCTTTAAAGAAACTGATCCATGATGAGGAAATTAAGATCATCGAGGAAGGTATGAAAAAATATTGTCCCATCAAGGATTTTAAGTTGGAGATAAAAAAAGACGTGGTTTCCATTTACACAGTGGAAAATGATCTGTCTTTCATAAAAGAGATCTTACCTATTCGGATGGACCTTGACAGATATAAAAATTATGAAACGGTCATGCGCTTCCGATTAGTGGATAAAGAGAATCGGACTTTTTCCGTCGAGCGGTTCTGCTTTTTGGGGTCTATTGATGATTGGATAGAAATAGACGAATCAGAGGACTTGCGCAGACTTGTCAAGGAGTATGTCCGTCACATTGGTCAGGAAAGTTTGTATGATTTGTTCTAGAGGGCTGTGCTGGCCTTTAGCTTTTCCTGACATCCATATTAAGGCTTTTCGGGCAGTGATTTTGCTTTTTTACCCAACCTCGCGACGTATTCTTGGTCTGTTTCAATTTCATGGATGGGGATGGGAGGTGGCCAATTGAGGCGGCTTTTCTATTTTTTCGTGGTCGTGTTTTTCGTTTTTGCTTCGAAGCCGTTATGGATCGGGGCGGTTCAAGAGTCGCTGCCATCTGTCTTGGATGACCTTCGTTCCACCGTCGATTTGGTAAAGGAACAAGCCAAAAATTTTTCGAGCGATCTTTCAAACCAACCTAATCAGGAAGACAATAAAAATTATAAAGCGCCTGATTTAAAAGCGCCTCACGATCAATTGTTTTCCATTTATAATATAGAGTTAGGCGAGTCAAAAGCCGAAGTTGAGCGGATAATAGGAAAACCAAAACGGATTTCCATGAGCGAGTACGGCGTCAACTGGGAGACGTATCATGATCACTACCATAATTTTTTCATGATCGCTTACGATAAAAATAACAAAGTCAGCGGGATGTTCACGAATCAAAATTTAATCAGCTCTTCGATCGGGATAAAATGGGGCAGTCCGAAGGCATTGGTCAAAGAGAAGCTGGGGACGCCTGAAACCTATATCAGAAAGGGTTTCGTTCGTTATCAAATCAACAGCAAAGGGGAATACGACGTGTTTCGCCACGGCGAGAGTGTCATCACGGTTTTTTATGATATTCATGATGGCAATAAGGTCACAGCCCTTCAGGTCATCGATGATCAATTGGAAGAAAACAACCCCACTTTTTATGCCAAACCTAGCGCAGCCCTTGAAAAAGGGTTCGAATATCAGTTGTTTGACTTAACCAATGCCTCGCGCGTCAATCACGGACTCTCTGTTTTAAAATGGGATGAGCGCGTAGCGGAAACCGCTCGTAAACATAGCGTGGATATGGCTCAGCATCACTATTTTAGTCATGAGAATTTACAAAACCAAACGCCGTTTGATCGGATGAAGCATGACGGTATAGCTTTTACGGTCGCCGGTGAAAATATTGCCTATGGCCAATTCAGCAGCATCTTCGCCCACGAAGGCTTAATGAATTCCTTGGGCCATAGAGAAAACATCCTGCGAAAAGAATTCAGGTACTTAGGGATTGGCGTGGCGTTTAATGATGAATCGCAGCCATTTTATACAGAGGACTTTTATAATAATTAAGAGAAGCAAGGCTTTCGTTTCAGTGCGGGAACGAGAGCTTTTCTACAAAAAATAAACAGAATACCCTCTAATCATTGTGATTCTAGTTGCTCTATATGCGTATTTTTACATAGAATCATTTTTTGCCGTTCGGCAGGATTTGTTGCACTTCTTTGGAGGCTTTATAATGGCTATTTTAAATGTTGTTTTTGGGTTTTTTATGAATATTTCGTATACAACTTATTTATTTTCCCATTTCTTATCAAAAAAATAATGTAAAGCCAACCCTACGATTAAAGACCCAACGCCACAATAAATAGCAATTACAAAATTTTTGCCAACGAAAAAAACGACGAGGAATAAAAAAATACTACTTACAAAAGGTGTAATTAACCTCATGTCATCACCCCTTTTTCATTTATGATAACACACACAAACACTTTCTAATAATGAGAAAAATTAGTATAATATTCCTATAAGGGTTTTCTGAATTTTGTATCTAATATTAAATAGGGAAGTTAAAGAACCTCATTTTGGAAGATAGCGGTGTAAAAATGTCAGTTGAGAATTTAGATATGCAGGACATCGCCATAACTACTATACTTTAAGAACTTATTTTATGGGCGGGTTTTGAACATTTTGCTAGGTTTTGGCGTTGAACCTACTTTTGATCCATTGATGACGAATGGCTTTATAATAATATTTCCGTCAATTGGAATGAGGTGATAAACGCAATGAATGAGTTTCTTTTTACCTTTTTCTGGTGCTTGCTTTGTATCTCTGTCATAGGATATTTGGGACAAAGGTTGATCGTTAACAAAAAATGGTTTGACAAGAAGACCATCATTGTCATCCTTGTACAAAGTCTAGTAATCGCCACGCTATTTACTCTTTTCTAAAATGTATCTGAGTTCGATGTCTGTTTTTAGCATCTGAGGGGGGGAAGATGATACATATTATAAAAGCAGATTCAAGACACGTTGCTGGCATTTCCAAAGTATGTCGCGAGGGGTATTGGGCGACTTATACTGGAATTCGAAGTGAAGCATATGTTAAGTGAGCAAAAAAGGCAACAAAGACCGGGTGGCGGCGGTTTCGGGCACGGCGCCGCCTTGATGATGGCTGGTCAAAAAGCGAAGAATTTTAAAGGCACGTTGTGGCGGCTTCTTGCTTATTTAAAACCGTTGCGACTGCAACTTTCCGCCGTCCTTTTAGCCTCGATATTGAGCACCATTTTTACGATCGTTGGACCGAAATTAACAGGTAATGCGATCACGAAAATATTTGAAGGTAGCTTTGCCAAGCTGAAGGGCATACCTGGCGCCGCCATCGATTTTCACGGCATTGGCGAAATTTTACTCTTGATCGCCGGATTATATGTGCTCAGCAGTTTGTTCACCTACATTCAGCAGTACCTCATGGCGACGGTCGCACAAAAAACGGTGTACGCCCTGCGGCAAGAGGTCAATGAAAAGCTGAAAAAACTGCCCTTCAAATACTACGACGGCCATCCGCACGGGGAGACGTTGAGCCGCGTCACCAATGATATTGATTTGATCGGCACGACTCTCCAACAAAGCGTGTCCCAGTTCATTACGTCATTTGTGACCATTGTCGGGATCATCATCATGATGTTGACGATCAGCCCGCTGTTGACGGTGATTGCCATTGCTAGCTTGTCGATGTCAGTCTTTTTCATGCGTCCCATTTTAAAAAGGTCGCAAAAACATTTTGCCAACCAACAGCGCACGCTCGGTGAGCTCAACGGCCATATCGAAGAAACGTATACGGGACATCAGATCGTCAAAGCCTTTGGGCGTGAGAAAAAGACCATCGAGCGATTCGACGAGGTCAATGAAAAATTGTATCATGCCGGGCGTATAGCCCAATTTATTTCAGGTATCATCATGCCGTTGATGTTTTTCGTTTCGAATTTCGGATACGTCATGATTTGCGTTTTCGGCGGCATTTTAGTGACACAGCGCGCGATATCGATCGGCGACATTCATGCCTTCATTTCCTATTCTCGGCAGTTCTCGCAACCGGTCACCCAGACCGCCAATATCGCAAACATCATCCAAGCGACGATTGCAGCGGCAGAACGGGTTTTTGAATTGCTCGATGAAGAAGAAGAAGTGGCAGAAACTGCAACGTCCGCATTGTCGCGTGCAAAAGGTGCCGTGACGTTTGACCATGTTGCATTTGGCTACGGAGACGAGCCGCTTATTGAAGAAATGAACATCGATGTTAAGCCTGGGCAAACCGTGGCCATTGTCGGGCCAACCGGCGCAGGTAAGACAACGTTGATCAATCTGTTGATGCGGTTTTACGATGTCCGAAGCGGGAGCATTAAAATCGATGGCATTGACATCCGCGAATTGTCCAGGGAAAATCTCCGTGCCACATTCGGCATGGTGCTGCAGGATACGTGGCTTTTTAAAGGCACGATCAAAGAGAATATCGCGTATGGAAAAGACGGAGCGACGGATGCTGAGATTTTTGCGGCGGCAAAAGCGGCCTGTGCGGACCATTTTATCCGGACGCTGCCGGACGGTTACGATACCGTCATCAATGAGGAGGCGTCCAATATTTCTCAAGGGCAAAAGCAACTTTTGACCATTGCCCGGGCCATCCTCGCCGACCCGCCGATTATGATTTTGGATGAAGCGACTTCCAACGTCGATACCCGGACGGAGCTTTTGATCCAGCAAGGGATGAATCGTTTGATGGAAGGGCGCACGAGTTTTGTCATTGCTCACCGATTGTCGACGATCCGCAACGCCGACCTCATTTTGGTCATGGATCAAGGGAAGGTTGTTGAAAAAGGAACCCATCACGAGCTTCTTGTAGCGAACGGGTTTTATGCCGACCTTTATAACAGCCAGTTCCTGAATAAAACGGCGGTCTGACGTAACAGGACGAGGATGGCGAATGCGGAAATCGCTCGCCGCAGCTCGAGTAAAGTCTTTGTGGGTGGTGGTTGACCAATCCTAGAAGATCCGGAAATTCTTACAACCTAAAAGAAAACAGCCCTCTGCATAGAGGGCTGTTTTTATTCTTACTAAGGCTCTCCCTTCGCTTAGAAAGCTTGGTAGGGCCAAGTTTTCTTGGGCTGAGGGCGTACACGATGCCGAGTTTTGGTAATGCTTGAGCGCTTTTTTTCAAAATCTGGATGCAGCGCGATGCAAAAATGCGCTTTCGGATTTTGGGCAACATTTTGGCGCTTGGACTCATTGAAATCGTCGGGCAGAACCGCTGTGGGCAAGAGAACACTGGCCATTTTTCTTAGAATATGAATGTTGTGCAACGTTTCACATACTAAGGAATCTTGAAAATGAAACGGCATACCGAATCAGTTTTTTCGAAAGAAGAAAATGAACTAATAATGCGAGAAATAGAAGAGGATGGCAAGAAGAATAATGATGAACCAGAAAAAAGGGCTTGCGACAATATGCAAAATCGCACCGATTAAATGAAATAACACCATGCAGGCGACATAAATAAATAAAACCGCAAGAAGAAAGTACCACACAAAAAACACTCCGCTTAGCTGTAAGTATCGTTCTTACAGTATATGCTGGCAGAGTGTTTTTGATAAACAAGCTTTTACTTATGGTTAAAAATCCGCTGTTGTTTAATCTTAAAAAACGTCGTGTTTAACCCGCGATAGAAATTATCTTTATGGATGACGACCAACCGATAGCCGTTGGATCTGGCATAATTTCTGAGATTCTGGATTTTGCTTTTTTCCAAAGGATCATCGCGATGTTCGGTGCAATAAATCATCATCTGTTGATTGGGTAAAACGATATCGACGGCATGGTGATCCATTTCCACGTCGACTTTATACGGGATGCCTTTCATTTTAAAGGTATCAATTAAATAACGTTTATATGCTGGCATGGTTGGTGTCATGATCGGGGGAAATGGAATAATTTCAGCTTTCTTTGTTGTAAATGTCAGCATTCTGAATCCTTTCATCAACCATTTTCTAATGTTCATTACCATCCCAACCTTATCGTTCACGATGTAATGTATGTTTGAAAAGGATCGTTGATATAGTTCTTCCCCTAAATTAACCAATAGATAGTCACTTTAAACAGAAAACGCCACATTTTTATAAAAAATTTTTGTTCGCTCCGATATCCTTGTTTCAGTGGCGGAAATCCCGGCTACAATAGAATTTACCCTGGCATGAGAAGGCGTATATAAAGGACCCCCGCTCCAAGTTTTCGGAGAATGAAAAGCATAGAAAAATGAAAAACGATAAGAATAATGAAAAAAAAGCGGAATTTCGAGATGTATTCGCTTACATAAGCGAAAATGAGTCAAAACGACCCTTTTCAAAATTTAAAAGAGGTGTTAGTATTATCAGAAAATTTGAAAGGTGTGATGCAGATGGGTCAAACAAAGGAAAACCAAAGGTCTTGTCCCTATTGCGAAGGCAAAGGGTATTTTCAGTTGTTGTTGGGCGGCTCGGAAACATGCGGCAGTTGTTCAGGTACAGGCAAATCCTCTTCGCAATAACGTCGAGTTGGTTGACTCCTGGATTGATCCGAGAGTCAACCATTTTTTAATTGGTAAGAAAGTTTATCATTTTTAGGCTAACTTAAGGTCAATAGGAGATAGCCAAAAGGGTTGTTCTGGGCAGGAATGAGGACGACAATAAGAGTAAAGAAAGTTTTACCATTGCCAAAATACGTGTACTGGCATATGATTGACGAAGGCTCTGTCCGTTCCTAAAAAGGGCTTTGCCAACTCACTGTTTCGTGTGCGGAAATAATACACTTTTTCCGATTGCATATCAAAACGGCCGATCGAAAGGGTCAAAATGATAGGCTTTTGGGGAAAACGGCCTAAATTGCCGTCCAAAAAATACCAATTAAGCGGATTGCATATCATTTCAAGGCCGCTTGTGAACAGAAATGATATGCTTTTTCCGATTGCGTATTAAAACGGCTGATTGAAAAGGTCAAAATAATACGCTTTTGACGAAAACGGCCGACCTCCATTTGCTCGTTTCGAATTGAAAAATGGCTCCAAAAAGCCGTTAATTGCAAGCTGATCGATCAATCAATTGAGATTACGGTTGGCGAAAATGACGTTAGATAACACATATCGTGAAAAATATAATGGACTTTCACTTCTTCCATCGGTCTCGGTCATTTCTTAAAAAAACCGGGCGCATGACCGGTATTTCTTAATCGCCGGCTTTCAATCGTTTACCGCCTATTTTTTGAGTTTTACCGACGGATTTTCCGATTTTACCGCCAGTTTTTGTGAAATTATCGCAACTTTTTAAAGTTTATCGAATAATAGGAACAATTCGTAAAATTACGAAGTACAATCCCCAGCGGAACACCATAAAATTTACCGCCGGACTCGAACAAAACCTAAATGATCAAAACGATTTTATGACAAGTTTTCTTATGATTTTTTGGGAACCGCAATATAAAAAGATTCTATTCCCGCTATTGAAGCGAGGGCAACGGGAAAGTGAAAAATCATCAAAGATAAAAAGCTCCGAAATCAAAGATCGATCATCGGAGCTTTTTCATTAAAGTGGCGATTTATGTCATAGCCTCTTTTTAGAAAATCGCTCTCTTTTCAAGATAGAGTATGAAGCTCCGCCTTTGCCTCCAAATACAGGCAAAAAATCACAGCGATTTCTAGGTAAAAACATGCAAAAATTGCGTGGTTGACGCCATTTCGTTATTCAAGTAAACTAGGGGTGATTCGGAGGTGGATCAGATGTCGCTGTCTTTGCCACAATTTTTGCTTTCCATTTTATTGTATGCGGTTTTATTTTTCGGCATCGGCTTTATCGTGAATATGTTGTTGAAAACGACATGGCTGATGGCCATCATTTATCCGATCATCACCATTTTGATGATTGATCAACGCTCGACATTGGATTATATCACAGAGCCTGGCGTAGCGTTTGCCGCTTTGGGAAAACGCCTCGCGAGTCTTGCACCTTCTGACTATACGGTTTTACTTATGGGATTGGTAGGAGCTCTCATTTCAGGGATTACGATTAAAATGCTAAGATCCCGCGGTTATACGATGTTTTAACGCGTGACGCTCTAAATAAAAAAAGCATACCTTTCGTCCAGCCCCTGTCCGAACTTCAACAATCTAAACAGCCCCACAAGAATAACGCCGAGCTTACGCCTCGCTAGTCGTTTACGACATGTTGGGCAAGCTCGCCTGCGATCCACTGATCAACCCTTCTATTGCTCATTGCCGGACAAAAATGAGTCCGCTCTCAGGGCAGTTTTGGTAAAGTCTTATGGACAACATGTATAAAGCCTCGCACTTCTGGAAAGGATGTATCCGGAGGAGAGTGAATGGCTTTGCAGACTGCCAAATCTGTCATAAGGCGTTTCGCTTTGAGCGTACTTTTTCTTTGGGCAATGTACTCTACCTTCCATTCTATTACTGGTTTAGAGCTATCCGATTTTAATAAGCAACCTGCAAAAAATGAAGCAGCAAAAAATTTGCCACACATACATACATCCTTGAAAGAGAAAACCATCGATCAAAACAGCCCATTTATCCATTCATTACAAAGCGTTGAAGCGTTTCGCCGCATGGTGGTTCCTGAGTTCAGCCAGTTTCCTTCTAAAGTGGTGATTGCCACAGGCTATACGGCTGGTGAAGAATCAACCGGCAAATCCCCGGATGACCCAGGGTATGGGATTACCTATAGCGGGGTGCATGTTCGCCGGGATCTTTATTCGACTGTAGCGGCAGACCCTTCAGTCTTTCCGATCGGAACCATTCTCTATATACCGGGTTATGGCTATGGCGTCGTCGCTGATACAGGATCAGCCATCAACGGCAATCGCCTGGACCTCTATTATCCTACGGTCGAGGATGTTTACGAACATTGGGGAAAAAAGAAGCTTGAAGTGTTTGTCATAAAAAAAGGCGATGGCACCTTATCGGAGTCGCTTTTAAATCAACTGAACCGAACCGACTTAATGGATCCGGAACGTTTGGAAACGATGGAAATTTAAAGAGGTTGAGCCCTTTTCAGAAAACCCGCAAAAAGCATGAGCTAAAAGCGGGAGGAAGGGGTGTCAACCTCTTCGAGCATTATGCGGCGTGTTTTTTGGTTGGGGTAGGGCGCTTTAAGGAACGATAGATGCGTTCGCTCGCGATGGCAATGACAAAGGTAAGGATGGCGTCCTTGATTAAGAACGGGATCATGATCACCCATGCGCTCGCATACGACATTGGTGAATGAAGCCACAGATTAAGGGCGCCGTACATATAGGTCGTGCCGATCACATAATTGATGGCAAGTCCGACATATCCAGCAAAAATAAACACGGGAAGACTTGGGCGTTTGGCTGTCTCGACGATTTTTCCGACGGCAAACGCCATGACAATAAAGGATAAAATAAAACCGAATGAGCTTCCGAAAATCGTTCCGAAGCCTCCGGAAAAGTCAGCAAAAATCGGTGCGCCGACAAGTCCAATCAATGCATAAACGACCATCGAGAGTGTTCCGATTCTTGACCCTAAAACGGCACCAGCTAAGATGGCGATAATCGTTTGAAATGTCAAAGGCACGCCGGAAATCGGCGGCAGAAAGGCGGCAATGTTTGCGCCGATCCCCATCAGTGCGGCAAAAAGGGCCGCCATAATAAGATCAATGGTTTTAATTTTCATGGTCTCCCTCCTCTACTTATAGAATGTCATGGGAAATGTTTAATGTCAACCTATTTATCGAAAAGGTTAACAAATAAATCATCTTGCATTCGACAGTGTAAAACGATAAAATGAGAACAAATATTCCCTTAGGGTGATCGTGATGAAATGGGTTGAGGGCGGGCGTTATCAAATCATTTACCTAGATCAAAACAATCACATCAGTTCACGAAGGATTAGGGTTCTTCAAGAGCGCAGTTATGCCTTGACGGCCTTTTGCTATGAGCGGCGTGCGATTCGCTCTTTCCTCAAAGAAAATATTTTGGCTTGGCAAAGACTAAGTGATCCAAGGGAATGGTTACCGGATAAGAAACAAAGAGGCTAGGGATGAAACAGGGAAATCACGTTCATTTTGTACCGGTCAGAAAGCATATTTTAAAACCAGTATAAGGGTAACTAAGTTCTGCCTTCGGTGGTAGAGCTTAATTTTTTTTATGGTATAAGAAGGTAAAATCATGGGCTAATCAAGTATTATAACTGGGCAGGAGGTTTACGTTGCGAAGTAAAAGGCATGTGTGGGAACTGCGTTTTATTGACCATTTCGGGGTGAGGCTTTTTCTGAAATGGTGTTTAGCTTGAATATACTGGGAAAAAGAAGTTGTATTAAGGGTTGTTTTTCCAATAACTGTATCCTTTTGACCGTTTTGAGAAGGGAAAGGGGCCAAAATGGCCTTTTGATTGGTTCTATATACCATTTTGGGCTAAAAAATTTATTGAAATGGCGTTTAGCTTGCATTTACTGGAAAAATGAGTTTTTTTCAAGGGTTGTTTTACTAATATCTGTATCCTATTGGCTATTTTGAGGGGGGGAAAGGGGCCAAAATGGCCTTTTGAATGGTTCTATATACCATTTTGGTCTAAAAAATTTTTTGAAATGGCGTTTAGCTTGCATTTACTGGAAAAATGAGGTTGTTTCAAGGGTTGTTTTTCCAATAACTGTATCCTATTGGCCGTTTTGAGAGGGGAAAGAGGCCAAAATGGCCTTTTGAATGGTTCTATATATCATTTTGAGTTAAATAATTTTTTGAAATGGTGTTTAGCATACATTTACTGGAAAAACAAAATCTACACGAAGGCGGTTTTGCCAATCAATGCATCCTATCGACCAGATTAAGATGAGAAAGGCATCAAAATGGTCTTTAAACTGGGAAGATCCACAGTATGTCTCTTATCCAAAAAACAATTTCTTAGTAGAGCCAGGTTTGTTGTTTTTAAAAGACAGGGCGTTCTTTTTTTCATTTTGGAATAGGGGAAAGTAAAGTCATCCTTAGGTTTTATATTTTTATGGATACAGACAACTTTACCCCGTTATTTTTTTGTTTTTTTTCGAAATACTGGACGTTGGGCATAAGCGACTAGGCAATCGGGGCTTGCGAGTGGTAAACTAAGTGAGGTAATTGATATGCGGTTAGGGAATGTTAGAAAGTAACGGACATCCCTATGGTGAACAAGGTATGTGAAAGGAGCATTCCTCAATGTGCGGTTTCGTAGGTTTTATTTCAAATAAATTATTAGAAGAAGGCCGCCATGACCAAAATCAAATGGTCGAGCGCGCCAATCAAATCATTCATCGTGGCCCGGATGATGATGGTTATTTTACAGATGATACGGTACAACTGGCGTTTCGCAGGCTTTCCATCATTGACTTAGAAGGCGGGCATCAACCGCTTTCTTATGAAAACGACCGTTATCATATCATTTTTAATGGTGAAATCTATAACTATGTCGAGCTCAGAGAAAGTTTATTGGAAAAAGGGATGCCATTCCAAACGACGTCAGACACCGAAGTCATTCTGGCGTTATTTGCGGACCGTGGGGTTGAAGCCGTCAAAGCTTTGCGCGGTATGTTCGGTTTTGTCATCTGGGATAAGGTAGAAAAAACCGTGTTTGCGGCGCGCGATCCGTTCGGCATTAAACCTTTTTACTATATGGAAACGGAGAACGGCACATTTTTTGCCTCCGAAAAGAAAAGCTTGTTAATTGGGGAATCAGAACACCCTGTGGCTCGTGAAGCGCTGCAGCATTATTTAACCTTCCAATTCGTGCCTGAGCCGAAAACGATGGCGGAAAACATTCACCGCTTGGCGCCTGGCCATTACTTAATAAAAAAAGCGGGTGAGCCGCTTAAAATCAAGAGCTACTGGAAACCGGAATTCCATCCAGTTCATCAAACATTGGATGAAGCGAAAAGCAAAATCCGTGACGTATTAAGGGAATCGGTGCGCTTACATATGAGAAGCGATGTGCCGGTCGGCGCCTTTTTATCAAGCGGGATTGATTCAACGAGCATCGTCGCCTTGGCGAAAGAAATCAACCCGGCGATTCAAACGTTTACGGTCGGTTTTGAAAGTAAGGGCTATAGCGAAATTGATATCGCCAAAGACTCGGCGGAAAAACTTGGAGTCGAAAACATTCATACCGTCATCACACCGGAAGCGTTTGTCCAAGAACTGCCGAAAATCGTCTGGCACATGGATGATCCGGTCGCTGACCCAGCCGCCATTCCGCTTTATTTTGTCGCCAAAGAAGCAGCTAAACATGTGAAAGTCGTCCTTTCCGGTGAAGGCGCCGACGAATTGTTTGGCGGCTATAATATTTATCGTGAACCATTGGATTTAGAGTGGTTCCAGCGCATCCCGGGCGGGGCGAAAACATTGATTCGCAAGCTCGCCGAAAAACTCCCGGAAACAATGAAGGGGCGCAGCTATTTGATCCGCGGCACGACGCCAATGGAAGAACGGTATATCGGCAACGCCTTCATGTTCGATGAAGCGGAAAAACGGTTGGTGATGAAGCATCATCAGCTCTCCACCCACTTTACTGATGTCACGAAACCTTTGTACAGCCAGGCGAAAGGGTACGAGCCTGTCGAACAAATGCAATATATTGACATGCATACGTGGCTGCGCGGCGATATTCTTGTTAAAGCCGACCGGATGACCATGGCCCATTCTTTGGAATTGCGCGTGCCGTTTTTGGATAAAGAAGTGTTTAAAGTCGCTTCACAAATTCCCGCTGAATTAAAAACGGCGAATAAAACGACGAAGTACGCTTTGCGCGAAGCGATGCGCGGCATCGTGCCGGATACCATTTTATTTAGGAAAAAGCTTGGCTTCCCGGTACCGATTCGCGTGTGGCTGAAAGATCAGCTCTATGACTGGGCCAAAGACATCATCCGTGAAAGCGGGACTGACGAATGGATCAACAAGGCTTACGTTTATAAATTGTTGGAAGATCACGCCGCAGACAAACGGGATAACAGCCGCAAGCTCTGGACGATTTTAATCTTTATGATCTGGCATCGCATTTATATTGAAAAAGCGATGACCTTTACCAACCCTTCCACGGTTACTGAGTAAGTGTCAGCCGGGGACAAACTCCGGCTTTCATTTTCCCTTTACTAAATAATGGGCGCTAAGCCGAAGCGGGTTTAGTTTAGTTTTGCTTGACTGTATGTTATAATTTACTGGTTAAAAAAATTTAGGAGTTGTTTTCATGCAAGAACAAATCAAAGTCGGCGACATCATTGAAGGAAAAGTAACGGGGGTCAAACCGTTCGGGGCTTTTGTGGCGATCGATGAAGAGCGCCAAGGCCTTGTTCACATATCTGAAGTCTCTCACGACTACGTGCAAGACATCCATGATGTGCTCCATGTCGGCGATGTTGTGAAAGTCAAAATCATCAAAATCGATGAGGAATCAGGAAAAATCTCGCTTTCCATTCGCGCAACCGAGCCGAAACCGGAACGTCCGAAGCGCCGCGGTGGAGAACGCCGTAAAAAAGCCGATGATGCCGGTTTTAACACACTGGAACAAAAACTGAAAGAATGGCTGAAGGAATCCAACGACCGGCAAGCCCAGCTGAATAAGCGCTTGAAAAAATAAAAAGCTTATAGCTAAAAAAGCGTTTAGAAAAATAAAAAAGCTGCCAAATCAAAAAGCGCTTGAGAAAATTAAAAGCGGAAAACTGAATAAACGTTTCAAAAAAATAAAAAAAGCTGACGCCGAAGGGAGGCCACCCGCAAGCGGGTGGGGTCTGTCCCTTGGGCGTCAACCATTCTTTGACTATTCGTGTTCAGGAACTTTGCCAAATTCTTCGGACGGCTTAAACAAAATCGTTAAACAATACAAGGCACTTAGACCAACAATCCCGTAGAGAATTCTGGAGATGGCTGACCCTTGGCCGCCAAAGATGGCACCAATGACATCGTATTCAAACAATCCTACAAGACCCCAGTTGATGCCACCAATGATTAAGATGGTTAAAGCTGTCCGTTGTAATCCACTCACGGAGCAAGCCTCCTTTTCTCATAATGGATAATGACTAGATATAGCATGCCTGGTTTTTAGATAAACTATACAATGAAAAACACAATAACCTTTTTCATAAAAATGAGATGATCCTAAAAATATGTAAAGGTTTAAACGCATTGGTGCAGAATTCCGTAAAAAAAGCAGTAATTGCTTAGGAAAAATATTTTAAAAAGGGAGTGTAGGGTATGGATCTTTTTACATTTTATAACCCGACAAAACTCATCTTCGGGAAAGGGCAAATGGACGTATTGCATTCAGAAGTAGCGCAATACGGCAAAAAGGTGCTCGTCGTCTACGGCGGTGGCAGCATCAAGAAAAACGGCATTTACGATAAAGTCATGGATGAGCTATCGAAAGCCGATGCCGAGGTCTTTGAGTTGGCGGGAGTCGAACCGAATCCGCGCATTTCCACCGTACGCAAGGGAGCTGAAATATGTAAAAACAACGGGGTCGATATCGTCCTTGCCGTTGGCGGCGGAAGTGTCATCGACTGTTCCAAAACGATTGCCGCAGCGGCGCTCTACGATGGCGATCCGTGGGATTTGGTGGTCGGTAAAGCCACACCGGAAAAAGTGTTGCCGCTTGGCACCATTTTAACATTGGCAGCGACCGGCTCAGAAATGAATTCCGGTGCGGTTATTACGAATTGGGAAACCCACGAAAAGTACGGTTGGGGATCGCCGCTTTTATACCCGAAATTTTCGATTTTGGATCCGGAAAATACATATACCGTCCCGCGCGATCAAACCGTGTATGGCATTGTCGACATGATGAGCCACGTTTTAGAGCAATATTATTTCAAGTCGCCGAACGCCCCGCTGCAAGAGCGGCTTTGCGAATCGGTGCTCACGACCATTATGGAAACTGCACCGAAGCTTTTAGAGGATCTGCAAAATTATGAATACAGAGAAACGATCATGTATTGCGGAACGATGGCCCTAAACAATATGATCCGCATGGGCACGAAAGGTGATTGGGGCACGCATAATCTGGAACATGCCGTCTCGGCGGTTTATGACATTCCGCACGGCGGAGGTCTCGCTATCCTGTTCCCGAACTGGATCAAATATACGCTCGATGAAGGCTTAGAGAAAACGAAGCAGCTGGCCATCCGCGTCTTTCATGTCGACCCGCAAGGAAAAAGCGATCGGGAAATCGCTTTGGAAGGCGTCGGGCGGCTCCGTCAATTCTGGAATCAAATCGGCGCACCGGAGAAGCTTGCGGACTACGGCATCGGGGACGATCAACTCGAACTGATGGTGGACCGTGCCATGGCCAATGGCCCGTTCGGCGGATTCCGCACGCTCGACCGTGACGATGTCCGCGAAATTTATAAAATGTCGCTTTAACAATAATGAAGATGACGGCTTACGAGCCGCCATCTTTTTTTTCAGGAAATCGCAGGATGAATCAGCCGGAAGTGTGCAAGAAAATATGCCCGCTCACCATGTGAAAAAGCATTGTCTACGCACTTTGAGGCCGAAACGAGCGATGAAATGGCAAAACCTGGAGCGTCTGCTCACTTTAGGCTTGGAATGAGTGCCAAAATGCGCAAAAACGTGATTTCTGTTCATTTTTATTTGAAAAGTTGCAGAAAATGCGCATATGTTCCAGTATATGGAAAAACAGAGGCTAAAAATGTAAAAACCTGGAGCGTCTGCTCACTTTAGGTCCGGAACGAGCATCAAAATGCGCAAAAACGCGATTTCTGCTCATTTTTTATCTGGTAAGAGGCAAGAAATGCGCATACGCTCCAATAATTGGAAAAATAGGAGTTAAAAATGGGAAAATCTGGAGCGTCTGCTCACTTTGAGCCCGAAACGAGCATCAAAATGCGCAAAAACACGATTTCTGCTCATTTTTTATTTGAAATGAGCTAAGAAATGCGCATACGCTCCAGTATTTGGAAAAATTGAGGTCAAAAATGCCAAAACCTGGAGCGTCTGCTCACTTTGAACCCGGAACGATCGCTAAAATGCGCAAAAACACGATTTCTGCTCATTTTTTATTTGAAAAGAGCTAAGAAATGCGCATACGCTCCAGTATATGGAAATCCACAAACAGAGATTGAATAAAAGACTTATACGTGGGTCCTGAAAACGCGTTTGACTTATACGATATTTGAATAAATCCCTCATCTTGTCTATCATCAAATTGGAGGTGGCGGTCAATGAAGAAAATCCAATTCGATTATACTACCGCAGAAAAGTTTATCAGTGAAGAAGAAATGGCAAAAATGGCACATCAAATCCAAGCTGCCCACGCCATGCTACATAACAAAACCGGAGCCGGTTCCGACTTTTTGGGCTGGCTTGATCTCGCAAGTCGAATCGATGAAGAAGAATACGCGAGAATCAAAAAAGCAGCTGAAAAAATAAAAGCTGATTCCGACGTTTTACTCGTCATCGGCATCGGTGGCTCTTACCTTGGTGCCCGAGCGGCTATTGAAATGCTGCATCATCATTTTTATAACCTCTTGGATCCTAAAGAGAGGAAAGCGCCGCAAATCTTTTTCGTCGGCAATACCATCAGCCCCACATATACAAAAGAACTCTTGGATCTCATCAAAGATAAAGATGTTTCGATCAATGTCATATCGAAATCCGGTACGACAACCGAACCGGCCATTGCTTTCCGTATATTTCGTGCCTTTTTGGAGGAAAAATACGGGAAAGAGGAAGCTCGACGACGCATCTATGCGACAACTGACCGTAAAAAAGGTGCGCTCAAGACGCTGGCCGATGAAGAGGGGTATGAAACATTTGTCATTCCGGATGATGTCGGTGGCCGCTATTCCGTGCTGACACCGGTCGGGCTGCTTCCTATTGCCGTATCTGGCATTGATATTGATGAAATGATGAACGGGGCACGTGATGCTCAAAATGATTTTTCCGAAGCAGATTGGCAAAAGAACCCCGCTTATCAATATGCAGCGGCCCGTAATATTTTATATAACAAAGGCAAAGTCATTGAGCTTTTGGTGAATTATGAGCCGAATCTGCACTATTTTGCGGAATGGTGGAAACAGCTTTTCGGTGAAAGTGAAGGAAAAGACGGAAAAGGATTGTATCCTGCCTCCGCCGATTTCTCGACGGATCTCCATTCTCTTGGTCAATATGTCCAAGAAGGCCGCCGTCATCTCTTTGAGACGGTCCTTTTAGTGGAAAATCCCCGAGAGGATCTCGTCATCGAAGAGGAAGCAAGTAACCTGGATCAATTGAATTATCTTGCCGGAAAGACGATGGACTTCGTCAACAAAAAAGCGATGGAAGGCACCCTGCTAGCTCATACGGATGGCGATGTGCCGAACTTCGTCGTCACCATTCCGGAACTGTCGCCGTATCACTTCGGCTACTTGGTTTACTTTTTCGAAAAGGCGTGTGCGATGAGCGGATACTTGCTCGGCGTCAATCCATTCGATCAACCGGGTGTCGAAGCTTATAAAAAGAACATGTTTGCTCTTCTCGGCAAACCGGGCTTTGAAAAAGAGAAAGCCGAACTCGAGCGCCGACTGAAAAAATAAGGCGCCAAACCTCTTCAAGGAGGGAAGTTTATGCCGCGTCACTCCTTTTGGCTCGCCAAATTGATTAATATCGTCTTATCGGTTGTCCAAGTGATCATCGGTTTATATATTATGTTAAAGCTGTTCGGGGCGGCGGAAGTGCCATTTGTGCGCTTTATCTATACCCTTAACGCTCCGCTTTTGGCACCGTTTGTCGGCATTTTCGAGCCAGTCACGCTTATGGATGACTATCAGCTCGACCTTTCCGCCGTCTTCGCGTTTATCGTCTACAGCATTGTCGGTTATATATTAATGCGGCTGGCTTTGTTGATTGAAAGATAAGGCCCTTTTGCCAAGTCCCTGATGGGCGGGAATAAGGGCTGAATGAATCATCGGACACAGACAAGGGGATTTCACTTTTGATGATAAAAGGGGAGTCCCTGTTGTGGTCAACCTGCCCCGGATGTGACGTGGAAGCTAAGTAGCAGCCGAAAACGTCCAATGGCTGTTGTTCTTTTGTGGGCGTTTCCTGTTGTGCTTGGGAGGTCATTTGAGCGTTTTTCTGCCGTTTTACCAATTTTCGTCCCCATGGCATTTTTAGAGGTTGGATTCACCCTCGGAATGCCAAAACACCACTTTTATCATGGATTTTGCTATAATGGAAACGGTTATTTTAGCATTTGTATTTTATAGGAGGTAGAACCGGATGGAATATCGGATTGAGCATGATACATTAGGCGAAGTGAAAGTTCCGGCCGATAAATTATGGGCGGCCCAAACCCAACGAAGCAAAGATAATTTTAAAATTGGTTGGGAGAAAATGCCGATAGAAATTATTCGCGCCTTTGCCATTTTGAAAAAAGGTGCCGCATTGGCGAATAAAAAACTCGGAAAACTGGATGCCGATAAAGCTGATGCGATTGTCCAAGCCGCCGATGAAGTGATCAGCGGTAAATGGGATGAGCATTTTCCGCTCGTCGTTTGGCAAACAGGAAGCGGCACGCAATCCAACATGAATGTCAATGAAGTCATTGCTAACCGTGCCAACCAAATCCTTTCCGAAAAAGGCATCGACAAACGTGTACACCCCAACGACGATGTCAATAAATCGCAAAGCTCGAATGATACGTACCCGACGGCGCTGCATGTGGCAGCGGTTACCGCGGTTGAAGACGATGTTCTGCCTGCGTTGCAAAAATTAAAAGCGACGCTTAAAGAAAAATCCGAAGCGTTCGCCGACATTATTAAAATCGGCCGGACCCACTTGCAAGATGCCACCCCGCTGACACTCGGTCAAGAAATCAGCGGTTGGGTGGCGATGCTGGAAAAAAGCGAAGCCATGATTAAAGAGACAACAAACCATATGAAAGAATTGGCGATTGGCGGAACGGCTGTCGGCACAGGATTGAATGCCCATCCGGATTTTGGCCGTATGACCGCTGAAGAAATTTCAGCGATGACTGGCAAAACATTTGTAACGTCGGATAACAAATTCCACGCCCTCACCAGCCACGATCAAATCACAACCGCCCATGGCGCGTTGAAAGCGCTCGCTGCTGACCTCATGAAAATTGCCAACGATGTGCGCTGGCTGGCAAGCGGACCGCGCTGCGGCATTGGTGAGATTACCATTCCGGAAAACGAGCCAGGTAGCTCGATTATGCCGGGTAAAGTCAACCCGACCCAATCCGAAGCTGTTACCATGGTCGCAGTGCAAGTCATGGGTAATGACGCAACGATCGGTATTGCCGCAAGTCAAGGCAACTTTGAATTGAATGTGTTTAAACCGGTCATTGCTTATAATTTCTTGCAATCCGCTCGCCTTTTAGCTGATGCCATGATTTCCTTTAATGATCATTGTGCTGTCGGCATTGAACCGAATCGGGAAAAAATTGATGAATACTTGCACAATTCGCTGATGCTCGTTACCGCGCTCAATCCGCATATCGGTTATGAAAATGCTGCGAAAATCGCCAAAACCGCTCATAAAGAGGGGACAACATTAAAAGAAGCCGCTATCAAAACTGGCATTCTGACGGAAGAAGAATTCGACCGCTACGTGCGCCCTGAAAATATGATCGGCCCGAAAGCGTAAACGTACACTTTTTGTGTCAAAGCAGGTATGGTTGAACGTTCGTCGAGCACTGCATCGACGTAACCATTAAAAAAAGACTGCCGGATGGGCCTCCGGCAAAGGAACCTTTTCATTTTATAAATAATGAAGCTGACTGGAGGAAAGAAGCTCATCTCCAGTCAGCTTTTTTTCGACCAACAAACAGGCTGAAAAAAGCCGGAATAGAGTTTGCGCAAGCTTTGGCAGGCAAAACTACATTATTTTTCCAATGGAGGATGGCGTTAAAAATTTGGCCAAAAGCTGAAAACTCAGCCTGATTTTGCTCAAAGTAGAGATAAAACCAGCTTTTGCGCAAATTTTCCGGGGGAATTATCGGTCAGAAACTCGCACAAAGAAAATTTGCGCGGGATTTTAACAATGGGGCATGTCAAAACCTCGCGCAAATAAAACCATATTTCATCGGTTTGTTTTCTTTAGTTACAATAATCAATTAGGTATATTGGTATAAAGAAAAGGACGGGTACTCGGCTTGCACGGGAAGGTAAGCTTTAATGAGCTTGGCCGCTTCTTGGGCGGCTTGTGTCCGTTGGATCGTTTTCATGTTTTCTATTAACGTCTTTCGCTTTAACGGGTCTTGAATAAGCTTGGCAACGTGACGATATAAATCTTCATCGCCTTCGGCAAAGACGGCCGCTTGATGGGCTAATAAATAGTCGGTATTTTCCTGTTCGTGCCCGCCGAGAGATTGGTAGAGAATCATTGGGATATTCATAGAAACGGCTTCCGTAATGGATAGGCCGCCGGGTTTCGTAATCATGACATCCGTCATCGCCATGAGTTCTTCCATGTTTTCCACATACTTTTTAAGATAAATAGGTTGGCTTATTGTTTTTATCTCCCTTTCCATCTTTTTGTACAAATTGTGATTATGGCCGCAAACGATGATCACTTGAACCGGACAAGGCATCACGTCTATAAGTTTTCTAATCGAAAAGTCGTGACCGAATAAGCCGTAACCGCCCCCGGTAATCAGAATAACAGGATGCTCTTCATTCAGCCCATGCTTTTTTAATAAAGCGGAGCGATTAAAGGGACGGGAAAATTTGGGGTTAATAGGGATGCCGGTAACTTTTATTTTGGCATCATCAACACCCAGCTGCCACAGCCCTTGCCGCACCGATTCGGAACCTACAAAGATTTGATCGACTTCTTCATTGACCCAATAGCTGTGCACGGCATAATCCGTCATCACGGTGATAAAAGGAATATCAACGGCGCCTCTTTTTTTTAGTATCGCCGTCATGCCGGATGATACTGGATCTGTACTGACAACTAGTGAAGGGTCGAAGGATTTTATCCAAGAAAGGAAATCTTCAATCCCGAGGTGGTTCGTGCCTTTTAGAAAACGGGATAAAGTATTTGGCGTTCGCGTCTTTTGATAAAGATAATCATATAAATAAGGCAATCTTTTTACTGTTCCGATAAAAAGTTTATGACTTACCATGCCGTAAAATTTACGGAAAGCCGCTTCAGGGTCAATGATCACCGTTTCCAGAGAGGGATATTGGGTGATTAAGGCCGATTGAATGGCTGATGCAGCTTGCCAGTGACCCGCGCCGTAATGGCTGGTTAGGATGAGAATTTTATCTCTTTTAACATTTTCATTCATATAAGGTACCCCATTCTGTGACTTTCATCTTTTTTATAAAAAAAAAGACTGCTAGAATTGGGGATTCGTTCATTTTAATTTGTTTGATCGGTCGGGCGTAAGGGTATCCTTTATTTAAGACGTTTTTCACTGAACTTTTTATTGTATGATGTAGTCATTTCATATGGAAATATGAGTGCGGGGGCATTGGTGTGGACCAGGAACTTAACCAACTGATCTATAAAGCCAAAAGAGGCGATCAACAAGCTTTTGCGGCATTGGTTAGAAAATACCAAGGCTCCGTATTTCGTCAAGCCTATGCGATGGTGGGTGACCGAATGGAGGCGGAGGATATCGCCCAAGATGCCTTCGTTAAAGCGTTTTACGCCATTAAAAAATTAGATAATGAATACGCTTTTACCTCTTGGCTCTCGCGAATCGTTTCCAACGCATGCTATGACCATTTAAAAAAGGCGAGTAGGAGAAAAAACGTGCCTCTCCTTGACCATGAAAGAAAAGCGTCTCGGGAGTCGCCTATTGAAAGAAGTCAAACCCGCATGACGATTCGGCAAGCTTTACAAAAATTATCCCCTGACCATCGAGAAATCATTATCCTCCGAGATGTTCAGGGCTATACCTATAACGAAATTGCTGATATTTTAAATATCCCTGTAGGAACCGTTAAGTCCAGAATATCCATCGCGCGGAGGACACTTAAGGAGGAACTCACAAGAGGTGAAGAAAGTGACTGATCATGTCGAAGAGCTCTTATCGGCCTATATTGATCATGAATTAACGGAGGAAGAAGCGCATCGGGTGCGGGACCATATTAAAACGTGTGAAAGTTGCCGTGAAACCCTTTATTCCTTACAACATGTAAGAGATCAGCTACATGATGCCTATGAAAAGGTTGAGGTACCGGCATCTCTTGAACAGGCTGTGATGGCCAGTATCGCTGTTTTAGAACGGAAAACGGGTGTCGCAAATGGTTTCGGAATTTGGCTCGCAGGGGTGATTTCGCTGATCGTTATGGGTGCAACCGCTGCCCTAATGGCACCTATTCTGATAGCGATCGCAAAGTTTTTATATAAACTTGCCGGAATCGGTATCAAAATTTGGCAGACGGTCCCAATCGTTGTGGGCGCTATTCCATACTTTACGGTGATTTTATATGGAGCAACCATTATTCTTATAATCGTTTCGGTAGGGCTTTTACTTCGTTTGCGGTTTACGGGTTCGTATGACAGGAGAGAGCTTTTATGAAAAAGCGCACCTTTCTTTATGTTTTTTTCATTGTTTTCGTTACTCTGGTTGCAATCGCGCGACCGGCCTCGGCTTTCGGCGGGGATATTATTCAGGATGATCCGACAACGGTTACTCAGGGTGAGACGGTTGATAACGTCGTTGTTTTTGGCAGTGACGCCGTGATTAAAGGGCATGTTAAAGGCAGTGTGATCGTGATTGACGGGGATTTATCGATTGAGAAGACGGCAAGCATTCGCGATGTGGTCCTCGTCATCGGCGGTAAAATCCTTGAGGAACCGGGAGCTAAGGTGACCGACGAGGTCATCAATGTCACTTTTGGAAACGGAGCTTCATTGGGATTTATTGTTGCCGGGATTTTACTGTTAACGAGTTGGAGCATTCGGCTCGGCTTAAGTGTATTGCTCATACTTATGGTGTTACTTATGCATTTAATCCTGCGGGATAAAATCGCATCCTTTGATTCTTTCCTAAAAGAAAGACCAACCTACACGATAGTCGTTGGGGCGGTATCGTGGGTTTTGATTACGGCGATTACGATTTTATTGGCCATCACGATTATTGGATTTCCAGCGGCTGTGGTCTTCTTCTTGTTCTGGTTAGTCTTCTTCTTCATCGGTTTTGCTGTTATCAGCCACCGTCTTGGCCGGTTGGTGATCGGGCATGAAGAGCGGAAACCATGGCTTAATGCTTTTTACGGGGCTTTGGTTTTAGTCAGTTTTATGAATCTCCCCTTTATCGGCTGTTTAATGGCGATCGCCATGGTCTGGTTGGCATCCGCGTACCTGTTTTTATGGGCTTCAAGGAAAATAAAGTTTAAAACTTAAAAAACAAAAGGCTGACGCGTTGGGGTTTTTTGAAAGCGGCTCTGGGCGAGCGCTTCACCCGAAGTTGTCAGCCTTTTTTATACGGGTTGGAATTCAGATCAGCCAAAGGGCAACTAAAGCTCTGCCACCGTCTATAAGGCTTGGCAGAGCCTAATTTTCATTATTCATTGGGATAAGGGCCGGCGAAAAATTTTTCTTTTAGTTCTTTAATGCGCCCGTTGTCATGATAAAAAAGTATATAACTTTTTATTTCGCGACCGTCCCAGACAATGCTAAGTTGATATTGCAGTTTTCCGGACTTCAAGCTCTCTTGGTCAACTTCATAGGGGGGTGCAGTCGGCTGGTAATTCGGGTCTTTGGAAAAATAATACGTCCAGCATTTTTCCCCGGCTTGCTCCGTTACGCTTTCCTTATAATCTTTACCGAATAAGCGCACGACATCAGTTTGGGTCATGCCTTTATTAAGGTGATTTTTAAAAAATGCAAGCCCATCCGGTTGGCTTGTTTTTGCCATAGTTCTTCCGGCTGTTAAGGACGTTTCCTCATGCGATGATTTATTTTCAGGACTCGTCCACCCGTCATTGCCGTATGCCCATCCCCACATGAGGAAGAAAGCTAAAGCCATGAAAAAAACGAGCGCGAACTTTTTCTCCAATCGCTTCATATTTATCAACCACCCGTGAGCTGATTACTTTTATTGTATAAAAAATATTCCCGTGCTTGGGTGGTGAAAATACCAAAAATTCCGCAAAAAACAGGCATTTTTCTGCAAAAAATTAAAGGCACCCGCATGGGGTGCCCAAGGAGTGATCCTGAGTTAATCGGCGGCGATACGTTTTACCAAACGTAAGCAGTTCCGACAATAATTAAGAGGATGAACAGGACAACGATTAAGGCAAAGCCGTAACCATACCCGTAACCGTAACTCATGAACATGCACCCCCTTATACTCAGGATAGTATATCATACGTTACAATCGCCAAGGTGCTCAGGGACAAGTAAAACAAAATCATAAAAAAAGGCATATGCCCTATTCACCTGTCAAAAATCTTTAAAATGTCGAGTGTCCGAGCGGGGATCGGTCAGCATATGCGCAAAATCAGGCTGAACGGCCACCGAAAATGCACAAAAATCCGATTCATGCGCAATTTTAAGGCTCAGGCAGGTCGAAAATGAGCAGTCTCTCCAGAAAATGGCAAAATGAGGACAAAAAACTGTTATAGGACGGCTCGATCGCCCATTTCGAAGAAGGATATGGCCTCGTGGTCTTTAAATTAAACCGATCAGCCGCTTGCCTTGTCTCAAATCAAAAAAGACCGGGCGTATGCCCCGGCTTGTTTTATTGGTAAGAAAATATATTTTTTAACTAGTTTTAAATTAGCTTAGGCTCTACTTTCGGCCTAAGGAAGGTAACCATTTTTCAGCAAATGTGTAACGAAAGCCTGCCGACGTCAAAAAGGGCCTGGTAAGAGGTAAGTTTCTTTATATAAATCAAAAACCCCCTTATCAAAAGGGGGTGAATTTTTATGTATTGGTGGAGCATAGCGGGATCGAACCGCTGACCTCTTGCATGCCATGCAAGCGCTCTCCCGGCTGAGCTAATGCCCCATATCCTGTCGACATGTACAAATATATCACACGTCCAATTCTGTGTCAACAATAAAATTAAAAAAATAAAATGGAGTTCTAGTCATCGTTTTTAAAGAAGAAAAACACAGACTTTCTGCCGAAGGTTATCTGTGTTTTTAACACCGGTAAGAAAATAAGATAAAGTTTTTTCAGATCACCCTAAGTATAACGAAGGCTCTGCCGAAACAAAAAGCTAGGCAGAGCCCATTTTTTTCACAAATCCAAGACTGTAGCTTAATGAACTTGTTCTTGGTTATTGATCAGGCGTTCCAGATCTTTTGTCCGATAGCCGCTACGGACACCCCAAACATAAAAAACAAGCGCGGAAATAATGATGACTACAAAGTCCCAGCCATAGGGAATGATGTCTATGCCATGGAATTTCGAGCTTCCGATATAGGAAATGAACGCCATGTAAAAGAGATACACAATGAGCCATAGCCCTGCCTTCAAATCCCGAGAGAAACCTTTCCAACCAGATTGGGCTTGATAATAGAAATAGATAGGAAGTCCAATCGCCATAATCAAGGTCACTTTACCTGTCAACGGCCATTGTGCCCAATAATAAATGAGTGAAGCCATAATAAAGGCAATCGGTGCGATGATAGGCATGCCTTTAATTCTCAACGTTTTGTGAACATCGTCATAACGCCGGAAAGCCATGACAGAAATAGGGCCTGTGACATAGGAAATCAGTGTGGCGACGGAAATGACGGCAGCCAGTGACCCCCATCCTCTGAACAGAAACAAAAACATAAAAGAGATAACGAGGTTAAACCACATGGCTGCACGGGGAACGCCAACTTTCGGATTGACAAACCCGAAAATTTTCGGGAAATACCCGTTTTGTTCCATGCCGTAGATCATTCTTGCCGTGGTAGCTGTATATGTGATGCCGGTTCCTGATGGGGATACAAAGGCATCTGCAAAAAGCAACAGAGCGAGCCAGTTTAATCCCCATGCCAAGGCAAGGTCGGCAAATGGCGAGTTCATTTGGATGTGTTCCCAACCATTGGTCAGCATATCAGGCTTAACTGTACCTATAAACGTCAGTTGCAATAAGACGTAAATCACGCCGGCCATAAGAATGGACCCGATAACGGCAATGGGGACGGACCGCCGTGGGTTTCTCGCCTCTCCGGCCATGTTAACAGGGCTTTGGAAACCATTAAAGGCAAACACGATGCCGGATGTGGCAATGGCCGTCAAAACCCCGGCCCACCCATGAGGCATAAAACCGTTATATTCCGTGAAGTTTTTCCCGTGGAAACCAGCAAAAAGTAAACCGAGGATGGTCAACCCTGGGATGATAAATTTAAAAACCGTGATCGCCGTGTTGACTCGCGCAAATAATCTGACCGTAAAATAATTAAGGAAAAAGTAAACGATGACCAAGAGGGCTGCAATGAGCAGTCCGTTTATGGACAATTCTTCCCCATTATACAACGCTTCAGCCCAAGCAAAGGGCCATGAACTCATATATTGCACCGAGGCTTCAGCCTCTACAGGAATGACGGAGACGATCGCAATCCAGTTCGCCCAGCCGGATATATAACCAGCCAATGAGCCGTGAGAAAAATGGGCGTAGCGCACCATGCCGCCTGCTTCGGGGAACATCGTCCCGAGTTCCGCATAGGTCAAACCGATAAATAAAATAATAAATGTTCCCAAAATCCATGATATTAAGGCCGCTGGTCCGGCCACTTCGGCAGCTCTCCATGCGCCGAACAGCCATCCGGAACCAATAATGGAGCCAAGCCCCGTCATGGTTAAAGCAAAGGTTTTAATGTCTCTTCTCATCTTGTTGTTTTCCATTGACTCACCTCGACGGTTTTTTTGAATACAAGTTTTATTTTATCATGTGATGTCGAATTTTGTAGTTTTTATTCTTTGTAGATGGGGAATCCAAAACGGACGAGGCATGGTATTAAAAGGCGGCTCCACCTTCTAATAGTGTGAGCAGAACGACTAAAATCATCCACGGGCACTTGAAAATGAAGGCGGTTACACGGCGCTCCAAAATATTCGCCGTTTTTCGCCAATAAACGTACGTCATCGGAAAAAGTCGTAATGGGAAAAATTGGGGAAAGAGGCGAGTGAAAGGTAAAAGTGACCATATGGCAATGTCAAGCATCACCTTATCAGGGATTTTAAACCTGTGGAAAAACCGCGAAAGATGTAATAAAATGTTGATAAATAAAATCGAGCGCTATACCGAAAGGGCAAACCTGTCGAAAGTCAGGGACGCAAAGCCACGGGCCTAAAGCGGATCACGCTATGGTCGCCGGGTTACCGAAGAAATGGGCAAAAGACTGTCCTTTTTTCGGGCAGCTTTTTTATTTATGAAAATCAGTCGGACATGTTGAACATTTAAGGAGCAAGCTAAACCCAGAACGCATTAACCGATAGTACTTCGAGTCGGGGTTTTTCAGCTTTTCATCAACGTTTTTCTTCGGCCAATGACATGAATCCGTCATAGGTTTGGTAGATACTTTTACATTATTAAGGGTTGTGGAACGATGTTTTCAACACTTCAAAAATATAAGGAAGAAGACGCGCTTTTATATATTACATATGTCGTTCAAAAAGTTGGACGTAAAACCATCTGGGCAAAAATCTTACAAATCAATGAAGAAGAAAATAACATTCTTTTATATGATGTCGACCAAAAATCCGTTGAGCAACTAAAAATCAATCAAATTGATGAGATCGAAAAGCCGGATGCGAATTAAAAGGAAATTCGCAAAGGTAAAAGGGTGTTCCGCGCTTGGAGCACCCTTTTCGTTTACCGGTATGAACGTCTCTCATTTACAGACCAGCATGAAAGCCGCGATGGCCCGGCCAAAACCCAAAAGCAAAATCCACATACAGCAGCAGTATGACCCTCACCTAAACGCCTGGCGTATGCTCGGTTTTTCTTATGATCTACAAAGGCTTCACTGAAGCATCCTTGAAAATGTTGACATTCAACAAAGTAGATTTGATATTTAAAAAAGAATGCGGAAAGCTTGCGATTTAAAATTTTTTCAAACAGTTAAGAGCCTTTGTGCGTTATCTATATGAATCATGCGAAGAAGAGAGTGACGTCGATGGAAGTGAGTGATCTTTATGAACAGTTAAAGGATGACCTGTTGCGGTTTGCCCTTTCAATCTCACGTGACCATCAAGAAGCCAATGATCTTCTGCAAGATGCTTGGTTGAAGTCGTTGAAAGAAGGGTGGTTAAGCGATGCTCCAGCCTATAAACAACGGGCATGGTTTTACAAAGTCATGAAAAACCAGCTCAGGGATGTGCGCCGCAAAGAAAAACGGACAACGGTTTGGGAGGAAGAAAAAGCGGGGATGGCTGTTTATTTGACGAGTGATCCCATAGAGATGACCGACCTTTTATCCCGCTTGCCCAAAGAGTGGGGCGATCTCGTATTTAAAAGATATTGGGTTGGTCTATCAAGCCGGGAAATTGGGGAGCAATTAGGTGTTCCGCAAGCGACAATTCGCTATAAACTCCATCTTGCCTTAAAACGGTTAAGAAAAATGATTGAGGAGGAAAAAAGATGAAACAGCATATCGGCAATGTTGGTTTATTAAACCTGATGGATGCCACCGAAGACAGTGTCAAAGGCATTGAGCGCATTGATAATGTTGGGATGGTCGTTTTTAAGAAATCAACCGCTCATTTGCTTCACTCTCTGAATATCGGTAATATCGGGCAAGCACTTGAAATCCCCGAAGGGTACCGCTATCTCCAAGGCGATTTGGTGATCAATGCTACCTATCTTAAGTCTGTCACCGATTCCGTGAATCTTGTAGTCAGCGGCAATATCATGATCGAAAATGACGTGCCGTCCGAAGCTATTGATACATGCCCATTGCAACTGATCGTCAAAGGGAAGGTATATAGCCCAGGCCACTTGGTGGGTAAACTTCATGCCGCATGGTTTAAAGATGGAGCAAAAATCATCCCCTATGAAGATTGTGCGCCTCGGTTTGAACGCGGTGTTTTGAAATTAACCAATGGTTATCTAAATATGTTTGAACAACCTCAGTGGCTGATTGTTCATGGTGAGCTTTTACTGCCAAAGGATTTAGATATGGCGTTGTTTGCTAACAAGATCAGCAAATTAGAAGTGAAAGGTGAACTGACGCTGTATGAGAACCAAGAACCTGATGTGTTAAAGAAAATAGATGCGATTTCGGCCGTTGATATGAACGTCATTCCCGAAGGTTTTGAACCGGTGGAAAAACAACTGATCTTAAATGAACGTTCGCTTCGCCGTTTTCACCATAAAAAACTATGGCTCACGCAACCATTAGTGATACAAACAGATGTGTCAAGAGAAGCGTTGGGGGAAGCAATTGACGGCATTTATTCCTCATCTTTTATCATCTGTCCGGAAACCTTAGAGGATTTGCTATACGAAAAAACCAAAACCCTTGATACGGAAGTTTTATCTTACACCCATGATTATGTCCTCATTGAAGGTGAGGAAAAATGGTCAAAGGATCAATTTTTGGCCTACGATCATCCGATTAACTTGATCGTCACTGGATGCTTGACGCTTGATCAAGACGTCACAGAGGATATCGTTGTCAACCAAGTGGCAGCGATAGATCTATTTGGGGATCTCTCCGTTCCGACCCCCAAGCTTAAGGGAGTCTGTCGTTCCTTATTAAGGGTGAACGAGGGCCGGATGGATCTTTTAAACGAGGATAAACGACCAGAGTTTCGAAACATCGGTCAGCTGACCTTGTAAAAATTACAGCTTGCAAGGTTGAGGGGAATAGGCAGCAAAAACTTCGTGAAATTTTGACGTTCTAGTTTGCCGCATCGCTCGCCCCGTCAACTCCGCCCAGCTCTTCCGGTCGGTTTTTGAACGGGGTTGGGCGGTATTTTTTCACCCATAGGCATAAAAAAAGTTCAGTTGATCAATCTAATTTTTAAGAGGATAAATCGAAGGTCCGCGTTGCGCCATGCAACACGAAAAAAGCCTGGAGGCGAGTGGTTTTGGGAGCGATTCAAAAGAACGGGTATACGTTCGGTGTGGAATATAGTGTGATGTTACAAAAAGGAGCGGTGCATGTTTACAGGGACGGTCAGTTCATTAAAGAACTGCCTTTTGCTTTCAGCGGTCGGGACCCTGACCCCGCACAAATCGAGGCGGTTGTCGATCGTTTTTTGGAAACGGAAGGCGAGGTTGAGTAAGGCCGTGCAAAACCCGCTCTTACAACGCTTTTTAACGCTTTCCCTCTTTGAAAGAAAAATTATCGCTGCGCTAAGTCGATGTGTCAAAAAAGAGGATGCCAATACGAAAGCCTATTGTCTCCGACTGATTGATTTTGAACTGGATTGTCTCAATCCGTCCGATATTATCGACAAGTTAAAGCGGTTGAAGGAAAAAACCATCTCCGTTCGGATCGACGGAATAGAAGCTTATGTCCCGCTCTTAACGGATATTCGCTATGATGACAAATATAAAAAAGTCACGATCACATTCAATTCGATTTTGAAAAATTTGTATGTCGAGATTAAAGATTATTTAAATAACCGATGATTTTAGCCTTTTTGTGCGAGACAAAAAGGTTTTTTCTTTTATAGAAAAAGGATTTTTCCGCTCCGAATATCTTCTCGTTTTATTTTTTACGCGGTTTGCGGCATAAATTTACCTTTCTTATTTTAAAGTTATCCAATTTTAAAGGAGGGAGCACATTTGCAAAAGCGAAGTCCGAATCATTCGCAAGGAGTGGATGTCAGTCATTGGCAAGGGGACATCAATTGGCAGAAAGTAGCAGACGCTGGAAAACGCTTTGTGTTCATCAAGGCGACAGAGGGGGAAGGGTGGACGGACCCGAAATGGAAAGACCATGCTTTAGGAGCTTCAAAAGCCGGTCTCTCTATAGGCTTTTACCATTTTGCCCGTTTTAAGAATCGGGCGGAAGCAGTGCGGGAAGCCCGGCATTTTGTTCAAACGATTGACGCCATGCCAAGCGCTTTGCCGCATGTTTTAGATTTGGAGGTAACAAATGGCCTTTCGAAGGTTGAACTGTCCGAACTCGCGCTGTTTTTTCTGGAAAATGTGAAGAAGTGGACGGATCATGAGGTGATGCTATATACGAACGCAAATATGGCGGCCAATCATTTAACTTCTATCTTGCAACATGTTCCGCTTTGGATCGCTCATTACGGCACTGATCAGCCAAGACCGAATAAGATTTGGAAGAAGTGGCGCGTCTTTCAGTACTCCAATCGCGGGAGAGTTCCCGGGATAAGAGGGTTTGTTGACTTAGATGAGATGGTCTCTGAAGTCTCGGACGAACCGCATACGTATACCATTCAGGCCGGCGATACCTTTTGGGATTTGGAAAGAAAAAATGGTTGGGCACATGGTACTTTACAGAAGCTCAATCCACGGGTCAATCCGCGGCGCCTGCAAATCGGCCAGTCCATCCGCATACCGTAGGCTTATCCCTATAAAAAAAGGATGGTATATGCATCACTGAAATTCGGTTACCGTAGGAGCAAAAAAGGAGGTTGACGGCCAATGGGATGATCTCCGCGCGTCAACCTCTGATTAAGGGGGAGAAGATAGATAACTTATTTCAAGTATCGCCAAAATCCGAGAGGTTATACATGCAGAAACAAAAATTTTTCTATGAAGTTGTTGGGCTACGGTGAACAGTAGGCATAAAATCTCTGAGCATTTCCATGGCTTCGTGATATAAAGTGTCTGGATAGATGTTTTTCTCGCTTCCGGGCGGTAAGGTCAATTGAAAAATCACTCTGGATGTTCGTTTTTGTTCCACCGCCCTTTTCCATTCAATAATATATGCCGCAAGTGAATAAAGGTAACTTGACCATAATGCAGTGTCAAAGGCTGTCATCGTTCCAGAAGCTGACCATTCCGTTAACGTTCTTAATAAGCGGCTCATGTGTGTATAACCTTGTTGAAGAGGTAAGAGCTGTGTTTTTAAAAAGTGGCATTCCCGTTTATGTTTTTTGCTGTACGGATTATAGCGCAAATCTTTTATCGCTTGGTCTAGTTTTTTCTCAACTTCATGGAGATCTTTTAATAAGGCTTTCGTCCCGGTATGGAGCTTTGCCCCTTCATCGGTGGGACAACCTTTTTCAGCCCAGGCTGCAGAAGCTGTGAGGTTGGCGGCTAATTCTTCCGCTAATAAAAGAAATTTATTTTTAAGTGATTTCAAGGGATCTTCCGGCAGTATCAGCACGGTGAAAACAAGAGCAACGAGGGCACCGATGATGGTGTCGCGCAGTCGATCGATGCCGTAATCCATACCTTTATGCGCAAAGGTAAACACCAATAAAATACTGAGCGCAATTTGGTGGATCACGATATTATTCATTTTAAACAGTTTTGCCACCGCCGTACCTATAAAAATTAACAAGCCAATGGTCCAATAAGAAACGGAAAAAAAGCCGGCTAATAAGACCGTGATCAAAATGCCGAGGGCGGTTCCGAACATGCGATATATGGCAAAATGGACAGATTTGTTCAATGTGGACTGTAAAGACAAAATCAAAGTAATTGGAGCGAGGTATGGGTGGGAAGAACCCGCCCATTGCGCGATTCGCCAGGAAAGCGCCGAACCGATGGCGGTTTTCCATACAATACTTGTGTTTTTAATAAACCCTATCAGTTTGGACACCATCCGATCCCCCTCACAAACGATCAAAACATTTTTATTTTTTGTGGATCCCGCTTTTTTATACTGGTGTAAAGTTGTCAGAATGGTGTTCATCTGGCGGTAAATTTAAAAAAACTGGCGGTAAATAGCTGAATTTCAGCGGTAAACGATGAAAAACTCACGGTAAATGAGCGATTTATGGCGGTAAACACCACTAGGTTTGCAAATAGCTGGAATATAATTACATTTATGTGAAATGGCTCAAATCAATCTTGGCGATTTTTTAAAATACCATAATGATAAAAAGTTGGATTTCATTTATTATCCTTTAATGTAATTTAATGGAATTTGTTTTTCTTTTAATTAATGAAAAAAGGCAACGTTGTCTTAGAAATAGACAAGTTACCATTTTGTGGAATTCAATTATTTAACCATAAATTTGACTGCTTTTAGTTTTCTGGGATGTTTTCTCGGTCTTCCTGGTTTCCCTTTCTTTTTCCTCCCTTTTGAGGTTCGGCTGGGCTCGCGATTAAGGGCATTTAAAAAC
>NZ_AUMM01000011.1 GCF_000430685.1 Tuberibacillus calidus DSM 17572 | reverse complement strand
CATATTCAAAGCACTGGATGGTTGGATAAGAAGAAGGTTGCGCATGATACGCTGGAAAGAATGGAAGAAAGTTCAAACCAAGTACAAGAATTTGATAAGACTTGGCATTAAGCGAGGTAAAGCATGGGAATGGGCAAACACAAGAAAGGCGTATTGGCGAATAGCCAAATCCCCTATCTTGCATAAAGCCCTTGGTGAACAATACTGGATTCACCAAGGGCTGAAGAGTCTATTTAATCGATATCAAACGATGCGTTGGACTTAAATGAAACCGCCGTATACGGAACCGTACGTACGGTGGTGTGAGAGGTCGGGGGTTAGTCACCCCCTCCTACTCGATTTGGTCAGAAAGTAGGTGGTTTCTCAGCCCAGCATAAGGGCTTTTAGGCTCTGTCTACATTTTCGGGTCAGCCGAAGGGTAATAAAGGCTCTGCCTATGCCCAAAAGTCTTCGCCGAGCCATTTTTTCTTTTGCAGAACTAAGTTTTCTCTCTAAAAGGTTTAAAGTTTTTCGAATGGCCTTTATAATAAAGATTGTCTTGATTTTTACATAGTTGAAAAGGGAGGTCACAAGATGACACATGTGGTTTGCGGTTCCGAAATCATCCAAATCATTCGCGACTTAGTGAACATTCCGAGTCCATCGGGAAATGCCGGCAAGGCCATTCAATATGTAGAAACCTACTTAAAAGAATTGGGCATTAAAACGAAAAGGAACAACAAAGGCGGCTTATTGGCGACCATACCCGGAAAAGATGACACAAAACATCGCTTTTTGACCGCTCATGTCGATACGCTTGGGGCGATGGTTAAAGAAATTAAAAGCGATGGCCGCTTGCGCTTGACCAAAATCGGTGGCTTTCCGTGGAACATGGTAGAAGGCGAATATTGCCAAATTGAAACCGCCTCCGGTAAAACGTATACAGGGACGATTTTAATCCATCAAACCTCAACACATGTATACAGAGACGCTGGCAAAGCGGAACGCAGCGATGAGAACATCGAAGTGCGCATTGACGAAAAGGTAACGAGCAAGGAAGAAACCGAGGCACTAGGCATTCAAGTTGGTGACTTCGTCTCCTTCGATCCGGGTTTTGTCACAACTGACAGCGGTTTTGTGAAATCGCGCCATCTCGATGATAAAGCGAGTGTTGCCATTTTGCTCCATGTCATAAAAATCCTCAAAGAACGCGGGATGACATTGCCGTATACAACGCATTTTCTCATCTCGAACAATGAAGAAATCGGCTTCGGCGGAAATTCCAACATCACCCCTGAGACGGTCGAATATTTAGCCGTGGATATGGGAGCGATCGGTGACGGCCAAGCGACGGATGAGTATACCGTATCGATTTGCGCGAAAGATGCGAGCGGTCCGTACCATTACGGTTTAAGAAAACATCTTGTGGCTTTGGCGGAAAAATATCAGCTAAACTATAAAATTGATATTTATCCCTACTATGCCTCTGATGCTTCAGCTGCCGTCCGCGCGGGTTACGATCTGATCCATGGTTTGATAGGACCAGGGATAGACGCTTCCCACGCTTTTGAAAGGACACATCAAGAATCGCTCTGTCACACCGGTGATTTAATTTATTATTATTTGCAATCGGAAATCCTCGAAGCCTAATGAACTCCCTATTGATTGGGAGTTTTTTTTATTTTCAAACAAATGAATGGTGTCATGAATCTATTCATGAATAAAATATCCATACGACGAAGTCCTAGGGCTTTGTTCTAGAACTCGCAAGCGTTTTGTAAGCAGCCCAGCACCAGCCTAAAGATTAGGGTATTTCCCCAAAAATATTGGCACACTGGTTATTCGCCCCGCATACCATGACAGAGAAGAAAGTAAAGGAGGTTATCGAGTCGTGGCTGAGACGGATTACAACTACAGGGAAATCATTACAAAAGCGGTATGTGGCAAGGGGAAGAAATTCAGCCAAAACGCCCACACGATTACACCGACACATAAACCATCTAGTATACTCGGTTGCTGGGTGATCAATCATAAATTCCGTCCTCATTACCAAAAAGATGCGGTCATTGTTGAAGGCAGCTATGACATAAACGTTTGGTACTCCTACAACAACAATACCAAAACGGAGGTCGTCTCAGAAACTTTCACATATCGCGATGAAATTGCACTCACGATTAAAGACCGAAATGTGATCTCCGATCGTCTGGAAGTCTATGCACACACACTTCAAGAACCAAGCAGCTTGGAAACGAACATTTCACCGAACGGCAATAAAATCATCGTCCAAGTTGAAAAAGAAATGCAAGTCGAACTCATCGGTGAAACCAAGGTGAGAGTCAATGTGGATGCGGATTCCGCCATTGATGAGGATTGGGAAGATGACCTTGATGAGGCGTTGGATGAACTCGATTCCGAGTTCCTTGTAGGGGAAGTCGAAGAATAGTCATTTGCGGGGGGCCGGCACTTCCATTTTTATGGGATCTGGCCCTAATTTTTTTATGTAAAATCTATCTTTATCCGGCCAGCATAAGGACAACGAAGGCTCGAGGATGGCTATGGA
Source organism: Tuberibacillus calidus DSM 17572 (assembly GCF_000430685.1). GTDB lineage: Bacteria > Bacillota > Bacilli > Bacillales > Sporolactobacillaceae > Tuberibacillus > Tuberibacillus calidus. The sequence continues at coordinate 82,195 of NZ_AUMM01000011.1, read as the reverse complement.
CAAGTTTTCCATAGTAAACTTTCTGACACAACACCGATGATCAACCCTTCATTCCTATCATCTATGTTATAATAGATGTCGAAACACCGCGAATAAAAGGATGATCATCATGCCATATACTCCGATGATACAACAGTACCTATCGGTGAAAAAAGATTATCAAGACGCCTTTTTATTTTTCAGGCTCGGCGATTTTTATGAAATGTTTTTTGATGACGCTGTCCGCGCAGCCGCTGAACTCGAGATCACATTGACTTCCCGGGATGGTGGCGGCGAGGAACGCATCCCAATGTGCGGTGTTCCCTATCATGCAGCGGAAAGCTATATTGCAAGACTTATTGAAAAAGGATATAAAGTCGCCATTTGTGAACAAATGGAAGACCCTAAACAAGCTAAAGGCGTTGTGAAAAGGGAAGTCACCCGTTTAATTACCCCAGGGACCGTTATGGAAGAAAACGCCTTAGATCCGAAAAAAAACAATTATATTGGCGCCATCAGTCAAACGGCGGATGGGACTTTCGGTTTAGCGTTTTTAGATTTAACGACCGGTGAATCAAAGGCCTGCACGGCTTTTGGATTTGAAGAGGCAAACCGCGAAATCGCTGCCTGGGGATTGCGCGAGGTCATCGTTGCGAAAAACTTTCCGTCTGAGTATATTGACCAAATGAAAGCGTTAAATGCTTTGACCATATCTCACGAAGAAGAAGAAGCGATCCCAGAGTCATTATTGCCCGTCGCCGAACAATTGACGGAAGAAGGACCGATAAAGGCGCTCGGAAAACTTCTGCAGTATCTCATCCGTTCAAGATATCAGGCGCTCAGCCATCTGCAGCCGACAGTGCCATATGCCTTGCAAGATTATATGGTCCTCAATACTGGGGCAAGAAAAAACTTGGAATTAGTACATACGCTTAGGGACGGGAAAAAACGCGGCACGCTTTTATGGGTTTTGGATCAAACGATGACGGCCATGGGCGGACGGCTCCTGAAACAGTGGTTGGAAAAGCCGCTTATTGATCGGGCAAAAATCGAACAACGATTCGATTCGGTCGAAGCGCTGATTCATGCTTTTTTTGAGAGACAAACATTGCGCGAGCGCTTCCGGCAAATCTATGACTTGGAGCGTTTAGTCGGACGCATTTCTTTCGGCAATGTCAACGCAAGGGAGCTCGTGCAACTCAAGCGTTCTTTGGAACAAATTCCTGATGTTATACAAACGCTACAAGCCATTCCAAATCCAGCGCTTCAGGAAACCGCACGTCTTATGGATCCCTGTTCGGATATCCGCGTTTTGATTGAGCAGGCAATTGTAGAAGACCCACCTTTTTCCGTTAAAGAAGGTGGCATGATTCGCGACGGCTATAACCAACAACTAGATGAATACCGACATGCCGCAAGAAACGGGAAAACATGGATTGCAGAACTTGAGCAAGCCGAGCGAGAAAAAACAGGCATCAAATCGCTTAAAGTCGGTTACAACAAGGTTTTCGGCTATTATATTGAAGTGACGCGGGCGAATTTGAAACTTCTCCCCGAAGGCCGGTACGAACGCAAACAAACCCTCGCCAATGCGGAACGGTTCATCACTCCGGAGTTGAAAGAAAAAGAAAAATTAATTCTTGAAGCCGAAGAACGCATTATTGAGCTGGAATATGAACTGTTTCAATCGATCCGCGAAACGATTAAAGCTGAGGCAAAGCGTCTGCAGTCTTTGGCACGTGCGATTGCCACACTCGATGTCTTACAAAGCTTTGCGACCGTAAGCGATGAGTATGGTTACACGCGGCCGACCTTTACAGACGCTCCTCGCATTAAAATTATCGGTGGGCGCCACCCCGTTGTGGAGCGGGTGATGCGCGAAGGCGTTTATGTCGCTAACGACGTCCTTATGGATGAAGATTGTCACATCTTACTCATTACCGGGCCGAACATGGGTGGGAAAAGCACGTTCATGAGACAAACCGCCCTTGTCGCCATCATGGCGCAAATCGGCTGTTTTGTACCGTGTGAGGAAGCCGAAATCATGATCTTTGATCAAATTTTTACGCGGATTGGCGCTTCGGACGACCTCGTTTCCGGACAGAGCACGTTCATGGTGGAAATGGCGGAAGCCGAAGAGGCCTTGCATCGGGCGACATCACGCAGCTTGATACTGCTTGATGAAATCGGCCGTGGGACGTCGACTTATGATGGCATTGCCATAGCCCGTGCAATCATCGAATACATTCATGACCACATCGGTGCCAAGACGCTGTTTTCCACCCATTATCATGAATTGACCGACTTGGCTCAAACGCTGGCCCATTTGCGAAATGTCCATGTCGACGCCATGGAAGAAAACGGACATGTCGTCTTTCTCCATAAAGTGATGGACGGTCATGCCGATAAAAGTTACGGCATTCATGTGGCCAAACTGGCAGGGTTGCCGGAGGCCGTCATTGAAAAGGCACAGATTTTTTTAGCCGAGCTCGAAGGTGGGTCACAGCCAAAAGCCCCGACCGTTATTCACGAAAAACAGCTCGATCGTTGGAAAGAAGACCGTCAACTCAGCTTTTTCCCGGAAGAAAATAAGCCAAAGGCTGCGTTATCAAAGAAGCATAAAGCGATTCTCGAACGCCTTGGCTCTATTGATCTCTTAAATATGACCCCAATGGAAGCGATGAATATCCTCTACGAATTACACCAAAAGGTAAAAAATTAGGCAAAAGAAAGGGGGAGGCGCATGGGACGCATCAAAAAGATGGACGAGAAACTGGCAAACCTGATTGCCGCAGGTGAAGTTGTCGAACGGCCAGCTTCTATTGTAAAAGAATTGGTGGAAAATGCCCTTGACGCCCATGCCTCCACCATTCAAGTCGATGTGCAAGAAGCCGGTTTACGGGAAATCAAGGTGACAGATAACGGGGACGGATTTGAACCGGAAGATTGTGAGATTGCCTTTGAACGGCATGCCACCAGTAAAATCCAGGACGAAAAAGATCTCTTTCATATTCGGACTTTAGGTTTTCGAGGTGAGGCTTTGGCGAGCATCGCCTCCGTTTCTCACGTCACTTTGGAAACAGGAACCGGTCGCGGCCCGGGCCGGAGGCTTGTGCTAGAAGCGGGAGCTGTCACCGAAAAAGGTGCTGCTTCCGGGCGAAAGGGCACCATCCTTACCGTTAACCAATTATTTTATAATACGCCTGCGCGCTTGAAACATTTAAAAACGATCCATACCGAGCTTGCCAAAATCACCGATCTCATGAACCGGTTAGCATTGTCCCACCCGGAAGTTCGCTTTACCTTGACGCACGACGGGAAGGTTTTGCTGAAAACGACGGGAAGTGGTGACCCTCGCCAAGTGCTAAGCGCCATTTATGGTGTGCAAACCGCAAGGCTCGCCATTCCCTTTTCCGGACAATCCCTTGATTTCACTATAAAGGGGCTTGCCGTTAAACCCGAAATAACGCGGGCGGGGAGGCAGTATGTTTACCTATTTATTAATGGCCGCTATATTCGTCACTATGGCTTATTTGATGCGGTGATTCGTGGGTACCATACGTTACTGCCGATTGGACGGTATCCGATTTGCGTCATATATATAGAAACCGACCCGAACTTAATTGATGTCAATGTCCATCCGGCAAAATTAGAGGCGCGCATTAGCAAAGAACAAGATTTATGTCATTTGCTGGAAGATGCCATTCGCACCGCTTTTCATAAAGAACAGTTAATTCCCGAAACCGTTCTTAAACCGCGGCATAAAAGCGAACCATCCGAACAGCAGGTTCTCGATTTCGGCTGGCCGAATAAAAACGGACGCAGCGATGCTCAAACGATACGAGAAACTTTGCCATTGTCAAAGGGTGAACCTTCCATCTCTCAGCCCCAAGAGGAAGCAAGCGACCAAGTTCAACCATTGACGCGGCAACAACCCGAGAGACAGGATGCACCAACGAAAGAAAACATTGAACCGTGGACATTCACACACCAACGAGTTGAGAAAAGGCCTTTAGAAACACAGGTGGATGAGCCTAGCCGGAATGATACAAAGGATCAGGACACACCACGCCGTTTTAGCCGGATGTATCCGATCGGTCAGCTCCATGGCACCTATATTTTGGCGCAAAATGAAAACGGCCTGTACATTATTGACCAGCATGCGGCTCAAGAGCGCATAAAATACGAGTTTTATAGGGAAAAAGTGGCGCGCACGGACCATGAAATTCAAGAATTGCTCCTCCCTATGACCTTTGAATTTTCTGCGGCAGAAGGAGCTGTCATTGAACAACATCTCGCGTTCTTGGAAGGGCTTGGCTTTCAATTGGAGCCTTTCGGGACATATACGTATCGACTGCGCGCACATCCAATCTGGCTTCCTAAAGGGAGAGAGGAAGAGACGATCGATTTGATCATTCAGTGCCTTTTAGAGAACAAAAACGTCAGCGTCAAAGAGCTTCGTGAAAATCTGGCTATCACGCTCTCGTGCAAACGCTCGATCAAAGCGAATCGTTATTTGCGCATGGATGAGATGGAAGCCTTATTAAATGATTTGGCTCAAGCGCAAGATCCGTTTACTTGCCCGCATGGGCGGCCAGTGATCATCCATTTTTCTTCGTATGAGTTGGAGAAAATGTTTAAACGAGTGATGTAGAAGATCTGCTTGTTTTCTATACGGAAATTTTATACAATAAAACCAATGCCTCCGGAAGGCGTGATGCAAATGAAAACCAAAGTGGCAGTCGTTGTTGGCCCAACAGCCGTTGGGAAAACGGCACTCGGCATTCAATTAGCACAGGCATTGTCCGGAGAGATCATCAATGGGGATGCTTCACAAGTCTATCGAGATTTAAATATTGGAACGGCCAAAGTAACAAAGGAAGAAGCAGCTCTCATCCCCCATCATTTGATCGACATCGTTCCGCCGGAGGCGCCGTTTACAGTGGCTGATTATCAACAAAAAGCCCGACAAGAGATCCAAGCGATCACCGATCGAGGAAAACTGCCGATCATCGTCGGCGGGACCGGGCTATACATAAAAGCCGCGCTGTATGATTACCGATTCGATGATCAAGGTGAAGATCCTGAGCTTCGCGAAGCCTTATCGGAATGGGCAAAACGGGAAGGGCATGAGGTCTTATATCGCAAACTATTGGACATGGATCCGAAAGCCGCTGAAAAAATCCATCCGAATAACGTCAAACGCGTTATCCGCGCGTTAGAAAAGGCGATGTCCGGAAAAGGTGGAGGTCACGCGCCTTCCGCTGGTCCCGTGCCGCTTTATGAAACAGCGGTGGTCGGCTTGACAATGGACCGAACCGACCTGTATAACAGAATTAATCGTCGAGTGGATGAGATGATCGATAAGGGGCTAATCCAGGAAGCGAAAGACCTCTATGACCGCGGTTTAAGCGGATGTCAATCCGTCCAATCGATTGGTTATAAAGAATTGTTTCGGTATTTTGACGGGGAACTCACCTTGCCGGAAGCCATAAGCCTCATTAAACGGAACACGAGGCGGTTTGCGAAAAGGCAAATGACGTGGTTTCGTCATCAGATGCCCGTGACCTGGTTTGATGCGAGTGAAGCCAAAATAAACTTTTCAAAAATCCTAGATTTTATAGCAGGAAAGTTGACACTTTAGTCGAAATTAAAGAGTATAGAGAAACGAGGAGGATCGCGGTCGATGAAACAAACAGTGAATATCCAGGACAGCTTTTTAAACCAGTTGAGAAAAGAGGGGACATATGTCACCGTATTTTTGCTCAACGGGTTTCAGCTTAAAGGATTGGTTAAAGGCTTTGATAACTTCACGGTTCTCATTGAAAGTGAAGGCAAGCAGCAATTGATTTTCAAGCATGCGATTTCCACATTCGCACCATCAAAGCCCGTCAATTTTAACCAGGGCGAAGAATAAGTGAAAACAACCTCTGGCCATGCCCGGAGGTTGTTTTCATTTTAAACGGGCGTTTATTTATTTCCGCGAAATCATATGTTGTATTATGGGCGAAAAATGCGTGGCGCTCTCAGAGGTTTTTTAAACGGCACGATTGGATCCGATGGCAGTCGACTTTCCACAGAAACTGTGAGGTGAACTTAGTGTCAGATTCGATCACTATCCGAAATAAAGGCCAAATAAACGTGGTGTTCAATCAACAAAAACGCGACGGAACCCCGCCTGTGGCCGTCAAGCGTGAAGGAGAATCGCGACACTACCCCTTGGACCAGATTGAAGCGAAAATGAAGCGACTGATCGGATTGGAAGAGGTCAAAAAAACGATACGAGAAATCTATGCTTGGCTCTACATTAATCGCTTGCGCAAACAATATCAATTAAAAGCTGAAACGCAAACCCTTCACATGCTTTTTAAGGGAAACCCTGGAACGGGAAAAACGACCGTTGCCCGCCTCCTCGGTGAATTGTTCGCCGAAATGGGCATCTTAGCCAAAGGGCATCTGATTGAGGCGGAACGGGCTGACCTCGTCGGAGAATACATTGGTCAGACGGCACAGAAAACCCGTGATTTAATTAAGAAGGCGCAAGGCGGCATCTTATTTGTGGATGAAGCTTACTCCTTGGCTCGGGGCGGTGAAAAAGATTTTGGAAAGGAAGCCATTGACACATTGGTCAAACATATGGAAGATAAAAAAGATGACTTTATATTAATCCTTGCCGGTTATTCCAAAGAAATGGATCGATTTATGAAAATGAATCCCGGACTGCCTTCGCGTTTTCCGATTATTATTACCTTTCCAAACTATACCGATCAAGAATTATTCTCAATATCCGAACAAATGCTTCAAGATCGAGAGTATAAACTGACAACGGAAGCTCGATGGAAACTGAACAGGCATTTGAAACAAAAAGTAGCAGAAAATGAAAGAGATTTTAGCAACGGGCGTTATGTCCGCAATATTATTGAGAAAAGCATTCGCCGTCAAGCGGTTCGCTGCTTACGCGAAGGCGCATTCGATCGGGAATCATTGATGACCATTCGGGCGGTTGACCTGACGTTTGATGATACGTCTTCCCGTCACTCGGAAACCGAAGCGGAAACTCTGGATGATCGCGTGTTCTTTTCTGAATGAAGCAATAAGGAGGCTTTGGCCTCCTTCCAAATCATTAAGGGTGTGAAAACATGGAAAAAGTGATTTTAGTGGGACGTTACGATCCAAGAAGTGACGAAACCGCTTTTAGCTATTCAATGGAGGAACTGAAGCGGTTAACCGAAACGGCCGGCGCTTCGGTTGCCGGGGTGTTAACCCAAACGAAAGAAAAACGCGACCCGGCAACATATATTGGCAGTGGGAAATTGGAAGAGCTTTATCGGTTATGTCAAGAATGGGAAGTCGATGCGGTCATTTTTAACGATGAACTCTCACCGAGCCAACAAGCCAACATCGCGGAACGCTTGCAAATCAAAGTGATCGACCGCACACAGCTCATATTAGATATTTTTGCCGGGCGCGCCCGCTCACGTGAAGGCCGATTGCAAGTGGAACTTGCGCAGTTGGAATATTTATTGCCACGTCTTTCCGGATTCGGCCATGTGATGTCGCGCCTTGGCGGCGGCATCGGTACGCGCGGCCCTGGTGAAACCCAGTTGGAAACCGACCGGCGTCATATCCGTCGGCGGATCAGCGAAATCAAAAAACAATTAGAAGCCGTAACAAGGCACCGTGACCGTTATCGGGAAGAGAGGCGAAACAAGCAATGGTTTCAAATCGCTTTGGTAGGCTATACCAATGCGGGTAAATCGACGCTTTTTAATCGTTTGACCGAAAGTTCGGCCTACGAAGAAAATCAATTATTTGCAACCCTTGATCCGTTAACGCGGAAATTCCGAACGCCATCTGGTTATACCGCCTTAATGACAGACACCGTCGGATTTATCCAGCACTTGCCAACCACACTGATTGCCGCGTTTCGCTCGACATTGGAAGAAGTGCGGGAAGCACATCTATTGATTCACGTCGTCGACTGGTCTCATCCCGATCGGCAACAACATATGGAAACAGTGGACAAGCTCCTTAATGAGCTCGGAGCGGGGACGATTCCACAGCTTTTGTTATATAACAAAAAGGATAAAGTGGCTCATGCAGAGGCGGTGATTGTGGACGGGCTCAAGATTTCTGCTTTTGACGCACAGGATATTGAAAAAGTTAAAATGGCCATTGAAAAAGCGATGATCGAGCAATCCGTGCCCTATTACATAAGTGTACCAGCTAAAGAAGGCAGCTTTTTGTCACGTCTTTATGAAGAAACCATTATCACCGAAAAATCGTGGCATGAATCCGATCGCACTTACGGGGTTAGCGGCTTTGTCTGGAAATCGTCTCCGCTTTATGCGTTTTTAAATGGAAGGGAAGATAGGCATGATGATCAATGAAAAGATAGTGATCGAACAACGATTGAGCGACTTGATGGAGAAAGCGATGCGAGACATTTTGCCCCTTTTCCAGCGAATTGAGGCTGTTGAAGAAGAAAATCAACGCCGTGTATTGGAAAGTTTCCGGCGTCATAAAGTGAGCGATGCTCATTTTCAAGGGACGACGGGCTATGGGTACGACGATTTTGGTCGTGAAACGCTTGAAGCTGTTTACGCTGATGTTTTTGGTGCAGAAAGCGCGCTCGTCCGCCCGCAAATTATGTCAGGCACTCACGCGATTACTTTAGCTTTATTTGGTGTCTTGCGCCCTGATGATGAACTTTTATATATCACCGGGCGGCCATATGACACGTTAGAAGGCGTCATTGGTCTCAGACCAGGCGGTGACGGGTCATTAGCCGATTTCGGCATTACGTGTCGCGTAATAGAGCTTGAAGATGGGAAGATTGACATCGCTCGGGTCAATCAAGCGATCACTTCCCAAACGAAGATGGTCGCCATCCAGCGTTCACGGGGTTATGCCTGCCGTCCGTCGCTCTCCATTAACCATATAAAAGAAGCGATAAAAGCTATAAAAGATGACCATCCACACGTTTGCCTTTTTATCGATAATTGTTATGGGGAATTTGTGGAAGATCGGGAACCCACACATGTTGGGGCGGATCTCGTTGCCGGGTCACTCATTAAAAACCCCGGTGCTGGTCTCGTGCCAAGCGGGGGTTATCTCGTGGGACGTAAGAAATGGGTCGATAAAGCGGCCGAACGGCTTTCAGCTCCTGGCCTCGGCAAAGAAGTCGGGCCAACCGGCGATGCATTGAAACCCATGTTTCAAGGGCTGTTTCTTGCCCCTCATACGACGGCCGAGGCGTTAAAGGGCGCGGTGTTTGCGTCAAGAATTCTTGAAGAGGTAGGGCTGCTTGCGGAACCAAAGTGGAATGACCCAAGAACTGACCTCGTCCAATCCATCATTTTTCACGATCGCGAGCGTATGATCGCCTTTTGTCAAGCGATCCAAGCAACGAGTCCCGTCAATGCTCATGTGTTGCCGGTCCCAAGCCCTATGCCAGGATATGACGATGAAGTGATCATGGCTAGCGGTACATTCGTCCAAGGTTCAAGCATCGAATTGACAGCGGACGGCCCTTTACGCCCCCCTTATATGGCGTTTGTCCAAGGCGGATTAACGTTCATCCATGTTAAGCTTGCTGTCATGAATGCTTTGAAAGTTTTGATGGAAAAACAATTGGTTTGATTTCTAATTTTTTGTGTCAGAAAAGCTAACATGTGTTGACGTATTTAATGTCATGACATATAATAATTTTAGCAGGAAGGAGGGTGTCTTATGGATGATAGCATTCGCCGAAACACGCCGTTATTTTCCATGAGCATTGTTGGGAAACTGACCGGTTTGAGCGCTCGGCAGATCCGTTATTATGAAGAACATCAACTCATTCATCCCGAACGGACAAATGGCAATCGTCGGTTGTTCTCCTTTAACGATGTTGAACGGCTCTTGGAAATTAAGAAACTTTTGGATAAAGGCGTGAATTTGGCCGGCATCAAACATGTTCTCGGAGAAAAAGCGCAAGACGAACGACCAATTCCGGTGAAAATAGAGCCAACCAAAAAGCAAGAGTTAAGCGACGATGTGCTCTTTAAGCTGATGCGACGGGAACTTTTTGACCCAAGTAAAATTGGCCGCACCAATCTGATTCAAGGTGAACTATCACGATTTTTCCACTAAGACACCATCATCTGACTTTCACAATTGGGAGGATCGCTGAATATGGGAAAATACGCAAAAGAAGACATTTTAAAATTTGCCGAGGAGGAAAACGTTAAATTCATTCGTCTGCAATTTACGGATTTATTGGGGATTATTAAGAATGTCGAAATCCCGGTCGATTTGTTAAAAAAAGCTCTGGATAATGAAATCATGTTTGACGGCTCGTCGATTGAAGGTTTTGTCCGCATTGAAGAATCCGATATGTACTTATACCCAGACTTAGACACTTGGGTCGTCTTTCCGTGGACTTCTGGTAAGGGCAAGGTCGCGCGTTTGATCTGTGATATCTATAATGCTGACGGTACGCCTTTTGAAGGCGATCCGCGTTACATTTTAAAACGACAAGTTGAGGAAATGAAAAGACTTGGATTTACGAGCTTTAACATTGGTCCTGAGCCGGAATTTTTCTTGTTTAAAATGGACGAAAAAGGCCAACCGACACTTGAGTTAAACGATCAAGGCGGATATTTCGACCTTGCCCCGACAGACCTCGGTGAAAATTGCCGTCGTGACATTGTGTTGGAATTGGAGGACATGGGTTTTGAAGTCGAAGCTTCACATCACGAAGTGGCGCCAGGACAACATGAAATTGACTTCAAATATGCAGATGCCCTAACGACGTGTGATAATATCCAGACCTTTAAATTGGTCGTCAAAACCATTGCCCGTCAGCACGGTTTACACGCGACATTTATGCCCAAACCGTTATTTGGTGTCAACGGGTCTGGGATGCACTCGAATATGTCTTTATTCCGCGGCAATGAAAATGCCTTCTTTGACCCTTCGGCGGAACATCAGCTCAGTGAAACGGCCATGCAATTTTTGGCAGGTGTTATGGAACACGCCCGCTCCTTTACGGCCATTACGAACCCAACCGTCAACTCATACAAACGGCTCGTGCCGGGGTATGAAGCGCCGTGTTATGTGGCCTGGTCACTACGAAACCGCAGCCCGCTCATTCGCGTGCCAGCTAAGCGAGGCTTAAGCACGCGGATTGAAGTGCGTAGCGTTGACCCGTCAGCCAACCCGTATCTCGCGATGGCCGTGCTTCTTGCCGCAGGCCTCGACGGTATAAAAAGAAAGTTGACGCCTCCGGCCCCAGTGGATCGCAATATCTATGTCATGGATAAAGAAGAACGGGAAGCGATCGGTATTCACGACCTCCCAGGTACTTTATTTGAGGCGCTAACGGTGATGAAGCAGGATGAAGTGATTACGAGTGCACTTGGCAAACACGTTTTAAGCCGTTTTGTCGAAGCCAAAGAAATTGAATGGGATATGTTCCGCACGCAAGTCCATCCGTGGGAACGCGATCAATATATGATGATGTATTAATAGCAAAACCCCTTGATGCACAAGGCATCGAGGGGTTTATTTTTAGTAAGCGTTAATGGAGGCTTCGGAATAACCCGACGACTTTTCCAAGAATGGTGCAGTTTTTGACGATAATTGGCGCCATTGTCGGATTTTCCGGTTGCAGACGAATGTGATCCTTTTCTTTAAAAAAGCGCTTGACCGTCGCTTCACCGTCTTCCGTCATGGCGACAATGATTTCACCGTTTTCCGCGGTTTGTTGCGGGCGGACGATCACTTGGTCGCCGTCAAAAATCCCCGCATTGATCATACTATCTCCGACGACATTTAATATAAAGGCATCTTCGTTTGACACCATGGATTTCGGAACCGGGATGTACTCTTCAATATTCTCGATGGCCGTAATCGGTTCCCCAGCTGTGACTTTCCCGATCACCGGTAAAAATACTGTTTCTTGTTTTGGTAAAGCAAATTCCTCACGATCGAGAATTTCGATGGCCCGCGGTTTCGTCGGATCGCGTCGAATCAAACCTTTCTTCTCCAGACGATTTAAATGCCCGTGAACCGTCGAGCTTGAAGCAAGGCCCACGGCATTGCCGATTTCACGCACCGATGGTGGATACCCCTTTGTGGCGACTTCCTTTTTAATAAAATCCATAATGGCTTGTTGCCGCTTTGATAGTTTCATACCCTCTCATTCCCCGTTTCTACATGGTTTTACAGGATGATTGAAAAACCAGTGGCTTTATTTGAAGTATACCATCGACCTGTCTGTTTTGCAAACATTCGTTCGAAAAATGCTTGACAAGAATAAATGTTCCCCTTAATATTTTTAGTAGCGAACATACATACGGTTGCGGAGGGGTATGAGTATGTTAAGAGAAAGGTCTCAATCAAACTTATTGTTATCGATTTTATTTGTTGTCATGTTTGCTGCGTGCATTTTCGCAGTGATCCATGCGTTAAAGCCAATGGACACGAGCGATTATATGAAAGTAAAGGTTCATCCAGGAGATACATTATGGATGATGGCGGTAAAGTATGATGAGGGAGGCGACCCAACGTCATTTATAAAATGGGTTGAGGAAGTAAACCATGTTCGGGCGGAAAACATTCAGGTAGGCGATCAGCTTGTTATTCCCGTTAAAGCGGAAAAAAATCATTTTTCTAAAGATGAAGTGGCGTCTCGATAAGAGCGTTCGACTTGCCCTTGGTCTTCTCATCGGTTAAGCTAAAAGCAGCTCGTCTCGAGAGGATGACTTGGTTTGCTATCGAAAGATAAATTGAATCGCATTAATGCATTGGCCAAGAAGGCAAAAAGAGAGGGCCTCACTCCTGAAGAAAAACGTGAACAAAATGCACTGCGTGCGGAATACTTGCTCGCTTTTCGCGCGCAATTCCGAGAACAATTGCATGCCATTAAAGTTGTGGATATGGAAGGTAGAGACGTCACGCCTCTGAAATTAAAACAAAGTAAAGAACGGCGCAAAAACCATTAAGGCTAAAGCCTTGATGGTTTTTTATTTAAAGGTAAAAAACAAAGTGGCTGCCAGAAAGGCATGATGAATGTTCCGATGACACGGCAAACGATTGATAGAAATTTTGATAAAAACTTCCTTAGGGCAAAAGGCATTTCATAAAAATTTTGTAATATATCAAAAAGTAGTTGCATTTTCTGTTATATAACAATATAGTGTTAGTAAACGGGAAATGAGGAGGAATCGCTTTGTTTACAGTCACCAAACGTGCCGCTCGCTTCTATAAGAAAGAGATGGAACTCGAAAACGGTGAAGCCATTCGTCTTTTCGTAAGGTATGGCGGAAAAGCAGGGAAAAATGGCTTTTCGGTGGGTGTGGAGAGAAGTGGCAAACTTGATCGTCATTGTGATCAAACCATTATTGATGGCATTACGTTTTTTGCCGACCCCGATGACCGTTGGTTTTTAGATACAGTGACCCTTGATGCGGATGAAAACTTGGAAGATGTCGTTTTAACTTATGCCAACGACTAATGCTCGACCTATTTACTGGCTTCATATTCAGCATCCCTTGCGCGCGAAAGCGGCAGGGGATGCATGTTTCATCACGTCCTTCCCATACTAAAAAAGAGCTCCGACATGATGAAAAATACGGTTTGTGTTAAACTGTTATCGAATAGAGGAGGAAGGATGATGTGTGTTGACCCAATCTATTGAACAGTTAGCCATCAATACCATTCGCACGTTATCGATGGATGCGATTGAAAAGGCCAATTCCGGGCATCCGGGCATGCCGATGGGGGCAGCGCCGATGGCTTACACCTTATGGACAAGCCATATGAAGCACAATCCAAACAATCCGGATTGGTTTAACCGCGATCGCTTCGTGCTGTCAGCCGGCCACGGGTCCATGCTTTTGTACAGCCTTTTACATTTATCAGGCTATGACGTCACGCTGGATGATATAAAAGCGTTTCGGCAATGGGGATCCAAAACACCGGGTCATCCGGAATATGGACACACGCCTGGCGTTGATGCGACAACCGGCCCGCTCGGCCAAGGCATTGCGATGGCTGTTGGGATGGCGATGGCGGAACGCCATTTAGCTGCGACCTTCAACAAACCTGGCTATCATATTGTCGACCATTATACATATGCGATTTGCGGAGATGGAGATTTGATGGAAGGGGTCGCCTCCGAAGCGGCTTCACTCGCTGGACACTTAAAGCTCGGTCGTTTAATCGTCCTATATGATTCTAATGACATTTCATTGGATGGCGATTTAGACAAAGCCTTTGGCGAAAATGTCCGTCAACGTTTTGAAGCTTACGGATGGCAAACCTTATTCGTTGAAGATGGGAATGATATCACAGCGATCAATCAAGCGATCGCCGAAGCCAAAGCCGAGTTAAACCGTCCGACCCTTATCGAAATCAAGACGACCATCGGTTACGGGGCGCCGACGGTTGCTGGAACAAATGAAGTCCACGGCAAACCATTAAGTGCCGAAGAAGCTCGCGGGGCTAAACAACATTATGAATGGCCTTATGAAGAACCTTTCTATGTACCTGAGGAAGTCCGGACCCATTTCGAAGCGATTCGCCAAAAAGGTGAAGCCGAAGAAGCTGAATGGAACGCGTTAGTCGAGAGCTATCGGAAAGTTTTCCCTGAAGAAGCCGCGCGGTTGGATATGGCAATGAACGGTACGATTCCAGAGGATTATGCAGCCGATCTTCCGCTATACCAACTCGGGGACAAAAAAGCGACGAGAGAATATTCTTATGAAATTTTAAATGCCTTAGCAGATGTCGTTCCGCAAATTTTTGGCGGAGCGGCGGACTTGGCTTCTTCAACAAAAACCTTGATTAAAAACAGTACCGACTTTTTCCCAGGTCAATACGATGGACGCAATGTCTGGTTCGGGGTTCGGGAGTTTGCTATGGCGGCAGCGGTAAACGGCATGGCGCTCCATAAAGGTGTGAAACCGTACGGCTCAACCTTCTTTGTTTTCACCGATTATCTCCGGCCTGCACTGCGGTTGTCCGCTTTGATGAACGTGCCGTCCATTTTTGTCTTTACACATGATAGCATTGCTGTCGGAGAGGATGGGCCGACACATGAACCGATCGAGCAACTGGCTTCCCTAAGGGCAATGCCCAATCTCACAGTACTGCGGCCAGCAGACGGAAATGAAACGCGCGAGGCGTGGAAAATTGCGATAGAGAGTCAGGACACGCCGACCGTTCTTGTCTTAACCCGACAAGGCGTCCCAACGCTTGAGGGAACGATCGAACACGCTGCTGAGGGTGTCAAACGAGGGGCTTATATCGTCTCCGAAGCAAAGGGTAAAATCCAAGGCATCATTATGGCCACTGGTTCTGAAGTTCATTTAGCTGTGGAAGCTCAAAAAATGCTTGCTGAAGAAGGCATTCATGTCCGCGTCGTCAGCATGCCTTCTTGGGACTTGTTTGAAAAACAATCCGAAGAATATAAGGCGCAAATCCTTCCACCGGAAGTGACGAAACGATTGGCCGTTGAAGCTGGTTCATCCTTAGGGTGGCATAAATATGTCGGAAGTTTTGGCGCGACATTGACAATCGACCGCTTCGGCGCGTCTGCAAATGGGAACAAGGTCATGGCCGAATACGGTTTTACGGCAGAAAATGTCGCTCGTGAAATGAAACAGCTATTACAATGATGATTTAGGGACAAGATCAACCATTTGTTTTAAAGATTGTAAAAAAAATCACCTCATGCCTCCTTTCTTTCGACAAAGTTTGTATGGATAATCCTTTATAATAAGGACAAACCGTTTCGGACGGGAGTGAGGAGCATGAGGTATTTTGATATTTATCTATTAAAAGAAGCCATCGCTGAGCTCTATGTCGGTAAAGAAGATTTATTATATGGATTGTTTATGGAAGCGGTAAGGGAAAGAAATCCGCGCCGGAAAGTCATTTTAAAAAGGCAAGTGCATTTTATAAGTGAGCCGATCGCCCCTTCCTTGTTTCAGCGTTTGTTTTCCCATCAATCGGCGTCTAGAGCAATGGAAAACCAGTTTACGATCACGCTGAAAGACGGCAGTCAGGCGACACTGATATTCGATCATTACATTTCATTAGAAGCAAGTGGTAATTTAGGTGCGGAGGCAGCCGTTTTTGAAGGCTTGCGCAAATATAATCCGTATTTTTTTGCGGTTGACTATCAAAACGATTGTGGGGCATGGCTTTCCCCGCAAAAAAAACATCTCTTAAACCATCGGCAAATTGTATTATAATTTTCACATTTTGGGAACGCTACTCTAAAAAGATGACGAAAAAACATTGTATTCAAAAACGACATATAGTACACTAAAACGTGGTATCTAGCGAACGGCGCAGAAGGCCAAATACCCGGCATTATTTTAATGGTTATATTCGGTACAGAAAGAAGGAGGACGCACATAATGTTGTGGTTATACATCTTGGTTGGCGTCATTGGCATTGCCTTGGGGGTCGTGTTGGGTTTTTTCATCGCCCGCAAATACATGATGGATTATCTTAAGAAGAACCCTCCGATTAATGAAAAAATGTTGCGCGCTATGATGATGCAAATGGGTCAAAATCCATCACAAAAGAAAATTAACCAAATGATGAAAGCGATACAAAATCAAATGAAGTAAAAAGCGGCATCCCCTTAGGAGGGATTCGTCCATTCACGTTTGAATTGCGTAGAAAGTCCTTTTTCTGTTCGTTTCTATAAGCAGAAAAGGACTTTTTATGTTGGGAGGAAAGCGGAGCAAACCCCTTTAATCCTCCGCAAAGTCAAAGGAAGATAGAGGTGGAGACTTAGCGGTTGGCCAATGCAAACAACAGTATTTGCAATTTTAACATAAAAATAAAACACTTTTTTCACTTTTTTAGTTATAATAAAACTATTATTGGTGGACTTCTAAAGGGCTTGGTGATCGCATTGCTTGGAGAAAAAATCAAACAATTAAGACAACAGCGTGGCATGTCTTTAACCGAGTTAGCCGAAAAGGCTAATGTTTCTAAATCCTATCTCAGCACCATTGAAAGGGACATACAGAAAAATCCGTCCATACAATTTCTTGAAAAGATCGCTGAGGTTTTTGGGATCAGCGTCCTTGATTTAATTCGGGATACCGATGAGGAAACCGTCCAGCCTTTAGATCAAGATTGGTTGGATTTAATAAAGGAAGCGATGGATGCTGGGATAGATAAGAAAACATTTAAAGAATTTTTGGATTATCAAAAATGGCGTCACAGCCAAAAATAAAGTAGATATGCTGCTTTTTAATCTAAGAGGGTGGGTTAAACCGGTGATTGAACATCACCTCTATGTCCGGGTTTTCTCCGGATTCTTTTTTTCATCTTTATGGCGGTTAATAAAAGCTTCAACCTCCTCTTTTGAAATACCGAGTTCCCTTGCAATTAACATTAAAAGCACCCATTCCGGATCATATGAAGTTTGCAATCCCGATGACCCCTTCCCCTTATGTATTTTGCAATGGGGCGAACAGGATCATTTCCAGGTGCCCCACTTGTGAAATGTCCCTCTATCGCTTCCCATTATTTATATTTTCACCACTTTCCAGTATAAAGGTCTCATGTTGCATTTTATGTCGCCATTTGCTCAAAAAAATGATTTTTGTTCGACGCGATCTGCAAAAAAAAGAGTCAGGACAACTAAAATCGATGAATTTTGCAACCGAGATTTAAGCTCGTTGTCAGTATGGATAAGATGATGTCAAAGAAAACTGAGACTTTCTACCTATTTGTTTTTGCACTTCCGTCTATTTTTAATAGTGGAAACCATCCTGCTAATAGGATATTTGACGATGGCTGGCTAATATTTAATAATGGTAACGAATGAATTTTATTGATAACCCTTGAAGGTGACAAAACATGGCGGATTTAAAACAAATTGAAATAGAAGAACTATTAAAAGACGCATCACGCTATTGTTTAGTCGATGTCCGTTCGCCGAAAGAATACGCAGAATTTCATATTCCGGGAAGCATTAGTCTGCCCCTTTTTTCAGACGAAGAGAGGGCGATTGTCGGCACGATTTATAAACAGAAAGGGCAAGAAAGTGCCAAACGAATCGGGCTTGAATTTGTCGCTCCGAAACTCCCGGATCTTTACAAGCAAATCGCAGAGCTGCACGGTGCGGGTCTGGAGATGGTGATTTATTGTTGGCGTGGGGGCATGCGCAGCAAAAGCGTTGCTTCCTTTATGACGATGATGGGTATCCCATGCTTGCAATTAAAAGGGGGGATCCGTTCTTTTCGAAAAAAAATTACCGAAGATCTTAACCATTTCGCTCGTCTCAATAAACCCTTTGTGATCATTGAGGGCTATACCGGCAGTCGCAAGACGGACATGCTTCATAAGCTCGAAGAAGAGGGTTATCCCGTGATTAACTTAGAAGAACTTGCGGGTCACCGGGGTTCGATTTTCGGGGCAGTCGGACAAAACCCGATTTCCCAGAAAGCTTTTGAATGCCGTTTATGGGAAAGACTCATGGCACTGACAGACCAAGCACCGTTTTATATTATTGAAGCGGAAAGCAAGCGCATTGGGCGCATCGTTCTTCCCGATTTTATTATTGAAGGTAAACGATGCGGCATTGGGCTTTTCATTGAATATCCATTTGAAAAACGCGTAAAAGCGATCATTGATGAATACGACCCAATAAAGCATAAAGCTGAAATCACGGAAGCGTATTATAATTTACAAAAATATTTAAAGCCACAGCTTAAAGCTCAACTCGATGAAGCGTTTCTTTCCGGGGACTGGGAGAGGTTTGTTCGTTTGTTATTAACCGATTATTATGATCCGAGATACCGTCATACACATGAGCAATACGAGCGGCTCACCATTCCGCTACACGTTACTTCGGTTGAAGAAGGCGTGTCAGCAATTAAAAAAGAACTCGACCGCCTATTCGAGCATGAATCGCTGGTGACGAATGCGTAACATGTCAGATCATGCGAATCCTATGATTTTTTTTCATTTCGTTATAATGAAGGAGACCCATTCATGTTGAAACGTACAATCACACTACTATCGGTTCTGACAACGGCATTTTCGCTTACGGCATGCGGTGGGCACGTTGCCGAAAAAGAGGAACCTGCCAAAACACATCAAGAAAAGCAAGAAGCTAATAACGATGCCGCTTCCGCACAGCCAAAAAAAGAGGCGCAGGAAACGGCAAAACCACAGAATAGTGAAGGACAAGTAAAACAACAAAAGCCTGAAGAAGACGGTGCCATTACTGTCATCGCCAATCCGCAATCCATTTTGGCTTTAGTCAATAAAACACATAAATTGCCCGATGGTTATACACCTGAAAACTTAGTTTATCCAGACGTACCATTTCCGTATGCGGATAAAATTGAAAAACGGGAAATGCGAAAGGATGCAGCAGAGGCCCTTGAAAAGCTTTTTGCCGCAGCTAAACAGGCAGGATTTAAGCTTTACGGGGAATCCGGATATCGTTCCTATGAGCGGCAGGTTGCTGTTTATCAACATAATGTCGAGAAACTAGGGAAAAAGAAAGCTGATCAAATCAGTGCTGCCCCCGGTACGAGCGAGCATCAAACAGGACTTGCCATGGATATTACCTGTGAGGAGATGCTCACACAACCCGATCCGTTGACGAGCGATTTCGGAAACACGGAAGCGGGAAAATGGGTGGCCCAAAATGCCCATAAGTATGGATTCATTATTCGTTATCCGAAAGGCAAAGAATCGATTACAGGATATGAGTACGAACCATGGCATTTGCGCTACGTTGGGGTCAAAGCCGCTAGCTTTATCTATGCCCATGGTTTAACATTAGAAGAGTATATCGATGCGGAAAAAGTAAACAGAAATATTTCTGATGAAAATTAAAATGTCCTGCTCCCATTGAATATCTTCAGCAGGTTATATTTTCATCTTGTTAAAGAGGGTCATTAATATGTGGATGCAAGTGATCAGTTTGTTAATCGGTGTCGTTTTTGCCGCAACGGTTATTTTTGTACGTCTAAAAGCGTCTAATAAACCAACAAATGCGAAAAAAATTTTATTGCCTCCAATATTTATGTCGACGGGTTTTTTGATGTTTCTCGCCCCTGAAACGCGTGTGCCCATGATCGAGCTCATTGAAGCGTTTCTTGTCGGCATGATTTTTTCCGTGCTACTCATCAAAACCTCTAAGTTTCAAGTCATTGACGGAAAAATCTATCTTAAGCGTTCCAAGGCTTTTATATTCATTTTGATTGGTCTTTTAATCGTACGAACCGTAATAAAAATCTTTTTGGAACAAGAAATTCATCTAGGCCAAACCGCGGGGTTATTTTTCACACTTGCTTTCGGCATGATCTTGCCGTGGCGGGTGGCAATGTACATCATGTATAAACGCCTGCTTAAGAAAACCGAAAATCCTATTACGACATAATAAACGGTTGTCTCGCGCGTCAGGGGTTTAAAAGCCCCTGAGCGAAAGACAACCGTTTTTTAAAAGAAATGTTCATATGGCGTCAAATCCACGTTATGTTTGATTAACGTTTTTCTTAAAAATTTATGATCCTTTTTTGGGGTAGCTTTGATATACCCTTCGATAATGAGGGCTTCGGTCAGCGTTTTTGCATTTCGTTTGTAGGCCAATTCCCCGATTTTACCGGCAATTTTTTGCTTTGCGACATCTCTGAAAAGCGGGGGAACAGGGGCGACGAGCTCATCTAAAAATTGCCGTTGTTCCTCGCTCCAAAGATGCCGTGTTTGTTCAATGTAATAATTTTGCCAATCCAAGATCGATTTGCCGTCAGCTTTCGGCAGGCTCTTGAGGAATTTTCGGAACATAAAAAACCCGCCGATGGCCATTAAGAAGATTAAAACCGCACCCCAAAAAACAATGAACCACATAAACCATGGAGACAATTGTTCCACCCCGTTTTTCTCCGTAACCCACTTTTAATTTTTATTATAGTCTCATAAAAAAGACGAGTACAAGCCTAAAACAAAAATGAAAGGGTCACGCCGCCGTTTAACACGGGGGTGCCCCTTTATGTATGGGTGGCTGGGCCAGCTGGATTCGAACCAGCGCATCATGGAGTCAAAGTCCATTGCCTTACCGCTTGGCTATGGCCCAATCACGGATTGAGATAGGAATTTTACGATCTGGCGTAGGAAGCTGACGTGTGTTCATGCCGCCATACACCTGACACAATGTGAGCCTCTTAACATAAGCATTATTGCGTCGGATTTTGCGGTTGTATTTGCGCCTGCGTGGAATTTGCCGCAAGCTGTTGGGCTTGCTGTAGTGCCTGTTGAGCATTTTGCAATTGTTGCTGGGCTTGTTGATAAAGCTCGGCATTTTGAGCTTGCGCTTCTCCTTGAGCTTGTTGTAACAATTGCTGGGCTTGCTGGTATTGTTGCTGCGCTTGTTGGATTTGCTGCGGGATGCCGCTCATTTGTGCGAGCTGGAGAGCTTTCTGCGCTTGAAGAACCGCGTTTTGCGCCTGCTGCAAAAACGCCGCATTCTGTTGAACTGTCATGCTTAGCCTCCTCTTTTCAGATAGCTTAGAGACATTTTCTAGGATGACCGCTTATCCCGCAAATTATGTATAAAAAATCATCAATGATGCTTTTTCATAAAACTTGATGGACATCCTAACAACACGAATGGCTTTTCACTTTTAAAGAAATTTAAGGGTTAATTCATTTGCTGCAAAATAGTTGGCGGGACTGTGTGGGAATCGAACCCACCGGAGACGTCACGCGCCCCCCGAGAGGTTTTGAAGACCTTGGTCGGCACCAGCCGAACACCCAGCCCCATAAATCTAACCATTGCCAAGTATACTTGAATGGCTTTCGATTTCCAAATAAGTCGATCAAAACTAAGGGGCTGACGCGCGCGGTGCGTGTCAGCCTGTTTCCTCTTAATAATAATAATGGTGATAATAGGGGTGATAAACGACTGGATGATAAGGATGTGGATGGTGATATCCGTAATGTGGGTGATGATGCCCATACCAGCCGTGATGTCCCCAATAGCCATGATGACCCCAACCTCCGGGGCCCCAACCGCCATGGTGGCCCCAGTGCTGTCTTTCATCTGGATACATGTCAATTCTCCTTTACATCAAGCTTTTGGACTAAACCATTTCCCTAATAAATTATGTCGTCGTTTGCGGACGGGTGAGTAAATAAGTGCCCAAATAAGTATGTATTACCCATAAAAACATTATGTAAACCTATTCGTTAACTATACATATTGAGGAATTCTTCGTCAAGAAGGTTGGAAAAAATTTAGGGTCGATCCCCTCCAATATGATATCACCGTTCGTCAATCGAACTTTGTTAATATCAACTTTGGCAGAAGACAGACCCAAAAGAGTTAGGTGATTTGTATGAGACCTTTAATAGTTCATCGAATGCCTACGAATGGGAAGTTTAAACTCAATAATCGGTTTTGTGATTTTCTGCACAAACTGGCTTCCAAGCACGAAACAAATGAAAACAGAGACAATCAAAAGAAGAGTGTATTGGTAGAATTCATCGATGCTGTTATATGCATCGGTTAAACCAATCAGCTTGACTAAGAAACCGTGCAAAAGATAGATATAAAGGGTTCTTGAACCAATTTTGGTAAATCGAAAATGCTCCGATGGAACAACGGATAAGAAACAATACGTCATTGAAAACATGCCGACATAACTTAACATTCTCATGCCCGCTGCGCTTAAGCCTTCATACCCCATATCGACATAAGAGTGGCTAGCAAGTAACCAATCTTTAAATGAATCCGGGATAAAAAACAACGTGATGATAAACATGATCGCTAAAAATGTCAGTGATAGCGTTCTTGAAAAGTGTGTTCTAAGCAGAGTAAAGTGCTCCGGTTTCATATAGTAACCCATTAAAAACATGGGGAAAAAGACAAATGTCCGGTCAATGCTGAGGTATGAGCCAAAGAAGGGCACATAACCGATGGCTATACCCATAATGATGGCTAACGGCAAGGCGTAAGGGAGATGCGCCATCAATTTTAATAAAAGATTCCAGAAAAATAAGCTCATTAAAAACCAAAGCGTCCAATGGGGATCTAATAATGTTAACGTGAAATCATCTTCATATCCGGTGACGTAATAGAAGATACAATAGATCAGTTGAAACAACGCATAGGGAAGTATGGTTTTCACAAATACTTTTTTTAAATAACCCGGACGATTAAATCCTTTTGAAAAATAACCGGAAATCAAGATAAACGCAGGCATATGAAAGAAATAAATAAATTTGTATAGACCCGAAAGCAGTGCGCTATCGCCTTTTATCGGACTAATTAAGTGGCCAAAGACGACGAAAAGAATGAGGAAGAACCGGGCATTGTCGAAAAAGGCTTCACGCGCTTTCATAATACGCCTCCTAAGTTGTTTTCGTCTCTTTACATATTCTGCTTTCGGCAAATAACCATAATTTTTGACCTTACCACATCGTTTTTAATCAATATGTAACGGAAATACCATCTTATCGTCAGCTTTCTCATTATTTCTGTAATTAAAATATGATAGAATAGAGGAAACTTTGTTCTGCTAAAAGAATATCGACTCGGGCAAGCTTGCATTGCCCAGGCGGAGTCATCGCTGTTATGCGACCTTGATGAAGTGAAAAAACGAAGGAATGGGGGAATGGCCTTGATTCAAGGTGTAAAAGTGGCCTTGAAACCGCTGACCAAACAGGAAATACCGCTTTTATATGAATTGATGCATACCAAAAATGGTGACATTCCCGAATGGAAAAAATGGGATGCTCCATACTTTCCATATCATAAGCCGTCATTTCGCAGTTTTCGCCATCAATGGCAAAGCGATTTGGATGAAGGCAATCGGTATCTCATTTATACGGACCACCAATTGATTGGACTTGTGACCTATTATTGGGAACATCAACCTTCCAATTGGTTGGAGGTTGGTATTGTGATTTATCAGCCGGATTTTTGGAATGGCGGCTACGGCACAGAAGCAATGTTTTTGTGGGTGGACCATCTTTTTAAAACAAAACCGATCGTTCGCTGCGGTTTTACCACTTGGTCCGGTAATAAACGCATGATGCGCGTCGGTGAGAAGCTTGGCATGATGCTAGAAGCGCGCATCAGAAAATGTCGCTTATATAACGGTGAATATTATGATTCCATTCGCTACGGTATCTTAAGGGAAGAATGGGAAGAACAGCGGCACCTCCTTAAAGAGAAACTTTTTCTAAACAAAAAAGAACACTCGATGATCCATCATTGAGTGTTTTTCTTTATTTACGCAAGCTAAAGAAATGCCAACCGTTCCAATGGGCTTTCAAACTTTGGGAATCGGATGTTGTCTAAATGTATAGACATCTAAACATCATGGTGCTAAAATGGGAATGAAAAGGAAGGCGAGTCATATGTGGATTAAAGGTCTTACCATTTATGCTGAAAATGGTGTCGTCGAGAACGGTTTACTTGAAATTGAAAATGGCAAAATAAAAACAATCCGTCAGGGGGAGGGCGACAGGGATGAAGGGTTACGATTCCCTGAAACCTATAAACTCATCCCCGGCATGATTGATGTCCACATTCATGGGGCTGACGGTGCCGACACGATGGATGCAACTTGGGACGCACTTGCCACGATGGCAGCGGTTTTGCCGAAAGAAGGGACAACGGCTTTTCTAGCAACGACCATCACCCAGGAGCCGGAAGCGATTGAAAAAGCTCTCATCAATGCGAAAAATTATATGGCAAAACAAGGCGAAGGAGCCGAGATGCTTGGGGTTCATCTCGAAGGTCCGTTTATTAACAAAAATAAAGCGGGAGCTCAACCGCCTCAATATATTATCGATGGCGACTTAGCGTTATTTGATCATTTTCAGGCATTGTCTGGCGGCCACATTAAATTAGTGACATTAGCCCCTGAAATTGATGGGGGATTGGAACTTGTCAAGCATCTTGCTGAACAGGGAGTCGTACCATCCATTGGACATTCCGCTGCAACCAAAAAAGATGTTGACGCTGCCGTTGAAGCGGGTGCCCGGCATATCACGCATTTGTTTAATGGGATGAGCGGCCTTCACCATCGCGAACCCGGTGTCGTTGGCGCCGCGTTTCTTCATGACGAACTTTATGCTGAAATGATCGTCGATGGCATTCATATCTGTCCCGAAACGGTCAACATCGCATATCGCTTAAAAGGTAAAGACCGTATTATATTAATCACGGATGCGATGCGTGCCAAATGTTTAAAAAATGGCACCTATGATTTGGGGGGACAAGTCGTGTCGGTCCGCGACGGCAAAGCAACGTTAGCCGACGGAACCCTTGCCGGCAGTGTTTTAAAAATGGATCGTGGGTTCCGAAACATGATGGCGTTTACCGGTTGTGAGCTCTCAGACATCATTCAGATGGGCTCGGTCAATCCGGCCGTCCAACTCGGGATCTATGACCGAAAAGGCAGCATTAAAGAAGGCAAAGACGCTGATTTAGTCGTGCTCAATGAACAAAATGATATTGTTATGACCATTTGTCGAGGAAAAATCGTTTATAAACAGTCATCCTAATTGCAAAAGGTGAAGCATCATGCACATCATTCCTGTGAAAGACTTTAATGACTTAGGACGAAAAGCATCGCAGTTCATCATTCAATTGGTTCGGGAAAAACCGGATGCTGTTCTGGGCCTTGCTACCGGAAGCACGCCAAAGTCGACTTATAAAGCGTTAATACAAGATCATCGCTTAAACGGAACATCCTATCAACACGTCCGAACAGTGAATCTTGATGAATATGTCGGCTTGGCAAAGGACAACCCGAACAGTTATCATTACTTTATGCGGGACCAACTTTTTAACCATATCGATATACCTGACCGCAACATCTATATTCCGAATGGATTAGCAAGCGATCTTGAAGAAGAATGCCGGCGGTATGATCGATTAATCACCGAACTGGGCGGCGTCGATTTGCAAATTTTAGGGATTGGTCGAAACGGCCATATCGGATTTAATGAACCTGGAACGTCATTTGAAGTAATGACACATGTTGTCGACTTGACATTAGATACGCGAAAAGCGAATGCCCGTTTTTTCAACACCTTGGAAGAAGTGCCAAAACAAGCGATTACGATGGGCATAAAAAATATTTTACAAAGTCGCTCGATCCTTCTGCTTGCTTCAGGTCCATCAAAAGCTGACGCCATGGCCCGTTTATTGAACGAAAGTAAGATTACCAATGCATTTCCGGCATCTTCTTTACATCAACATAGAAATGTCACCGTCATCGCTGATGAGGATGCCCTCTCGATGGTTTATCTTGGAAGGAGAGCCTAATGCGATGATTGACAAACGCTCACCGGTTCCCATTTATTATCAAATTCAATCGTATATTAAAGAATTAGTGGAAAATAGACAACTCAAACCGGGTGAGGCGATCCCCTCAGAAAGGGAATTGAGTGAACAGTTTCAGGTGAGCCGAATGACGGTCAGACAAGCCGTCATGAATTTAGTGAATGAGGGCTTTTTATATCGGCAAAAAGGGAAAGGCACGTTTGTTTCTGAACCTCAAATTGAACAGCCGCTGCAAAGTTTAACAAGTTTTTCCGAGGATATGAAAAGGCGGGGGCTCGTGCCGGGATCACGTTTACTGCATTTCTCGGTAAAGGCAAGCGATGCCTTTCTCGCTGAAAAGCTTAACATCGAGTTAAATGAACCGGTATATGAAATACAAAGAGTTCGCCTAGCCGATGAGCAACCGATCTCTCTTGAATGGACATACTTGCCGGCCCAACTTGTTCAAGGCTTAACTAGTGACATTATCAAAAAATCCTTGTATTCTTATATAGAGGAGAAAATTCAAGCGAAAATTTCTCACGCCCATCAAGTCATTGAAGCGGCCGTTGCGGGGAAAGATGAAATGGAGCACTTGCATTTGAAAAAAGGTTCGCCCATTTTGCTCATTCATCGGCAAACCTTCCTCGAAAACGGTCAAACTTTGGAATGGGTAAAATCGGCCTATCGCGCCGACCGTTACAAATATGTGATTACAATGACCCGGGGCCATCACCGGGGGTAAAAGGAAAGGAATGGGTACATATGGAAAAAAGACAATTTACCATTACCGCTGATACCGGCCTTCATGCTCGGCCGGCAACTTTGTTGGTTAATGCCGCCAATCAATACCAATCAGACATCAATCTTCACTATGCCGGGAAAACCGTCAATTTGAAGTCCATTATGGGTGTCATGTCTTTAGGCATCGCTAAAGGGGCAGAAATTGAAATTACTGCTGAAGGCAATGATGAAAAAGAAGCGATGGAAGGCATTACCGAAACATTGAAAAAAGAAAATCTTGGCGAATAGTTTTGCTTCAACGGGGTTGCTCCGCAATGGGAGTCAACCTCGCTTTTTTTATGGAAGTTCCCATTGATCTTTCGGAGCATAGACTGTAATAAGAAGGGTTCATGATGAAGGAGGGACCCGAATGGATGAGCGTCGGTTCCGAAAGGCGATGGGCACATTCCCGACCGGTGTAACGGTGATCACGACACAAGCCGAAGACGGCATTCATGGGATGACCGCAAATGCCTTTATGTCCGTATCATTACAACCGCCATTGATTTTAATAGCCATTGATGAGAAGGCACGCATGCTGGAAAAAATCAAACAAGTGAACCGCTTTGGTATCAGCATTTTAAAGGATAACCAACGGGATTTGTCCATGCATTTTGCTGGTCAGAAGAAAATGAAAGAGACGATTCGTTTTGATTGGGTGTCTGGCCTACCAGTGATCGCAGGTTCATTAGCCCAATTTGCTTGTACAACGGAAAAAGCGATTGTCGCGGGCGACCATACGTTATTCTTAGGAAAAGTTGATGAGATTCGCCTTAATGATAGCCAAAACCCCCTGACTTTTTATCAGGGGAATTATTATCAATTAGAGCTCGATCATTAAACCGCTGGAAGGAATAGTTTTACAAAGAAAAGGTTGACTCAGACAGGGGTTGTTCTCTGACAGCGTGGTTTTGTCACGCGGATTGAGACCCGTCAATTTTGAGTCAACCTTTTGGTTTTAGTATTTGCCGATTTTTCGACGGATGTCGTTCATGAAAGGACGAGCGACTTCACGCGCCCGCTCGGCACCGTTCTCTAAAAGTTGATTCAACCGTTCCTTGTCATGGATGAGCTCGTGATATCGCCTGCGGGGCTCCTCCAATTTGCGGTTGACGGCTTCAAACAACAGTTGTTTAGCATCACCGTAACCGATGCCCTCCCGGAACTTTTGTTCATAATCAGCGATTTCTTCCGGAGTGGCAAACGCGCGGTAAATATCCACGAGAATGGAATCATTGGGGTCTTTCGGTTCTTCCGGCGGTTTGGAATCCGTTTTGATTTTGAAAATGAGTTTCCGCAACTTTTTCTCATCGACAAATAACGGAATGACATTGCCATAGCTTTTGCTCATCTTCCGGCCGTCAAGACCCGGAATCACGGCAGAGTCTTCACTGATGAGCGCTTCCGGTAAAGTGAAGGTTTCTCCATACGTCCGATTGAACGTTTCGGCGATGTCACGGGCGATTTCAACGTGTTGAATCTGGTCTTTTCCTACCGGCACTAAGTTTGCCTGAAACAATAATATATCAGCCGCCATTAAGACGGGGTAATTAAAAAGCCCCATATAGACCCCGGCATCAGGGTCGCGACCTGCCGCCAAATTCTCTTCTACTTTGGCTTTATAGGCGTGGGCGCGGTTCAACAACCCTTTACTCGTCTGACATGATAGAATCCAGTTCAGTTCAAAAATCTCCGGAATATCGGATTGCCGATAAAACAGCACTTTCTCGGGATTCAGTCCAAACGAAAGCCATGCGGCAGCAATTTCATACGTCCGGTTATGAAGTTCTTCAGCATTTTGCATGGATGTTAAAGCGTGATAATCAGCGATAAAGTAAACGGGTCGCATATCGGCTTGATTCGACAACTCAATAGCTGGCGCGATTGCACCAATGTAATTTCCAATATGCAAATCACCGGTTGGCTTAATGCCTGTTAACACAATTTTTTCTCCCAACGTCAACACCTCTTTACGACAAATTTAAAAGTCCCCCATCCAGCAAAGGACGAGGGACCGTGGTGCCACCTTTATTCGTTCAGAAAAGAACGCACTCTTCCCGATGTAACGGTCGGTTGCCGTCGGCGCCTACTACTTTTCGGGCCGAAGCTCAGAAGCCCATTCAGTGAATCGGATATACCGGCGTTCCACCTCCTGCCGGCTCTCTGTGATATCCTGCATTCACTTACTCTTCTTCATCATCGCGATTTCGGTTTTTACCTGGTGCCTAGCTAATAGTAAAGGAACTGCAGGTCACCATTCGATCCATCATTCATGAAAAGAGAAGCGTGGAATCATCCCTTTTCTAAGTTGTAAGCATCATACGATATCCTCAAAAAATTGTCAAGTCTTTCGTGACAAAAGGCACAACGTCTCCATTTCTAAAAAGGTAATCTACATGAAGATATAAAAAGCACTCATGTAGATAGGAGATGACATGTCATGGATTATCATAAATCGCCATTTATTGTGATCTGGGAACTCACTCGGGCATGTGCCCTTCGCTGCTTACATTGTCGTGCCGAAGCCCAATATTTCAGACATCCTGACGAATTAACAACGGAAGAAGGATTCGCTCTTATTGATCAGATCGCGGAAATGGAAGGCGCCATGCTCGTGTTTACCGGCGGCGATCCACTAATGCGTCCGGATTTATTTGATTTTATCGAGTATGCGGTGAAAAAAGGGATCCGGGTTTCCATGACGCCAAAAGTGACTCGCAAGGCAATGGAAAGAGCTAAAGCAGCGGGACTTTCCAGGTGGGCGTTCAGTTTAGACGGTCCGAATGAAACGATTCATGATTACTTCCGGGGAGTAAAAGGGTCTTATAACCGGACGATTAAATATATTCACTATCTCCATGAACTCGAGTTACCCGTACAAATCAATACGGTCGTCAGCCGATTTAATGTTGACGTGCTGAAAGAGATGGCTGAGCGCGTCCAAGAGCTGAAGGCTGTATTATGGAGCGTCTTCTTCTTAATTCCCACAGGCCGTGCCACGAACTTGGAACCCATTTCACCAGAAGACCACGAAAAGGTTCTGCTTTGGTTATCTGAGCTAAAAGATCACGTGCCTTTTGATATCAAAACGACGGAAGCCCCGTTTTACCGGCGCGTGCTTCTTCAAAAAGGAGAAGAGGTATTCCAACGGACAAAACCTGGGCGGGATGATGCGCGGCCGTTCATGGATGGCATTGGCCGGGCGCCGTTTGCGGTGAATGATGGCAAAGGGTTTGTTTTCATATCCCACCTCGGGGATGTCTATCCGAGCGGGTTTTTGCCCATCAAATGCGGAAACGTCAGGGAAACACCTCTCCTTTCCATTTACCAGAATCATAAAGTCTTTCGCGAATTGCGCAATCCGGATTTGTTAAAAGGAAAATGCGGGCAATGCGAATTTCGTCATATATGCGGAGGTTCGCGATCCCGCGCTTACGCCGTCACTGGTGATTACTTGGCGAGCGATCCTTATTGCATCTATCAGCCGAAGAAAACTAATGTGTCTGTGAAAAGCGGAAGCAGTCTGATGAATGAAAACTAAACGCAAGCCGTCCCGCTTTCTTTCACCAGGCATCCCATGTACAATGAAAGAAAATCGACTTGTGATGGTTAAGAAGGTGCAGCGTATGCAGCCATTTTTCACCATAGGGATCGCTGGACACATTGATCACGGCAAAACGGCTTTAACAAAAGCATTAACCAATATTGAAACGGACCGGCTTGTTGAGGAAAAGAAACGGAAAATTTCTATTGTCAACGGCTATGCTTTTTTAGATCTGGACGATGGCCGGCGCGCGGCCGTCATTGATGTTCCGGGGCATGAACGTTTCATTCGACAAATGATTGCGGGTTGCGCCGGGATCGATCTCGTTTTATTAGTGGTGGCAGCCGATGAAGGTGTCATGCCGCAAACGCGGGAGCATTTTGAGATTCTCCGACTGCTTGGCATCCACCACATCTTGGTTGTTATGACAAAAGTCGGCCTTGTCGATGAGGCGTTACTCGTTTTAGTTGAAGCGGAGATACGGGAACTGTTGGAAGGGACGGTTTATGAAGGGGCACCGATTTATAAGGTGGACAGTCTTCTGGGGATCGGCATCCCCGCGTTAAAACAAGCGATTTTTACCATGGCGAAAAGGGTGAAAGGAAAGAATGCCGCAGATCCCCTCAGGCTTCCCATTGACGATATCTTCACGATTCACGGACATGGCACCGTTGTGCGCGGCACGATTTTTAATGGCCAAATGACGACCGCTGAGCCGGTCACATTGCTTCCGCAAAACAAAATCGTCAGAATCAAACAACTGCAGGTGCACCATGTTCAAGTTCAACGGGCAATGGCTGGGCAACGGGTGGCTGTGAATCTCGCCGGAGTCGATGCCAGTGAAGTCAAAAGAGGCGATTGTCTCGTCAGCTCGGATTTTTACAAACCGACTGAGCGAATTGATGTCCGGCTCCATGGGCTGAAAACCATGTCAAAACCGGTAAAACAGCGGGCACCGCTTGCCTTGCACATCGGAACGGCCACGGTCCAAGGACGCTTAATTTTATTTGATCGCAAGCGTTGGCAAGCGGGCGAGTCGGTCTATGCCCAAATCGAATTAACCCGTCCGGTCGTCACCCAAAAAGGTGACCGCTTTATCGTCCGTCGGCCGTCACCGGCAGAAACGCTGGGGGGCGGGGAAGTGATTGACCCGCTGGCAGAAAAGCATCGTTTTGGTGAAGAAACGGTGAAAACGTTGGCCACCCAACTCAAAGGGAACCCGGAAGAATGGATTCAAGAGGCTTTAAAAAAGAATTTTGTTTTAGAGAAACAACAACTCATGCGATCGACGGGTCTAAAACCGGGTGAGCTCGATCTCGCGCTTAAAACATTAGTGGATCAAGGAATGGTCGTACCCATTTCACAAGAAAGGTTTGCGTTAACGAGCGAAAGGCAGCGGTTAGCGGATCAATTGACACAGGCATTGGCGCGTTTTCATGAGACCCATCCGCTTTTGTCTGGTCTGAACCGCGCGGAATGGCTCGGAAAAGGAAAGCCATACCCGCAACCATTGATTGAGGCCGCATGCCAATTTCTTATCCAAAATGGAACGGTTTGCGCCGAACGCCATATCGTGCGACTTTCCGATTTTACCCCGCATTATCCGGAGAAATGGGCGAAAAAGTTGGCAGGCGTTGAGAAAACCTTGCACTTACAGGGCATGTGCCCTGAAGCTTGGTCGGATCTCATGGCTGATTTCCAAATCCCCGCATCGGTCGCCGATGATTTTCGCCGCTATTTGCTTGACCAACGCTTGGCGTATCCTTTAACGGACGACCGTTTGCTGAGCGGATTGGCGTTTCGGCAAGCTCTAGACAAATTAAAGAAAGGGACGGGCCATGTTTTTACCATCAAAGAGGCCAAAGGAATATTGCATTTGACGCGAAAAAACCTCATCCCATTCCTTGAGCTATTAGATGATTTAAAGCTAACGAAAAGGGAAGGAAATGCCCGCGAGTGGCTGGTCGAAAAATAAAACCGGGGGACATGTGCCCTCGGTTTTATTTGACATAGATCGTTTTTTCTTGCTGTTCAATGACCTCTCCGACGATGGCGGCATCCGTGATGCCAGCTTTGTGGAGGTCGCGGAGATAGCTCTCAGCTTCCGCTTTAGGCAGGCTGATGAGAAGCCCTCCAGATGTG
Source organism: Tuberibacillus calidus DSM 17572 (assembly GCF_000430685.1). Classification (GTDB taxonomy): domain Bacteria; phylum Bacillota; class Bacilli; order Bacillales; family Sporolactobacillaceae; genus Tuberibacillus; species Tuberibacillus calidus. The sequence continues at coordinate 49,439 of NZ_AUMM01000011.1, read as the reverse complement.
ACCGCATCAGCAAGAATGATCCGTTGATGCTCCGAAAGTTCTGGAGAGAACGTCACGTTATTCGCTAACCATCTCATGTTGCTTTTGGAGCCTCCGGGAACAGCCCCTTGTTCAGCGAGTTCCAGGGTGCCTTCCAATATCGGTACCTTTTCATAATAAATATTGAGTGACACACCGCTACCTGAAGCCATCTCATAGGAATGACCCAAAAGACCAAATCCCGTTATATCGGTGACGGCTCTCGGTGAATAAGGTTTGAGAAGTTCCGCGGCTGTCTTATTCAGCATGGCCATGACTTGCGTAACGCGCGCTGTTTTTTCCGGGTCGGAAAGATCGCGTTTAATCGCTGTCGTTTGGATGCCGACCCCGATCGGTTTTGTCAACACCAAGACATTTCCGGGTTTTGCCCCGACATTTTTATAGATGCGTTCAGGATGAGCGATCCCCGTTACGGCAAGTCCAAACTTCGGTTCCTTATCATCGATGGAGTGCCCGCCAAGTGTGACGGCACCTGCTTCCATCACTTTATCGCCGGCTCCTTTCAAAATTTCAGTTAACATATCCGGTCCTAGAACCGACATGGGGTAGCCGACGATATTCAAAGCGGTCAAAGGGGCACCCCCCATGGCATATATGTCGCTTAATGCGTTGGCCGCGGCAATTTGGCCAAACATATAAGGATCATCGACGATGGGCGTAAAGTAATCGATCGTCTGAACCAAAGCGATCTCGTCGGTCAGCTTATACACGCCGCCGTCATCTGCTGTATCCGTTCCGACGAGCACATTTGGATGATTCGGCATTTTTGGTAAGTGACGCAAAACTTGCGCCAAGTCCTCAGGACCTAGTTTACAGCCTCACCCGGCTTTTGACGAAAGATGGGTTAAGCGCTTGATATCCGTCATTTGCCCAACCTCCTTTATAAAACGAGTGGTTTTTGCGATATAAAAAGGTTTGTACTAAAATATAATACAAAATATGCCACAAATAATCCAAATAAACGAATGATGTTGGAACATCATACGAACGATAAAAATGTGCACATGGGGGATGATTCTGAAACCACACTTTCATGTTTGAATCATCCTCTGTTTGTTGCGCTGAAAAAAGAAGGTCGAAGGCATGGATCATCCGTTAAGGCTGCTCCCTTCCATTAAAGCCATACAAGATAGCGAAGTATACATAAAATGGAAGAAGACAGCCTCCATTTCCGAAACCTATTTAACAGCTCTTGCGCGAGATGTGGTTGAAGAGGAGAGGCAGGCGCTTATTGCGGGAAAACCATATGAAAGTAAAGAAGAAGTGCACCGCAAGATATTAACGGCGTTTGATAAACGCGTACGAGAGTTGCTTGAGCCCCTTTTGACGCAAGTCGTGAACGCCACCGGAGTTGTTTTACATACCAATTTGGGCAGGGCGAGATTATCCGCTAAGGCGGCTGATGCCGCGCGAGTCGCCGGAAGCTCCTATACTGACCTTGAATTTGACTTGGAACAAGGAAATCGGGGCGCTCGAACCGCAAAAATCGAAGCGCTTCTCAGACTGTTAACAGGTGCGGAAAGCGCTATGATTGTCAATAATAATGCTGCGGCTGTATTTATGATTTTGCGGACATTCGCCAAAGGGAAGGAAGTTCTGGTGTCAAGGGGGGAACTGGTTGAAATCGGCGGATCTTTCCGGGTCTCCTCCATCATGGCGGAAAGCGACGCTCAACTCATTGAGGTTGGCACAACGAATAAAACGCGCATTGAAGATTATGCCGAAAATCTTACGGAAAATACCGCTATGGTGATGAAAGTACACCAAAGCAATTTTAAAATCATTGGTTTTACAGAGGCAGCCAGTCGTCAAGAATTAGCGGAACTCGCAGCAAAACATGGTCTACTCTTTTATGAGGACTTGGGAAGTGGTGCTCTGTTTGATTACGGCCGGCTCGGATTCGGGCAAGAACCGGTTATCCCGAACATCATAAAAGAGGGGGTTGATCTTCTTTCGGCAAGCGGGGATAAATTATTTGGCGGTCCGCAAGCGGGCATTATTCTTGGCAAAAAACACTTGATCGATCGGTTAAAAAAACATCCGCTCGCCCGCACATTTCGCACGGATAAGATGACGATTGCTTCCCTTGGTGCAACGTTACAAAGTTATTTGTCAGAAAAACTAGAGGTGGAAATTCCGACGGTCCGCGATGTGGTGGCAGATGCCGAAACAATTAAAACGCGTGCCATTAAGCTAAAAAAGGCATTGGCGCTATATCCAAGCATCCAAGCGGAAATCGTCCCACTTACATCTCGCGTCGGTGGCGGTGCGATGCCTGACGTTCCAATAAAAAGCTATGGGGTAAAAATCCAAAGTTCGGAATTACCAGCACAGACGCTCGCCGATCGTCTGAGAACAGGGACACCGAGCGTCATCGGGCGAATTGAGGAAGCGCACGTTCTTCTTGACTGCCGAACGATCACGGATGAAGAAATCGATCTTGTTGGACAAGCTTTTGCTAAATTGGATTTTAAGAAAAGGTTATAAGTAATTCTTATGACCAATAATAATAGCTTTGTATTTTACTTATGTAAGAAGATGGATTATTATTAACATGTACTTAACGAGAGTTCTGTTGGATCAGGATTAAAGGAGTGAATCAAATGCCTGTTTCTTTAAAGGAAATGGCAAAAAATGACGTGTATCAAGCGCGCAAAACGTTTGACGTCAACGGTAAAACGTACACGTATTACAGCCTTGACGCCCTGAAGAAATTCGGTGATATCGATCGCTTGCCTTATTCCATTAAGGTCTTGTTAGAATCGGTATTACGCCAGTATGACGGACGCGTCATCACAAAAGAACATGTTGAAAACTTAGCGAAATGGGGGACCGATGCGGTTAACCCGGACATCGATGTTCCATTTAACCCATCACGCATTATTCTCCAAGACTTTACCGGGGTTCCAGCTGTCGTCGATCTTGCTTCTCTGCGCAAAGCGATGGCGGATATGGGTGGCGACCCGCAAAAAATCAATCCGGAAAAGCCCGTTGATCTTGTCGTTGACCACTCCGTGCAAGTCGACCGCTATGCGACGGACGATGCTCTGAAATACAATATGGAACGCGAATTTGAACGCAACATGGAGCGTTACAAATTCTTGAAATGGGCGCAAAATGCGTTTGAAAACTATCGCGCCGTTCCTCCGGCAACCGGGATCGTCCACCAAGTTAACTTGGAATACTTAGCATCCGTCGTCCACGGCATTGAAGAAGACGGCGAATACTTAGCTTTCCCGGATACTTTAGTTGGAACAGACTCGCACACAACGATGATCAACGGTCTTGGCGTCCTCGGCTGGGGCGTTGGCGGGATTGAAGCGGAAGCCGGCATGCTCGGTCAGCCGTCCTATTTCCCTGTTCCTGAAGTCATCGGCGTTCGTTTAACCGGGGAACTTCCGAGCGGAACAACCGCTACTGACCTTGCTTTGAAAGTGACGCAGCTTTTGCGTGAAGAAAAAGTCGTTGGCAAGTTCGTTGAATTCTTCGGCCCGGGCATGGCGCAAATGTCGCTGGCTAACCGTGCAACGATTGCCAACATGTCACCGGAAAACGGAGCAACGGCAACGTTCTTCCCGGTTGACGATGAAACTTTAAAATACTTGAAACTGACTGGTCGCAGTGACGAACACATCAAACTGGTTGAAGCTTACTGCAAAGCTAACGGCTTGTTCTATACACCGGACAAACCGGAACCGCGCTTCACAAAAGTCATTGAACTAAATCTTTCCGACGTTCAACCGGCTTTATCCGGTCCTAAACGCCCGCAAGATTTGATTAATCTTTCCGACATGAAGCGTGAATTCCGTCAAGCGTTAACCCGCGAAGCTGGTGTTCACGGTTTTGGCTTTGGTGAAGATGAAATTAATAAAACATCAACGATTAACTATAAAGATGGCCAAACCGAAGTATTAAAAACCGGTTCGGTCGTCATTGCGGCGATTACGAGCTGCACCAACACATCCAACCCGAGCGTCATGATTGGTGCGGGCCTTGTTGCCAAAAAAGCCGTTGAAAAAGGCTTAAAAGTGCCGAAATATGTCAAAACCAGCTTAGCTCCAGGATCTAAAGTTGTTACCGACTATTTAAAAGATAGTGGTCTTTTACCGTATCTGGAACAACTCGGCTTCAACCTCGTTGGTTACGGCTGTACAACCTGTATCGGTAACTCTGGGCCGCTGCTTCCGGAAGTCGAAGAAGCCATTACGAAAAACGATATGACCGTCGCTTCCGTTCTTTCCGGTAACCGGAACTTTGAAGGCCGGATTCATCCGCTTGTGCGCGCGAACTACTTGGCTTCACCGCCGCTCGTTGTCGCTTATGCGCTGGCCGGCTCTGTCGATTTTGACTTGTTGAATGATTCATTCGGTAAAGACAAAGACGGCAATGATGTCTACTTTAAAGATATTTGGCCGACATCTGATGAGATTGAAGAAGTATTGAATCAGTCTGTCAGCCCAGAAATGTTCAAGAAAGAATATGCCCGCGTCTTCGAAGAAAATGAACGCTGGAACGCCATCGAAACGAGTGAAGGGCAATTGTATGATTGGGATCCAGATTCCACATACATCCAAAATCCGCCGTTCTTTGAAAATCTCAAGCCTGAACCGGATCCCATCCAACCGCTGAAAGGCTTGCGCGCGATTGCCAAACTCGGCGACTCTGTCACGACTGACCATATTTCACCGGCTGGTGCGATTGCAAGAAACACCCCGGCTGGTAAATATCTCATGGAAAAAGGTGTGGACCCGCGCGACTTCAACTCCTATGGTTCCCGCCGCGGCAACCACGAAGTCATGATGCGCGGTACGTTTGCCAATATCCGCATTCGCAACCAACTCGCACCGGGTACCGAAGGCGGTTTTGCGCCGTACTGGCCGACGGGTGAAATTTTACCGTTCTATGATGCTTGCATGAAATACAAAGAAGACGGAACAGGCCTTGTTGTCATTGCTGGCATCGACTACGGTATGGGTTCATCCCGTGACTGGGCGGCTAAAGGTACCAACTTGCTCGGCATCAAAACCGTTATTGCGGAAGGGTATGAACGGATTCACCGTTCGAACCTTGTCTGCATGGGCGTATTGCCGCTGCAATTTAAAGAAGGCGAAAACGCTGAAACACTCGGTTTAACCGGTAAAGAAACCTTCGACATCGACATTGATGACAATGTTAAACCAAAACAACTCGTCACCGTTACCGCGACGGACGAAAACGGCAACAAGAAAACCTTCGAAGCGATCGTTCGTTTCGATAGTGAAGTTGATGTCGACTACTACCGCAACGGTGGCATCCTGCAAATGGTGCTTCGCCGCAAATTCAAAGAAAGCAAATAATTATAAAAAAACTCCCGATGGATCAACCATTGGGAGTTTTTTATCGCTTATTTTTTTTTGCTAACGCATCGCGGTCTGGAACCATCGGCGGTTCTTCAAACCAGCCTTCATCAATCATGAGAACAGCCCCTTCCCCGGCATATTTGGCCACCTCGGCAGAAAGGCGGGTATACATGATTTGAAGATCTTTTCTCATGGTGGTTGCCATGCTTGTTCCATAATATCCAAGACCACTGGTGATAAGGGCCGTCGTATGAAACATGAGCAACTTGTCGGAAAACGGCGGAGTTGTCGAATCAGTCACCTCCACATCCCATGTCATAGACGCTGGCAAGTCGGCCGTGCTTAACGCAGAACTAAACATTTCGATATGTTTGGCGGCTATACCTTTTCCCTGCAAAAGATAGTTTCGTACTTTCTCCGATTGCGCCACCTGGCTAAAGCCCGTTAGCATGGCACGGCCTAAGGCGTTACGCTGCATGTTGCTGAAAAGATCGGCCGCCTCCAAAGCCGCCAGTGGACGCTGTTTTCCAGTCAAACTTCCAAGAAACTGACGGGATTGAACGAAAACCGCCTCCTTTGGCATGGGTATATATGGGGAGCGTATATAAAGACCTTTTGAAAGAAGGAGATCCGTCGTCTTGTTAAAAAGTGCCATGTATTCGGACTGGCAGCTGGAAAAATACGTGCGCAAATCGTTTCGGGTGGAATAGGCCAAGGAGACACTGACAGTATTCATGCCGAGCACACCCATTTGTTGGATATAGTATAAAACAAATAGATCAGAAAATAGCGGCGGAGCGTCCGGATAGACATCTTCAGCCGTAAAGCCGACCGGAATCGGACAGTTGGCCTTATTAAAGAAAACCGTTAAGGCGTCCAAGTGTTGCATCGATAAGGCGAGGCTCTCATCGACACAGGAACGAATCTCTGGGTCTTCAACATGGCGAATGAAATAGCTCATAACACATTGAGCGAGCGAATCGTTTTGATAGCTTCCCCAGAGTTGTGCGAGTTCTGCCAAGGTAAAAGGGCTTTCAGCTTTCACGTAAATCACACCATAACCAATTTTACCCTTAGTATGTCTGCTTGAGCCATGAATTATCAATGGCTCCTGCACCTGGACGTTTAACTAACTTTTAAAAGAAAGATTGAACTTTCTGCGAAAACCCTCTAAAACGCAGGTGTCTCTTTTTGCTTCTCAGACACGAACGTTAAAGCAAAGGCCATCATGGTTAATGCTAAAATCAGTAGAATAACGCCGAACCAACCACCTAGGCTGAAGAAAAATCCGCCGCAGACACCGATCACGCTTGAGCCAATATAGTAAAACAATAAATATAAGGATGAAGCCTGTGCTTTATGCACGCGCGCGCGGTCACCCACCCAGCTGCTGGCTACAGCATGGGCACCGAAGAAACCAAAAGTAAATACGCTTAGTCCTATGATTTTTATGATTAGATGTGGAATCAATGTAATGATCGCGCCGGCCATCATAATCCCTAAGGACTGTTTAACTGCCCGAGCTTTTCCGATTTGATCCGCTTTTTTACCCATAAAAGTTGAGCTAAACGTACCGGTTAAATAAACCAAGAAAATGAATCCAATGACGGTCTGACTAACATTATATGGTTCTTTAGTCAATTGAAAGGCTATATAATTAAACATCGTGACAAAGCTCCCCATAATAAGGAAAGCCAGGCAAAATAAAGACACTAAATGACGGTGTTTGAGATGCCCGACTAATTTTTTGACCGAAAGGCTGAATGACGTCGGCTTCGGTGTAAAGTGAGCGGATTTTGGCAGGGCAAAATGGAAGTAAACACTTAATAATAGACTTAACACACCGATGGCAAATAGGGCGATGTGCCAATTAAACCAATCGGTAAGCACACCAGTCGAAAGGCGGCCAAATAAGCCTCCGATCGAATTGCCGCTGATGTATTGTCCCATCACGCGGCCAAGGCTCTGCTTTTCAAATTCTTCACCGACATAGGCCATCGCAATGGCCGGTACGCCAGCGAAAACGGCACCGAGAAGCGTTCTTAACAAAATAAGCATGAAAAAAGATGGGCTGAATGCTGTCAAGAGGGCCGTTAGGGAGCCGAAAAACATCGAAAAGGTCATGATCCGCTTTCTGCCGATAGCATCAGAAACCGAGGCGGCGATGATCATGACGATGGCAAGTGCGGCCGTTGAAACGGAAATCGTTAAACTGGCAGTGGCCGGTCGTATATGATAGTCATGAGCGAAAATCGGTAAAAGCGGTTGAGTCGTATAGAGATTGGAAAAAGTCACAAAACCTGCCGCAAAAAGGGCGAGACTTGCTTTTCGATACGTTTTCGTTCCGCTTACAATGTAAGACATAAAAAACACCTTCTCATGGAGTATAGAACCATTGTTTATCATATCCCTGAAAGCGTTATAAAGTCCAAAACAATGAATGAATCTTTAACCGGCCGATAATCAAGACAATCATGGATATAATCATGGGTTATGGTATGATAGCTTTAAAGTTTATTATGTTCTTATATTCTTAATATGGAGTGTGAAAATCATGTTACCATTCTTTCGTTTAGACGGGCGTATGGCCATTGTCACAGGCGGGGGAAGAGGAATCGGACAAGCTTTGGCGCTTGGTTTGGCGGAAGCCGGAGCGGATGTGGCGGTCATTGCGAGAACGAAAGATGATCTTGAAAAAACCGTTCGGATGATTGAAGAAGCCGGAAGAAAAGGGATCGCCATTTCTGCCGATGTGACTAGCCGGGAAGCGGTTCACCGTGCGGTAAGAAAAGTGGCCGATGAATGGGGGCGTATTGATATATTGGTGAATAACGCCGGAATGAACATTCGCACAAAGGCGCTTGAAGTCACAGATGATGAATGGCACAAAATCATGGAAACGAATTTACATAGTGCGTTCATGATGGCGCAAGAAACGGCTAAGGTGATGAAAGATCAAGGGAAGGGTAAAATCATTAACATCACCTCAGTCGGCGGTCATGTGGCCTTACGAACGGGCGTCGTCTATGCGGCCACGAAAGCGGCGATTATCCAAATGACGAAGAACCTGGCTATGGAATGGGCACAGTACGGCATTAACGTCAATGCCATCGGGCCATGGTATTTTAAAACCCCTTTAACCGAAAAATTGTTGGCTGATAAAGCGTATTTAAATGATATTTTAGCTCGAACACCTATCAAAAGGGTTGGCGAATTGGAAGATCTCGTCGGTCCAGTCGTCTTCTTAGCTGGTGATGGTGCCGATTATATTACGGGCCAAACCTTGTTTGTCGACGGCGGTATGACCATATATGGTTTTTGATAACGGATGAATGCCATTTTTATAGATTAATTTAAAAAAAACCGACTCGAAGCCAACGAGCCGGTTTTTCTAATTCTTACTTTTTGTTCGTTAATTCATAGAAGAAATAAGTAAGAGCATCCATGCCTTTATCAAAGTTTTCTAAGTGAAAATGTTCATTAGGAGCATGGAAATTTTCGTTTTCTAGACCGAAGCCCATGAGAACGGCTGGCAGATTTAAAAGTGTGTTGAACGTTTCGACAACCGGTACGGATCCACCCATCCGCGTATAAACCGGCGACTTGCCATATGCTTTTTCCAATGCTCGACCGGCGGTTTGAATGGCAGGGTGGTCGTACGGCGTCAAAAATGGCCGCGCTTGGTCGAAGAGCGTGATTTCAACGGTTACGCCTTTGGGGGTATGCGCTAAAATATGCTGTTTTAACAATTCAGCGATTTCCTTTGGATCTTGGTCAGGAACGAGTCGGCACGTGATTTTGGCGTGGGCTTCAGAAGGGATGACCGTTTTTATGCCCTCGCCTTGATAACCGCCCCAGACGCCGTTCAACTCAAGTGTCGGTCGGCCCCATAACCTAGCCTTGGTTGAAAAGCCTTTCTCCCCGAATAACTCTTTTAATCCTAATTGTGCTTTAAGGGCTTCATCGTCGCTGAGAGCTTCGTAAGTGGTGATTTCTTCATCCGTTAATGGGCGCACTTTGTCATAAAACCCATTGACAGTTATTTGTCCGTCTTGATTATGTAAACTTGCGAGAATCTCCGCCAATGCGTGTAACGGGTTTTGGATCGCGCCGCCGTACAGACCAGAATGGACATCACTGTTAGGTCCTTTGACATCAATTTGTAAGCCGCATAGACCGCGCAAGCCATAGCAAATCGACGGTTCTCCTTTTCCGATCATCGTCGTGTCCGAGACAAGAAGCAGATCAGCGGAAAGCAATTCCTGATGAGCTTCGACAAACGGGTCAAGGCTCGGGCTGCCGATTTCTTCTTCACCTTCGTAAATAAATTTGACGTTAACGGGAAGCTTTCCGTGTGTTTTCATGATCGCTTCAATCACCTTGATTTGCATGAAAACCTGACCCTTATCATCACTGGCGCCGCGAGCATAGATTTTCCCATCCCGGATGGTCGGCTCAAATGGCGGGGTTGTCCATAAATGAACCGGATCAACGGGCTGTACATCATAGTGACCGTAAAGGAGTACGGTTGGGGCACCCTCGGCGTGCAACCAATCCCCATAGACGACAGGGTGTTTGGCCGTTTCCATCACTTGCACATGTTCCATTCCAGCTTCCTTCAGTGCTTTCGCCGTCCATTCTGCTGCCCGGCACACATCGTCCTTATGGGTGGAATCGGAACTGATGCTTTCAATCTTAAGATATTCCGTCAATTGTTGCAGATGTTCTTCACGGTGAGTGCGGAGATAATCGAGAACCTCGTTTGTCAAAATCTTCATCCTCCTTCGTTAAGTTAGGGTTTAAAAGTATGACGGGATTTAACGACCTTAAATAAAATGAATAGCAGAAATGCGGCGATGATGACGATTGCCGCCACGTCCACATAAGGGGCGGTAATTTCTTTTATTTTTGACCAATTTTCACCAAGCTTCAGGCCCAAATAAATAAATATAATGCACCATGGCACCGTTGCTAGTACGGTAAAAAAAATAAAGGTGCTGATCGGCATTTTGGCAATACCTGCGGGGATCGATATCGCTTGCCGAATGACGGGTATAAAGCGCGCAAAAAATACGACCCCAGCTCCGTATTTTTCAAACCACTTCTCAGAGATATCGAGATGTTTTTTATGAATGAGAAGATACTTACCATATTTTTCGAGAAATGGCCGTCCCCCATATGAACCGATCCAATAGAGAAATAATTGAGCGATCGTTGCACCAATAGTCCCAGCAATCACCGCGCCGACAAAGTTTATATTCCCCAGTCCAACCATGAATCCACCATAAGATAATACGATTTCACTGGGAATGACTTCGACCATCAGGGCTATGGCAATGCCGAAATAGCCGAAACTCATGACCATGTCCAAAAATTGCATCAACAACTCTTTCAATTTCTTTAGCCCCTCTTTAGCGTAATCTTTTCTAAAGTAAAATATCAACTCTCATTATACCGAATAAACTATAAAACTAAAATATGCATACCCAAGGAAGGACATGCGCGAACTTGACAAAAAAGCAAAAGATGATTATAATATTTACAAAATTCAATAAAGAACCATCATTTCCATCCGTTCGCTTTAGCCCGCCCAATTGCCTCGGATAAATGCCAAGGGATAGGCATACATATCGACATGGGGATTGTGGTGGATTTCATTTTTCTTCAACCGCTTACAAAGGAGGTATGGCATGGCAAAGGCGTTAGAAGGGATTAAAGTCATTGATTGTTCGAGAGTATTGGCCGGTCCTTTTTGCACCATGATCCTCGGTGATTTAGGGGCGGACATCATTAAAATTGAAGCACCTGGTGGAAGCGATGATACGCGCGCTTGGGGTCCGCCGTTTGCCGGCGGAGAAAGCGCTTACTATTTTAGCGCTAACCGAAATAAACGCGCCCTGACGCTAAACCTCAAAACAGAAGAGGGCAGAGGGATTTTAAAAACCCTAGTTCGTGATGCCGATGTATTGGTACATAATTTTAAACCGGGTACGATGGAAAAATGGGATCTTCATTTCGATCGTTTAAAAACGATGAATCAACGCCTCATCTATTGTGGCATTAGCGGTTTTGGGAAAACGGGTCCCTACAGTAGCATGCCAGGTTATGATTTTGTCATTCAAGCAATGAGCGGATTCATGAGCATTACCGGACCTGTTGATGGTGCTCCGCATAAGGTCGGAGTGGCGATTACGGATGTATTGACAGGTCTTTATGCGGCTTTAGCCATTCAAGCGGCACTGATTGAGCGCGACCGCTCCGGGACAGGACAGGAAATCGATTTAGCCTTATATGACTGTGCGGTGAGCGCCCTTGTGAATGTGGCGAGCAACTATTTAGTCTCGAAAAACCCCCCGCGAAGGCTAGGCAACCGTCATCCCAACATCGTTCCGTATCAGACGTACAAAGCCCGTGACGGCGAGATGGCAATTGCAGTAGGCAATGACCGGCAATTCCGCCAGCTGTGCCATATCATCGGCGCCCCGTACTTAGCGGATGACCCCCGTTTCGAAACGAATCCGAAACGGTTAGAACATATTGATGAACTTGAATCGGCTATTAACGAGGCATTGCGTGCGAAATCCGTTAACGATTGGACGGCACTTTTCATGCAGGCAGGAATTCCTGCCGGTCCCATCCAAACAGTCGATCAAGTGTTTTCTGACCCGCAAGTCAAAGCGAGGGAGATGGTCACCGAACTCACCCATCCAACAGCCGGGCCCCTCTCGTTAGTGGCAAGCCCAATTAAATTCTCGAAAACACCGGTCGTCTACGAACGCCATCCGCCGCTTGCTGGCGAACACACAGAAGAAATTTTAAAGGAATATGGGTTTACGTCCAAACAAATCGCGGATTGGCAGAATTCAGGCATTATCTAAATAACGAATAGATGGGGGAATGATCATGGACTTCGAATTATCCGCCGAACAAGAACTGTTAAGGAAAACGGTCCGGCAATTTGTCGATAAAGAAATCATCCCGTACATTAAGGAATGGGATGAGCGCGGGTACAGTGATCCGCAAATTTATAAAAGACTGGCTGAATTGAATCTGATGGGCGTCTGTATCCCTGAAAAATACGGCGGCAGTGGCATGGACTATAATGCTCTCGCCATTGTCTGTGAAGAGTTGGAAAGAGGGGATACGGCGTTTCGAACAGCCGTTTCTGTACATACCGGATTAAACAGCCTCACGCTTTTGCAGTGGGGGACAGAGGAACAGAAGCAAAAGTATTTGGTTCCGCAGGCAAAAGGGTTAAAACTTGGTGCTTTCGGGCTGACCGAACCGAATGCCGGCAGTGATGTGAAGGCGATTCGCACAACCGCTGTCAAAGACGGCGATGACTATATCTTAAACGGAGAGAAGACGTGGATTTCTTTATGTGATCTCGCTGATCACTTTATTGTGTTTGCCTACACGGATAAAGAAAAAGGGCATAATGGCATCTCCGCCTTTATCGTTGAGCGGACGATGCCCGGGTTTTCCTCCAAAGCCATTAAAGGGAAGCTCGGTATTCGCGCCGGCAATACCGGACAACTGTTTTTTGATAACGTCCGCGTTCCGAAAGAAAATCTGCTCGGTGAAGAAGGGGAAGGCTTTAAGATTGCCATGTCGGCATTGGATAACGGCCGCTTTACGGTTGCCGCCGGCGCATGCGGTATTATCAATGCCTGTTTAGAAGCATGCGTGAAGTACTGTCATGAACGGAAAACATTCGGAGAAGAAATCGGCCATCATCAATTGGTCAAACAAATGATTGCCAACATGGAAGCGAAACTTGTCATGGCAAGACTCCTCGTCTATCGAGCCGGAGAATTAAAAAACAAAGGGAAGCGCAACACGCGCGAGACGTCGCTCGCCAAATGGCAAGCTTGTAATTTTGCCAATGAAGTTGCTAACGATGCGGTGCAAATTCACGGGGCCTATGGATTCTCCAACGAGTATCCTGTTGAACGCCATTTGCGCAACTCGAAAGCTCCTGTCATTTATGAAGGCACCCGGGAAATTCATACGCTAATGCAAGCCGATTACGTGCTCGGGTATCGCAAGGATAAGCCTTTACGTAAAACCTTACCGCCGTGGCCCTTTGAAGGATGAGTCACTCAGTGGCTTGAAGAAAACAAGGCTCTGTTATAGAAAACTAGGCTTTGCCAAACCTATTAAGGCGCTGGCAGAGCCTTAGTTACACTTATTCCGGCCCAGTTAAAAAGCCAGCGCAAGATTTTTGCGGTGGCAGGGCCTTAGTTATCCATGCTAGCCTGAAAAAGGATAGAGTTTCGTATAAATTTTGTTATTTTACGAAGCCGTTGCGTTAAAATAAAAATAAATGAAACCGTTATAAGTGATCGTTTATAAACGAAAACTTTGAAGCGATTTTGCAAGCGCTTATCATGGAAATGAAAAAATGTTTATGAGCACGAAGCTTAAAATATACTAAATCAGGATTTTTTATGTAATAGTCGGATCATGACGGAGGGACTTTCGGTGTTAAAGGCATTGGGTTATGGCATTATTATTTTCTTGACGATTTTGATTGGAGCTGTTTTGGCGGGAGACTTTCGGATGGCCCAATCTTTTTCCATGGGGCTTGGACTTGTCTGTTTGATCCTTTCCGGCACGTTCTCACTGGCGTTCATCAATGACCAGAGCGTCGATCGCACAGAAAATATGGAACCCCATCTAATCAAAAAAAAGAAAATCAAGTGGACGATTCGAACATTATTATTCGCTGCCCCGAATATGCTCGGATCGTTAGTCCTCTTTTATTTTCCTTGTCCATTGTTGGAAGTATAAAGCGTCCAACCGAGCGCCTTTGAGATTTGTTCGGCCGTTTGCTGCGTTTTTTCTTGAATCATTTGACCGCGTTCGCCAAAGAAGCGAATCGCCGGTCCGCTAACGGCAAGGGCTGCGGCGAGATGGCCAGTATAATCAAAGATCGGGTAGGAGACGCCGATGGTATCAGGATCTTGTTCGCCAATGCTCACAGAATACCCGTTTTGACGAATTTCCTCAATTTCTTCCAGTAGGTCACGCTTATGCCAAATCCCTCTTTTATTGATGGTATTCGCTGACATCCCATCAATATAGCGGTTAATAAACGCATCGGATTGGAAGCTTAGCAAAAGCTTCGGGCCGGAACCGACGTGAAGCGGTTCCCGCTTACCAATGCGTGTGACGAGGCGGAGCGCTTTTAACCCTTCAACTTTTTCGATGTAAATCGCTTCATCGCCATCAAGGATCACAAGGTGGATGACTTCATCAATTTCATCGCGCAGGCTTTTCATATAGGGGAGGGCGATTTTCCGCAATTCCAATTGCTCGGCCGCTAGATTTCCTAATTCCAATAGTTTTAAACCTAATCGGTAGCGGATGTCGTATTCCGAATATTTTTCTTTTTTAACATAACCTCTTGATTCCAACGTTTGTAAAATCCGATAGACCGTTGGCTTTGGCATGTGCAATCGTTTGGAAATCTCGACAAGACTCCATTCCGTCTCTTTTTCGGTAAATAAGTCAAGAATGTCAAAGGCCTTTAAAATACTCTGATTCATCAGCGGGTCACCCCATCCATTGGGTTTGAAAGAAGGGCGAGGCGGACTTCACCGATCGGCCTCGCCAGTCGTTCAGCCGTTTACACCGCGGCTTTTTCTGTTTCTTTAATGATGACACCGCGTTTGGCCATTTCTTGAATATAGACTTCTCCGGGTACGATCGTTTCTGGTGCGTAAACGCCTCTTTTAGTAATGACCCCAGAAGCGATCATTTGGGCCACGACTGAAATGGTATAAGCCGTTGACCTTGCCATCGCTGTCACACGATTCGTTTTGTCATTATAGGTGATCATTTCGTACTCATAAGTTTTCGGTTGCCCATCCTTCGTTCCGGAAACAGAGACGCGTAGGAGAACAACATCGTCCTTATCCTTCAAGTCAACGATGGGGTCAAGCACTTTTAACATGGTTTTGCGCACATCAACTTTTTGACCGTCCACTTCAACGACATGCCCCCGCTTTGTCAGGCCGAGATCGACAAGCAGCTGAAATTTTTCCGCATGGCCTGGATAGCGAATGGTTTTATATTCTAAGTTTTTCAGATTAGGGTATGAGAGTGACAGGGTGGATGTGCCGCCAGCCGTATGAAACGCCTCTAAAGGACCAAATTTTTCAAAATAAACGGTTTCGATTTCGGAAAGAGAAGGCACTTCCATTTTCTTTCCGTCACGAATAACGAGTGACGGGTCGGTATAATGATCGAAAACGCCTTCCATTGAGAACACATGGTTGTATCCGAACGGCGGTTCTGGACGAACGGGAATGCCACCAACCATGATTTTAATCGAGTCGGCTTGGTCGAGTTGATTGACACCGTGTCCAGATAAAATGTTAATCATCCCTGGCGCAACACCAAGGTCGGGAATGAGCGTTACACCGGCTTTCACCGCATCATCATGCATCGCTAAAACCTTTTCGGTAACATGCCCGATGTGGCCACCGAGGTCTACAGAATGAACGCCGCAAGCAATGGCCGTTCGCGCGACCTTTTCGTTAAAGGTATAAAATAAGGCATTAACGACCACATCAAAATCTTTCATAAAATCGGCTAACTGGTTATCATTTGTCGCATCAAGATAGGCGGCGCTCAGTTTGTCACTTGAAAGCTTTCGACAAACCTCCTCAGCTTTTGTGATATCGACGTCAGCGATGACAACTTGCGTCACACCTTGTGAGGCGGCAAGGTCCCGAGCGGCCTCTTTCCCCATGAGACCGGCACCTAATACGGCAACTTTCATTGATCATCCACTCCTTTTTCTTTCTATTATCTTAAAAGGGGAAACGACTCATTTGGTTAGTTGTTATCGATTTGGGCTCTTTGTAATTTGCCGCTATAGTCGACATAGACGCTCTTCCATTCGGTAAACACGTCAAGTGCAGCAATTCCTGAATCCCTATGCCCGTTTCCAGTCGCCTTCGTCCCGCCGAACGGCAAGTGAATTTCGGCGCCCGTCGTTCCGGCGTTGATATAGACAATCCCCGTGTCTAAATCGCGCATCGCGATAAAGGTGTTTCTTGTATCATTGGTGTATATGGCACTTGAAAGCCCGTAATTCACTTCATTATTGATTTCAATCGCTTCCTCTAAGCTGTCAACGGGAATGATCGATAAGACTGGGCCAAAAATTTCCTCTTTGGCAATGCGCATATCACGAGTGACATCGGTAAACACGGTCGGCTCGAAATAATAACCTTTTGCTAGCTCCCCTTCCTTGGCTATATGGCCACCGCATAGTTTAACGGCACCATCATCCTCTGCCACTTTCATATAAGCGTGGATTTGTTCGAGCGCTTTGGCATTAACGACCGGTCCGACATCCACGCTCTCATCCAACCCGTCACCGAGTTTTAATGTTTCGATTCGCCTTAAGAGTTTTTCCTCTAACAGCGATTTGACTTTGCGATGAACGATCACGCGGCTTGTCGCTGTACAGCGCTGACCAGCCGTACCAAAAGCACTCCAAATAATACCGTCAACCGCCAAATCTAGATTGGCATCATCCATGACGATAATGGCGTTTTTACCACCCATTTCAAGGGAAACGCGTTTTAATAAACGGCCAGCCCGTCCGTTGATTTCACTACCAACTTCCGTTGATCCCGTAAAAGAAACGATGTCGATGTCAGGGTGGTCGACAATGGCCGTTCCGACCGTGCCGCCAGAGCCATAAACGAGATTGACAACACCTTTCGGTAAACCAACCTCTTCGAAAATCTTGACAAATTCGTAGGCTAATGCTGGCGTATCCGTTGCTGGTTTCCAGACGACGGTGTTACCGCCAACGAGGGCAGGGAAGATCTTCCAACTGGCGATCGCAATGGGAAAATTCCAGGGGGTGATGAGTCCAGCAACACCAACGGGCATGCGTATGCTCATGGCGTGTTTGTCCGGCAATTCAGATGGAACGGTTTGCCCAGCAAGCCTTCGGCCTTCCCCGCCCATGAAATAGGCCATATCGATCGCTTCCTGGACTTCACCGCGAGCTTCTTCAATGACTTTGCCCATTTCTTTTGTCAAGAGGCGGGCAAGATTCTCTTTGCGCTCACGCAGCTTTTCACCGATGCGATACAAAAACTCGCCTCGTTTCGGAGCCGGTACTTTCGCCCACGCTTTTTGCGCGGCTTTAGCTGCTCGGGCAGCCTCATCCACTTCAATAGGTGAAGAGACCGTGACATAGCCGAGAATGTCTCCGTTCGCCGGATTCACGTTTGGCAACGTTTTCCCGTCCCGTGCGGGTTTCCACTCACCGTTTATGTAGTTCATATAGGTGACTTGTGTTGTTGTTGATGGCAATTTAACCCCTCCTTTTTGTATGGCGTAACCGCTTACATCGCATTCCGTTTCATATTGTAAAACGTTAAATGGAATGCACTTTCATTATAAAATGAATTTAAGCTTCCTTCAACAGTTTATTCAAAAAATAAACAACGTTTGTACTATTTTAGCGATAATTATAAAGAAAACCGTTATAGGTAAGCATACAGTTTTTCAGGCAAGCATAAGGATCACTCAGGTCTGTATTGGCCAAAGCTGCGAGAGCCGAGTCATCTTTACAAGTAAAATGAATTAAAATATAATTGGCTATAGAATCAATATTCGGAACATTATTCCAAATAATGAAACGCGAGGGGAGAATATGAAGGAACCAGCGGCTACCCATATGCGCGCCTTACCTCCATATTTATTTTCAAACTTAAATCGGCGCAAAAAGGAATTGCTTGACAGGGGAGTGGATATTATCGATCTTGGCATCGGTGATCCGGACTTGCCAACACCCGACTTCATTAAGGAACAGTTGGTCAGTGAATTGGAAGATCAACAAAATATGCGTTATTCGCCGTTTAACGGGTGCTTGGCATTTCGAGAAGCAGTCGCCTCGTTTTATAAGCGAGTGTATGACGTTGATTTAGATCCCGAAACCGAAGTGCTCGCCTTAATCGGGTCAAAGGAAGGCATAGCTCATCTCGTCCAAGCGATGGCTGACCCGGAAGATCTCATCTTGATACCCGATCCGAGTTATCCCGTTTATTCGATGGCTACATATATTGCGGGTTGCGGCCTTTATCGCATGCCGATGCCGGAGGATCATGGCTTTCGTCCGATTTTTGATGCAATTCCCAAGGAGGTTTTAAGAAAGACAAAGCTTGCAATTTTAAATTATCCAGGGAATCCGACAGGGGCAGTGGCTGATCTTGATTTTTTTGAAGCAGCCGTTTCCTTTTTCAAAACACATGGGATTTGGCTCGCGCATGACGCCGCTTATCAGTTGGTGACGTTTGGCGGTTACCGGGCACCGAGCATTTTACAAGTGAAAGGCGCTAAGGAATCGGTCGTCGAATTTGGCTCCCTATCCAAAGGTTTTAATATGACAGGGTGGCGCATCGGCTATTTAGTCGGTAACGCCAAAATCATTCGGTTATTGTCGACGTTGAAAAGTAATCTCGATACCAGTCAATTCTTGCCGATTCAAAAAGCGGCGGCTCGGGCATTGAACAGCGATCTCAGTTTTCTGGACGAGCGCAATGCCATCTACGAAAAAAGGGCTGATGTGCTGGTGGAAGCGCTTCGGTCCGTCGGTATACAGGTGAACAAACCTAAAGGCAGCATTTTTTTATGGGCCCGTGTTCCGGACGGGGAAACATCTGCCGGATTTTGTGAAAAAGTGATGGTCCAAACCGGGGTGATCATGACACCAGGTAATGCTTTCGGACCGGGCGGGGAAGGGTATTTCCGAATTTCACTTTCCGTACCCGACAGCCGGCTGATTGAGGCAGCAAACCGCATACGCACGTTGATGCCCGGAAAAACAGAGTAAGAAAGGCGAGGGGATAAAATGATGCAAAAGTTAACGGCTGCTCAAGCCATTGTTCGCTGCCTCGAAATCGAAGGGATTACACAAGCTTTTTGTGTACCGGGAGAGAGTTATTTGCCAATCATGGATGCGCTTTATGAGCATCCAACCATTCGGCTGACCGCTACCCGTCACGAAAGCGGCGCGGCATTTATGGCGGAAGGTTACGCCAAAGCAATCGGAAAACCGGCCGTCGTCATGGCGACCCGAGCGGTCGGGGCCGCTAATCTGAGCATCGGTGTCCATACCGCTCAACAAGATTCAACACCGATGATCGTGTTTCTTGGGCAAGTGGATAGCCGGTTCCGCGGCCGCGAAGGATTTCAAGAGACGGATCTGGAACGCTTTTTTGCGCCGATCGCTAAATGGGCTGTGGAAGTGTCTTCTGCAGAAAGAATTCCAGAAATCGTACAACGTGCGGTGAGACTCGCGGTTACCGGACGCCCCGGGCCCGTCGTTGTCGCTTTTCCGGAAGACGTCCTGAATAAAGAGGTCACGGTTCGTTTTTCGGACCCTCTAAGGCTCAGCAAACCTCATCCCGATGATGAGAGCATAGGTGAAGCGGTCCGGCTTTTGGCAAACGCCGAGCGCCCTCTGATACTTGCAGGAGGCGGCATCAAATGGGCGGATGCCGAAGATGACCTTTTGCGCTTTTCCGAAAACACGGGTATCCCAGTGATGGCGAGTTTCAGGAGGCATGATGTGTTTCCAAATCACCATCCTCATTACGTCGGCCATCTCGGGCTTGCTCCGGCCAAGGGCATCGTGGAAACGGCCAAAAGCGCCGATGTCGTTTTGGTTTTGGGCTCGCGGTTATCCGAGGTGACGACCCAAGATTACGCGCTTTTTTCAGCAAATCAACAAATCATCCATATTGACTGCGACGCGTCCGTTGTTGGAAAAGCCGTTGTGCCGGATCTCGGGATTATTTCCGATTGTCGGCGAGCGCTATTGGCTTTACAAAATCAAGCGCAAGGCTGGATCGACCCGTCCCGTTTTACCCAATGGCGAGAGGAAAGGCGGAAAGTTTATGTGCAGGCGTCGACCCTTGATTGGGGAGGGACAACGGAGCTTCAAGAGGGATTGCATCCGAAGGCTGTAATCCAAGCGCTCATAGAAGAACTGCCAAAAGATGCGATCATCACGAATGATGCCGGGAACTTTGCCGGATGGCTCCATGCCTATTACCCTTTTACAGAAAAGAAAACCTATGTCGGCCCCACATCAGGTGCGATGGGTTATGGTTTTCCGGCCGCTTTGGGCGTGAAAATGGCTCAACCAAACAGGGTTGTCGTCTCATTATCCGGAGACGGTGGTTTTATGATGACCATGCAAGAGTTGGAGACAGCTGTACGGGAAAGACTATCCGTCATGGCCTTGGTATTTAATAATGCCATGTATGGCACGATTCGCATGCACCAAGAAAAAATGTTTCCGAACCGCGTCATTGCCACTGATTTAGGTTCGGTCGATTTTGCCGCCGTTGCCCGAGCCATGAATGCTGAAAGCATGCGCGTTCAGACTGTCGATGATTTAAGAAAAGCGCTCCGGCTGGCGTTGACAAAGCGATCTGACGGCCCCTTTTTAATTGACATAAAAACGGATCCTGAGATCATCTCCGTTGGCAGTACCTTAAGCGAATTAAAGAAGCGTTTGTAAAAGGTTTTGAAATTGGCCATTGGAATCCTTTCCCATTCTTTTGGGAAAGGGTTCCGTTTTTTTATCAATAAAATATTCTGATATTAGATGGGGGGATGATGATGCACATACCGTTTCCGGTGATGCAATCGGAACACCTGTTGTTTCGCCCTTTTCAGTATACAGACGTGGCGAGTGTCTACCAATTATTCTCTGATCCGGAGACAATGCGTTTTGACGGCGGGGAAATACTGAAAGATTGGCGTGAAGCCATCGATTTTATTCAAATCTATTCCGTTTATTATCCAGGCATACCGCAAATTCGCTGGGCCGTTGAGTTACGTGAGGACAGGCGTTTTATCGGATCATGCGGCTTTCATAGCATTGATTACGTCCATAAAAAAGCGGAGATTGGCGGTGAATTAATGAAACCGTTTCGTCACCGCGGTCTTGCCGAAGAAGGCATGAGGCAACTCGTTGATTTCGGATTTGCGACGCTTAAGCTCAACCGACTCACCGCTAAAATCGCCACGCTAAATAAGGCAGCGAATGCATTAATGGAAAAAAGTCCTTTCACATTCGAGGGCTGTCTCAAGCAATGGGAGCGGTGGGGAGACACTTGGGTAGACGTCAACGTTTATCGTCTCTTGCGGAGCGAATGGCGTTTGAAAAGATGACGATAATCGAATAAAATTCATACTTTTGTAATAATTACATGAAAAGTCGTTAATAATGTCATGTATAATAATATTTGGAAAGAGGTGATTGACATGCGAAAGCGCCTTTCCTTTAAAGAATTAATGACAAAAAATAAGTCAGAAATTTTAAAAGATCATCTTGCGCTTGAAAAGATTGATGCTAAAATCGAGAAAAAGCATACAAATAAAAATTAAACATCGAAACAACGGTAGAAGACCGTTGTTTCGATGTTTTTCCATATTTATTAAATAAATCTCGAAGTCAAAATATGTTAATATGAAAGTAAGATTTCTAGAGAGTTGTGAGAGGAATGGCCTTTGGAATAAAAAGAGAGGAACTCACACTTTGGAAGCAAAAAGTGGCGTCAGGAGAAGTAGCCTTGATTACGCATTTTTGGCACGACCCTCGCTTTCCTCAATATAAAACAGTGACTAAAGCAGGGTGCTCTGATCTCGACAAACTGAAGCGTTGGGGCGAAAAGTATGGCTTAAAAGCGAAATGGATTGATCGCCGAAGCCCCTATCCCCATTATGACTTGATGGGTGAAACCCAAATAAAGGTATTGTTGGCAGAAGGGCAGAGTGAAGATCTGAAAAGATTTCGTTTGGAGGATCACGATGACTAACTTAAATACGCGCGGACGCGTGAAAAGAGAGGCAAGTAAAAAAGGAATTTCTTTATTCATCGGCTTACTAGCCTTCATCATGCTTGGTGCCGGCACCTTTTATTGGTTACAGCGCCCCGCGGCATCTGAAGATCCTACAGCCATTACCTATGAAACTATGAAAACATCACTCAGGCCGATGGCCACATCTTTAAATATCATAGGTTTAGGAGATTCATTGACAGCCGGTGTCGGCGATCCCAATGATTTGGGTTATGCCGGCATGACCGTGCAACAACTTCAACAATCGGATACAACTTCTGGCGTTCATTTTAAGGACTATGGCGTAAAAGGTGATACAACTTTAGATTTACTCAACGTTTTGAAAAAGGAAAAGGTCGAACAAAGTATAAAAAGCGCGGATCTCATATTTATGACGATTGGCGGCAATGATTTGGTCGGTGTGATTAAGGAAAATTTTCTTCATTTAAGTAAGAAGGATTTTGATAAACGCAGGCAAGTTTTTGAACAGAATTTTAATGAAATTTTACGGATCATTCATGAACTGAATCCCAAAGCAACCATTTACTACCTAGGTCTTTATAACCCTTTTGAGGATTTGCTTCCGGGCCTCGATGCGCAATTTACGGCGATTTTAAGTGAATGGAATCAGTCAAGCGAACGCATTTTAGAGAAATATCCCCATACAGTATTCATACCGACGGCTGACCTTTTTCAAAATCATACTGATGAATGGCTATATGACGACCATTTCCATCCTAACAAAGAAGGCTATGCTCAGATGTCCAAACGCCTTTTGGAATATGTCACGGAAGGGCGTCCGGCACCACAATATACGAAAAAATAAAAACGTGCGGAATGTCCGCACGTTTTTATGTACCCTTATTCAGCCGCAAACGGCAACTCAAGGGCCTTGCTGAAATCCATATTTTCCAACCCAAGGTCTTTAGCCACTTCATTATATTCGGTTTGGAATTTATCGAAGGCCGTTTTGGACGCACTGTCTTTAGAAACTGCATCGACTGCTTTCGCTAATGCAGCGCCATCTTTAACGGAGTCAATGCCGTTTGCTTTTGCCGCATCAGCGCGCTTGGCAAACGCATCTTTCAAATCACTGATGGCTTGATCCAATTTATCTTTGTAATCTTTCAGTGAATCCGGGACCGTTAAGTTGTCAAAGGCAGAAGCAGCGTTTGCACTTGGGAAGCGGCATCTTTAACGTCTTGAGCATTATAAGCGTCACCCTCTGCTTCAGCATATGACCCTAGCGTACCAAATGGTGCATCGGCATTAGAAATCGCCACTTGAATATCGTAAGCAAACGTGCTAAGGTCGCCGCCCAATGCTGTTTTATCCACTTTTTCTTCTTTGTTTTTACTGGTTTCCGTTTTGTTCTCATCTTTTTTCTCTGTGTTGTTGCTGCATGCCGTAACGGCTAAAACCAGTACAAGTGCCATGAAAAGAGCGGAAAGCCCTTTAAAGGCTTTTTTCATCGAAATCTCCCCCCAATAAAATCTTTTTATAAAAATACTTTTTCAGTATACATGAAATACTTATAAAAGAAGTAAATAAAAAATCCGGAAATAGATACCAATAATATAAAAAATACCCCCTTGTCATCCGTTTTTAAGAACGAAAGTGGTGAAAAGCTATCACTATTTAGGTGAGAATTTGTCGAAAACTGAAAAGTCTTGCACCGTCCCCATCACGTCCTTTTATTTGGAACCCACCTCAACCGAAAGGAACGGCTTTCAAGCAAGCTATTAATCCATATATCTTTTAATATTTAAAAAAGTGATTCCCCTTATAAAAAAACATGGTAAAATGAGAGCGTAAAAAATATCGAGCCTGTTTACGGAACGACCTAGCTGAGGGGGAATGACATTGATTTTATGGAATGATCGCATTGTAAAAAGAGAAGAGGTTCAAATCGATATTGAAGATCGCGGTTATCAATTTGGTGACGGTGTTTATGAAGTCATACGCGTCTATCACGGAAAACCGTTTCAGCTGGACGAACATTTAGAGCGCCTTGAGCGGAGCCTAAATGAAATCCGCTTGGCATTGCCCTATCCGATGGAGGATTTCAAACATCTTTTGCAACAACTCCTCGATAAAGATCCTGTGACTGATGGCATCATCTATCTTCAAGTGACGCGCGGCAACGCGTTGCGCAGCCATGCTTTTCCATCTGAGGCAAAAAGCGTCGTGACGGCGTATACGCGCGAAATGCCACGTCCGACAAAAAGCCTCGCAGAAGGGATCGGCGCGCATTTAACGAATGATATTCGCTGGTTGCGTTGTGATATAAAGAGCTTGAATTTATTAGGAAACGTTTTGGCGAAGCAAGAAGCGTTAGACAATGATTGCGGAGAAGCGCTTTTTCATCGCGGAGATATCGTGACAGAGGGGAGTTCATCCAACGTCTTTATTAAAAAAGATGGCGCTTGGTTAACGCATCCGGCTAACCATCTTATATTAAATGGTATTACCCGCCGTTTTGTCATGCGTCTCATGGCTGACTTAGAAATGCCGGTAAAAGAAGAAGCGTTTAAAATTGCCGATCTCTTAAATGCGGACGAAGTGATCATTACCAGTACGACCCAGGAAGTGATGCCGGTCGTTTCGATAGATGGAGAACCGGTAGGGAATGGTGAAGTCGGCGAATGGACGAGAAGCTTACAAAACGCTTTTGAGCGCCACATATCCTAAACCGCATAGCATCACCGATTAGATGTTGTGCGTTTTATGTAAATAAAAGAAATTGAATGAAGGCTGACTCAATGGTCCGGAGCCAGACACCACCAAAACAATATATAGCGTGGTCGTGAAATCAATAGCCGCTATATATACGGATTCGCGGTGGGCGTCAGACTCCTTATGAGTCAGCCTCATTTATAGATGGTCATCAATATGATTGGCTTGCTCCAATTTTTGTTGTGCTCCGATGAGCTGCTGCTGGGCATGTTCCACATACTTTTGTTCCTCTTGATTTTTGACATTTTCAAGGGCTAATAAGAGGGTTTGTTGCGCCTTTTGTATATTTTCTTCTGTCTGCTTGACCGCCATTTGGTTTTCCATTGCTTGAGCTTGCACGACCGATTTGAGGGCCGCTTGCAAAAATTGCTGCGTCTCTTGAAGCGGCTTTAGCTTTTTTTTCGATTGCAATTGGTCTGATTGTCCCATGCCGCACCTCCTCTCCTTTTATTTTTGAATTTTTAACGGAAAAACAAACAATGACTTTTTGGGAGAAATGGTAAAAACATCAATCTCTAGCCCCGTATAAACGAACGCTATCGATTAAAAACTAAATGTAAACGTCTTGCCTGTTGGAGGAAGATGTAATGGAAGAAAAGAAAACGATGGCGCTTCTCTCTTTAGCATCGATTCCTTTAATTATGACGCTCGGCAATTCCATGTTAATCCCTGTGTTAACAACGATTGAACACGTCTTAAATATCAGCCCTTTTCAGTCCAGTCTCATTATTACGGTGTTTTCTGTTGTCGCTATTTTTTTTATTCCGATCGCCGGTTATCTATCTGATCGGATCGGACGAAAGAAAGTGATCATACCCAGTCTCATCATCGCAGGGGTCGGTGGACTCATCTCCGGCCTAGCAGCGATGTTTTTTCGGGATTCTTATGTCCTAATATTAGTCGGCCGACTATTGCAAGGGATTGGGGCTTCCGGGGCGTTTCCTGTCGTCATCCCGCTTGTCGGTGATATGTTCAACAACGAGCAAAAAGTAAGCAATGCCTTGGGTATTTTAGAAACGTCAAACACCTTAGGAAAGGTGCTCAGCCCAATTCTTGGAAGCGCACTTGCGGTCATCGTCTGGTATGCGCCATTTTTAGCCATTCCGCTGCTTTGCCTCATTTCCATCGTGATGGTAGGGTTATCCGTCGAAGTGCCCATGACGGAAGAAGAGCCCATACCGGTTAGAGCTTTTATCCATGACACATTACAAGTCATTAAAGAAAAAGGCAAATGGCTGCTTTCGGTATTTTTGACGGGTGGCATGATCATGTTGATCCTTTTTGGAACGCTTTTTTATTTCTCAGAACAGCTGGAGAATGAATATGGCATTGATGGCGTGCGAAAGGGTTTCGTGATTGCGATACCATTATTTGCATTATCCGCAGCCAGCCTGATTACAGGGAAAAAAATCGGCCAAGACCGCCGTTTAATGAAATGGCTGACGTTTTCCGGCATGGCGCTTTTGACGCTTTCCCTATTCTTACTGGCATTTGAACCTAATATCCGCCTTTTTCTCTTTTATTTATTTTTGGGTGCTACTGGCATCGGTGTCGCTTTACCATGCCTTGATGCCTTAATTACTGAAGGCATTGCCAAAGAAAACCGCGGAACCATTACTTGTTTGTACTCCAGTATGAGGTATATTGGCGTCGCCGTAGGTCCGCCGCTTTTTGCGTGGATGATGAAAGGCTCCGTCTTTCTCATGTTCAGTGTGGCCACGCTGTTTGCCCTTTTTGCGGTCATCGTAGTCTTTTTTGGCATTCAGCCAAAGCGTAAGGGAGGGAAGGGGAAATCGGGTAACAGCCCGCTTGTCTTACAGTAAGAAAAGATGGGGAAGGAATAGCTAAGGGGGTGCCTCTTTTAGCTATTCTTTTTTATACTGATTGAGAAAGTTATCATTCTTTAGGACCTCAAGGACAACAAAGGCTCTGCCAGCGCCTAATTAGGCTAAGCAGAGCCAAGTGTTCTTTAGCAGAGGGGGTATTCTTTAACTCAATTTCATGAGCGGCCACCACTCGCAGCCGTCTTTCTTTAGCAATTGGTCGCTTTCATAAGGTCCCATTGAACCGGCTTCGTAAAAATTGAGGGGGATCGGTTTTTCCCTCCATGCGCGAATAATGCCGTCTACATATTCCCAAGAAAGGGCAACTTCATCCCATCTCGTAAAATTCGTGGAGTCGCCATGCATGCAATCGTTAATCAATCGTTCATAGGCGTCGGAACCGTAGTCTTCTTTCGAACAATTGTTGCAAAAGTCAAGGGTAATGGGCATCGTATCCCATTTTTCAGTAAACCTTTTCGCGTTGAGTTTAAGGGTGAGGCCTTCATCGGGTTGCACATGGATGGCAAGTAAATTGGGCTCTTCACCATTAAAGGTCCGAAGATATGGATTTAACGGCGCGTTTTTAAACTGGACAATGATTTGTGTGGATTTCGTTTTTAACCGTTTGCCTGTGCGTATATAAAACGGAACGCCGGACCATCGGAAATTATCGATGTAAAGTTTTGCGGCAATAAATGTCTCTGTATCCGAGTTATGAGCGATCCCGTCTTCCTCTCGATAAGCAATGGCTCTTTCGCTATTTGCCAATAAGCCGCGTGTATATTGGCCTCGTACGATTTGATCAGCCACGCATTCAGCCGTGACGGGACGAATCGAGCGGAGCACCTTCACTTTTTCATCCCGTATATCTTCGGTTTCTAAACGGCTCGGTGGCTCCATGGCGGTTAAGGCCACCATTTGCAAAATGTGGTTTTGCACCATATCTAATAAGGCACCAGTCCGGTCATAATAACCGGCCCGTTCACCGACGCCGATCGTCTCGCTGGCTGTAATTTGGATGTTGGCTATGTACCGGTTGTTCCAGATGGATTCAAAAATGGGATTGGCAAAACGAATGACTTGAATGTTTTGCACCATCTCTTTTCCAAGATAATGATCGATCCGATAAATTTCGTCTTCCATGAACACCTTGCAGATGTCATCATTCAATGCCTTAGCTGAGGTTAAATCTTTACCAAACGGTTTTTCGATGATAAGCCGTTTCCAGCCATTCGTTTCGGTTAAATGGGCTTCTTTTAGGTTCAAGGTGACGGTGCTGAAATATTCCGGGGCTAATGCAAGATAAAACAGTCGGTTGCCTTTGAGGTGATAATCGCGGTCCAATTGTTCGACCAAATCACGCAACTCATGATAGGCGTCGGTATGATTGACATCTAATGGGTAATAGAAGAATCTTTGCAAAAAGCCCTTCGATTCGGTGTCGAGGGTCTCCCTTAAAGAAGATTCAACAAAGGCACGAAACTGATCATGGTCCCAGGGTCTGCGGGCGCAACCGATCACGACAAACGGTTTATTCCCATTTTTTTTATATATTTCATATAAGGCAGGGTAAAGTTTTCGCTCTGCCAAATCTCCAGAAGCTCCAAATAAGACAATTAATGTTGGTTGCGTTTGTTCTTTCACCACAGTTTTTTCCTCGCTTTATTCAAATTAAAGGTTTATAAGGTTATTATGCGCGGATTTTGAAAACCCAATTTCTAATTATACAATCTATGATCAATCAATGCCAATCGTCGTGCTAGCTGCAGTAAATCCTTCCGATCATGTTAGATAAAAAATGAAAAGAAAGCTCCGCTTGATGAATGGTTTTATGGATTTCGGTAATATATAAATTGCCCAATTCAGGATGGAATGTTTGCTTCTTTTACATATTTTTGTTATCGTAAAAAATATGCTTGTCATATGAAACACCAATGGATTTAAAGTGAATGGAAGAAGGAGTATTTTGAAACAATATGGATTTTAAACAACTTGGTATTAGTCAAGATTTATTAGAAGCTGTTGAAGAAATGGGATTTCGGGAACCAACCCCTATACAAGAACAAGCGATTCCGCACGTTCAAGAAGGTCGCGATGTCATCGGCCAAGCGCAAACGGGTACCGGAAAAACCGCTGCCTTTGGCATTCCGATGATCGAGCGCATTGAGGTAGATGGTACGAGAGGTCCACAAGGCCTCGTGGTTGCACCGACACGGGAGCTGGCAGTACAGGTTGCTGAAGAGTTAAACGCCATCGGTAAATACAAAAAGATCCATGCCACGGCAGTATATGGCGGTGAACCGATTGAACGGCAAATAAAAGCGCTGAAAAAGCGCCCGCAAATCATTTCTGCAACTCCTGGACGACTCTTAGATCATATCAAAAGACGCACCATTCGTCTTGAAGATGTGCGCATGGTTGTTCTCGATGAAGCCGATGAAATGTTGAATATGGGCTTTATCGATGATATAAAAGCCATTTTAAGTGAAGTTCCGGAAAATCGGCAGACTTTGCTTTTTTCCGCCACCATGCCGGATGCTATACGCCGGTTAGCTGACAAGTTCATGAAAAACCCGGTCGAAATAAAAATTAAAGCGAAAACATTGACCGTTGACCGGATTGATCAACAATTCATTGAAATTAAAGAAAAGCAAAAACTGGACGTCTTTACCCGGCTTTTGGATATCCAACACCCAGAAAGGGCGATCGTTTTCGGACGCACGAAACGGCGCGTGGACGAATTAACGACGGCCCTTCGCAAATTAGGGTATAAAGCCAGAGGACTGCATGGAGACCTCACCCAAAGCCGTCGTGACCAAGTGATGGACGATTTTAAAGCTCATCGCGTGACGATCCTTGTCGCAACTGATGTAGCCGCTCGGGGACTAGATATTGAGAATGTCACACATGTCTACAATTTTGACATGCCACAAGACCCGGAAAGTTATGTGCACCGCATCGGTCGTACAGGGCGTGCCGGTAAACGCGGCGAAGCCATTACGTTTGTAACCACACCGGAGAAATACCATTTGTATCAAATCGAAAAATCGATCAAGCGCAAAATTGAACGCATGGATATCCCAACGAAAGAGGAGGCGGCGGACGCAAAGCGGAAACTGGCGGTTGATAAATTACTGCGGACAGTCCATCGTAATGACATGGCGGCTTATGAAGCTTTAGCAAAGTCGCTGGTGGAGACGGAATCGCCAGTTAAACTGATTGCTGCTGCGCTGAAACTGTTGACACGCGAAACGGATACCCGGGCGATCCAATTAACCGAAGAAAAACCGCTACAGGTTAAACGGATGTCCAAACGACATGGGCAGGGAGCGAACGGGAGACGTCCGAGGTCCCGCGGCGGGTTTGGCAATGCCTATGGCGACCGCAAAGAACGGGGCGCAGGCCGCCGTCGTTCAATGCGCGAACGTGATCGCGTGAAGGGTTAACGCGTTACGCCTGAAGGTTGACTTTTAAGGAGTTTCCTAAAAGAGTCAACCTTTTTCTATTATTATCGGAAAAGTGAAGGCGACATCTTCCGTCTAATGAACGAATATCATATTTTAGCAAGATTAAACTAAAATCGCCAAAATATACCAAAATATTCAAAAGAGTTTGGGTTGAAATAGTCTGAAAAATAGGTTAAACTAAAAATAAAGGCCAGGGGGAATAAACGATGAAATCAGAACGTTCCCATGAAGAAGGCATGCGCAACCTCCCATCAACCCAACTCGAAAAGCTGGTGTCGATTGAGGATATTTACGCACAAATGGTTTTAGATGAAATATTAGTGCAAAAATTGATCGATGATTTACGGTTAGAAATTGACCGATGCTTGGATGAAGGGGATAAAAAGACTTTCTTAAAATTGAGCAAAAAGTACCGAGAATTGATTCGTTAAACCAATGAGGTTGACACAATAACATGATTGTGTCAACCTCATCTTTTTATATAAATTTTTAAGGTCAGTATCATTTCAATGTTTGTAGAGCATAGGTTCCTTTATTGGATAGGCATCAGTTGGTTGATGGATTCTTGGGCGTCCCTTATTTGTTGAAGCGCTTCTGCATCAAAGGTGAGACTTTGTTCCTGCTCTCTGCGCAAGGTCTCAAGATCGTTAAGGGCATGGGCGCGGTCTTTCTCTAACGTATTTTTAAAGATGATTTCATAATGCTGCAGAGTTTCCTCGGTATTTTGCGAAAGGACGTGATCGATGGCCTTTGAAAGAACGAGCTGCATCGCTTCACGCATTCGGCTCTTGCCATCCGCTTCAAAAAATTGTTTCGGATTTTTAAAGTGTTTAAAACAAGCTTCAAAGGGCAAGCGATCCGTCTTTTTTAAAGAAGCGGTAATCTCAGGAGTCTTCCATTCTGGTTTTTCTGGCCATTCGACCGCCCATTCCTCGCCAAGTTGAGCTAAGGCATCTTCGCGATATTCCGCGATCAGTTTCGAGAGCATGGCTTCGGTGCGCAAGTAAGTGGCGCGTATTTCTTGGTCAAGGTCAAAGGAGAGGAATTGCAAGCATTCCTCGAGCGATCGGCTGAGTAAAACTTTTTTAGGTTCTTTTTCGGTCGATGACAAAATCGCCGGGTTGAAAAAACGTGAGAATTCATCAAGAAAACGTTGAATGACGCGCTTTTTAACGTAGAAAAACAATTCCCGAACTTCATTTTGCAACCGAGAAAGGGCACCTTTCGCATCCATTGCCTGTATCACCGATGTCGCATAACGGTAACCTTCAGCCATCCTTTCAAGCACTTGTTCCCGCTCGGTGGCGGAAAGGGCAATCCGTTTCATCGTTTCTTCGAGCACGCGTTTGGCATGTCCAAAGTCGCGCACACCTTGCTCAATCGTTTGCTTTTGCAACCCAAAGCGGACAAATTCGTCCCAGTCATTGTAGAATTTATCAAAACCCGAGGCGGACGATGCATTTTCCCCAGACTCCAACGCTTTCAGGCTAGAGATGCCGTACAAGCGGGCTTGACGAATACCATACGTGTACAACCGTTCCCGAACGTAACGGACAACTTCTTGGGCTTCGTCGGCCGATTGGGCCAAATCAATGGCGTTGACCACAAAAAACATTTTATCTAGTTCAAAGGCCTCTTTCACACGGCCGAGCTGCAGCAAAAATTCTTCGTCCGCTCTTGAAAACGCATGGTTATAATAAGTGATATATACAAGGGCATCGGCATTGCGGATGTAACGAAAGGCCGTATCGGTGTGGCGGGCGTTAATGGAGTCCGCACCGGGCGTATCGACGAGTGAAACACCGCTTTGCGTGAGCGGGCAATCAAAGTAAATATCGGCCATATCCACAAAACACGCTTTTTGCTCTACTGATATAAAAGGCAAAGCTTCAGCAAGTGGCAAAGTGTGGGTGCGGCCGAGGGACCCTTGAGCATCCCGATACCCCTTCGCGACGGCTTTTAGAAAGACCATGTGCCGTGATTCGGTAGCTTGAAGGAGCGCGTTTTCAATAACAGTCGGTAATTCCTCTAAAGCGTCAACCCGTTGTTGGAAGGTTTCAAGAGCTTGGTTCACCTCATCCAATATTGCTTTTTCCGTCTTAAAGTGTATGGCCACTGAACCGTGCGCGTGGTCGCAATCGACCGGCAGAATCCGGTTAATCGTTGCGGTCGTCGGATGGGGTGAAACAGGTAAAACTTTTTGTCCTAACATGGCATTTGCAAAAGACGATTTTCCTGCGCTGAAGGCGCCGAATAAGGCGACCGTATAACGCTGGTTTTTCAGCCGATCAGCGCGTTTTGAAAAGCGCTCGGCAAGGTAAGTGAATCCATTAATCCCGCGAAGGATCTGCTCAGCCTTTCTGAAACGCGCTTCCCAATCCTCCGGGGCTTCTTGAATTTCAGGCGTCGGCATCTCAGAGGGGGTTTCCTCAATGGTCGGGCTTTTCTCAGCCATTGGTTTTTCTTCCATGCGCATGGAGGCGATCATTTCCTCTTGCGCTAAAAAGTCTTCTTCGACAAGATGCCGTTCTTCCTCATTTAAAATAATGGTTCCCTCTAAGATCTCCTCACCGGTTTGAAAGTGAGTATTTTCTTTTTTAAGGGCATCGGCATAAGCGTCAAACTGTTTTAATTGCTCATCCAAGTCCTTCATTTCATTTTCCACAGCTTCTTTAGCTTGATGAATCGGTTGATTGATGAGCGGTGTGAGCTCTTCCAAAAGGTTACGAACCTCTTTTTTCATTTGCTTTTTTAATGTACTTTCGAGAGCTGCCGTATACGTTAAGACATATTGCCCTGTGAGTAAGGCGCCTTTTTCAACATGGTTTTCAATGAGTTCCGGTGAAGCCTCAACGTTTAATGAATAGAGCCGCGTCCGTACGGCCTCATCCATCGATAGATATTTTTTTAAAGGATTGAACAGGCTTTCCGCTGTTTGCCGATTCATTGTCAAAAGAAGTTGATTTAGATTTTGTAAAAGGGCATCCAGCCGGTTCATCCGTTCTTTTTCTACTTTGGCTTTCGTAGAGAAAAAGCCCATTTTAAAATCCGGTTGGCAAGCTTCAATATATTGACGTGCCAGTTCTCGCGTCTCATAGGGCATTAAAATGGCATTGTCGATCGCCTGATCGCCTGCTTTGATGCAGTCATCTAGCCACTGACGTTTACGGGCATGGAGCGTTTCTAATTTTGTTTTTAAAACATCCCGCCGGTAAGTCAGGTGTTCGCGGTCGATCCCATCGAAGGCTTCAGCCATTGCCTTCTCGGCATCACCGTATTGGTTCTTCCACCATTTGATATGATCCTTATAAAGTTTGCGAAGAACAGCCTCCGTTTCAGGTTGCGCTGAGCGTTTGTCGGATAGCGTCTTTAAATAAAAACGAAACGCTTCCCATTCATTTACGGCTAACGAAAGGTCTTTTATCGAAATAAAATGGATGCTCTCCGGTTTAAGTTTCCAGGCGGATAAAGAATCAAAAATGGATTTTTTATAGGCCTCAAAGGAAAGCTCATTTTCCCGATGCTTATCAATTTGGCTGATCACAAGATGATAAGGTTTGTTCATCTCTTCCAAGGTCATGAGAAAACGATAATTTTCCTCAGCTAATACATGATTATAATCAGCCACGTAAAAGATGTGGTCAGCAAGGATGATGGCATCTTCTGTCATTTCCATATGGAGCGGGTCGGTGGAATCGATCCCAGGGGTATCCATCCACTCTAAATCCTCAGGCATGCCTTGATCCGTTTGAATAAACACTTCAAGAACGTCCTGCCCATTTTTGCAGTTTTCCCAAATAGCCCGAACATCGTAGGGTGGTAGAAAGACCGTGCGGGTTTCATCATGACGGGTCAAAACAATTTTCGGCTCACCATAGGCTAACCGGACGACATTCGCGCTCGTTGGAATGGGGCTTGTCGGTAAAAATCGGTCATCCATGAGTGCGTTAATAAGACTTGACTTTCCAGCAGAAAAATGGCCGCTGAAGCCGATGACGAGGTGATTTTCCGCTTTCTTTTGTATTAAACGCTTCATTTGTTTGGCGCGGCGAAGGTCACCTGCATCTCGAAAAAATTTATATAAAGCGTATAAATCCGTCTTTGTTCGCGTTTCCATTTTCAAAGTTTTTGACCACCTTTAATTGTCCTCGTATCGAAAATTTAAGTTTTATAGATTCAAGGATTTAGCCTGAGTCTTTTTTCCCATCGGCCATTCGCTTGCCATCATGCCGAGCAGAATAAAGAAGCCCCCGGCAATTGTCTTGTGCGACATCGGTTCATTTGTAAATAATAATGCGGTGATGGCCGCAAAAACCGGCTCCATAATAAAAATGAGGCCGACATGTGTCGGTGAGGTATACCGTTGAAGAGTCGTTTGCAACAAAAAGGCGCACGCCGTCGCAAAAAGCGCTGTGAATAAACAAGCGAAAAGTACGGCTGGATGAGAAAAAGGGACGATCGAAAATGTCCGGGTCACACCGTCAAGACAAGCGCCACCTATATAGCTTAGAAAGGAGACGGTCGTAAGTTGTATGATTGTTAATCCCATGCTAGAATACTTTATCGTTACTTTCGCCGTCACGATGATGTGCACGCCGAAAGCGATGGCACAAACGAATGCCAGTCCGTCTCCTTTGTTTAGCGTAAAACTTTGCAAATCCGTCAAAAGGTAAAGGCCGACCGTTGCCAACCCCACACCGATGAGCGCTTGCTTTTTCGGCGGTTGTTTTAAAAAGAGCCAAGAAAAGAGCGGGACGAGCACAACAGACAGCCCCGTAATAAAGGCGGTTTTGGATGAGGTTGTATAGACCAAAGCGATCGTCTGCGTTCCGTAACCGACAAATAAAAGAGACCCAAGAAGAAAGCCGCTTAAAAGTAGCCCTTTACTCATTTTTATGGGGTTTTTCTTTCCTGCCCTAAAGGCAAATAACATAAGAAACAAGGCAGCAAACAAAAAGCGAAAGCCGTTAAAGGACAGTGGAGGAATGGCTTGAACGGCATCTTGCACAACCACAAACGTTGAGCCCCAAATAAACGCTACAAATAAGAGCCCTAAATCGGCGAACCATTTTTTATTCATAGGTTTTGCCCTCTTTCCTTCGGTGAATCGCGGTCTTTGCCAATTGGTCTGCTTTCTTGTTCTGGGCACTCGGGATCCACTTGACAAATAACAAATCGAATTGTGTTTCCAATTGTTTAAACTGTTCCAAATAAGGTTGAAAGAGCGAATTTTTCACGTAATGGCGATTCAGTGCGCGGTCAACAATTTGTGAATCTGTGCGCAAGGATACCGATGAAAGCTTTTTGGCAAGGCATAATTTTAAGGCTTGAATGGCTGCAATGAATTCCGCTTCATGATTATTTTTGGCCTCGACGCTAATGGCGTGTTCTTCGACGGTTCCGTCGGAAAGTTTTAAAACGATGCCAATTCCGCTTACACCGCCGCAACCGGCCGAAGCGCCGTCGATATAGACTTCAATCAACGAAGTTCCCCCTCATTCTAATACACCTTATAGAATAACGCATCCTGAAAACTAAGAAAAGAACTTTACCAAAAGTAATATTACCTTATATTGTCAATATATTTAGGTGATTGAATCTTCCGCAATAAAAATGATTCAAAAGGATACAGATGATTCTCTTTATGATACGATAGGGGTAAATGGATCAGACCATTGAAAAAAAGAAAACAGGAGTGGAAAGTCGTGGCAAAACCATTCAAAACGGACATCGAAATTGCTCAAGAAGCAAAACTCGCACCCATTGAAACCATCGCTCGACAACTCGGTTTATCGGATGAAGATTGGGAACCCTATGGAAGATATAAGGGGAAAGTTTCGGCAAGTTTATTAAAGCGCTTACAAAACAAACCGGACGGTAAAGTGGTTTTAGTAACCAGCATCAATCCAACACCAGCTGGTGAAGGAAAATCTACTGTGACCGTTGGGTTGGGACAAGCTTTAAACCGGATTGGGAAAAAAGCGATCATCGCCTTGCGTGAGCCGTCATTGGGACCGAGCATGGGAATGAAGGGCGGAGCAGCGGGAGGTGGCTACTCGCAAATCGTCCCAATGGAGGACATCAATTTACATTTTACAGGAGACATCCACGCCATCACGACCGCTCATAATTTGTTAGCGGCGCTCATCGATAATCATATCCATCGCGGCAACGAACTCAATATCGATCCAAGGCGGATTTTATGGAAACGCGTGATGGACATGAATGACCGAGCTTTACGGCATATCGTCATCGGACTCGGCGGTACAGCCAACGGCGTCCCTCGTGAGGATGGATTCGATATCACGGTCGCTTCAGAAATTATGGCCATTCTTTGTTTATCACTCGACCTCGATGATTTAAAATCCCGGCTGAGTAAAATGGTTGTGGCTTACAACCGCGCGAAACAGCCGGTAACGGTCAAAGACCTTGGCGCGGAAGGAGCCTTAACGCTATTACTAAAGGATGCTATTAATCCAAATCTTGTTCAAACGCTTGAGAACACGCCAGCATTCGTTCACGGCGGGCCTTTTGCCAATATTGCACATGGATGTAATAGTGTTGTAGCGACTAAACTCGCTGCGAAATTAGGGGATTATGTTGTGACAGAAGCCGGTTTTGGTGCTGACCTGGGGGCGGAAAAGTTTCTTGATATAAAAACAAGAGCGGGTGATATCGAACCGAGCGCTGTCGTGATCGTCGTAACGGTCCGCGCTTTAAAAATGCATGGCGGTCTAGCAAAAGACCAACTGAAGGTGGAGGATTTGAAGGCTTTGGAAAAAGGGATGGCCAATGTGGAAAAACATATCGAAACCATCGAAGCGTTTGGACTTCCCTATGTCGTTGCTATCAATCGCTTTATCACAGACACCCCGAATGAAATCGCGTTTATACAGGAATGGTGTACATCTCGGGGCATAGAAAATGCCGTCGCCAATGTTTGGGAAGAAGGTGGCAAAGGTGGCGAAGCACTTGCCCATGCTGTCGTTGAAGTGGTCAACGAAAAACGAAATGCCTTTACACCGATTTATGACCTTGATATGGATGTGAAAACAAAAATCAAAACGATTACACAAAAGGTTTATGGTGGTGCCGATGTCGAGTTTTCTTCACTCGCTTTAAAACAATTAAAAGAAATTGAGGCAAACGGATGGGGACATCTGCCGGTCTGTATGGCGAAAACCCAATATTCTTTATCTGATGACCCGTCTAAAATAGGAAGACCGAAAGATTTTATCATTCATGTCCGTGAGTTAAGACCGCGAATCGGCGCCGGGTTTATCGTTGCGCTAACGGGTGATATCATGACGATGCCGGGATTGCCCAAAAAACCAGCTGCTTTAAATATGGACATCACAGCCGACGGTGTCATAACTGGTCTTTTCTAAACATTCTATTGTAAAATAGGGTAAGTCTGTCATCCATCATAAAGGAGGTATGATCTGATGTCTATGGCTTATGAAGAATACATGAGAGAAATTGTCAAACCGATGCGAGAAGAATTGACGAATGCTGGTTTTAAAGAACTCAAAACTCCCGAGGAAGTGGACGAGTATATGGCACAAGCTGAAGGCACGACGCTTGTCGTCGTCAATTCAGTTTGTGGCTGCGCAGCCGGTTTAGCGAGACCAGCCGTTGTCAAATCGCTCGATTATAAAGTAAAACCTGAGCATTTAGTGACCGTTTTTGCCGGTCAAGATCGTGAAGCAACCGCTCGCATGCGCGAGTATTTTGGAGATATCGAACCCTCATCACCATCCTTCGCCATTTTAAAAGGCAATCAAGTGGTGCACTTTATTCCGCGCGATGACATAGAGGATGAGGATTTGGAAACGATTGTAGCAAACTTGCAAAAAGCCTATGAAGAACATTGCGGACAATAACCTTTAAGTCATTTTTGTGTTGAGGCTGACTAAAAAAGGGATGCGCGGCAATTGAGAAGAAGGGAAACGCCATTCCTAGGTCAGCCTTTTTTACAAATAAGTAAGTATAAAATATTTTCAGGCGAGCATAGGGTCAATGATCGCTTTACCTACAATCTTTTTGGTTTCATAGCTAAGTAAGCATTATCGCAGGCACGATGATTGATTTTTAAGGCATTTCTTTGTAGGGTGATGATAAAATGTTGAACCGAGCACAAAAGGAGCTTATTATATCAAAGCTTCAAAGCTATTTTTATGATGAAAGACATGAGGAATTGGGACTGATCGGAGCGGAAAACCTTTATGCTTTCTTTATCGATCACATTGCACCTCTCGTATATAACCAAGCCTTACGCGATGTCAGACAAATGCTGGAACAACAATGGACTTCTATTGACGAAGAATTGTATGTGCTGGAAAAGCCAATTGATAAAAGGTAATATATTGGGTTATAATGATATTTTGGATTAAGACAGGCATATTTTTAGGTGATGATGGAGGCTAGACACAATGAGTAAACCATATCGAGTATTGCTTTACT
Organism: Tuberibacillus calidus DSM 17572; assembly: GCF_000430685.1. Classification (GTDB taxonomy): domain Bacteria; phylum Bacillota; class Bacilli; order Bacillales; family Sporolactobacillaceae; genus Tuberibacillus; species Tuberibacillus calidus. The sequence continues at coordinate 10,686 of NZ_AUMM01000011.1, read as the reverse complement.
ATAAATACGTGCCGATCGATGACCCGGAAACCTTTACGGCGGAACATTTGGCGTTTTGTAAGGAACTTGGTGTCAAAGGGCGCATTCTTATTTCTTCAGAAGGCATTAACGGCACGCTATCTGGAACGGTCGAACAAACCGACCGCTATATGAAAGCTTTAAGAGACGATCCCCGTTTTTCAGATATTGTCTTCAAAATCGATGAAGCGGATGGCCATGCTTTCAAAAGAATTTCCGTACGCCATCGCAAAGAAATCGTTTCATTGAAATTAGAAGAGGATATCAACCCGAATGAACTGACCGGAAAGCATTTATCCCCGAAAGAATTCTATGAAGCGTTGCAAGATGATGACGTCGTCGTCATCGATGCCCGGAATACGTATGAGCATCAAATTGGACATTTTCGCGGCGCGATTTTACCGGATATTGATGCCTTCAGAGAATTGCCGAAATGGGTTGAGGAGCATTTAGCAGATAAAAAGGATAAAAAAATCTTAGCGTATTGCACAGGCGGCATTCGCTGTGAGAAATTTACCGGCTATTTAATCAAACAAGGTTTTAAAGATGTTAACCAGCTTCACGGCGGCATCATTGAATATGGAAAAGACCCGGAAGTTAAAGGGCGCCTTTATGATGGGAAATGCTATGTGTTTGACAGCCGAATTGCGGTTCCCGTCAATCAAACCGATGAAGACGTCATTGTCGGTCAATGCCATTATTGCGGGAAGCGTGAGGATCGCCTGATCAATTGTGCTAATCCTGAATGCAACCGACAATTTATTTGCTGCACCGATTGTGAAGATAAATACTGGCATTCATGTTCCGATACGTGTCGTGAACATCCGAATAACCGATATGTCATCAAGCACAAACAAGAACAAAAACAATTGCAGCAAGTAAACGGCTGATTCCGTCGCGGGCCGAGTCAAAGCGTCATTCACCAATAATGAGAAACATTCACCAATAATGAGAAATTTTTCGCTTAACGACACTGGCGAATTCCGAATTGTACCACTAGACAAAAGCGCTCGTATTGAACGAAGGATATTCTGCCAGTGTCGCCTTCAACAAGTTACTTATAAAAAAAGCGACCATGCTGGGGGTCATTTCATTGAAAAAGTTTTTATGCGAGCATTTTAAAATGGTACGCTTTTTTTATGGTCGAAATGGAACCTAGATAATTCCATTTCCCGTAAATGCGTATCATTTATGCGGCCTCTTGCTCATGAAATGATATGCTTTTTCAAATTGCTTATCATTTTGCTGACCAACTGGCCTCAAAATGATATGCTTTTTATATTTTTGGTCGAAATAGCTCCCAGATAACTCCATTTTTCGCGATTGCGTATTATTTACGGGGCTTCCAGCTCATGAAATGATATGCTTTTTCAAATTGCGTATCATTTGTCTGATTGATCGGCTTCAAAATAATATGCCTTTTTTGTTTTTGGCCGAAATGGAACCCAGAAAATCCCATTTCTCGCGATTGCGTATTATTTTCGGGAATCCCAGCCCATGAAATATAACGCTTTTTCAGATTGCGTAACATTTGCCTCACTGATCTACTTCAACATGTAATGGTCGCTAAAGTACTCCCAGAACCGTTATACAAAGCACTATAAATGGGTTGTGCTTCGACGATTTGTACCTTTGCGCTCCGATGTCCAACCGTTGATGCGGGAATGGAGAAGGACATAGAGATGGGCAACATTAATTCTCGTGGCACGATCCATAATAAAGGCGGAACGGGTGGCCCCCGGTCGTCTAAATTTATTTAACGTTGCAATGATGCCTTCAGCGGTTTGAATCCCAACTCCATGCCCATAGTAGCGGCCATTTGGGAGGACGACCGCGTTTTCACCTTGCCACCAGGGTGTTCTCGGATTCACTTGTGGATTTTTAAAATAAATAATGTCACCCGGAATGCCGCCCGCTTCAACAGGCTCGATAATCAGTGGCAAATGCGGTTCCTCATGCCAATCCCAAAGATAAAGGTGGCGATATAAACGATTAAACGCTTCATCCCCAATCGTCCGGTTTACCCCTTTTAAAAGGATAATGACCATTGCGGTTGCGCATTCAAAGGCATACTGCCTGCTATTATTAAAGATGTCACGAATGGCGTGACTCGGTTGTACGTTTGGCTTGAGGAGGAAACCGCCTTCGTGACTTAATTGCCAGTACTCTGGATTGCATTTAGAGCCGTAAAAGGTGGCAAACCGTACATCACTCTCCGCTAACTTTACAGCTGCATCAATAATAGCCGCCCGAAGATGAACAGAAAAGGTGAATAATTCCGCATTCGGATAATTAAACACTTCTTGACTCGTTGACATCGCTTGCAAAATGCTTTGATAACGTTCCGATGAACCAACAAGCTGCATGGCCGTACTCACGTCAATCGGTTGATAGTTCATGATGATCATAAGGGCCACCCTCTTTGCTGCAGTATGGTGACTTGTGTATTCAGTGGCTCGGCTATCCATTGGTACCATAACCCGCGGTTTGTCCGCCTTAATTGTAATGAATAGGCGGAAAGTTGTTTTTGAAAATGTAAGGGGAGCGCTTGAAAATCTTGATATCGCTTTTCGAATGATTCACCGAGCGGGTAAAGAAAGGATCCGGATGTGTGATCGATGGGAATCCCAAGATATTTGGCAGGGTAATGGATTCGAAAAGGTTCAGGATGCGGATGGGAATCATTCGTTTCGTACGTATAGATCAAATAATCCCGATTTTCCTCGAGCCAAGTTAAAACGCGGCTTTCACTCTCCAACGGAGGGGTGCTGACGACATCCGGGATAAAACTTAAGATGGATTTGGCAAAGGCAATATCTTTGGCGTCTTTTGAACGCAAATATTTCGCCACATAAATCAAGCCAATCGGATTCGCGGCATTGTAAAAAGTCGAAAGGATATAATGGCGTTGACCACCTGAACGGTTCCGGTAAAATAAAATGTCAACGATGTCTTGCAAGCAATCGTGGTGAAAATGATGTAACAGAAGATCACAGGCATGATCAATGACATATGGGTATTGGCTGTCGACGGTTTCCAACCCCCCGCTCCTAATCATCCATTCAAAGCATTCCACACAATAATGATATTGATCAAGTAAATCCATGCCTTCAATGATACCGAATGGATCACCATTTAACACAGAAAAAATATGGTTGATCGCCATCTGGTGTTTCACTGTCAAATTGTCGTGAACGTCCGCTAATTCGGGTGCGAGTGAATACAAAATAGGAAAAGCGATGTCCGGATCATTGATCCACTCGAAGGCCGCTTCTCCGTTTTCTCGCAACAAGTCCGTCCAAGTCGTGCGGAGGCCATCCCAATCGCGGCTTTTATAGCGTTTGATAAGCGGATTGATTGCTCTTTCGTTAGGATGGGTCAATTTTTTCACCACCTATCAGAGAATGGTCTTTTTCATTCTTATGATGAAAAATGAGGGATCATGTACGAAAAAAAGATGGACGCCCCGAAAGGTATCCATTTATGGTGCGATTTTTTTCGCCATTTATGCTTGTAAGAAATGATGTTTTTTTCAAGCTAGCATAAGCGCAACGAAGGCTCCACCTTACTTAAAAGGCTAGGTGGAGCCTGGTTTTCTTTATTATTTTCTTTTTAAAAAGTTACGGACTTAAAAAGTTACGGACGCGCTCGATGATATCGCTTCGGTCGTAGGTATGGTAGAGCAGGGAGACGAGTCGTACGGGATCGCCAAAGAAATACCGTTCATAAAGTTCTTCCCGCGTTGCAAAAGCGCTCATCGAGATGTCCCAAGCAAGGCGAAATAGCCGGACTTTTTCTTCCCCATTACCTTTTGCCGACTGTAGATAATGCCGTAAATCATCTCCAATAGGGGAGCGGAAATCACTTTCTGTCGGTATGGAAACAAGACCGCTCGCACCAATCGTTTTGATGATTTCAATCAACCGAGGATACGTCTTCGCAAAATAAATGCCGGCAACCTGAAGCGGCTTCCAATCCGGGACCATGACACCAAAGGCATTCAAAGCGGCATTTTTTTCGGAACTGTAAACGAGACCTTTCAGCGTTTCCAAAGCTATAATGACTTCGGAGACTTTTTCGTGAATATGCTGATATTCTCCAATATTGATTTCATCAATCATGGCTTGTATCAAGCCCAAAAGAAATTCAACTTTAGCGATGTTTTTGTTAATGACTTGGTGTGACGTCAAAGGGTAGAAGTGACTGTCATGATAGATGCGATTATTTACATCAATATTGCCATGCAAAAAGACGCGTTCCCATGGCACAAGTACGTGGTCAAAGAGGACGATCGTATCCATTTCCTCAAAGCGGCTACTTAAAGGGTGATCGAAACGCGATTCGCCTCCGACGAAAGACTCCCGGCAAACAAAAGTAAGGCCGGGGGTGTTGTTCGGGATGGCAAACGCATAGGCCATGGATTCGCTAGCTTTAATATAAGGAAGTCTCGCACCAGAAGGAAAAACGAGTAATTCGTCAGTTGTTGCGCCCTGCGTTGCGAGTAGCCGCGCGCCATGGACGATAATGCCTTCATCTGTTTGATCAATCATCCGGGCGCCGATAATCGGGCCATCCGTTTCGCTATAAAATTGCGAGCGATTAACTTGTGGCATAATAAAAGTGTGAGTTAGAGTCAAGTCGTTTTCCATGGCGTATTTATAATAGTTTAAAAGATTTTCAGCCGATTGTTCATCTTCCCCTTTCAAAATGTCAGAAGCAGTGCCAAGGGCCATGAGAGCCGTGTTCATGTAATCTGGGGATCGTCCTAACATGCCGCAGCTTTCCGTCGCCCAGATTCGAACCGCTTCCCGCCTTAATTCCAAATCTTCCTTAGTTCTGGGCGGAATGTAAGCTCTACCAACAGGGTTTCCGGTATATTCGGACGGGCCGGTTAAAATGTCTTTCGTTTCCGGTGCGGTTTGAAGATCGAATAAACGGGCGGTTTCATGCATGACGCCTTTAAAGGCCGGGTGTTCAGAGAGTTTGCCGGTCACTTTGCGGCCGTTATACCAAATGTTGGCGGAAAGGGCATCAATGCGGTCGATATACTGTTTGCCGTTTATAGCTGGCACCTTTTTCACCTCGATTAGACGTATTCATGATAGTTTAAGTCGCAATGCGCTGTTGTGTGAAATCGATTCTTCTCATTTAGGCCCAATTTGTTATACTGGAAAGTGAATTTGATGGAGGTGCGGGAATTGAAAACCTTTCAGAGCGGAGATATCGTGGCCGTAAGAAGTAAAACGGGCGAATATGTCGCCAAGTTCTTATCCTATCGAAATGAAAAATATGCCGTCGTGGAAATTCTCGCCGTGTTAAAACATCCGACACAAGGCGATCTTCATTTTCCCAACCGAGTGGATGTACCATTATTCCATCAGCGAAGGGCTCATGCCTTTAGGGAAAAAGTGGTTGTCAATCATCATGCCATCACAAGCTTTGATGGAGAAATTCCGGATTACGAGTCTTCATTAAAGAAAGCTGTCGAGGACAAAATCGCCGCGCTCGAGGTGAAAGGTAATGAATGGGCGCAAAAATCGATCGCATTAATTAAAGATTTAGAGAAAGATTATTTTCAAGGAAAGAAGGGAATGTAAGTGAGGCAGTACTTGGATTTATGTCAGCGGATATTAAACGAAGGCCATGAAAAAGCTGACCGAACAGGAACTGGAACCATAAGCATCTTCGGGCATCAAATGCGGTTTTCTTTACAAGAGGGCTTTCCGCTTTTAACAACAAAAAAACTTCATGTTAGGTCTATTATTCATGAACTCATTTGGTTTTTACGCGGGGAGACGAACATCCGTTATCTTAAGGAGAATGGCGTGTCAATTTGGGATGAATGGGCGGACGAAGAAGGCAATCTCGGTCCGATTTACGGACATCAATGGCGGTCATGGCCAGGAAAAAGTGGTGAGACGATCGACCAAATCGCACAAGTGGTAGAAGAAATCCGAAAAAATCCTAACTCCAGGCGACTCGTCGTCACCGCTTGGAATCCCGCTGACATACCCGAGATGGCTTTGCCGCCTTGTCATTGCCTTTTTCAGTTCTATGTCCAAGATGGACGTCTGTCATGCCAGCTTTACCAACGAAGCGGTGACGTGTTTCTTGGGGTGCCATTTAACATCGCCTCCTATGCGCTATTAACGCATATGATCGCACACGTGACGGGGCTTCAAGTCGGGGATTTTATTCATACGTTAGGCGATGCTCATATTTATTTAAATCATTTGGATCAAGTGCGTCTTCAGCTCACACGCGATCCGCGTCCCTTACCAAAGCTCGTGATTCATCGCCAGGTTGACAATCTTTTTGATTTTAAATATGAGGATTTCTCCATTGTCGATTACCACCCGCATCCTCATATAAAAGGTGAGGTATCGGTATGATTTCCTTTTTATTAGCGATGGACGAGCATGGCACAATCGGTAAAGACAATCAATTGCCGTGGCATTTACCTAATGATTTGAAGCATTTTAAAAAATTAACGATGGGACATGCCATCATTATGGGGCGAAAAACTTTTCAATCCATTGGTCAGGCGCTCCCGGGTCGACGGAATATCGTGTTGACGCGCAATCCGAACTTTCATGCGGAAGGTTGTGAAGTATACCATACCCCTCAAGCTATTCTTAACGAACTTCCTGCAGATGAAGAGGCATTTGTTATCGGTGGCGCGCAAGTGTTTGAAGCTTTTAAGGACGTTGCGGCCCGCATGTATATCACGCGGATTGAACATACTTTTGCAGGGGACACCACATTTACTTTCAATCCGAACGAGTGGACGCTTGTTTCGGATACCCCTGGCACTGTCGATGAAAAAAACCGCTATCCACACCGCTTTCTCGTCTATGAAAAGAAACGGTGAACGATAAGACTCGAAACCGTCTCGGTTGAACGGGCGGGTGCAGTCTTTTACTTCTTTAAAAGGTTTAAGGTAGCCTTCAGACGTCTTTGTGAAATAACAGAGACGATGAAGGCTTTTCTTGTCTCGCAAGGTGCGCGATGTGAAACTATTTTTTCCGCTATATCCGCGAAAAATCCTCAAATCACGCCAATCACAGAAAATCCGGCTCCGGCATATTTTATTAAAAAGCGTGCGAACGCGAGATGGAGTTGATACCGTGGCCGTTTATCCGATCACTGTTCTATTCATCTATTTAACGGTCGGTCTTGTGATGGGACTGTTGCTTGGTTTTGCGCCTGACCAAAGGCATCGCTGTCCGTTAAAACACCGTCTCACATTGTTTCTCATACTCCTTTTTGCTTGGCTTCCGGTGTCCGTTGCTGCTGTTACCTTTGTGCCAGTCATTCAAGTCTGTGTTAAATCCCATGTTTAAGAGGGAGAAGAGGTCAACCCTTAACAAGATAGGGTTGGCTTTTTGTTGTACCGGTTAGAAAGTCTGGAAAAGCACAGGTAGGAAGATGGCAACAAAGGCTCTCTCTTAACCGAGCTTGGCAGAGCAAAGTTCTCTGCAGGGGTTTCAAAAAAATTTTATGAAAGGATCCATAACCGTGTTAGGGTGTTGTGAAATCTATCTCACGAGCGTCATTAATCCGTTGATTTCCTTGTGGCCCAAAACGTTGTTTTCCCGTATAAGAAAAGCCTATCTTTTCGATGAAACTTGGGTGATCGAAAGACCACAATTAAAAGAGGTCATGAACGAGGAAAAAATGGTGCCGGATCGTTACATCATTTTTCCTGATTCGGCGGATAGTGATCTCATTGTAGGGATTTTAAATCGGGAAACCGGAGTTGGTCTGTTTAATGAAAGGATCGTTTCAGCGGAGAAAATCCCTTTTGCGGAAATCGTTCGCCTTCCATCATGCCGCGACGCTGATGATTCACACCTCTTGTTTTTAAAGGATAAAGAACGGTCAGCACTCCATACGGCCAAAACGAAATTATTGGAGGCCAGAAAATATAACGATGCCATTCGCCAGGTTTATGATGGCGCGATCCAGGAAAGGGAAGTCAAACCTTTCAGTGAGGCGATCTTAACGGAGTTGCTTCCGAAATCGATGAAAAAGAATAAAAAAACCGCTACCGATGCCGCATACTTTGGCACGAATGGCGGGGATGGTCCGACGTTCATCGGCCGGTTTCCGATTCCAGTAGAGCGTTATTTTATCATTAAAAGTGAAAATTCTACATTCCCTTCTCAATTGTTAAGCCGCCTCGTGGATCGAGCCACGGAACAAGGGTACGACTTGTTGCTTTATCATTGTCCTTTCTATCCGGATGAATGGGATGGCGTCATTCTCTCAGAAATAAAAACTGCCGTCGTTGAAAGTCGCTCGCCCCATGAGATCGAGCCGCTTCACCCGCATGACAAAGTGATCTCATGCGTAGGATTGTTTCAAAATCGTTATCATCTTTTTAATTATGCTATGGAATTAAGGGAATGGGAAGCAAAATATAAACAATATATGCGGCAAGCCGTGATGGCTTTAAGGGAGTATGGAAAATATAAACGCTTGCAAATGTTTGGGTATTCACATTTACCTCAGCTCTCTCACTTATTACACTTAATCGATGAAAAATAAGTCGGGGCATACGCACGAATGCCCCGCATGAGCCCATGAGCATACTTCAAATAACCAAAACATCAGAGTTCAATCGGGTTGACATTCTCTTTGCCAGTGAGATGGGTAAGAAATTCCGTCAACAATTCGATTTCGCGCTCGATGTCGGCCAAACTGACCGTCTCAACAGGGGAATGCATATAGCGAAGCGGCAGAGAAACAAGAGCAACCGGGACCCCTGTACCGGTTAATCGCATTTTATCGGCATCTGTTCCTGTTGCACTTGGTGTTAATTCATATTGGACGGATATTCCTAAGCGACTAGCCGCTTCCTCGAGCCATTCATTAATCTTTACGTTAATCGGAGCTCCTTTAGCAAGCACTGGACCGCCGTCGAGTTTGACATCCCCATGCTTTTCGCGGTTGACACCGGGATAATCCGTCGCAAAGGTCACATCACAAGCAATGGCCAATGTCGGCTTTACTTTAGAGGTGGCAAAATAGGCGCCGCCCATGTTGGTCTCTTCATTGACAGTGCTTACGGCATAGACGCCGACCGCAACGCCTTTTTCGGCGCAATTCCTCAATACTTCTGCCACAATAAAGGCACCGGTGCGGTTATCTAACCCTCTTCCGGTCAGACGGCCATTGGCTAAAACTTCTGGTTCTCTTCTATAAATAATGGGATCCCCGATGGTGATAAAGTTTTCAATATCTCTTTTCGATTTGGCCCCACAATCAATATAAAGATCCTCAACATCGAAGTCATCTTTGGCCCCGCCGTGATGCTCGGCAATCACACCGAAGACACCTGTCAATGTTTTCGTTTTGCCGAGGACATCGACTTTCATTCCTAAAGCAGGTTTTGCGCTGATTCCGCCTAATTTTTCCACCCGGATAAAACCATTCTCATCGATCTGCTTGACGACCCAAGCAATTTCATCACAATGGCCGGCTAGGAGGACTTTAAAGTCACTCTTAGGGTTGAGTGAGGCGATGACATTGCCCGCTGCATCCGTTTCAATGTGGTGCGCAAAGGGTTTCACATAAGACAGCCACTTTTTCTGAATCGCCACTTCTTGACCTGATGGGGAAGGGGTTCTAAGTAAGTCCAACAGGAATTCTTGGTTGATCATTTCGCCACCTCATTCACGTTGTTGTAAAAAAAGCGTATTATCACTATCTTTTTTATAACAATAACTTTATCATAAGCCTTTTAAAATATATAATAGAAACCGTATAATTTGCGCAAACATTAAACCTATACTATTTTTCGATGATCTCCGTTCAAAGGGGAGTTGGAAGTGATGATGGAACAAGAGAATCAAACATACCCATTCTCAGACGCGGACCGAAACCATTTTCATATTTTCACGAATTACTTCGCGGAAATGCTCTCCCGCCACCGTTTGGAAGACGGTTTATTTACATATGTGTCGCCTTCAGCTATCAACCTGATTAACGTCTCACCCGAAGAACTCTATCACCACACATTTTATGATTTCATTCACCCCGATGATGTACAAGGCGTTCAAATGCGTTTTTTAAATCCCTATGAGCATTCGGGAAAAGTTTTGTATCGCCTGCGCCGAAAAGAAGGCGACTATATTTGGGTGGAAACCGACTTCGTGAAAGGGGATAAACTTGCTTCCGATATGGATTTTGATGAAGGGGAATGTTTTTGTGTCACGCGAGATGTTGCTCATTTCAAGATTGCGGAAGAAGATGTGAAAATCAGTGAAGAAAAATACCGCACTCTAGTAGAACATTTTCACGATACAATAGGCATCCTGACATCATCGGGAAATATTGTTTACTTAGGGTCTACTGAATAACAAAAAAATGTTGATTTAACAAGGGTTTTTCACTTTTTTGTCGAATTTATATGCAAGGGTATGATTCGGAAACTCATCAAAAACCTTGCACTTGGAGGGACTAACTTTGTACGAACATCATGCCGATCAACTCATCCTGCCACATGAATTTTTCCTGCCGTTTGGTGGACAATTAAATCCCAATAACCGTTGGGTGGTCTTGTCTAACCTCATCCCCTGGTCAAAAGCTGAAAAAGAATATGTCAAGTCACTGGGAGACGTCAGGCAAGGACACAAGGCCTTTTCGGTTCGTTTGGCACTTGGT
>NZ_AUMM01000010.1 GCF_000430685.1 Tuberibacillus calidus DSM 17572 | reverse complement strand
ATAACCAAAAATGGGAAGAACATAAAGAATTCATTAGGCAGAAGCTTTCGGAAAAAGAAACTGGTGAAATCTACGGCAAACGTAAAATTGATGTGGAACCAGTTTTTGGATTTCTGAAGGCTAATTTGCGTTTCACTCGTTTGTCAGTGAGAGGCAAAGAAAAGGTGATAAATGAATTGGGATTTGCATTCATGGCGGTGAACTTGAGAAAGATCACCGCCATGAAAAGTTAATCCACCTAAATATAAGGGAAAATAACACCTGAAAAAGGTTCCGACCATCAAAAAGCGATAATCGGAACCTTTTTTACGTTATTTTGGGCTAGTTATGTCCCGGCCCCGTTTTTTTATATGTAGGATTGGATAAACATATTTCTAGGCTGAAAAAGTGCAACTAAGGCTCACATCGCTCGAAAGGCTTGTCGGAGCCTCTTTTATATGGGCTATTAAGATTCTGTCTTTTGCTAAGAATGGAGAGCCCCACATTTTCTTTGAGTTTATTTTTTCTTATAAAATAGATTGACCCCATGCGTTTTATCCATAAATTCCAAGGCCTCCTGCCGATGTTGCCAATCCTCGGGAAAGTGAAACCATAATTCATCCGCTCGGTCGATGATTTCCTTACGCAATGTTTCGTAATCCTCGTCATATTCATTGTATTTCATATTAACGAATTTCCAGACAATGAGCGTCGGAATGAGAAAAATCATGGCATTGACAACGGGACGAGAAAAAAGCACCGCATAAAATTGGTTGAGATTTTCCGCTCCATTTAACCGATGGCTGATGAACCAAAGGATGCCTAACATGAATATTAAGGCGAGGAGATCAAAGATAAATTTCAGCGTTTTCCATTGTTCCCTTCGCTTTTTCCAGTCTTTAAGCCGGACCATCACGGCGCGTGTCGTTGGTGATAAAGCATTTAAATCAAAATCATTTTTGGCCATAACGAGCCCCCCTGATACAACCATATGCATAAGGCGTGACACTTAGGACGGGCCGCATTCAAAAACTTTGACTTTTACTGATAATAATAAATGATATATATAAAGAAAAGACCGATGAAAAGTAAAAACAAACTCAAAATGACATTTGCCGCAATCAGCCCCGCACTCCACCGCTTGCGTGGTTTTTCTTTTTGACGATTTACCGGAACGGAAGCTTGCTTCTTTTGCTCTTTGTACCCTTGCGGATTCAAGGCGAACGCCTGTAACGCTTTTCTTCGAGCCAAACGGCTATTTAATTGTTGAATTTCTCGTGGTGAAGGAAGGTCGCTTTTTCCCGTGTCTTCATTGAAGACCGCTCCCTCCCGTTTTTTCCCGCCATGCTTTTTTCGCCGTGGTGGTAAGGAAGACGATTCATTCATCCTTGTTCCCCCTTTCCAACTCTCATTCTATCTTACTCGCCGTTGTTTTTTTAGCACAAAACCGAGGAGGACATCAATTATAAAATGCGTCGTGATCGAAGGAAGGAGACTTCCCGTATATTTGTAAAGCCAACCGAGATAAAAACCAAGTAAGAGTGCCATCAAAAACATCAGCGGTTTTTTCAGATAACGAATATGGACAAAGGCGAAAATGAAGCTCGCCATGACGAGTCCCCAACACGTTTGGATCACGCCGCGAAATAACATTTCTTCGATGAAAGCAACAAGGATTAGGGCTAGCACCATATGCTTATAGGAAAAGGCTTGGAAAACGCGGCGATTGATGCCTCCGTCATCTAACCAAGTTTCCGGAACAAGCCGCTCGAGGGCAACTTCTAGAAGAGCAATGACCACTCCACTTCCAGCGCCAAGAATGACTACATCAAAAAAAGAAAATGAAAACAAGGATCGCATTTGCGGGACGAAAAACAAACTACCCGCGATCGCGACAATTAGCAAAAACAATTGAGAGCCATAAAAGCTCACGAACACATCCCGATCCGTAAGCTGTCTCGGATCAATCGGTTGTCTTTTTATCAACCTGCTTTACCTCCTAGGTAATAACCTTTCAAGACGGCTTTGCCACGGCTCGATGCCTTGATTCAGACGTCGGGTGTCCCCTATCTTCTTATAATAAGCCTTTAGTTGAAACCCGCAGCGATCACAGCAGGGGCCATTTCGATCTACTGGTTGTTGCCCATAAAATTGTAAAACGGTTTTCCGACGACAGCGGTTTGTGGCGAGCCACTGTCTGACTTTGGCTAATTCGGCCGTTTTTACGGATCTTCTTGCATGAACATCTTGCATCACACGTTCGAATAAGGTCGCGGCATCTGACTGGTTATCCATGCCGCTCAGTTTTTCGCATAAAAACTGGGCGCTCGTCTCAGAGGCACCGTTATCCATAGCCAGCTTCTGAATGTCGTAGGGGTCATTGCCCCCCGCTAACCTGGAAATGACAGCCTTTACCACAGACTCATCCGGTAGTTCGCGATCGATAAGCGTTTGGGCAATGCGATCATCACCCGCACCCACCAAACAGATGGCAAGGCTGGGCTCCCCATCCCTTCCAGCACGGCCAATTTCCTGCATGTAAGCATTGATATGTGTTGGATAATGATAATGGATGACAAAGCGAATATTTGGTTTATCTATGCCCATACCGAAAGCATTCGTCGCGCAAACCACATCCAATTGATCACCGAGAAACTGATTTTGAATGAGCATACGGTCTTCCGTACTCATGTCGCCGTGGTAAAAACCTACTTGAAGTATCCCATCGAGTTTGAGGCGCTCGGCCATCTGTTCGGTCATCTTCCGGCTTGAAAAATAGACGATACCGGGGCCTTCAAGTTGCTTCACTAATTCAATGAGCCGTCTTTCTTTCTCCTTTGGTTCGAGCCAATGTTCCACACATAAGGCAATATTTGGCCGATCGACACTATAAAGATGAAGGCGGCAATCCGTTAATTCCAAATGGGTGATGATATCCTTTCGCACCTGGTCATCAGCAGTTGCTGTCAGAGCGAGACAAGGTGGCTGGCCAATGTTCCGGCGCGCTTCGGCAAGCTTCAAATATTCCGGACGAAACTCGTATCCCCATTGTGAAATGCAATGAGCTTCATCGACGACAAACAGGCTGACACCGATGTTTTTTAACGCGGTCTGAAGACGGCTTGAGCGGAGCATTTCCGGTGAAAGGTAAAGAAAGCGAAAGCTCCCTAACCCGCGGATGACCCGCTCCCTCTCCTCCTCCGTTAGAAAGCTGTTAAGGGCGGCAGCTCCTTTTTCCCCATTCATTCTTAATCGCTGGACTTGATCCTGCATGAGGGATATAAGCGGCGTGACGATGACGACTAAACCGCCGAGCAAGTAACCGCTAAGAAGATAGCAAATGGACTTTCCGCTTCCTGTTGGCAGCATCGCAAACACATCTCGGCCGCTTAGAACATCCTCAATGACTTCACGCTGACCCGGGCGAAAAGCCGGAAACCCAAAGCGTTTTTGCAATTCCTTTTCTACATTCATTGCTCACCCTCCCTCGCCAACACGAGCCGGATCTGAAAATAATCGATGTGGTCGGGGCAAAGCGTTTTGATGGCCGATAATTTTCGCGTTTTTGCTTGTGCTAATGCCTGGGCAATAGCTTGGTGCTCATCAGGGGTCACAAAAGGAGCAATAGAAAAATAAGGGTTGGAAAAGGCGGCCTCAACAATATGATCCTGTATGGTGGATGGCTTTAAGCGGCGGCGGAAAGCGATCTCTTCAATTGACAGACCATTTTTTAGCAAGGTCAATGTCTTATGGGCGGAAGCCGTTAAACCAATTGTTTCTGTTCCTTCAAGTAATTGCTTTAAGATCGAAAAATCATCGCGCTCCAAGACAATACCGACCATTCGATGCAAGCCGGATTGTAAAAGCAGGTGGACCTCTTCCTGCGAGCGGCCGGCTCGTTCACTCATTTGGCTAAGGGTTAATCCATAGCATTGGTAACCCGACAACCGTTGAAGTAGCACATCCGCTTCAAGATCGGAAAGCAATTGACAAACACTTTCTAGCTCGCTGCGCACAGCATCTACGAGTTCATTTTTCCGTAATGATCCGGAGAGCAAAAACCGCTTGACCCAGTGAAGCGCTGTTTCATCCTTTATCACCGGATAATATTTCCGGACATTCCTGCTAAGATGAGATAAGGCCTGAACGAGGAGGGATAGCCGTGACCAAAACAACTTGCCTTGCCGGCCGTAAAACCAGCCGTTTAAACCGGTCGGGATAACATATTGCTGGCTGATCACTTCCAGTTCGTTGCATCCTTTTGGCGTTAAAATATAATGTTCGGCATTGATGGTTTTTATAAGTTCTTTAGCTTCGAACCATTTGATCGCGCTTAAAAGCTCGTCACGGCTCAGCGCGGTCATCGTTCCGAAATAATAGTGGACGCGAAACAAAAAGCCATCTTGGATCGTTTGCGAAGTTCGCTTACCTTTGAGCAAATGATAGACAGCGCTCCAAGACCGCTCCCCGTGAAAACGGTTAAGGATCGATAGAAGATAAAAACTTTTAAAATCCAACGTTATCCCTCTTTTAAATGACGGTCTCCCTTTTATTCTATCAAATTTCGACAGGAAGAAAATCTCAAACACAAGGTCTGAGGGTGGATAGCGACCAAAAGAGTTTGATCCAAAAGTTTGGGGCCTGACTCCCCAAACCATATATAGATGGTTCTAAAATAATGAACCACGTTATATATGATCATGGTGGGAGCGAGACCCCTTATGCATCAACCTTATTTATAAATATGAATGGCACCTACCGATTTATCATGACTTTCAGCGACTACCTGAATTTTTAATCCGAGTTTCGGAACATTGCGTCCGGCATAAATTTGCGGCGCATTGCTGTAATCCAGTGAATCATCGAAAAGCGGGACCGGATTTTGTTTCTTCATGCTTAATGTTTGATCATATCCGAGCGGCCGGTAATCTAGGAACATAGCATCTGTTTTATCAAGCGAGAATGCCGCATCTTGGATTTGGTATCTCGTTGAAGCAAGAATGGATTGGCCGCCGACGTTCCAGTACGCTGGGGTTTGGTGCGCGTCAACGACACCAAGGAAACCATCGCCCGGATGATAACCGACCCAGTTGTCATTGTAACTATTGTCCACATACCAGATAACAAGACCGGGATCATAGGTCATTAGTGATGCGCCACGGCGAATATGGGCGAGCGCCTCATCGGCATCGGCGTAATTCCGCCATTCAAGTAAGTAATATTGTTCGGTGTATTTTTTGCCGTTGGATTGGGAGAATCCATCAAGTGTGAAAGCGGAGTCCCCTTCGGCATCATCATTTAATACAGTGGTACCGTTTTTAGTCACCTTAATGTTATCAAAGAATATACCATCCAAGTGCGTTGCCCAATCGGTCATATAGCGGAATTGAAGCTGTATGGTTTTACCGGCATATTGACTTAAATCAATCGTCTCGTGAATCCAGCCATTACTGGAGCCGGTATAACCGGGAAGATTCTCTTTAATCGCAGGGTATCCATTGGCGTCGATATCCGAAGTCGTGTGTGCAGTGGACAAGGATGTCCATGTCTTTCCTCCGTCATCAGACACTTGCACCATGCCGAAATCCCAATTTTCTTCCGTGTTATACCAGACATCATAATCTAATGAAGCGCTTGTTGCTCCCGTTAAATCAACGGTTGTCATCATTTTATGGTCAATTTCATCGCCATTTCCGCCCCAATATTCAAATTGTCCGCTGGCTGGTGTATTGATTGGGGTTTCTTTATCCGGTAAGTTGATGCGGACGGCATCGGTGTTCGTTCCTTTTACACTCGCTTCATCCAATGTGACATAGACGCCATCTTTATCGAGATCGCTGAAATTCACTTCAGTGCCATGCAGCCAGTTCGACCCAGGCATCTCGGATTGTAAAAAGGCCTTATCGTATGCGCCAAATCCTGTTGGTTCCGTGCCTGGAATCTTGCCAGCCCAGCTGCCTGCCGCCATAATGGTCCAATATTCTGTTGCGGCGCCAACGCTGTCAGCGGTATAAAGGGTATCATATTCATCAGGCAAGCCGAGGTTATGGCCGTATTCATGCGAGAAAACACCCGCCGCTCCGTCTTCCGGCTGAACCGTATAAGCATAACCTAACAATGCATCAACCCCAAACCGTTCTTTCGTCGTATCGGAATGACTCCCTGGAATCGGAACAAGACCGCCAAGATTCCAACTATGGGACCAAATGGCGTCGCCACCGAGCGATCCGCCTCCAGCTTCTTCACCGATTCCTGAGTGAATAACCATTAAATGGTCAATAACACCGTCTGGTTCACGGGTATTGCCATCGCCATCCCAATCATTGGGATCCTCAATGTCGTAATCATTCAGATTGACATTTGGGTCTTGTGCCGCATCTTGCAACGCCTCATAGATCAACGCACGCGGATTATGATCGTTCCCATCCCCGCCATCATTACCACCGTAATAGGCCGCGGGGTGTTTGGCTGTATACCAACCTGCTACCGTTCCGTCAACCGTGTAGCTACCACCGGATTGTTGTTCATAAAATTGTTTAAAAGAGATGAGTTTTTCACCGCTCGGTCCTTCGTAACCGTTTTCCCCGAATAGCATATTTTGATAGTGTTCCTTTTCATAGCTTGGAAGTTTAAGTGTAATATTCAGATCGTTCCCATCCCTTGACGGTAAATCCGAATGTGGATAATCGGGAAAATCAATTAATAGAACAAGCACTTTATCCTCTCTTGTCTCACCATTCCACGGTTCTCTTTGAATCGGGTCAAGTTTATTTTTCCAGCCAAATTTATGGCCTTTCAAGGCTCCGTTGCTTGAAAAAATGTCTTTCCCTTTACTTTTGGTTTGACCGTCATTTTTTGTCGTGTGAGGTTTAAACGCTATGCTGAACGGTGATTTTTCACTCTTGGTTCTTTCTGCGGCATTTTGCGCCCTTTTTAATAAATACTCTTGTAATGCTTTTTGCTTCGTTTCATAAGACGCGTTTTCTTCGATGACACCGCTCCGGGTCAACGCATCCATCAATTTCTCATCATTGACCAAACCGATATCAAACGGACCGCCCTGACCATGACCAAAAGTTTCACTCGTTAAAGTGAGATGGTCGGAGGTGTCCGACGCCGGTGTTTTCGCTGAGACATGTGGCCCTAGCGCCCCCAGTACTAAACCGGCTGTAAGGATCGATGCACTAATGGTTTTTTTCCAATTCACCAACCGTTTCCTCCCCCGAAGATCTGTTTAATTGATGACGGTTTTTTTCATTACCTCCTTTCTCGTCCTCCGTCCGCGGACAAAACTATAAAACATTTATGAAGATTCCATCTTTATAACTCTCTTTCCTTCTAAAAAATGAACTTTAAATAAAACCGTTCTTTTGACCTACAAATATTCACTTATTCTACAGGCATATGAGTCCTTTGACCTTTTAATTTGACCCTTTCCAACAATAATGTAAATAATTTCCTAACAATTAAATTAGCGCAAACGGTCCAATCCGCCAACTCTCAGAAAAAACTATTGGAATAGGTTGACCACACACTTAATGAAAAAGTTCGTGCCCTTTTACTATCCTGAAAAATGGTAGATTTTCTTTTCAGTGAAAAAAATTTTGACTCCGCCAATCCTTTTAGGAGAAGGCGGAGCCATAGTAGCGCTTATGCTGAGTTGAAAAATATTAATTCTTTTCTACCAGTATAAAAAGCAGCCGTTTTACGACTGCTTTTGACTTTTGTTATTTCTAGGAATATAAAAGGAAAACGTCGTACCTTGCCCGACGATGCTTTGCACCATGATTTCACCTTGGTGCGCTTCCACGATATTTTTGGCTATGGCCAGTCCCAGCCCCGTCCCAGCTTTGCCGCGCGTGCGCGCCTTATCTCCTTTATAGAAGCGTTCAAAGACAAAGGGCAAATCTTCTTTGGCAATGCCGCTTCCAGTGTCGGCGACACTGACTTCAAGCCTTTCTTTTGTATCATTGACATGTACCGTCACGGCTCCGCCTGCTTCCGTATGCCGAAGGGCGTTGTCAATGAGATTTGTCAATACTTGCTCAATCCGGTCAGGGTCCATCCAAACGACATCACTGCCGTTTTTCGGGCCTTCAAGCTTTAAGGTGACCCCTTCCTCGCGTGCCGGGCCCAAGAATTTCCCAACGACACGTTTAAAAAAATCACCGATTTCGACATTGGTTTTATTGAGTTGGAAATGGCCGGTTTCTAATCGGGCTAAATCGAGCAGTTCATTGACTAACCGCCCCATGCGGAGCGACTCATCATAAATGATTTTGGCAATCTCTTTCTTGTCCTCTTCCGTGCCGGCGACATCGTCAACAATGGCTTCGCTATAACCTTGGAGTAACGCAATGGGCGTGCGCAGTTCATGGGAGACATTTGCGATGAACCCTTTTCTGAGCTCGTCGAGATGCCGTTCTTCCGTCATATCGCGCAGAACAGCTACCGCACCGCGAATCACGGATTGGTCGTCATAAAGCGGAGTGATGA
This sequence comes from Tuberibacillus calidus DSM 17572, assembly GCF_000430685.1. Classification (GTDB taxonomy): domain Bacteria; phylum Bacillota; class Bacilli; order Bacillales; family Sporolactobacillaceae; genus Tuberibacillus; species Tuberibacillus calidus. The sequence continues at coordinate 89,207 of NZ_AUMM01000010.1, read as the reverse complement.
CAATGACCCATGTCCGACCTTGAACCGTCAACTCTGTGACTTGCTTTTTCTCACCATTTACCACTTTGGCAAACAATTCACGAATCGGTAAAGGCACTTTTTTCAAAAATATCGGATTTTTCGCTTCAGTGGCTTCGCCTTGATCATAGTGCCAACTCATTAAAAATCGCTCAGCCGGAGGATTTGTGATTAACAATTGCCCGCGTTTATCAAAGGTCATGACGCCGTCAGCCATGCTGCTTAAAATTCCAGCCAATTGCTCTTTTTCTTGCTTTAGAGCCGTCAAATTCGTCTTTAGTTGCCGCGCCATTTGATTAAAGGCAATGCCGAGTTCACCGATCTCATCATTGGTTAAAATCGGCACTTTCGTATTAAATTTTCCTTTAGCGAGTTGCTGCGCTGCTTCACGCATGGAACGAAGCGGTGCGGTAATGCGCGTGGACATGAAAAAGGCGAAAATGGTTGTTAAAATAATCGCTATGCCAGCGCTCATATAAATGATTTTTTTGGCGCCGGCCGTCGTCTTTTTGATCGCTTCTAACGATTGGTAGACATAAACGGCGCCGGTGTTGCCATCGCTGTAACGGATGGGGTCACCAACGATGACGAAGTGTTCCGATGAATGACCCACAATAAAATCACTAACCCGTACTTTTTCCCCTTTTGTGAGCACTTTGGATAGCACAGGGTCGTTTTGCAAACGATTCGGGCTAATTTTTGGCAAATGCTGACTGCTGGGCGAGATCCAGTTGGGTTCATTATCGCTAATGATGACGGCTTTCGCTTTATAGACGTCGACGATTTGCGAAGCTACGGCTTGCGCCTTCAGAGAATGCGGGTCTTCCGAAATGATTTGCGCCACTTTTTCAGCGATGAGATCCATCTGTTCTTCTACTTGTGTTCGGTGGTAATTTTCAAAAAACTGAAGCAAAAGCATCGTCAGAAATAAAAGGACGACCGAGACGAGAATTAAGATCGTCCCCCATACCTTTCCAACGACGCTGCGCCAAATCCTCAATCGTTAACCACCTCGAATTTGTATCCGACCCCCCAAACCGTCACAATCATATGGGCTGCCCGGTCGGAAACGCGATTTAACTTTTCCCTGAGCCGCTTGACATGCGTATCGACCGTGCGCAAGTCGCCAAAAAACTCATAATTCCATACTTCGCGCAACAGATCTTCTCTAGTAAAGACTTTGTCGGGGGAGTTCGCCAAGAAATAAAGCAGCTCATATTCTTTCGGCGTGAGACTGACTTCTTGGTCATCCACAGTGACGCGGTGGGCATCGTGGTCGATCGTTAAATGCGGATAGACAATGACGTTTTTCGCTGACGTTTCAGTTTCAAGAAACTTTGTGGATGAGGCTCGCCGTAGCAAAGCTTTTACCCTCAACACAACTTCTCGAGGGCTGAAGGGCTTAACGATATAATCGTCCGTTCCCACCTCAAAGCCTTGCACGCGGTTCGCTTCTTCACCTTTTGCAGTCAGCATAATCACCGGCGTGGCTTTTGTCTCCCGTAATTTCGTACAGACTTCAATCCCATCTATACCCGGGAGCATTAAATCCAAAATAATTAAATCATAATCATGGGAAAGCGCCATTTCAAGGGCGTCTTCACCGTTTGCGGCTTCTTCAATCGTGTAGTTTTCTCTTTCCAAATACATCCGCAGCAAGCGGCGAATGCGTTCTTCATCATCAACAACAAGGATGGTGGCATTTGTTTGTTGCATATTCATCCTCCTTAAAGGACTAACATTTATTCTCATTGTATAAAGAAAACTCGGCTCAGCCAAGCCTTTTGGGCGAAGGCTGAGCCTTGGTTCATTATTCTAGCATGAAAGCTGATTGATTTTCTTACCAGTACAAAAAGTTGTTTTGCCCAGTTAACCATCTGTCACATGCTTAACTTACTTAAGCGTAAGAGTGCAGGCCGGCAATAACAAGATTGACAAAAATGAGATTAAACATAATGATCACAAAGCCGATGACGGATAGCCATGCGGCTTTTTCGCCTTCCCAACCGCGTGAAAGACGGAAATGAAGATAGGCGGCATAAAAGAAAAACGTGATGAGCGCCCAAACTTCTTTAGGGTCCCAACCCCAGAAACGCCCCCATGCTTCCTGTGCCCAAATGGCAGCGAAAACGAGCCCGCCTAACGTAAATACCGGAAAACCGATGGCAACGGCACGATAGCTGATTTCATCCATGAGCGGCAAGCTGACGCCGCGCATGATTTTATTCAACGCCCAACTGATGCGCCGTCCCAATAAAACAAGCCGTAACAGCGCGTAAATGACGAGGCCAGCTAAAACGGACCAGATGACGGTATTGAGCTTTTCCGGAGCGTCCTTACCGTTCATCCATGAAGGCGCTTTAAAAAATGGACCAAAGGTCGCTTCTTGTCCGTTCACTTTTTGACCGTCATGCGGACCAACAATCGCCGGTAAATGGTAAGTTAAAACGGCATTTTGCCCTTTTTCATTCACCCAATTAAAATTCACTTCATAGTTTTGGGCTTTGAACACGCCGCCGATCGCTGCAAAGCCGATCGTACAGATCATAACGAACATAACGGCCTCAAGCCAAAAAGTTTTCGCCGATCTTTTGGTTTGATCGACAGCACGGATGAGATATACGAGTCCCGCCATAAAGCTAAGCGATAGAATCCCTTCGCCACACGCTACAGTTGTGACATGAATCTTTAACCAATTACTTTTTAAAGCAGGTATGAGCGGCTCGACTTCAGTCGGGAAGACGCTCGCATAAGCGATGATAATAACAGCAATGGGCAAGGTGACAATCCCAATACTATTATTTTTATAAATGAGAAAAATAATCATAAAGCCCAGGATTAACATCATGCTAAAAAACGTCGTAAATTCAAAAAGATTGCTGACCGGAATATGCCCGTCCGCTTGCCACCGGCTGAAAAAGTAGGCAACTTGTGCGAGAAAGCCGATCAGAGTGATGACAAAACCGACCCGTCCGAGCCGCCCCCCAGTCGCTTTGCCGCTTTTTTTCCCAGTGACGCTTATCGTAAATACGATCGCTCCAGCCACATACAGAAAAAACGCCGCAAGTAGGAAGTTACGGCTTAATTCTAGTGCGTTCATGTCGGGATCCCCCTTTCCTTTTCAAAAACCTTTTGTTCTAATTGATCGATGGGTTCATTGAGTCCTGTTTTTTCCGCTAATTCCTTTAAATCTTTTTTGATGCTATTCCAATGTTTATTGGCGAGAGCGGCTACCCAAAGCTCCCCATTTTTTCGCTGGATCCAAATGCGGCGATGGTTCCAATACATCCCTTGAATCAAGCCGATTAAAAAGATGATCGCACCAATGAATACAATAGGGATGGTCAAGTCTTTCCGCACCGATATACCGGATACATAGCGCGTATCCAAACTCTTGAATGCAATTTTATAATCGTTTGTCCCGAGCGGTTCAATGTTTGTTCGAATCGCGACAAAGCTCACTTCACCATCCGGATGCTCAGGAGATATCATTTTAAACACAAATGCGGGATTGTTCGGTAAATTCGTTTTCGTGTCGGGCTCGCCTTTTTTATTAAAATAAAAGTCAGGTAAATATTGTTCCAAAATAACTTTGTAACCATGCCCAAGGGTATAGGTTTCTTTCGGCTGATCTAAATTGACGGTAAAGTCTCCCAAACTTTTCCCGCTTTTTTTATTCACCAAACTAAAATGCATTTTATAAAGTTCGCTTTGAAAGTCAGATTGATAGAGGCGGTAATGATCAAAGACAAGCGGATGGTTGACGCGAATGTTAAAGTCCTTCACTTTTTTGAGTTGCGGTTTTTCACCGATGACGGCATCCCCTGTCACCTTGTACAACGTCACATTGGATTGGAAGTTTTTGGCCACATTGCCGCCAACCCGTTCCAGCGCTTCTTTATACTTCTTATTATTTTTATCATAGGTTTCTAGAATAAATTTATGGTTCGTTAAATAATATTGTCCTTGTGTTCCGGGAATGGCGAGTTGCTCACCTTCTGGAATCCAAAAGCCTTCGTTTAGGTACATACCGGGAACGAACCGCAAAATCCCGCCAATTAGGACTATGATAATGCCAAAATGGTTGACATAAGCCCCCCACCGTGAAAACCGACCTTTTTCCGCAAACACGTTGCCGTTTTCTTCACGGATTTTGTAATGCTTGTCCTTCAAGACTTTTTTTGCTTTTTCAATGATGTCATCCGGATTTTCCGTTTGGGTGATGCCAAATAAGCGCTGCCGCTTTAGATACCGCTCATGGCGCGTCACCCTTTGGTGTTTTAAGCCGCGATAAAGCGGGATAAAACGGTCAATGCTTGCCACAATCAACGACAAACCGAGTAATCCAAGAAGAATAATCCACCACCATGAACGATAAAGATGATCGAACCCAAGCATAACGTAAAGTTTACCGAATCGGCCATAATGCTCGGGGTAGTATGTGGCGGGGTCATCCGAAGGGATGGCATTATCCTGTGGCAAGATCGTCCCAATGGCCATGGCAATAAGGATTAAAATGATGAGCGCCACACCGACTTTGACCGATGAAAAATAATTCCAAATTTTATCCACAATCGTTCGTTTATAAGTTTGCGAACGCAATGCCCCGCCTTCATAGCGCATCGTCAAAATCGGTTTGGTCATCTCTTCACGCAGTGGGTTTCCGCAAGCTTCGCAGAGGATGGTTCCTTCTGGATTGCTGTGACCGCATTCACATACGACTTTTTGCCCCATGATTCCACCTCTTTTATATGTCAAAGCGCGCTATTTCAGAAATTAGCATGTTTTTCGGCCATTCCATGCTCCGCATCTATGTAATCAATTTTACTATAACGCGAAAAAAGCCGTCATTAATTTCAGATTTGTGACGGTTGTGTGACAGCTAATTCGCGTAATCGTTTGACTTCATGTGGCTTTAATTCCCGATATTCACCCTTAGCCAGTCCTTTTAGATCCAAGAAACCGAAGCGCTCACGCTTTAGACGCAACACCTTAAAACCAATAGCTTCAAACATGCGGCGAACTTGCCGGTTCCTTCCTTCATGGATCACAAGGCGGACGATCGCGGTATTCCTTTTCCGATCGGCGGAAATGAGTTTCACTTTAGCGGGTGCGGTCCAACCGTCGTCGAGCCGGACGCCTCTCGCTAATTGTTTTAGCGTCTTTTTATCGGGAATGCCATTGATTTTGGCCTCATATTCCTTTTCAATCTTATAACGAGGGTGCATGAGCAAGTTGGCAAACTCCCCGTCATTTGTCATGATGATGCAGCCAGACGTATCATAATCCAGCCGCCCTACAGGAAAGAGACGGGCATCCACTTCAGGGAAAAAATCCGTAACGACTTTTCTGCCTTTATCATCTTTGACGCTGCTGATGACACCGGTCGGCTTATAAAGGAGAAAATATACCGGTTGTTCCCGTTCCACGGGAATGCCATCGACTTCGATACGGTCTTTTGCCGAAACCTTTGTCCCAAGTTGTGTCACGACTTGGCCATTTACCTTCACGCGGCCGTCTCGAATCATTTCTTCTGCTTTTCGGCGAGATGCGATGCCAGCTTGTGCAATCACTTTTTGTAAACGCTCCATGATTTCACCCCTTCCACATGATACCCCACCTGAAGCCATTTCACAAGTTGAGGACAACCTCTCAATGGCCGAAAAAAGAAAAAACGCCTGCCATTGAATAGGCAAGCGCTCGAATCAGCCGAAGACCAGCGTGACAATCACGATGCAACAAATAAAGCCCACGAGATCAGCAAGCAGCCCGATTTTTAAAGAATCGCCGATTTTTTTTATGCCAACCGCTCCGAAATAAACCGTAATGATGTAAAACGTCGTATCCGTCGTCCCTTGAAGCGTGCTAGCCAGGCGACCAATAAAGGAATCCGGTCCATAGGTCGCAAGAATATTGCTCATCATACCAAGCGCCCCATTGCCGGAAAGCGGCCGGATTAATGCCAGTGGCACGACTTCAGCAGGAATCCCTATTGCGGAAAAAAACGGCTTGATCAAATTAACCAAAGCATCCATGGCTCCGGATGCTCGGAAAACCCCGATGGAAACAAGCATGCCGACAAGGTACGGCATGATGGATACAGCCATTTGAAAGCCTTCTTTTCCCCCTTCAACAAACGCTTCATATGTCGGTACCCGCTTTAACGTTCCGGCTACAAAAACAATGGCGATGACAGCCGGTATCATCCAAACGGATAAAGTTTGAAGCCACGTCAACCGTCTCACCTCAGTTCCATACGGTTATAAAACCTATAGGCGCAAAAAAATTCTTCTAAAAACTTAGCCACCTTTACGTTTCCGCCGATAATAAAAGAGGCGATCGATAATAAGAGCGGCTATCGTCGTACAAGCCGTGGATAAAATCGTCACACCGACAATATCTGTGGGGGAAGCGGCTCCATATTTCATGCGAATGGCGATCACCGTCGTAGGAATCAGCGTAAAACCCGATGTGTTTAAAGCGAGGAGCGTGATCATGGAGCGGCTAGCCACGGGACGGTTCCCATTCAATTTTTTCAGCTGCTCCATCGCTTTAATGCCTAGCGGTGTCGCCGCATTCCCTAAACCAAAAACATTCGCGACTGTGTTGGATAAAATATAACCCATCGCCGGATGATTTTCCGGGACATCGGGAAATAATCTTTTAAGCAGTGGCTTAAACCAGCGCGATAGAACGCGTAAAAGCCCAGCCTCTTCGGCAATTTTCATCATGCCAAGCCAAAAAATTAAAATGAACACAAGGCCAAGGCAAAGCGTGACGCCTTCTTCAGCTGATTTAAAGATCGCCTGATTGACGGCTTCCATCTTCCCAGTCAGAGCCGCATAGACGAAACCGATGATAAACATCAATACCCATATATAATTAACCATAGCGCCCAGTCCCCAGTATCATCGTTAAGACGTGCACAAAACTCAGCCAAAAGCTTTTTTGCTCTTTTACCGGCCGTTCGTAGAAAAGCGGAAGTGACGATACCTTTTCCCCATCGATGAATACCTCCAAATAGCCAGCGGTCTCAGGTGGCTTTTTCCATCGTTTCCCTTTCGACGGTTTAAAAAGGGTAACTTCGGTCGTAAGCTCCGCTTTTTCACGTTCTGTTACCGGTAGGCGTAAATCCCGATGAGCGTAAAGATTTCCTTTATAATAAGGGTTTTTGATCCCTGTCACCTTTCCCTTCTTTACAATAGACATCATGTGATAGTTATCAAATGCCCAATTAAATAGGTTTTGGTGATCCCGCCAGTCATCTCCGTCATTTAACGTGACCGCAATGAGATCCATATCGCCTTTGGAGGCAGTTGAAATTAACGTACGGCCTGCTCTTTTCGTATACCCGGTTTTCCCTCCTGTTGCATATTTGTAGCGAAACAACAATTTATTTTTATTTTTCCAACTCCTGTCCCACGGTTCACCCGGATTGGGGGCTTTATGGTACTTCGTTCCGAAAATTTTTCTGAACTCCGGGTTTTGCATCGCATAACGTGTTAATATGGCCATATCATACGCGGTGGAATAATGATCTTCTTGATCATCCAAACCGTGGGGGTTGGCAAAATGGGTATCTAGCATGCCAATTTCCCGCGCTTTTTGATTCATCAAATACACAAAACCGTCAACGCTTCCGGCGACTTTTTCTGCAATCGCCACGGCGGCATCATTGCCGGAGCGCAGCAGCAAGCCATAAACTAAGTGTCGCAACGTAATTTTTTCGCCCTTTTTTAAGTAAATCGACGAACCTTCCGTGCCATAAGCGTTGTTGCTGACGGTGACCTTTTCCTTCATTTTCCCGGATTCAATGGCGAGAATGGCGGTCATTACTTTTGTGATGCTCGCAATGCGCATGCGTTTATGCATATTTTTTTCATATAAGACGCGCCCAGATGTCTGGTCCATTAAAATGGCAGCCTGAGCTGAAACGCTGATTGGCTGGGCATCGTTTTCCGCTTTTACGACTTGTCCGTGGGTGACAAATGAGAAAAAAAGAAAAAAAACGAGTGCCATCGCTATGTAGGTTGCCTTTCGGATTTTCAAGGTTCCGTCCCACTCCCCTGTAGCATTTGGTACAAGTGTATGCATGGACAACCGATTTATGAAAGCTTTCGGAATAGCGCTCGAATAGCTCGATCGAGACGTTTCAAGGCTGATATCAACTTATACACCTTGCTTGTAACCTAATGAAATTTGGCTCTGCAATGCTTATGTATAAAATGAACCTTTTTTGTCCTTTTTCTTGATTGAAAATAGATAGACTTTCTCACCTGTATAAAAAAGGAGGCTGACTCCCTTCTCTTGAGTCACCCTCGCTATTTACAATTCCAAAACGGTCTGTTGAAATTTCTCATAAAACAAATCGGTCTCTTCCATAGACGATTCATCTAGGCGGTCAGAGAATTCGGGCAGTTCATTGAGCGATTTAAGACCGAAATGCGTTAAAAACGCTTCCGTTACACCATATAATATAGCCCGTCCCGTTCCTTCTGCCCGTCCAACCTCTTTTATTAAGCCTTTTGACATCAAGGTTGACAGGGCCTTCTCCGATTTTACGCCGCGCACCTCTTCAATTTCAGCACGGGACACCGGCTGTTTGTAGGCAATCACGGCTAATGTTTCCAATGCTGCCTGTGACAATGTCGCTGGGCGCGGAGCTTTGATCAACCTTTCAATATATGTTGCCATCTCTTTTTTCGTCACCAATTGGTACCGTCCGGCGACTTCTGTAATCATCAGGCCGCGCGCTTCATTCTGTAACGCCTTTTTCAAGTTTTCGATAACCCCTAACACATGCTCTTCCGGCATATTGAGAACTTCCGTTAATTGTTCAAGCGTGACGCCGTCTTCACCGCTGACATAAAGCAATGCCTCAACAATGGCTTGTTCGTTTTTCATACTTCACCGAACCTTTCATCGGCGGAATAAACCAGAATTTGTTCAAAGTTTCGATGTTGCACACAAGTCACAGCGCGTTTTTTCATCAACTCGAGCAAAGCAAGAAAGGTAACGACGATGTGTGTTCGATTCGGATAAAGAAATAAATCATCAAAAGGAATCGGCTCTCGTTTACCCTTGAGTTGCTTTAAAATATCGTTCATGCGCTCCCCAATCGGAATTTCTTGTCTTTGGATTTTTGTATGTAGGGGCTTGTCCCATTGTTTTTTCTGCAATAAATGCCGAAAGGCCGCAAGCATATCATATAAACTCACACCGGTGAGTTGTATTTCCCGCGGTTTTTCATAGCCCGACAGGTCACTTGGGGGTTTTGTATAAAACAGCTGTTGGCGTTCCTCTTTTTCCTTCAACCATTCGGCAACTTGTTTGTACTGCTTGTATTCAATCAACCTCTGAATCAAGGCCTCGCGCGGGTCGATGTCTTCCTCCCACTCTACCTCATCACCATCAGGCATGAGGGGTTCTGGTTTAGGTAAAAGCATGCGGCTTTTCATTTCGATCAGAGTCGCCGCCATCACCAGATATTCACTGGCGATATCAAGCTGTAATTCTTTCATTTCATGGATAAAGTTCAAATATTGTTCGGTAATCTCTGCGACCTGAATATCATAGATATCAATTTCCATCTTCTTAATTAAATGCAACAAAAGGTCAAGCGGCCCCTCGAATGCATCGATCTTCACTTTATATTCCACTGTGTCCCCACCTGTCGCTCAAACAGCACCCGTTCAAATTCAAAAATACCGTTCAATGTGAATGTATGAGCATTATATCATACGAGTAATTTCGCCGACAACGGGCTTTCCTCGTGCAAAAAAAATGCGCTCAAATCGGTTTTGAGCACGTTACCAATAGACGGATATAAAAGATAAGGAAAGAATGGATGCCAGCGGGATAACAAAGACATCCTCGGCATCCGGATTTAATGAGGCATGAACGGACCATTCCTTAATTAAATCCTTTAATGGATTGACATAGACGTAATTGTGATCGAGCTCAACAATTATGCCTTGCAAAACGGCGCCGTCGGATGTTTCCAGTTCAACGGCTTCACCCATTGCCTTCTCACAGATATCGTGAAAATATTCCCTTGACACGTATTGCGCCTCCCGCCAAAAAACAATCTACGATACCTTATGCGGGCAGGCACGGTTATGACATGGACAAATATATTGAAAAAACATGTGATGTATATGGTTCAGATAACGTTCACAACAGATCTCTTTTCGTCGATCACTATTGGCCGGAAATGTCGGCTTTTTTTTCAGACAGACACTTTTCCAAAAACTCTTTGGATTGCTTCGTCGGAACGATCGTATATTTCTCTCCAAGCATGTCTTTTAACGCTTGTACCATCCGGCGCCCGACGCCCTGATTCCGGTACGATGGATTAACACTGATGTGATGCAATTCTGCCGTTTCACCTTCAATGTGAACACCGATGATCCCGATGATATCTTCTTCTTTCCATAGGAAAAGCTGCCAGTCATCGTCTTCTTCATATTGTTTAATGGTTTGCTGCAACTTTTTTAAGTCTTTTTCCGATGGTACGAACGATAACAAACCCATCGCGATTTTTTCATAAGTTTTCTTGTAGCGAAACAGCATAATGAAACCCCTCTATGTTTTATAAACTTACCAAAAAGTCTCTCTCTTATGGTTCGGAATTATACCTGTCGGTCAAATGATCTTGATCTTTTAAGCATATGAAAGACAAAGGCGTTTGATCTTCTCTATTATAACCCATTTAAACATTTTTGTGCACTGCACGCTCAGCGGATTTGCGAGCGTTTTTTTAAAGGCAGATCGTGACGAATCAAATCCTCGTACGATTCCCGTTTAACGACGAGCTGCGCTTCCCCAGCTTCAACAAAGACAACCGCAGGACGCGGAAGTCGGTTATAATTATTTGCCATCGCATATCCGTAAGCCCCTGTGCAAAAAACAGCGAGAAGATCCCCCGGCTTGACAGCCGACAATTCGATGGAATCAATCAATATATCGCCACTTTCACAGCATTTTCCGGCAACCGTGACCGCTTTTTCGGATTCAGAAGGAAAACGGTTGGCAATGGCGGCTTCATATTTAGATTGATACAACGCTGGACGGAGGTTATCGGTCATTCCCCCGTCAACGGCGATATACGTGCGGCCTTCACGCGTCGATTTCATCGAGCCGACGGTATATAGCGTCGTCCCCGCTTCTCCCACAAGCGCCCGTCCCGGCTCAATCCAAATTTCTGGAACCTTTAAATTTCGCTGTTCACATTCCCTTAGGATGCACTCCACAATGGCCCCGATGAACGTTTGCGGAGTTTCTGGCAGATCGCTCTCGGTATAACGAATGCCAAAACCACCGCCGACGTTGATTATTCCCGGTAGGAATTGATAAGTCTTATACCATTGGTCGACATATTCATATAAAGCTTGTATCGCCTGTTCATGGGTTTTTGCTGTAAAAAGTTGAGAGCCGATATGAAAATGGAGCCCTATTAAAAGCAGTTGCGGGTCGCGAATCGTCCGCCGAAACGCCTCTTCGGCATCTCCTTTCGTTAAATAAAAACCAAATTTAGAATCTTCTTGACCTGTTGAGATATAGGCATGAGTGTCCGCCTCCACACCTGGCGTTATGCGCAACATGACCTTCACGATTTTATTTTCCTCACGGGCAATGTTAGAGAGCATGTCTAATTCGTAAAAGTTATCAACGATGACGGCACCAATACCAGCTTTGACGGCATAGCGCAGTTCCTCTTCCGATTTATTGTTCCCGTGAAAATGGATGCGCTCAGCTGGGTAGTCCGCGGAAAGCGCCGTATAAAGTTCCCCACCAGAGACGACATCAAGGGCAAGCCCGAGTTCATCAACGAGCTGAACCATCGCTACTGTGGAAAACGCTTTGCTCGCATAGGCAATCTGATAGTTTACAGGGTAGCGAGAAAAGGCTTCTTTAAAAGCAGCGGCTTTTTCGCGAATGATTTCCGTATCAAAGACGTATAAAGGCGTTCCGTAGGTCTTGGCGAGTTGAACGCTATCAACATTACCGAGCATGAGATGGCCCTCTTGTGAATAGATTCTCTCTCTATTCATGTCATAATCCCCTTCAACATAAAATTCGTCCGATTCTTCTCCGAAGCCTCACGGATAAATCCCAACAGGATCAGCCTAGAATTTTTATTTAAAACGTTAACACTTTAATGCGCCAAAGTATATTTTTATAAAGTATACCAGACCCAGAGCTTGGAATAAACCACTTTATACATTTTATCATTTTAACAGGTTTACGGCCGCCCTTCTTTTATACATTTTTCAATTCTTAATCACTGCAGATAATGGATAAAGAAAACGCCGCTTAAGGGACCGAATGAGTGCAGGTAAATCTGAAAAATTTACAAGCATACAAGTATAAAAAAAGAAAACCAGCCATTTAGGCATATGGTTTTCTTTGCAATGACTTTATTCGGAGCGCCATCTTTTTTTACGCGGCATTTTTTTCTGATCCAATGGTTTTACGATGCTCGGCCGGGTGCTGGAAAGCGGCATCGATGTCCGGATGCAAATCGCAACCATAGCCATCGGATCAAAGGGAATAAATGGCCAGAGGTACGGGGTATTGAGGTTTTTTACCCGAGCCAAAAAAATGATAAAAAGGGTCGAGCCGATGACGAAACCGGGAATGCCGAAAAAGAGTGAAAGAAGAATGAGTGAAATGCGCACGATGCGGTTGGCTTCGCTCAGTTCATAACTTGGCGTCGCGAATCCGCCAATTGCCGCCAAGGATGTGTACAAAATGACTTCCGGTGTAAAGATGCCGACCTGGACGCCAATTTGGCCGATCATAACCGCCGCAATTAATCCTAATGCGGTTGATAAAGAGGATGGCGTGTGAATGGCGGCCATGCGGATGATTTCCACACCGATTTCTCCAATAAGCACTTGCAAGGTGATCGGAATGTGGTACTTATGATTGTTCGGCCCGAGAAACTTTAGCCAATCCGGAGCAATCTCGTGATTGTTGACGATGATGAGCCAAAGCGGGAGCAAAAACAACGACATCAGGATAGCAAAAAAACGCGCCCATCGCAAAAAGGCGCCAACTACCGGGGTTTGACGGTATTCCTCGGCATGTTGCACATGATGGAAGAGCGTTGTCGGAAAAATAATGATGCTCGGCGAAGTATCCGTGACCAACAATATATGACCTTCCAAGATGTGAGCCGCTGCTACATCCGGACGTTCAGTATAACGGACTAACGGATACGGGTTAAAGCCTTGTTTGACCAGGAATTCTTCAACCGATTTATCCGCCATAGGTATGCCGTCAATTTCGATGGATTCCAGTTCTTTCTTCAACGTTTTCAAGAGTCCTGGATTGGCTACATCTTTTAAATAACAAATACACACATCGGTTTTAGAACGTTCCCCGACGCGTAAAATTTGTGTCCGAAACCGCTCATCGCGAATTCTCCGGCGGATCAAACCGACATTTTCTATGATGTTTTCGGTAAACCCGTCACGGGCGCCGCGCACGACGCGTTCCACATCGGGTTCTTGCGGTTGACGGCCCGGATAATGACGAACATCGATGACCAACCCATCACTTTCGCCTTCAATTAAAATGACAATCAGGCCGCTCAACATGTTGTCAACCGCTTCATCCAACGTCTTGATTTCAATCACTTGTTCATGAGCGAGGTGATTTTTAATGACATCTTTTGCCCGATCCACCTTTTTATGCTCGTGAACAAGCCGCATAAGTTCCCGCAAAATTTCTGTAACCAGAAGCGAATCGACCAAGGAATTACAATAATATACTTCAATCGGTTCGCTTAAGATCGTCAACTCTCGCACCCCGACATCAAAGCTCTCACCGATACCGATGCGTTCTTCCATATACGCTTTATTTTCTTTCAAACGTTTGCTGATCGGTTTTTTGTTCTTCATTGCCGCTTCGATGGTAACCACTCCTTTCCAAGATGTATTCAATGGCTTTTATGGTGATCGGGGCGCCTTTCTCCGGTTCATCCACTCCCGTAATTTTTCCGATGTCTCCGACCCCGACGACGATGGGAATATGTAGCCGATCCAAGACATAAACGGTATCGCCGGTCAGGCGTCCGATCTCAAGGTCCGGCACGCCGTATTTATCGACGCCATAAGGGGTCAACTCCCCGTTTTGGTCAATGCTAACATCTATACGCGTCCATTCGTGAAAACAGCTGTTGGAAGCAACGGCAATGACGCCTAGTGTCTGAATTTCCGGGTGTTTGACGACATACGCCAACGCTTCTTCGCCTTTTCCTATGCCGTTAAAACCACCATCATCAAACATGACAAGCACAGGGTCATATGGGGTTTGCAAGATCAATTCAACCAATTCCGGTCCTGAAAGCTGAGTAGGATTTCCCGCTGACCGAGAAATACAGCGCAAGCCGAGTTCTTTAGCCGCGAGTTCCACCACTTTTTTGGCCATTTGATCCCCATCTGTCACAGCAATAATGCGTCTCATGGAATCACCCTTTCGGCTTAAAGATTAACGCGACAAGAAAGCCGAACAAGATGGCGGATGTGATACCTGAGGAAGTTAATTTAAATATGCCCATAGCTAGACCAATATACCCATGCTGTTTGGCTTCCTCCATCGCCCCATGTAAAAGCGAGTGGCCAAAACTCGTGATGGGAACCGTAGCGCCAGCTCCTGCAAATTCAATCAGATTATCATAAATTCCGAATGCGTCCAAAAGCGCCCCAATGACGACAAATGAACAAACGATATGCGCCGGCGTTAGCTTGAAAACGTCAAGTAAAATTTGCCCGATCAAGCAAATCAAACCGCCGACGAGAAATGCCCAAAGAAAATCCATTTTATTCGCCCCCTGCAGATTCCAAAACGACACCGTGAGCGACACAGGGTATCGTTTCTTTTTGTTGGTTGACAGTCGGATTGAACAAAGCCCCCGTCGCGCAAATGAAAACGCGTTGGATCTTTTTTTGTTTCAAAAGATTGACAATGTAACCATAGGTGACCATCGCCGAACACGCTGTCCCGCTACCGCCAGCCATCACATTTTGCTCGGGACTATAAAGCATTAAACCGCAGTCATGATGCATTTCGCTGATGTCAATGCCGCGTTCCCACAGAAGTTGGCGGACGATCGGACTGCCCACACTGGATAAATCACCGGTGACGATCATGTCGTAATCGGTAGGCTTTCGCCCCGTATCCTTGAGATGCCTTTCGATCGTATCGGCCGCAGCCGGTGCCATCGCCGAGCCCATATCATTGGCATCGGCAATTCCCCAATCGATGACTCTGCCAATCGTCGCTTCTTTAATTTTTACGGATGAAGGCGTTTGGCTAACCAAGGCACTCGCTGCTCCTGTTGCCGTAAATGTAGATGTATTCGGCTTGCTGCCGCCGTATTCCGTTGGATAGCGGAATTGCCGCTCTGCTGTTGCATTGTGGCTGCTAACCGCAACAAGGACAGAATCGGCATAACCGGTGTCCACGAATTGCGCAGCAAGGGCCAACGTTTGCATGGATGTCGAACAGGCGCCAAACATTCCGAGGTAAGGAATTTTTGTTTCTCTCGCAATAAAATTGGAGGTCACGGTTTGATTTAAAAGGTCACCCGCCATAAAAAAATCAATGTCTTCCGGTTTTTTATTGACATTCTTCAAGCAGATGTCCACAGCTTCTCGCATGAGTTTGCGTTCGGCGGCTTCCCAATTTTTTTCACCACAATGCAGTTCATTATACTTTTTATCAAAAAAATCGCCGAGAGGCCCTTTCCCTTCTAATGGGCCGGCACACGTCCCCGTGGATTGGATGTAAAGGTCATGCTCAAAGCGCCATGTTTGTTTTCCCAAACGCATCGCTTATCCCCCTAACCTAATAAATTGTTCACGGTGAGCCGGATCAATCCGAAAATCGCGGCTGAGACGACACCAAAGACAATGACGGAACCGGCCAATTTAAAAAGATTGGTCGCGATGCCGAGAACGATGCCTTCGCTTTTATGTTCCAGGGCTGCACTCGTTATGGAATTGGCAAAGCCCGTGACGGGAATTAGAGAACCGGCACCGGCAAATTGGCCGATTTTGTCGTAAACACCGAATCCTGTTAAGAGGGAAGCGATGAGAATCATCGTTGCCACCGTTGGATCCCCTGCTGTTTTTTCATTGAAATCAAAAAAGGTAACATAAAATTTCTGGACCGCTTCCCCAAGGTCACAAATGAGGCCGCCAATCACAAAGGCTTTAAGACCGTTCACGAAATAGTTAATTTTAGGGTGGTACGATTTGATGTTTTTTTTGTAGTTTTTTACATCATTTAAACGGGTCATGGTGTTCCTCCTTATTGATCAATAAAGTATGTCCAATGAAAAAATGAACCCAATACTTTACCTAAAACGAGAGCCATCATGAGCAAGAGGATTTTTTCGTTGATGCCAAGCCTTTTGGCCAAAATGGGAAAGACATTTAGGACTTCTGTCAAAGCGGCGGCCAGCATCCCGACAAACATGCCCGCGGCTAAGCCAATAGGGATGAGTAGAAAACCGGGCAGACTGAATGACGAATACCGCAAGCCGAACCAAGTCGATGCAAGTACCCCGAGGATGACACTCCATTCATATTTTCTGATGGCATCGTAAGTTTTAGTCAATTGGGTAAGCCTTGGTATGATGCCCAAAACAGTGAGGAAAGCGACAAAGCCACACCCGACGGCTAGCCCTCCGGAGAAGCCAACGATGATAAGCAACACATCATCCATCACCATGGCGTTTGGCCTCCGCTTTTTTATTTTCCTGCAGGATAATGTATTGATCTAAATCCTGTTGATAATTGAACATCTCGACTTCCAAAGGGCTGGGTTCTTCATTAAAACGCTTTTTAAAAATGTGATTAAAAAAAAGAATCATACCGATTCCGACCCCCAGAGAATATGGGATTTGCAAGATCAGCGGCTTCGCATTTTCTCTTCCCGTGATTAAAAAATAGATTTTTTGATGGACACTCGACATTGCGACATCTTCGTGGAAATTCATGATGGTTAAGCCTGCACCGATAAACAATAAGACCCATACGAGTAAAAACAAGACTGTTCGCGGGCCCTTTTTCTCACTTTCCACTTCAATGATGGTTTGCTGCGGGCCAACCGTCTGAATATCGCAATCGGGATATCTCTCATGTATCGCTTGGATGACATCCATGGCATCAATGACAACGAATTTATTATCTTCGGGTCGGATTTTGTACACGTCAAGATCACAAATGACGTTTTTCATATCACGAGGAGCGATGACGTTTGCCATTTTTCCGATTTTAATACAATCGTTTAAAGCGGCTTTAAATTTATGGCGCAAACGGATATAGATGGTGTTGGCCATGGCTTTCACTCCTTCTTTCCATAGTATGGATTGTTCAATAGGGAAACATTCTCTTATTTCTTTTCAAATAAAAAAAGCAGACGGTTATTCAACCATCTGTCCACGTATTTCTGATAAAATTTTCTTTTCTAATCGCGATACTTGCACTTGGCTGATGCCGAGGCGCTCAGCCACCTCTGACTGTGTTTGATCCTTAAAATATCTTAAGTAGACGATTAGGCGCTCGCGGTCTTGAAGGTGTTCGACCGCTTGGCGAAGCGCGATTTTATCAAACCAGTTGTTTTCATCCTTATCATGGATTTGATCGAGCAACGTGATGGGGTCACCATCGTTTTCATAAACCGTTTCATGTATTGATGAGGGGGCGCGTATCGCTTCTTGCGACATGATGACATCCTCAGGCGTCAGATCGAGAGACTGCGCCAATTCCCCGATGGTCGGATTGCGGCCTAAGCTTTTGGACAATTCATCTTTTTTCTTTCGGACTTTATTACCCATTTCTTTTAAAGAACGGCTCACTTTGACCGTGCCGTCATCGCGGATAAAACGCTGAATTTCCCCAATAATCATGGGGACCGCATAGGTGGAAAACTTGACGTCATACGAAAGATCAAATTTATCGACGGACTTCAGTAATCCAATACATCCGATTTGAAACAAGTCATCAGCTTCATAACCGCGATTTAAAAACCGTTGAACGACCGACCAAACAAGCCGCATGTTTTTTTGGACGATGAGGTCTCTTGCTTCTTTATCGCCTTTTTGACTGCGGGCGATGAGCGCTTTGACTTCTTCATCATCCAAAAGGGGCTCTTTCGCATTATTTTTGACGTTGACATCCATAGGCATTGTCTCTCCTTTAATCGGTCAACCCGAATCCCTTATCGATTCGTAAAATAAACCCCGCGGTCAATTGCATATTGATGCTTTGTTTTTGGTGAGATGTTTGGTTAAGTAGACCGTCGTGCCGCATCCGGGGGCCGTTTCGATGGCCACATGATCCATAAAATTCTCCATAATTGTAAAGCCCATTCCTGACCTTTCCAATTCCGGTTTAGACGTATAAAGCGGTTGACGGGCTTCTTCAACGTTTTCAATGCCGACCCCATCGTCGTGAACCGTTAAATGAACGGTATCATCCTCAATCTCCGCTTTAATGGTGACAAGGCCGCACCCCTTGTTTTCGTAACCGTGAATGATCGAATTGGTGACCGCTTCAGAAACAACGGTTTTAATCTCCGTCAACTCGTCCATTGTTGGATCGAGTTGCGCCACAAAAGCGGCAACAGTCACGCGGGCAAACGATTCGTTTTCACTGACTGCCGTAAATTGCAAGGTCATTTCATTTCGCATTTAGGCCACCCCCAAAGTATAAAGTGCGTAGGCCTCATCTTCTTCAAAGCGGATGATTTTAAACATCCCGGACATTTCAAACAACCTTTTTACAGGTGCGGAAATGGAGCAAACGACCATTTCACCGCCCATCGCTGCAATTTCTTTATAGCGTCCGAGAATGACACCCAATCCGGAGCTATCCATAAACTCCAAGCGTTCCAAATTCAGAAGAATATGGCGGATCAGATGTTGGTTTAAGGCCTCTGTCACCCGTTCCCGCAAAATATCCGCGGTATGGTGGTCGAGTTCACCTTCCAACCGAATGCACAACACTTCCTGCTTAATTTCTAGATCCACGCTGAGACTCACTTCGTTTCTCCTCCCTTTAGTTACCGTTAGAGTCCGTGTGTAACTCTTGTATCATGAGTTTCGCGATTAATTTTTCTAATTCCTTCTCCATGACAAAACTAGTGGTAATTCGACTTACCACGACCCATTTGTCATTTTTCCGATTTGCCTTTTAAACAATTGCCACCATGTCGCTTTTTTAATATCTCTGGTCACAATAAGTGGCGTTTTAGACACCGTTTGCTGGCCTTTTTTCACGATATAGTAACCGACAACGGTTCCGGCTTCCATCGGTGCGGCTAAATTTTTCTTTATTTCGATCTTGGTATGATAGTCTTTCGCATTTTCCCCTTTCCTTAGCAATAACACCGCGTTATCTTCCGTGACAGCCGGGACGCGGCCTTTTTCGCTTTTATTGACGGGAACGATCGCAACGGCTTGGCCTTGGTTGACTAATTTTTTCGTTTTATAATTTGCAAAGGCATAATTCAACAATTTTGCGACCTGTTTGTTGCGCTCTTTGGCAGATGGCGCCCCCATGACGACCGCAATCACGCGCATGTCATTTTTCTTTGCTGTCGCCGTTAAACAGTATTTCGCCTCCTGGGTATATCCGGTTTTCAAACCATCTACACCCGGATACGTTTTCAGCATTTTATTGGTGTTAACGAGCCAAAATTTATTGTCGGTATTTTCCCTTAAATAATCTTCATATAAGGAAGTGTACTTTAAAACATCAGGATAACGGAGCAAAGCTTTTGCCATCACAGCCATGTCATGGGCCGATGAATAATGGTTTTCTGTGGGAAGACCTGTCGGATTGCTAAAATGGGTATGTTTTAATCCAAGTTTTTTCGCCTCGTCATTCATTCTTTTAACAAAAGCCTCTTCGGAACCAGCTATGTATTCTGCCAAGGCCATGGAGGCGTCATTGGCCGAACCAATCGCAATCGCTTTGATTAAATCCTCGACCGTCATTTCTTCTCCGGGCTCAAGGAAAATTTGCGTTCCTCCCATTGAGGCAGCATGTTCACTGACGCTGACTTTGTCCGTTAAAGCAATTTCGTTACGGTCCAATGCTTGAAAAATCAACAATAAAGTCATAATCTTTGTCATACTAGCTGGCGGTAATTCCTTATTTGGATGAATGGAATAGAGCACCTTTCCGGTATCTTTTTCCATAAGCACAGCGGATTTGACGTCTTCAACAAGGGATTTCGCTTGTTTTTCTTCCGCATGAACCGTTGTCATCGGAAGCGAGAATAAAGCGATGAGAATACTGAGTGAGACGCTTAAAATTGCCTTCATGACCATCCCTCCAATACGTGTTCATCCTTATTTTCTTCCAAACCTTTCGTAAATATACCTCTATGGGGAAATTCATGTACTGGTGGTTTTTTATGGTAGGAATTGCGATGGGCATAAAAAAATAGTGGGGAATACACCGTGGTTATATCGTGAGGTTCTATCATTGTCTTAGCAACCCATGATCATCGTCCATCAAACTTAGGGTCTCATATTCATCAACAAGCGATCTTTATGCAATGATTCCGTACATTTCTCGCCATTTGATGGCATTATTAACAGGAAGATGCCTTCCTAAACATTAAAAGCCCCGACGGTTACCAACACTGGTTAACCGATAGGGGCTCTATGCTATTCATGTAGTCTGCCAACATCATCAAACTGGGTAGCAACCGTTGTTTCCCAATACCTCCGGAATCTCATACGATGAAAAAACGCGTTCCAATGTATTGTGCGCTAAATGGCTTTGCCTCCGTTATTATTTCGCCCTCGGATGATAAGCAAGGTAATGATCTTTTAACTTAATCTCTGATAAGCGCCGATAGATTTGTGTTGTTGATAAATCCGCATGGCCGAGCATTTCCTGAACCGCCCGTATGTCAGCACCGTTTTGCAAGAGGTGAGCCGCAAAAGAATGCCGAAGCGTTTGCGGCGTAAGGGGTTTTAGAATACCCGCTTTTTCAGCCACTTTCTTGACGATTTTCCAAAAGCCTTGGCGGGACAAACGTCGCCCGTTACGGTTTAAAAATAACGCTTGCTCCGCCTCCTTTAAAAGATGGGGACGCCCGTCATCCATGTACCTTTTTACGGCAGCTGCGGCGGGGTTACCGAGAGGAACGATCCGTTCTTTTCCGTGATGGCCAATACATTTTAAAAACCCAAAGGCAGGCTGAACATCATCCACATTTAAGGCGATGAGTTCAGAAGCGCGCAATCCGGTAGCATAAAGCACTTCGAGCATCGCCTGGTCACGCAAGCCCATCACTGTCTCTGTGTTCGGTGCGTCAAGCAATCGCTCGACTTCCTCTGGTGTAAGGATGTTGGGGAGACGTCGCTCCGTTTTTGGGGAATGAACCGCATGGGTGGGATCATGGCTCGTCCGCCCCGCTCGCAATAAATACCGATGAAAAGCTTTTAGGCTAGATAATTGTCTGGCAATGGTGGCGCGTTCCCGTCCCTTATCTTTTAAAAAGTAAAGGTACCGATAAATCATCGCTTCATCCACACTTTGCCAATCGGAAACGCCACGGATGTTTGTTATGTATGCCACATATTGTTCCAAATCCCGGCGATAAGAAGCTGCTGTATTAGGGCTTGCATCTTTTTCTGTGATCAGTGCTTCAATAAAAGCCTTGACATCCCCACGCATCTCATTATTCCCCGTTTCTTAAAAATTGCAAAAGGCGCTGGAAACCATCCCCATCAACGGGCCCCTTCTCTCCTTCCGGATTAAAGACTTTCACAGCCCCATCGTCTGGTTCCTCGTACTTATGAAAACTTTTATAGTTTTGATCGAGCCACTGGAGCCCAAAATAAAAAAGGATGGTGCAAATGACAAAAAGAAGAAAGACTTTTAATGTGTCTAAAATCAATGTCATGAATGGCTTCATTGCTATTACCCGCTTTCCAACTTCTACGTACTACATCTTAGTACAAGATATGCCAAAAGAATGCGGGTTTATACATGAAGCCGTATGGGAAACCGGAGCGGGCTTTCCATCATCTCATTGTGCATCTAAAAAACCTTCTCCATCACTCGGAAAAGGTCTGTTTGATCTTGTTTAGCTATTAATCTTTTGTTTCCTCTTTTTTGTTCTGACAGCGATAGCAAATGCCATGGAACGTCAAGCGATGATCCTTAATGATAAAATGCCAATCCCGCTCAACCACTTGTTCGACATCGCCGAGGAGATCTTCTTGAATTTCATCCACCGCCCCGCATTCGATACAGACGAGATGATGGTGAAAATGTTCGGCTCCCTCGCGGCGGAGGTCGTAGCGGGAGACACCATCGCCGAAATTAATTT
The DNA here is from genome assembly GCF_000430685.1 of Tuberibacillus calidus DSM 17572. Taxonomy (GTDB): domain Bacteria; phylum Bacillota; class Bacilli; order Bacillales; family Sporolactobacillaceae; genus Tuberibacillus; species Tuberibacillus calidus. The sequence continues at coordinate 66,821 of NZ_AUMM01000010.1, read as the reverse complement.
TATCGACAACCTTCAATTCGGTTAGAAGCTCAAGCGTTCGGTAAACCGTTGCCAATCCGATTTCTGGTGCCTTTTCCTTAACAAGTAGATACACATCTTCTGCGCTTAAATGGTCTTTCTCATTTTCCAATAAAACCCTGACCGTCGCTTCTCTTTGTGGGGTCAGTTTATATTTTTGGGAGTGCAATTGCTTTTTTATCCGATCGATTCGGCTCTCCATTTTTCCGCCTCCCCGGCCATACTTCTAAAAATATTATAAACAGACCGAGAAGATGTGTCAAAATAAAATTATTCTAATTTATAGCTTATAATAATTTTTATTTGTTAACGGTTGAAAATAGTCATATTCTTGTTATACGCTACGGTTTGCCGACAACGCCCTGCATTAAGATAGGGGAGACATACGCTTCAAAACAGGCGGCAAGAAAAATGGCCGCAACGATCATGCCGAAGAGCCCCACATAATTTAAAAATTGCGGGAGAAGCGGGTTCTTCCTCGTTCGAATTAAAAGTTGGCGGATCATTTTCAGCGAAAAGGCAACAGACGCGGCACTGGCAATGATAAAAATAGGGATCATCAGTAAATTTTGCGGAAAAACGCTTGCCATCGCAATGATAAACCCATGTAAACCCATCCGGTTCACGAGAAAACCAACCGTAAAGCCAACAACGATCCCTTTTAAAAACAATAGAATAAAAATGATGGGTAAACCAATCATCGATAAACCAAGCAACCAGATCAATCCAAGGTATTGCAAATAATTTTTAAAACTCTCACCCAGCATCGCTCCCCGGTCTGCCAATTGCCCTTCAGAGACTTGTCCAAAAAAACGTTGCAAATACGTCAGTAAATTCGCTTTGGTTTGTTGTGGCAGGCTGTTGACAATAATCGCACCAAAGACGATCCCCATTAAAAACAAAACAATGATGAAAATATAAATGGATAAGTTATCTTCAACATGTTTGGCAATCTTTTGTTTTACTGTGACAGGCATCGGTTTTCCCCCTCGTCTTGCTCTTAGTAGCATTCTATGACGAGGGAGCGAATCTATGACATTTTTAATAGAAAAATTAATAGAACAAAGGCGCCGGAAACTTACCGGCTAGACTAGAAGCAAGCGGTTAATCGATCACTATGGTCCCAATACATTATTCGGCTTTTACTTTCCCATATTGGCCGGCACCGCCCGTTTCGACGGCGAGTTTGCCTTCCCTTGCTAAAGCGATCAAGGACGCCGTCTCAGCGCCGACAACCTCTGTTAACGCTTCAACTGAGGCTCTATGAAGGATATTCATCTCCGTGCCAAATGCTTGTATGAGCTTCTCCAATGTTTTTTTACCGACTTTCGGAATAAATTCAAGAGGAACTTGATGCACGTAAGGCGGGCGACCAGGTCGGGGGCCGGTGCTATCGGCCAGTTCTTCCAAACGATCGCGCACGCCTTTTACCACTCTTCCGTGACCGCAATAAGGACAGCGCTCACCTTTCACGTAATTTTCGATGAGTTCCATACAGTCGGCGCACCGTGTGCGGTGATATTTTCCTAGCCTCGGGTTCAATCCGTAGTTGGCAAGGATATCACGACCGTCCTCTTGGTGAAGGGCGCGTTTTAACTCCATAAATGACGGATGATCCAGTTTAAGTGCCTGATACTCTCGACCAATTTTCGGCAAGGAATGGGCATCTGAATTCGTCACGAACGTAAAAGCATGTAATTCCTGGATTTGGTCCGCCATTTCCGTATCAGAACTTAATCCGAGTTCAATGGCATCAATAAGATCGGGATCTAAAATCTCGTTTATAGAACGCTTGACACCGGCCCCGTAGACGCTTTTAAAAGGTGTAAACACGTGGGCCGGGATAAACAGCCCGCCCAATTCTTTGACTTTTTTCTGCAGTTGACGCGCAGTTCCGTAAAAACGCTGTGTGCTCAAGCTGATATTGGTCACATGGCGAGCCAGCCAATCGCTGAAAGTACTCATTTTATTAAGGGTTGGAAAATACGCGAGCACATGTAGAGGCCCCTGGCAGTACTCATCTTTCACTTCGATTTCGCAACCGGGGATGAGAACGGTTTTGTAAAACTTCAGTCCCCCGTCCGAAAGTTCCTGAACGTCGCCACGGGAAACCATGTCCCGGATTTGCGCGATGACCTCTGGCACCTGACAATCGATCACACCGACGATGTCGATGCCTTTCCGTAAGCTTGCTTCTCTTAAAATCCGGTCGATGGTGAGCGTCTTCGCTCCAGTGATTTTAACTGGACGCCCTGAAAGCGTCCTTCCGATGTGAATATGTAAATCCGCATAAAATGTTGAAAACATATTAACCCTTCTTCGTACTGGTAAGAAAATTTCTCATTGTTCAGACCTGTATAAGTGTAACTAAGGCTCTGCCTTCACCCATCAAGCTTGGCAGAGCCAAGTTTTCTTTATTTGGAAGATTGACCTTGTTTCATTTGTAAAAATTGCACGGCGAACACCGTTTTGGCATCAAAGATCGCTTCTGTTTTCATTAATTTTAAAGCCTCTTCCAACGTCACCTCATAATTATCCAAAAATTCGTCTTCATCTAAATGGCGCTCTCCGGAAATAAGGGTATCCGTATAATAGATGTGAAGCACTTCATCAGCGAACCCAGGCGAAGTCCCAAAGGAAACAACGTGCTCGATGTCTCGGCACGTATACCCCGTTTCTTCTTTTAATTCACGAAGAGCGCACGCTTTCGGATCCTCTCCAGGGTCCAGTTTTCCCGCCGGGATTTCAAACAAAGCCCGTTCTAAAGGTTTGCGAAATTGTTTAACAAGGACAAGCTTTCCCTCATCCGTCACGGCAATGACGGCCACAGCTCCCGGGTGCTTAATGAGTTCCCGCGTAGCCAATTTCCCGTTCGGCAGTTCCACTTCATCCACGCATAATTCAATGATTTTCCCTTTAAAGATGGATTGTGATCGTATGGTTTTTTCGGTGAAGTCCGTCATCATCATAACCTCTTTCCTATAACCTTCATCCATTGTATCATAAACAACTCTAAAAACAGAAAAAGCCGCGAAAACGAGCGGCTTCTATACCCATTATTTCGTATATTCCCGATTAATCCGGATGTAATCGCGTTCCTCCTCGGGCACATCTTCTTCCTTAAAAATGGCGTCGGACGGACAAACTTCTTGACATGCCCCGCAATCGATGCAGATCTCGGGATTGATATAGCACATGTTTGCCCCTTCAAGAATGCAGTTCACCGGACATACTTCAATGCATGCTTCCCATTTTTCACCGACACAACGTGAGGTAATGACATAAGCCATTGGCAAATCTCCTGATCTTTACTTTTTATTTGAAATGATAGGGAAAACCCTAATCATTTTGATGAGATAGAAAAATAAAAGCACAACAAGCAAAACTGTGATCCAAATGTTTCGATACCCAAGGCCTTTAAAGACAGCATTCAACAATAAAGGAACGGTTGCGGAAAAGGCCGTCAATTTCCATAAATGATGATACGTTAATTTCCGCTTCATCACCGTTTTGATCACGTAAGCCGCCGCCGAAAGGAGCGAGATCGCAATGATCCCGATAAAAATGATGTATAACGGATAGAAAAGAAACACTTGCAAATACAAAACGCTTTCGTAAGTTTGATTGGAAAAACGACCGTTAACCAAAAGGTCGATAATATCGGGCACTGATGAGAGAAGCATGAGAATAAAGATATAAAGTAACGTATCCCTCATGCTCACACGGTTTAATGCGAAAACCGAAGCTTTTCCGGGCATCCTCATGCAGTTTTGTAATATGCGGAAAAACGCCACGCTTGTCCGTCCCCTTATGCATAAAAATGGATCGTTAAACCAATATCCTATTTATATCGTACATGACCCGTAGCTTTTTTCAAGAAAAAAAGCGCCTCACGTGCCATATAAATGAATAAGGAGGAGTCTCGCGCCTCCTTTTAGTATTAGCGAATTTCCGTTTTAAAAATGGCTGCCATATGATTGAGGAAAAGGTCATGCTGGTCGGTTAAGGTCGCCATGCCCTTTGCGTGAGCTACGGTTTTATACCCTCTGGAATAAGCGCCGTACGCCGTTAGAAAATCACAAATATCTGTGCAAACACCGGTTAAGTGGACGGTGTCCACCTGTTTTTCTTTTAAAATATTATCTAAATTCGTACCGAAAAAGGCATCATATTCAGGTTTTGGAACATAGAAAACATTGGGATGGTCTTTATGTTCTTCATACCACTCTTGAAGCGGCCCGTACAACGCTTGTCCCCACGTCCCCTTGACATTATACCTCGGCCATAAGTCAAAATGCGGATCGTTTTCTTCGTGAGCATCCATGCAGACAACAACGGCCTTCCCTTCCGCAATAAACGCCTCAGCTCTTTCAATGATATAGGGTACAATGGCCTGAGCCGGTTTTCCAGCGGTCAACCCCCCTTCATCATGGACAAAATCATTGCTCATATCAATGATTAATAACGCTTCACCCATCGCGTTCACTCTCCTTACCATCACTATAATTAATGTAATGATAAATGACAAGACACGTGTGATTCGGCTATTTTATTTTCGACTTCGCGAACATTCCCCCGCTATAATAATGAGAAGAAAAAGATAGGAGGTTATTTTTATGAACAAAAACCGGCTTGGATCATCCGATCTTTATGTCAGTGAAATCGGTTTCGGCACGATGTCTTTACCGCGCGATGAAAAATTGGCTCTAAGCATCATCGATGAGGCATATGAGCGCGGCATCAATTTCTTCGATACCGCCGACCTATATGACCAAGGCCGTATCGAAACCGTTTTAGGTAAAGCATTAAAAGGAAAACGCGATGCGGTCATTATCGCCACAAAAGGCGGCAATCACTGGGAAGCTGGAAAACCCGGCTGGTATTGGGATCCTTCGAAGGCCTATATTAAAAAAGCGTGCAAAGACAGCCTCAAGCGGCTCGGTACTGATTACATCGATTTATATCAACTGCACGGTGGCACCATTGATGACCCGATCGATGAAACGATTGAAGCTTTTGAAGAGTTGAAGCAGGAAGGCTACATTCGCTATTACGGCATCAGCTCGATCCGCCCTAATGTCATCCGCGAATATATCAAACGCTCATCCATTGTAAGCGTCATGATGCAATACAGCATTCTTGACAGGAGACCGGAAGAAGCGATGCTTGATTTGCTCTATGAAAATAACATTTCGGTCATCGCCCGCGGACCAGTAGCCAAAGGGATTTTATCCGACCACGGTTTGGCAAAGATTCCGGAGGCAGGTTATCTGGACTATAGCAAAGGGGATCTAGAAATCCTTATCCGCAACTTGAAGGAACAAACGAATCCTGAGCGAACCTTGTCGCAGACGGCTATTCTGTATAGTCTCGCCCATCCTGCTGTCGCCACAGCCATTCCGGGGACAAGTCGCATGGCGCAGCTTGAAACAAATATAGCAGCCATTGAGGCACCGCCGCTATCTCAAAAGGAACTCAAAACCATTAAAAACTTAAGTCATGCCAACCGCTACGAGCAGCATCGTTAAATGAAGCGCAGGACACCCCGCGCTTTTCTTTTTCTATGCACGTCGATATAATCTAAAGCAGAAGTGCGCTGTAGATAATGAAAGGAAAGAAGCTGAGCTTCCGATCGAAGTCAGCTTCTTTTTCATTACAATTGTTTGTTTTCAATGATCATGGCAATGCCTTGCCCGCCGCCGATGCACAGGCTGGCCAACCCGTAGCGCTTCCCGCGGTTTCGCAGTTCGTAAGCGAGCGTCAGCAAAAGGCGCGCGCCGCTTGCGCCAACTGGATGCCCTAATGCAATGGCGCCGCCATTCACATTTGTTTTTTCTCTATCCAACTTTAGTTCTTTTTCGACCGCCAAGTATTGGGCGCTGAACGCTTCATTGATTTCCACGAGGTCCATTTGATCAATGGTTAAACCGGCTCGCTCCAAGGCCATCCGCGCTGCCGGAACCGGACCGATGCCCATGATGCGGGGGTCAACGCCGGCAATTCCCCATGTCACAATTTCCGCCAGCGGTTTTAAAGCCCTTTCTTTAATAAAAGCACCGGTGGCAAGCACTAAGGCAGCCGCTCCGTCGTTAATGCCGCTGGCGTTTCCCGCCGTCACGGTCCCGTCCTTTTTAAATGATGGGCGGAGCAGAGCCAGTTTCTCCATCGATGTGTTGTCACGAATATGTTCATCGCGTTCAACTTTACCTTTTTTCGTTTCAACGGCGACAATTTCTTCAGCCAAACGCCCGCATTCCCGAGCGCGTTGGGCCCGCTGATGACTTAACAGCGCAAAGGCGTCTTGCTCTTCTCTTGAAATGTTGTATTGTTCCGCCAAATTTTCAGCGGTCATGCCCATGCCGCAGCCGATATAGTCGTCCGTCAAAGTTCTAAGCAGCATGTCCTCCAATTGGATCGGTCCGAACTTTCCGCCGTTACAGCGCGAGGTAAAGTCTGCTCTTGGGCTTAATGACATATTTTCCGCACCGCCGACAAGCGACGTGCGCGCCTCGCCGAGAAGCATCGCTTGCGCTGCCGAAACCACGGCTTGGAGCCCCGAACCGCAAAGGCGGTTGACCGTCAAGGCCGGAACATGCTCTGGAACACCCGACTTCAACGCGATATGCCGTGCCAGGTAAGCGGCGTTCGGGTCGGAATGAATGACGTTGCCGAATACGACGTGTTCAATGTCCCCGGCTTCAACACCAGCCCGGCGCACCGCTTCAACCGACGCGGCCTTTCCGAGTTCAATGCTCGAAATATCTTTGAGGCTTCCGCCCATGGTACCAAATGGGGTTCTCGCCCCATCAAGGATGAAAACGTTTGTCATATGCCGGATTCTCCCTATCGTTTTTCTTTTATCATACACGATTTTTTCGAACTTCAACATTGTTTCAAACCATTTTTAAAGTTAAAATTGTAAGGGGTTACATTTACAGACGGGAGGCTTAGCGCATGACATTACCGAAAACTGTGACACTGATTGAAGTCGGGCCCCGTGACGGCCTTCAAAATGAAAAAAATATCATTCCCACCGATATCAAAATCAAATTTATAGAGGCTTTGAAACAAGCCAACATAAACGAGATGGAACTCACTTCATTTGTTTCCCCCAAATGGGTGCCGCAAATGAAGGATGCTGACGAAATTATAAAAGCTTGTTTGGAACCAGGTAAACGCCATTTCGTTTTGGCGCCTAATCAAAAAGGAGTGGAGCGTTTTTACGCCGCCGGTTGCGACCACATCGCTGTTTTTGTCGGCGTGAGCACCACTTTTAATAAAAAAAATATTAACAAGACGACGGAAGAAAGCATGGCAGAACTTGCGCCTTTGATTCGTGATTTAAAAGCTCGCGGCAAATTTGTCCGTGCCTGTATTTCCACGGCCTTTTATTGTCCTTATGAAGGAAAGGTGGAAAAAGAGGCAGCGGTCGACCTTTGCGGCCGCTTTGCCGAGCTCGGCGTTGACGAACTGAGTGTTGCCGACACCATCGGTATGGCCAATCCGAAAGATGTTTATGCCTTGTTCAGCCGGTTAAAGGAAAGCCTCCCAGAGAACATATTACTGACTGGCCACTTTCACAACACGCGCGGCACGGCGCTTGCCAATATATATGCTTGCCTTGAAGCGGGGGTTGACCGGTTTGATACTTCAGCCGGCGGGCTTGGCGGTTGCCCGTTTGCGCCCGGTGCGAGCGGTAACGTAGCCACGGAGGATGTTTTGTTTATGCTCAATGAGATGGAGATTGAAACCGGCATCGACATGGAAAAGCTGCTTGAAGCCGTTGATCTCATCCGCCCACACATCACGCGGTCACTGGACAGCAAAATATACGGGCTGCGGATGGCCGGGAACCATACGTGATTTTCCTCTTACCGCTTACGTTATAGGCAATTCATTTTCTATGAAATGAGCCATCTGCTATGATAAATAAAAAAGAGAAAAGGTGGTCACAATGAAGCCGATTCATTCACATGATGAGTTTGAAAAAATTATTTCCGGGCCGAAACGCGCGCTCATTACATTCAAAGCCGGTTGGTGCCCCGATTGTAAGCGATTGGATATGTTCATTAACCCGATTATAGAGGCTCATCCTGAATTCGATTGGTATGAAATCGACCGCGATCAATTCCCGGAACTTGCCGAAAAGTATCAGGTGATGGGCATTCCGAGCCTGCTCGTGTTTGACGGCGGTGAAAAAATCGCTCATCTGCACAGCGCCAACGCCAAAACACCGGAAGATGTTCAAAACTATTTGGCAAGCGTGGCTAAGTAGATTTTGCGTGATGAATGAAAAACCGGGCCTTCGCCCGGTCTTTTTAGATTTGAGGCATCAAAGCGGTTGAATGCTCCAATGAAAAGACCATGATGACCCATTTCTCACTTCAAAATGGTCAAAAGGATACAGATATTGGCAAAATAACCCTAGATCTAGCTTCGTTTTTCCAGTAAATTCAAGCTAAATGCCATTTCAAAAAAATTTCCGGCCCAAAATGGCAGATAGAACCTCTCTAAAGACCATTTCGAGCCTTTGTCCTTCTCAAATTGGCTTTTAGGATACAGATATTGGCAAAATAACCTTAGATCTAGTCCCGTTTTTCCAGTAAATTCAAGCTAAATGCCATTTCAAAAAAATTTTTAGCCCGAAATGGTTGATAGAACTTAAGCCAAGCCCTATGCCTTTAACAACACATCGTGAAAAAACAAGCCAACTGATGAGGCCAATTTTTTCACTACAAAAACTTGGCTCTGCCCAGCTCTTTTAGGCAGAACTTTAGTTGCCCTATGCTAGCTTGAAAATGATAGACTTTCTTACCAGTATAAAAGAAGGAGGCTCGTGCCTCCTTTTTTCTTTATGTGGACGGGCGATCCGGGCCTTCCAACTTTTTATCCCCGTATCCCGGCTGTTTTTCTTCCTGCCGTTTATTGCTCAACACCTTGTTCTGCTTTTTGTCCTCACGCCTTTGCGGCATGTGATCACCTCCGCCCCTATTTTTTTGCGTCTCCGTCGTTTTTATGTACGACGATATTTTCTTCAAATTTCCATTGAATAGTCTAGGGCTAAAGTCATATAATAAGAACAGATATTCCCATTTTATGAGGTGACCGAAAATGGTGTTTGACCGCGGGGCAATCAAATGGGCGTCACTCATGCTGCCTGAGCATGTGAAAGCATTAAGGGAATGGCGCGACAATGAAAAACAGCCAAAATCAGGTATCCCTCAATTAGATGAACAGCTTGGCGAAACGTTTGACCAAATTTTACAAGAAGCTGAGCGCACACACCGCCCTCTATCCGTTACATTTATCAAAGACGGAAGACCGGCTGTTGCTAGCGGCGTCGTTATAAAGCTTGATCCACTGGAAGAAGCGATCACGCTGCGCGGATCAGATGAAGCCAAACACCGCATCCCCACTCGCCAAATCATAAAAATCGAATAATACAAATGAGAGGCTGACCCGAGAGAGTCAGCCCCCTTTTTCTAGGCTATAAATGGAACAGGCTTTTAATTCCCGCACCGCCCATGGTTGCGGCGAACGCGGCGATCAAAGTGCCAAGGCTAATACTTGTCATAATTAAGGCCGGGCGAAACCTTAGCAAAATGCCGACCGCAATGCAGATAAAAACGCCGATGAAAGGTGCAAGCGGTGTCAAAATCCAGACGCCAAATTTTCCGTATTTTTTGCTGATGTCTTCGGCTTTGGTTAACTTACGACGCAGCCAATGCCATTTGCGCACGAGGGTGTTAAACCCTGTAATGATAATAGGCGCCAACCCTAAATGTCCTAACGATGCCACTAACGCCCCGACAACCGGATCGAAGCCGAGCGGGACAGAGGCTGCCGCACCAATCATCACTTCTAGCGGAATCGAGGTCAGCACAACGGAAAGGGTTTTCGGAAAACCGTTATCGAGTGTGCCAATTAAAAAGGCAAACGCAAAAAGCCCCGCCGTTCCGATAAATCCAATCATCATCCCGAAACGCTTCTGTCTTAATAAACGCATGCGCTTTTGCAAACGTTTTTCTCTTCCCAAAGATTTATTCACCGATTAACCATCCTTTAAACCACTTTATAAAAAACCCATTGGCTGCTTATGAACGGCTGTATTTTTCCCTGGCCCAACGATCCAACCGCTTGACATCCTTTTTTCCGACCGTTGCCCCATATATAATAAGCAGCAAAATGATGACCGTAAACACGTCCACACGGCGTGTCGCCAAAAAATTAATGACTCCAAGCGTCACTTGTGGAATGACACCGGTTACCACCGTTAATATTACGCCTATTTTAAACCAAAATGTTGAATTTAACCGATAGCGGGCATAAAGCATGAAAAAGGTGGAAGCCCACGCCAGTCCTTCAAGCCCGGCAAGAATCAGCCATTTATTCTCAACAATGATGGACGCCATTTGCTTTCCCCCTTGCCGAAATGCCACTCCAAAAAATTTTCCATGCACTTCCCATTTTAGCTTCGAAGTCTTGATCCTTATGGTAAAAAATTTGAATGAAAAAGCCGTCAATTAAACAGTGATAACTGAACAGTAAATCAGCCATCGGAAGCGCTCGGATTTCCCCGTTTGCCATGCCTTCTTCAAAAACGGCAACAAGGTCACGGTCCATCACTTTCTCGGTCAACCGCCATTCCGATCGCAGCGCTTCCGCCAGCTCGCCGGGAGGAAATAAGGCGGCCCGTTTGATTAATGCTGCATTCTCAGTGTGCTGTTTATAGTATAAGCCATGCCGTGATAAAATCCGGCGGAGTTTTTCCTCTGCCGTCATTGAGGCCGCAATCGGTGCCCCTTGTATAAAGGCGATGTAATCTTTTAGTCCTTCTTTAAAAACCGTCAAAAATAAATCGTCTTTACTTCCAAAATGGGCATAGAGGGATGGCTTTTTAATGCCAACGCCGCAAGCGATTTCCGAAAGCGCCGTGCCTTCATAACCTTTATGTGCAAATAGGCTTAAGGCCGCTTTCTTAATGTCTGTGACGGTTGACATGTTGCCCACCCCATCTACCTACCGTTCGTTAGTTTCATTATATTATAAAAATTGCCGAAACGTAAGCGAAACGCTTTGTTGGCGACTATAAAGAAACTTGGCTCTGCCAAGCCTTTTTAGGCCAAGGTAGAGCCTTCGTTGCCCTTTTGCTGGCCCGAAAAAATTTTTATCCTTTCTAACCAATATAAAAAACAGGCGGCGGTCTATGAGACCTTCGCCCGAAAAAACCAAAACACTTAAGCTTTATGCCCGCCGAGCAGCTTGCTCCGTTCGCGCGCGGTACCACCTTTAGTATAAGAAACGGCGCGAAGTAAGGACGTTGACCCATATTTTTCGCGAATCCGGTCCATCGCATAGCCCAAACGCCGCCGTTTTTCATAGCCGTCGTCAAACCATTCGAGTTGGACATTCGTATCATCGGTAACGTTTGACAATGTCACCGAAAGCTTGCGAACGGTTTGCCCCCGATAAAAAGTATCAAAAAGATCAAGGCAAGCGCGATAAATCTCCATTGTGACATTTGTCGAGCGCGCCATCGTTTTCGATCGATAAAATCCACCGCCATCGGTTTTGCTGTAACCAACGCCAAGGCTCACCGTCCGTCCCGCTTTCCGGTCTTGGCGCGCGCGCCGGGCCACCTCCTCACACATTTCGAGAAGCACATGCTGAATGTCCTTCTTATCATCGTAATCCCGAAGCAACACTTGGCCTTTACCATAACTGATTTGCCTTTCCATGTTTGGCGCTCCGATTTTAGATAAATCGACGCCCCAAGCGTGGTAATAAAGTTGGGTTCCCATCACTCCGAACCGCTTTTCAAGGATTTCCCGATCGTATTGGGCCAATTGGCCCACTGAGAGAATCCCCATGTGGTTTAATGTCCGCTCGAGCCGGGAAGCGATGCCCCACATTTTGCTCAAAGGCGTGACGGGCCAAAGCTTTTCAGGGACATCCGCATAATCCCATTCCGCTACACCTTTCTTCTTGGCTTCCAAGTCCAAGGCTAGCTTAGCCAGCAACATGTTGGGACCGATTCCGACCGCTGACGGCAGCCCGAATTGCTTATAAATTTCGCTGCGAATGCGCTCAGCCGCTTCTTTCGCCGGCCCCCAAAGCCGCTCTGTGCCGTCCAGTTGAATAAAACTTTCGTCAATGCTATAAGGATGGATGCATTCGAAGGGAACAAAGCGATTTAAAAGCCTGGTAATGGCTAGCGAGCGGTCTAAATAGTGAGACATGCGCGCATTAACGATGCGAATGCGTGGGTCTTTAGGCACTTCGAATAAGCGGTTCCCTGTCCGTATGCCAAATTCTTGTTTCATCTTCGGCGAGGCCGCAAGAATCACACTGCCTTCTCGTTCGGTATCGCTGACAACGACAAGATAGCACGTTAAAGGATCGAGCCCGAGTTCAACGGCTGCACAGCTCGCAAAAAAACTCTTCATATCAATGCATAAGATGCGGTGCCTCGGCAATTTCTCAACATGTATCATCCACATCACCCGAACACATATTCCCTTTTTATTATTTATTATATGCGAATATCCGTTCGAATATCCAGTGGAAATTTTTGGCGAAACAGCATAAAAAAAACCGCCTTAAGGCGGTGATTACTGTTTACGGATTGATCGGTTTGTATTTTTTAAAAATGAGATAGCTCTCACGCATTTTCCTACCGACCATGATCGTTCCTTTGGCGGCGATATATTCGGCAGGGTCTTTTCCGTGAATGGCATAAATCGGTCCCGGTCGCATGTTATTGGAATCGCCTGACCGCAGCTCTTGCCAAACCCCGGTCCGCTTGATGCGTCCGATTTCCTGTCCCAATTCGGAAGGATCTGCCGTTTGACCTGTTTTTCGGTAATAATAATGGTTGAAAATGATATATGTGAAAAGCGTTACAGGCGTATCATTTTTTTCATACTTAAAACCACTGTTATATTGGGGCGGGTCACTCGCATCCAAAATGCGCATCTGTTCCGTTTTGTCTTCTGCTTGATCTTTATTTTTTGGCGACAATGATTTTTCTTGAGGAGCGCGAGCCACCTTCGTATGACTGCTCAGATCATGAAGGGCAGGCCACAATAAGCTAATGGCTAGAGATAGACATAAAACGGCTGCTGCGCCTAAACCGATGCGGAATCGTTTTTTGCGCCTATCTTTCCGCATTCGGATGGCAAAAAGAATATTCTGTTTTTCTTCAGCACGAAGCGCACCGTTTCGCAATATGGTGCGATCCATACTTTCTTTCAGGTGCCTAAGCTTCTCATCCATGGGTTACACCTTCTTCATATAATTCGCGGAGCATCGCCTTTGCCCGCCGCAACCGGGTTTTAACCGTTGAGAGATTAATCTTCGTCAGTTGCTGAATCTCTTCTAACTTTAATTCTTCATAATAATACAATATGATGACTTCGCGATATTTGACGGGTAAGCGCATGACGGCTTGGCTCAATCGGACGTCGCCGATAGCATCCATAGCGCGCGCCTCGGCGGATAAATCGTAAACATCGGTATATGCTTTTAACTTTTTTAAAAGTTTATTAGGACGCAAGAAACGCGTTTTGATCGCGTCTTTGCTTTTGTTAATGGCAATTTTATAAATCCACGTTTTATAGGAAGACTCTCCCCGGAAACGAGGCAAATGATGGTAGACAGAAAGAAAAACTTCCTGCGTTACATCTTCCGCTAAAGCCCAATCTTTTACGTAAGTGTACGCTAGCTTCTTGACACTTTCTCCGTATTCGTCGAGAAGCTGTTCGATGAGAAGCTCCGGATCCGGATGTCCGTCCGTCCCGATCAGAGCTTTATCCATTCCCCCGGCCTCCCTCCGGTTCACTGCTATGTTGACGACAGCTTTGTTGAAATAGTTTCAAAGTGAACGGTCATGTTATGTCTATTTAACCATATTTTCAATCCAAATTTCCATTCGTCGCCAAAATGGGGTGCTTCAAATTGGTGTTGAAGGTTTATGATTGTTATCTAGTAAAAAAAACAAGTAAGCCTTCGTGAACCTATTTAAGAAACCAGGTATACGCCCGGTCTTTTTCTAGTTCGACACAGACCATACGGCTGATCTAAAGTCTTACACATATAAATAAAAAACTTAGGAGCAGGCAGGACGCCCACTCCTTTTCCTCTTATCCTCTTATAAAACCGCCTTCCGAATGGATCACTTGTCCGGTTATCCATTCCGCTTCTTCACTCGCCAAAAACCGGATGAGCCTTGCCGCATCCTCAGGTGTGCCGATGCGGCCGCGCGGAAAACGTTTGATCAATGCTTTTTGAATCTCCGGCGTCATCCAGCCAGTATCTGTTGGACCTGGGTTTACGGCTTTAACGGTAATCCCTTTATCTGCGACCTCAGCGGCAAGCGTCTTTGTGAGTGCTTCGGCACCGCCTTTCGTAACTGCATACGCCAATTCTCCCGGCATCGGTGCGAGCGATTGACCCGATGTGAGGTTAATGATTCTGCCACCTTTCTTTCCAGAAAAACGGCGGGCAAAAGTGGCGCTTAACAAAGCCGTTGCCCTTAGATTGACATAATAATGGTTGTCCAATTCTTCTGCCGTCAAGGTTTTATAATGAGTTTGAGTAGAATAGGCGGCATTATTCACCAGTACGCTTGGGAAACCGAAGCAGTTTTGAACGGCATCAAAAAGCTGTTCGGCGGCTTCAGCAGCGGATAAATCCCATTCCAGACTTTCGCAACGAACGCCTTTCTCCCGAAGAAGGGCTTTTAATTGATCCGGATCGCTTTTCTCTTGATGGATTTTTTCATCATACAACCCCCAATAGGTAAAAAAGATGTCAAATCCGGATTCCGCCAACTTCTGACAGATGGCTGCGCCGATGCCTTTTAACCGGCCGACCCCAGTGACAACAGCGATTTTATTCATCAGGCATCACCTGTCTTACTTTTTATTAATCCAACGTCCTAAAGCTTTTTCAACAAGTGTCGGAAAGACTTGATATAAACGAGCGCCTGCGCCCATGAAGAAAGGGAGATTGATTTCCCTGCGATTTTTGCCGATCGCCTCGACCACTTTGCGGGCGACATATTCGGGCTCGATCATCCAGCGGGCGACATTAGCTTGGTAGTTTCCTTCGGGATCGGCCATCTGAAAAAAGTTCGTCTTGACAGGCCCCGGATTAACGGTGGTAACTTTGACACCTTTTCCTGCAAGCTCCATTCGCAAGCCATTCGAAAAGCCGAGCACGGCGCTTTTTGTTGACGAATAAACGGATGACTTCGGCGTGGCCAGTTTTCCGGCTATGGAGGCAATATTAATGATATGCCCTTCCCCCTGTTGGAGCATCTTCGGAAGGATCATTCTCGTTAGCGCCATCATGCCGAGCACGTTCACCTCAAACATCCGCTTCATATCCTCGAGTTTAGCCTGCTCAAAATAATCAAAAATGCCAAAGCCCGCGTTATTGATAAGGACATGGATGGTCGGCCAATTGAGATTTATCTGTTCAAACGTTTCTTTGACGCCATGCAGGTCGCCTAAATCAAGCGTAAAAGGCTCGACGTTGACATCATATTGCATTTCGATTTCCGATTTTAAGCGAGCGAGTTTGTCCGTCGAACGGGCGAGGATGATGGTATTGGCTCCGCGTTTCGATACTTCGCGAACCATATGACGGCCGATGCCGCTGGAAGCCCCGGTGATAATGACCGTCCGGTTCTTCAAATTATACTTCACAAGCTTTCACCTGCTTTCTCATGAATTTCATAAATCCAGGCTCCATTTACATCTTCGACGGTGACGAGTCCTTCTACTTTTAACCAGTCTAAGTGACCTTGCACTTCCGATAAAACCAAATCCAATTGCCGTTGCCATCTATTTTTAAAAAGAGACATTCCGATTTCAAGCGCTGTCTTTGGGCCTTCTTTTATCAATTGTAAAATATCGTCGCGCCGCTTCTCTTGTTCATGCAGTTTATGGTGGATCAGTGATGCTTGAAAATCGTAAGCCTTGCCGTGTCCCGGCAGCACCTTTCGAATCGGAAGCGTTAAGCATTTTTTTAACGAATCGCGATATTGAAGCAATGTATAAGGCACAGCATCCGTGTCGCAATATGGCGGCTCAAGGATCGCATTGGACGAGATCGTCTCGAGGAGGACGTCCCCTCCGATAAAAACACCATCATCGCGCAGTAAACCGATATGGCTCTGCGCGTGACCAGGTGTATAAAAGACCTGCCACTCCTCAAATCCGGGAATCCGGTCTCCTTCGTCAAGCTTCGCATGCAGTTGCCCTGTACCGCCGTATATAAGATATTCGTCAATGGTTGGCGAATCGTTCAGAAATTCTTTAGGCACGCCCATTCGTACGGAAAGAGACCGAAAATAATTTCTATAGCGCTCGGCAAAATGCACGTCTCTCGTTAACCATGGCCATAAGCGCCAATGTCCGTAAATCGGTTGATCGTTTTTCAAATAGCTGATTAAACCGGTATGGTCGGGATGATGATGCGTTAAGACAACGGCTTCTAATTGATTCGGATTTAACCCGAGTTCTCGCCACCCTGCCTCTAACATTTGCCAGGCTTCCTCTGTTTTTGGCCCGGCATCCACCATCATCGCTCGGTTTCCGTCTACAACGATAAAAATGTTAACAGGGCCGATGGCAAACGGCGTCGGAACGGTCAAGCAATAGACGCCATCGGCAACCTTAATGGGTTTCATCCGTGATCCTCCCATCGATGTCTTGTTCGTGTATTTATGCAAATAAATCGAATATTAGCGACTATGATTATTGTACCAATGTTTTCATATGATGGGTAACGAAATTTAAAGCATGGCCTAAAATCCATCGGCACTTTTCGAAAACATGGTCAACACCGCCCGTGATTCATATGATATAGTGGCCGTATCATGTAAAATGAGATAAAGAAAGGAAACGGAGTGTGGGTTTTTTGGCAACAAAAATCATAGCGCACCGAGGAGCGAGTAGCAAATATCCGGAAAACACCATGTTCGCCTATAAGCAAGCCCTTAAAGACGGGGCGGATGCCATTGAACTGGACATTCATTTAAGTCGAGATAAAATTCCTGTCGTGATTCATGACGAAACTGTCGATCGGACGACTGACGGTTATGGTTTTGTCAAAGATTACAGCGTTTCAGAGCTAAAAAAACTGAGCGCAGGACATTGGAAAGGCTGGAAATTTCGCAAGGCAGAAATACCGACACTTGAGGAAGTGCTTGAGTGGATCCAACCGACACCGCTTCATTTAGTGATTGAACTCAAAAACAACCTGTTCCCTTATAAAGGGATGGAAGAAATCATGCTCGAACTCATCGATAAATACCGCATGATGGAACGGACGATTTTTTCATCATTCAATCATGACAGCTTATTAAAAATTAAGCGGTTAAATCATAACGCCGAAACCGCCCCCTTATACAGTAAACCGATTCCGGACCCGGTCCGCTACGCCCGTTCGATCAGCGCATCCGGTTTACATCCGTATTACCGCATTACAACCGAACAATTAGTGCGCACGTTGCACAAGAATGGTTTGAAGATCCGCCCGTATACCGTCAACAGTCCGCATTTTATGGCCATACTTTTTCGCTGGGGGGTAGACGCCGTCATCACAGATGAACCGGCACAAGCCGCTAAACTCAGGAAGATTAAAATGAAGTAAAACAGGAAATACAAAAGGAAGGCGGAGTCCGCCGGAGAGGCTCTCGCCTTTTTTGTACTAGTAAGAAATTCGAGCGGGCATAAGGGTTACTAAGGGGCTACATTCGCCAAAAGGCTTGATTGAGTAAGAAAATATATCATTGTTTAAGCAAGCATACCCCAAAAGGCTTCGCAGAGGGAAGTTTCATTATAGGCTTTGAGCATTTTTTCCTGATGCAGTCGCTCGTTATGTTACAATCCAAAGAGAAACAAAGATATTTACCCATGAAGAAAGGTTGTGACTGCAGCATGGCTAAAGCGCTTTTTACCCCACTGACCATTAAAAACGTCACGTTGAAAAACCGCATCGTCATGTCGCCGATGTGCATGTACTCCTGCTTCGATGAAGACGGGAAAGTAACGGATTTTCACCTCACGCATTATACAAGCCGAGCGGTCGGTCAAGTCGGCTTAGTCATCGTCGAAGCGACTGCCGTCACCAAACAAGGGCGGATCTCGGTTCATGACCTCGGCATCTGGAGCGATGAACATATCGATGGACTTAAAAAATTAGTGGAACTCAATCACGCTTATGGCAGTAAGATTGGCATTCAACTCGGTCATGCGGGAAGAAAGGCCGATATCCCTGAAGCCATCATCGCCCCAAGCGCCATCGCCTTTCCCGGAATGAAAACGCCAGAAGCGATGACGGTTGAAGCCATCCATGATGTGGTCGACGCTTTTCGGCAAGCGGCCCGGCGCGCGAAATGGGCTGGTTTTGATATCGTCGAAATCCACGCCGCCCATGGGTACTTAATCAATCAATTCCTTTCCCCGCTTACCAATCAGCGGGATGACGATTACGGCGGCGATCGCGACAGGCGCTACCGGCTTCTTTCAGAGGTCATTGAAGCGGTGAAGACGGAATTTGACGGCCCACTTTTCGTCCGCATCTCTGCCAATGATTACATAGAAGGCGGAAATACCCCTGAAGATTATGTCTACTATGCGAAAAAAATGAAAAGCCAAGGGGTGGACCTCATCGATTGCAGTTCCGGCGCCGTCGTTCCTGCTTCAATTGATGCGTTCCCCGGCTACCAAGTGCCTTATGCCGATAAAATTCGCAATGAAGCCGGAATCATGACTGGTGCCGTCGGCTTAATCCTGAACGCCGTACAAGCCGAGGAAATCTTGAAAAATGGCAGAGCCGATGTCGTTTTGCTCGCCCGTGAGTTGCTCCGAGATCCCTATTGGCCGTACCGCGCAGCCAAAGAGTTAAGAACGACCATCGAAGCTCCCGTTCAGTACAAACGGGGATGGGATGCCTAAAAACCAAAACGGGATGCCTTGAGCACCCCGTTTTGCTTTATCGAAAGGCGACTAGAAGGAAAACGACCAAAAATCCTCCGCAATTACTGTGTTGGGAAATACCGCGGTCGCCTCTTCCAATAAGGGTTCTTTCTCCCTATACCGTGAGCTAATATGCGTCAAAATCAGTTTCCCGACACCGGCTTTCCTGGCAATTTCCGCGGCTTGCCTAGCTGTACTGTGTCCGAAGGCATTGGCCCCTTCTTCCCGATCTTGCGTAAAGGTCGCCTCATGGACGAGCACGTCGGCGTTTTTTGCCAATTCAATCGCTTGCGGTGTGGGGCGGGTATCGGAAATAACCGTTAATACCCGACCCTTTTTGGGTGGACCAATATAGTCGGTCGTGTTAACCGTCCGGCCATCGGGTAAAACAACCGACGGTGCTTCTTTAAACCGTTTGTAAATCGGTCCAGGTGCGATCCCCAATTCCGTTTGAATTTTATCCACAAGCAAAGCGCCAGGTTTATCCGCTTCGACAATGCGAAAACCGAAAGAGCAGACAACATGATCGAGAGGAGCCGCTGAGACCGACAAATTCTGTTCACAAACGACTTGACCGCTTTTTACCTCCACAACCTCGAGCGGATACGTTAAATGCGTATGGGATAGTTTTAACGTCCATTCTACAAAATCCTTTAACCCCTCTGGGCCGTAAAGTTGTAAAAGGCTCTCTCCTTGTTGCGAACGGCTGGCGAGTAAACCTGGAAGCCCGAAAATGTGATCCCCATGGAGATGACTGATAAATATTTTCGTCAATTTGGACAGTTTAATATTTGTCCTGAGGATTTGATGTTGGGTGGCCTCTCCGCAGTCAAAAAGCCAAACGTCACCATTATATTCTGGCATCATCAAAGCGAGCGCTGAGACATTGCGAGGTTTGGACGGCATGCCGGCACCCGTTCCTAAAAAAATCAATTCCATAGATTGTAACCTGCCTATTAATAAATTATCATTACTCCGAATGCTAGAAAAAGTTTTACGCCCCCCCACCATTTTGGTATGATTTAAGAGGTTATAAACATCCGGCGACAAAGGAAGGTCGTTTTGGCATGGCGCATTGGCATCATTATATCGAGCATTTTGGTTATATTGGTTTATTTTTCGTTCTCCTCTTCGGCATCATCGGTCTTCCCGTACCGGATGAAGTCTTATTGACTTATGTGGGATACAATGTCTCCCTTGGCCGAATGTCCTACGTTTTATCTGTTCTCATCGCATTGGCCGGGGCAACGTGCGGCATTACGATCAGTTATCTTGCTGGTGCAACATTCGGAGAACCGGTCTTACGGCGAATCGGACCGAAAATCGGTATAAAAGAAAAAACCGTCACCCGCACTTATCAATCTTTTAAAGACATCGGTGGCCCCATTCTGTTCTTGGGATATTTTATCCCCGGTGTCAGGCATGTGACAGCCTATATCGCTGGTATTTTGAACTATTCCTTTAAACGTTTCACCGTGTTCGCTTATACCGGAGCGCTCATCTGGGTCGTCACATTTATTACCATAGGGCGGCTGTTTGGCCTCCAAGGTTTAAAGATGATGCATTATTTCGCTCAACATCTCTGGATCATCGTCCCATGTATGGTTTTGTTTAGCCTCGGCTTTTGGTACATCCGCCACCGCAAGAAAGAGGAACAAACGCCGTAAAACAACCAAGTGGTTCCCCATATCGCAGGCTCTTTCCCTCCACCAGTGTCTGGACATATCGAAAATCTGCCGTCTCGGTGAAAAGAATCACGGTGGAGCCGAAAGAAAAATAACCGATTTCCTCACCTTTTGTTAGAACAGAGGTGGCATGCGTCAAATGGATGGAGTTCACGTTTAATGCGCCGATTTTAATCACGGCGATGTTCCCATACGGGGTCGCCATTTCGGATATTAAACGGTAATTTTTAGAAAAAGGATGCCCGCCATATTTCATACCAAGGCGATTGACGGGATAAGAGGTACGCCCGAGATGCCATTGCTCCAAAATAGCGCCGTTTGCCGGGCTGTGAATCCGATGATAATGACCAGGCGATAAATAAAGCACAAAATAATGCCCGTTTTGATAACGATGCTCTGCATCCTCCTTTCCGAGGACATCCCTGAGCCGGTACAGATCCCCTTTCACAAGAAACGTGCTGTCTTGTGTGATACGCCCGTAAGCGCTGAGGATGCCGTCCACCGGACTGACCAACGCGTTCGGTCGCGGGTCAATTGGCCGGATGCCCGGCTTTAATTTCCTGACGAATAAGGATTGTAAACTCTTATATTCATGAAGGCTGCTTTCGGCTTCTTCCATCTTTACGGCAAACGTTTTAACAAACAACCGATTTAAAAATGCGCTTCCACGCGATTCGGCGATGAATCGCAAACAGCGTGAGGATAAAGGATTTCCAGTTAATTCTACTAATAATTTAAAAAATAACTTGAGCAACCCATATTCCTCCCGTATGATAGATATATAGTGGTCCGCTTAGGAGTGATTGATTTATGTTGCTTTCTGACCGCATGGATCAAACCAAAAAACAAGTTAGAGCACAAAGCGCAAACATGATGACGTTATTCAATCTTACACTCGGAATTTTAGCGATTCTTCTTATTCTAAACCATCATGCCCATATGAGCTTGCTTATGATTTTCCTTGCCTGTTTAGTAGACCGCTTTGATGGCGGCATCGCTCGGAAACTCAATGTTACTTCGGACTTCGGCAAGGAATTGGATTCACTTTGCGACTTGATCTCGTTTGGCGTCGCTCCTGCCCTATTATTGTATCAAAGTCTTTTCATCCACTATAATGTTTTTGGCATTTTTGTCACCATAATCTATATTTTGTGTGGCGCTATCCGACTCGCCCGCTATAACATCACGGAATTTGACGGTAGTTTTCACGGATTACCCATCACTGTCGCCGGTTGTTTGCTTACTTTAAGCTATCTCGCCATTTCCCATATTCCTGGCCTGGCTATCTGCAGCTTTTCTATTCTTCTATCATCCATGATGGTCAGCAACTTCCGCATCAAAAAAATGTAGGATTCACATTCCTAATAAGAGAAAAAAATAAAAGAAAGAGGGTTAAGCGAAGAGCCATCATAGGCTGTACCTTCGCTTGACCCCTTTGTTTATTCTAGTAAGAAAATCGATGATTTTTCAAGCGAGCATATGGGCAACTAAAATCTGCCTTCTCCCAAAAGGCTTCGTAGAGCTGAGTTTCTTTAGCAGAGCTACGGCTTGCTTATTTTTTACTTTTTCGGATTCTATCCGCAAGCGACAGCACCGCTCTTTTATAAGATGCAAAGTCTTCTTCTTTTACCACCTTCTTACCGTAGCGGACGCGTTCATAGATGGTGCGAATCAACGTTTTTTCCGTTTGTTCCAACGGGAGTCGACTTAACCATTCGCTGACGGTTTCATGGGCGTTTCTGCCCTCATCAGTTTGACCTAACTTTCTCTCGAGCCGATACATTTCCAAGCGAACGCGGTCTTTCGGAGGTTTGCGCCTTCGTTTGCGGCTTTCTGCACCAACGGGGGGCTGCCATTGACTTGTGTGAGGCGCTTGTGTGACGGTGCCTTCGTTGATCTTCCGCTGATCGATGCTCCAATATTTTCTTAAAGAGATGAAAATCACAGCACTAACAATGACAACGAGAAAGAAGGCGATCCAAAAAGTGGGGAAAGACCAGTGATGGATGGTATCCTGCCATTGATGCCGCGCCTCATAATTGTCCTTCCTCGCTTGCTGTACCTTCTCCCATGCTTTATTAATACGATCTCCCCTTTTGCTTAAAATCAAACGTCCGATGGCTTGCACAGCATTAAAAAGGCCATAAGCTGCCACGCCGACTAAGTAAGTGAAAGCTTTAAACAGGGTTGGAACAATGAGCGCAAGTAAACCCGCCGCCGCGATAAGACCTGTTAGCGTTAAACCGTAAGATCCCGCCAATTTTTTAATAACATGGCCGTCCTTGATGGTCCGGATAAAGTGAAGGCTAACCGCAAGCGCTGTTTGGCATAAAAAGACGAGAAAAAACCCCGATTCATATAGAAAGTGCCGGTTAAAAAGGCCGAATAGGATAAGATAAAAGAAAATAACCGCGCAAGTGGCTAAATAAACCATCCAAAGATTTTCCGCTGTCTCGCCCGTTAGAGCACAATAGAGCCTCCAAAATAAAAGCATCGCACAACAAAACGATAGAATCATTGGAAGATGAAGCATTATCCCTAACCCGGCCACGGCAAGTGCCACGATAAAATACGGCCAATAATACCGCCACTTTAAACGAAAGAAGAATATAGAAAACGCGATGCATGTCATGACAAATTGACATCCGAACGACTTTATAAACAACCATGGGTGGCTTCCGCCAAACGGTACGCAGGCCGCGTAGATTACTAAACCTTCCATCAAAGCAGAGAGCGCTACCTCTATTGTTTTCGTTTTACGTAGCAAGGCGTTCACCACCTGCTGAAATCGGTATGATCATGCCTTCGGGGTCGATAAAATAAAGCGCATGTCCATTCCTCAACCATTTTTGATAAAAACGGGAGGGGGCGGTTTGTCTAACTTGATCAATAATGAGGATGACGCGGCGTTCCCGAAAAGTCCGGTCCATTTCTCTCAACGCTTCAAGCGGCAACGTTTTAATCTGAACAGGTTGGATAAGCGCAAGAAACTCCATCGCTTTGATGACATGATGACGGTCACATCCGGCCTCCAAGTGATGAAAGAGTGAGCGGCCCATCGGCTTCGTATTAATAAAGATTTCCGTGTCAATACCGCGTTGAGAGGCCTCATGACAAAGCGTTGCGACATAGGACAACTGATTTTCCAATTCAAGACGGGCGGCTTTTGTTAACTCTTTACTGAGCAAAATCACGAATGTCCAAGTCATGCCCACCGTTTTTTCAAAAATCTTGGTTTGCAATTGCCCTGTCCTGGCACTCGCCTTCCAGTGAACATGTTTTAACGGATCACTCGGTAAATATTCGCGCGTACCGATGGGGCTTGTGACATCTTGAAAAAGGGATGTGGGATGCGGATGATCACCTTCAATCGGAAGCTTGAGCGTCTCACTACCTCTTACCGGCTTTTGCTCTGGGTAGATAACGACCTCTTTTCGAATAAAATCTTGGCTTAATGTCAGTGATAAAAGATGCATCGGATCATATAATTTCACCTTTAAATTTTTCACTTTGGCAACCCCACGTGTCAGCGCTTCAATGGGTAAGGAAAAGCTTTGATTATTACTTGCTTTTAAAGAAATTTCAAATTGATATTGTTTTCCAATCCATTTTTTTACTCCACCGATATGAACATGGTCATCGACCGCCAATTCGACCGTGGCAAAGACTACGGGGAGTTTCGCATGATTAGCAAAACTGAGCCGTAATTCTCCGCTTGACCCTCGCGCTAAATACACTTTCTCTTTCTCATTTTCAAAAGAAAAATGTTTCGAGATATAGTTTAAATACCAGCGGGGATACAAACCGAAGACGAGCAGAAGGCATGAGGCAAAAAACAACATGCCATTAGTAAAAAGGAGACTGATGACACCCGTGACAGCCCCAAAGATCGTAAACAGCTCGACAATGGTTGTAGAACCACGACGGATGGACCATGGCATCATTCATTCGCTCCCGCTTCCACAGGCACTTCAACAGTTTCCAATATATTTAGCACACATTGCCGTTTCGTCGTGCGCATTTCCCCTTCCATAGTCAAGACTAAGCGATGGGCAAGAAGGTAAGGCACAAGCACCTTCACATCATCCGGCGTCACGTAATCCCGATCGTGAAGATACGCCCGGGCTTGTGCCGCCCGCATCAAAGCGAGCGTACCGCGTGGGCTGACCCCGTTTTCCACATATTCATGTTGGCGACTCGCATGGACGATATGGAGCAGATAGTTTTCAACGTCTTCTGACATGGCGATGTGAGAGGCTTCCTCCTGCATCTGAAGGATATCCTCGGGTTCAAGCACTGGTTTTAGTTCGCGAAGGGGGTCATTCCCCCGATGCAAGTGCATCATTTGTTTTTCCTGCTCAAACGACGGATAGCCGACGGGTATTTGCATAAAAAAGCGGTCCATTTGCGCTTCAGGAAGCGGAAACGTCCCCTGCTGCTCAATGGGGTTCTGTGTCGCCACAACCATAAATGGTGGTTGGATAACCTGCGTCTTACCTTCGATGGTCACTTGTCGCTCTTCCATCACTTCAAGAAGGGCTGCTTGCGTTCGCGGTGTCGCCCGGTTGATTTCATCAGTCAGTAAAATATTGGTCATTACTGGACCGAGTTTGGTTTCAAAATTTTGCGTTTTAGGGTTATAAAACTGGATGCCCGTAATATCGCTCGGTAAAACATCTGGCGTTAATTGAATGCGTTTAAATGTCCCGTCGATCGATTTCGCCAAGGCTTTCGCGAGCATGGTTTTACCGGTGCCCGGTACATCCTCAAGAAGTACATGGCCACCGCCAACTAGCGCAATCATCAACAGTTCCGCGACTTGCTCTTTTCCAACCAATACTTTACCAATATTTCGCTGGATGCGCGTCAATGCCTCTTTCAAAGCCGTACCCCCTGTTCAGTATTTTATCTTTTGTCCATAATAACATAATTTTTCTGCAAATTCCCTATTTTTTACGAAAAAACCCGCTCTCACCCAAAGTGAGGAGCGGGCTTCATGAAATCGAATCGAGCCGTTCCAACGACTCATAGCCATCGGTCATTTTCTTTTCAGGTTTTATAGCCAGTAGAAGGATCATCGCTAAGACACAAACGGCACCGATCCATTGGAAAATCCGCATCGGTACCCCAAGCCAAAGGACAGCCGTTAAAACGGCCGTTAACGGTTCTGTACAGGCTAATATGCTTGATTCTTTTGCGGTAATATATCTTTGGCTTGCCAAATAGAGATAAAAGGCTAAAAGAGTTCCAAAAAGAATAACAAAGCTAGTAAAAGCGAAAGCTGTCGCATTCCAGTGTGTCGCCCCAAATTCCCACGGATGGTTAGTGACAGCGAGAAAAAGACCGCCAAGTAACATTCCCCAGCCAACAACGACCGAAGTTCCCCATTTTTTAAGCATGGAACCGGGATAAATCGTATAAAAGCTGAGCGCAAGAGCGGACAACAATCCCCAAAGTACGGCCATTGTCGGGATATGAAGGTATTGAAAGGAGCCATTCGTCAAGAGTAAAAAAGTGCCTAAAAATGCGAGAATGATCCCTATCCATTCTACCCATCCGGGAAAAGCGCGTTTTTTTATAATAAAGTAAAAAGCAATGAGAACTGGCGCCAAATACTGTAAAAGCGTAGCAACGGCAGCATTGCCGAGAGCAATCGACGCTAAATAGGTGTACTGCACACCAACCATGCCGAAAATGGCAAAGAGAAAAAGCGACATCATCATCCTTGGGCTTCGCCATACTTGCCAAATCTTTTGCCGCTCTTTTCCTATTAATCCAGCGATAATCAGGACGAAGCCGGAGCCGAGCAAACGGACATCGACGAGCCAGCCCACCGGCATGTGATAGTCTTGAAAAAGAATTTGTGAGACCGTGCCAGAAATCCCCCACAGTGCTGCCCCAATTATAACCATGATGATACCTTTAAAATGTGCTTTTGTCATTGCTAGATCTTCCTTTATGTTCTTTCTGTGATGCGAATCCTCGCATTCCTTTTTGGACAACCGATGTCCCGAACTTTTCTTCTAGTTGCTGAATGGTTTCAAGGAGTGGCTCGTCTTTTGCGTCTTCCGCATATGTAAAAAGATCCAATTGTTTGGTGCGAAACGCCGCATCCTCCAAAGCATTAGCCGAAATACCCAATAAACGCACGGGTCGCCCATCCCAGTTTTCATTAAATAAAAACATCGCCATCTCAAAAATGTCTTGCGAAAGATAAACTGCCGATTTCATTGTCTTCGAGCGATTCACCGTTTGCCAATCGTGATAACGGATCGTAATCGCAATCTGATAGGCGCAAACATTATGATCCTTTAATTTTTTGCTTAAACGCTGGCTAAGCGTGAGAAACACATCTTTAGCCTCATTCACCGATGCGATGTCTTCCGGTAATGTAGTAGATTGACTGATGCTTTTATGCACGGCTTCCGCTTCAGGGTCGACTGGACGATCGTCAATGCCATTGGCGCGCTCGTGCAGTTTTCCGCCATACACGCCGAGCATCGACTCCAATCGCTTTTTATCAAAATGAGCCAAATCACCGATCGTATAAATCTTTAAGGCTTTCAGCTTTTCTGCCGTCTTTTTCCCAACGCCATGCATCTCCTGAATGGCAAGCGGCCAAAGCTTCGTCGCCAAGTCCCTTTTCCTAAGAATGGTGATCCCCATCGGTTTTTTCATGTCGGAGGCCATCTTCGCCAAAAATTTATTCGGTGCGATGCCTATGCTTGAAGGCAATTCAAGTTCTGTTTTCACCCGGGTTTGGATGGTTTGCGCCAATCGGACTGGATGCATACCCGCTTTGATGGTTGTCACATCCATATAGCCTTCATCAATCGAGACTTTCTCCACATATGGCGTATAAGTTCTGAGCAATTGAAAAAGTTGCTGCGAGGCCTTTTTGTACAGATCAAAGTTGGGTGTTTGAACGATAAGTTCTGGACAGAGCCTTTTTGCCTGCCAAACGGGCATCGTCGCTTTGACCCCTTTTTTTCGTGCTTCATAACTGGCCGTCACAATAATACCGCGCCGTTCTTCGGGTCGTCCGGCAATCGCTAACGGTTTACCCCGCCATTCAGGGTGGTGGCGCATTTCCACGGAAGCATAAAAACTATTCATATCGATATGAAAGATAATCCTCGCGGGTTTTGATTCGGCCACCTGGATCCCCCCTCACACGAGCACTTAATCTTATTTTATAATATCGCCCTGCCTCTAAGAAACCTTGAAAATACCATACGCTCGGAAAATTTGATCTTTTCTCACGACCATTTCGCCAAAATGCTGTCACAACTTTTGTCATCTGTATCACATTTTACACCCCCATCCCCCGTCTATGATTAAGGCGAAAAGAGAGAAAGGAGATGCATAGAAATGGCGGATATCCCACGCAAAAGCACCCTGAAAAAAGTGTTGCTCGTAACCATTATCTTTTCTTTTAGCGTTTTACTTTTGGGGGGCTTCTATATTTTTAAAAGCATGGCACCGAGGCCAGATCGCGTCGTTAGCGAAGACGGTCAAACATTATTTACACGTGATCAAATCATCGGTGGGCAAGCCATTTATGAGAAGTATGGTTTAATGGATTACGGTTCAGTCCTCGGCCATGGCTCTTATTTGGGCCCGGATTATACCGCCGAATCGCTTCATGTGTATATCAACGCCATGCATCAGTACTACGCGAAGAAAAAATTTCATAAAGATTTTGCTGATCTCACGAATGGCGAGCAAGCCGACATTAAAGACACGGTCATTCACGAGATCCGCAAAAACCGTTATGATGAACAAACAAAAACTTTAACATTAACGAATGCACAAACCTATGGATATAAGAAAGTCGTTGACTACTATGTGGAAGAATTTACTAGTGACAAAGAAATGTCGGGCTTACCCAATCACTATATCAAAGACACGTTGATGAAAGACGGCGACATTGCTTATGTCGGAAACGGCCCTCAACTGAAACAAATGGCCGATTTCTTCTTCTGGTCGGCTTGGCTATCATCCACCAATCGTCCGGGAGAAACGTATTCTTACACGAACAACTGGCCATATGATGCCGAAGCGGGTAATACAATGACCTACGCCTCGGCTTTATGGAGTGGCATAAGCGTTGCCTTGCTCGTTTTAGCCGTAGGGATTATTCTCTACTATTACAAACGCTATGAACTTGAAATGCAGGAAGCCTATACCAAGTTTCCAACGTTAAAAGTGGAAAATTTTGAAGTGACACCAAGCCAAAGAAAAACAGCTAAATATTTCTTAGTCGTTAGCTTGCTATTCCTCGTTCAATCGGGGCTCGGTGGACTTCTTGC
The DNA here is from genome assembly GCF_000430685.1 of Tuberibacillus calidus DSM 17572. Classification (GTDB taxonomy): domain Bacteria; phylum Bacillota; class Bacilli; order Bacillales; family Sporolactobacillaceae; genus Tuberibacillus; species Tuberibacillus calidus. The sequence goes on along the minus strand of NZ_AUMM01000010.1, from coordinate 37,817 downwards.
CCATTATTATGCTGACGGCAACTCGTTTTTCGGATTGAATCTTGTCTCGATTTTCCCGTTTAACATCGTGAAGGGCTGGCATTTGCAACTGGCCATCTTTTGGATTGCGACAGCATGGCTTGCCATGGGCATTTATGTCGCCCCACAAGTCAGCGGAAAAGAGCCTAAAAAACAAGGGCTTCTTGTAGATATTCTCTTCTGGGCATTAGTGGTTTTGGTAGGCGGAAGCATCGTCGGAGAGTGGTTCGGTGCCAAAGATTTGCTTGGCAATTTCTGGTGGTTAATCGGTCATTATGGCTGGGAATACATCGAATTAGGAAAAGTTTGGCAAATCATCCTAGTGATCGGCATGATCGTTTGGCTTCTCATTGTCACCCGGGGGATTGTCGGTGCATTAAAAAAAGAAAAACAGGAAAAAGAAACCGGCGGGCTCATCCATATGCTGTTTTATAGTTCCATCGCGATCCCTGCTTTCTATTTCGCCGCTTTCTTTATCAATCCGGATACGCACATCACCTACGCGGATTATTGGCGTTGGTGGATCGTTCACCTCTGGGTAGAAGGTATCTTTGAAGTTTTTGCCGTGATTATCATCGGTTTCCTCATGGTGACCATGGGTCTTGTGACCAAGAAATCAACGGAACGCGCCTTGATGTTCCAAATTATCATTTTACTTGGCAGTGGCGTTATCGGGATCGGACACCATTATTATTGGCAAGGAACACCAGAAGCATGGATCGGACTTGGTGCTGTCTTTTCGGCCATTGAAGTCGTTCCGCTGACGCTCCTCATCCTCGAAGCGTACAGTCAACGGAAAATGATGAAAGACGGCGGCCGTGAATTTCCTTACACCGGTTCATTTTGGTTCCTCATTTCCACAGCTATTTGGAATTTGTTAGGTGCCGGCGTGTTAGGATTTCTCATCAACACCCCGCTCATCTCGTATTTCGAACACGGCTCTAACCTTACCGCCGCACACGGTCACGGAGCGATGATGGGTGTATACGGCATGTTCAGCATTGCGATCATTCTTTATGCGATGAGAAATCTCGTTCAACCGGAGATATGGACGGCCAAGAAATTCGATAAACTGGCGAAAATCTCGTGCATTTTGCTGAATATCGGTCTAGCCGGCATGATTATCATCACATTATTGCCCGTAGGTTTCATCCAACTTGCCAAAGCTTATACGGACGGTTTCTGGGCGGCAAGACAAATGAGTTTTTATCACGAAAGCTTGGTTCACCTTCTCTTGTGGCTCAGAATGATCCCGGATACCATTTTCATTTTTGGGATCTTCCCATTGATTTGGCTGTTATGGTTAGGGTTCCGTAACTTAAGAAAGGTCACGAAAAAATCTTAACCAATTGGTAAAGAAAATTAGCTCCGCCTGCGCCTAAATGGCTTGGCGGAGCTAATTTTGCACTTATGCTAGCCTTAAAAAATTTTATACAAAGGACAATGGTAACCATCGCTCATCCCATTGTCACTCACCTATGAAGAGAACGAGGCTGACTCAACCATCATCCGGAGCCAGCCTCAATAACTTTATTTTTTTACGGTTTCTGCAATGATGGCAAGGATCATTTCCACGGTTTTCACCAATTCTTCAATAGGCATTTTTTCATTCGTCGTATGGATGTCCTCATACCCTATGGCGAGATTGACGGTCGGGATGCCGAGACCATTGATGACGTTGGCATCGGAACCGCCGCCGCTTTTGAGCACGCGTGGCGTGCGGCCGATGGCTTTTGCCGCGCGTTTGGCTACCTCCACGACCGGTTCTTCTTCACTGAAATTGAAATTCGGGTACATGATTTTTACCCGCACATCGGCCGAACCACCCATTTCATTGGCCGTTTCTTCAAAGGCATTTTTCATTTTTTCAACCTGGGCGTCCAATTTTTCTTTGACTAATGAGCGGGCTTCGGCGAGGAGTTCCACCCTATCGCAGACGATGTTTGTTTTCGTGCCGCCGGAAAAACGGCCAATATTCGCCGTTGTTTCTGAATCGATGCGGCCGAGCGGCATTTTCGCGATCGCTTTTGCGGCGATGGTGATCGCGGATACCCCTTTCTCAGGTGCCACACCGGCATGGGCGGTTTTCCCATGAACCGTTACATCTAACCGCGCTTGCGATGGCGCCGCGACAATAATGTCACCCACCGGCCCGTCACTATCCAAGGCATAGCCGTATTTGGCGGTGATTTTCTTCGGGTCAAGCGCTTTTGCTCCGACAAGCCCGGACTCCTCACCGACAGTGATGATAAATTGAAGCGAACCGTGCGGAATCTCTTTTTCCTTTATGATACGAATGGCCTCAAACATCGCGGCAAGACCTGCTTTATCGTCAGAACCTAAGATCGTCGTTCCATCAGAGACGATTTTTCCGTCTTTTATGGACGGCTTAATGCCTTTTCCGGGAACAACCGTATCCATATGGGAAGTAAAATAAATGGGGTCAGCGTCCGCTGTCGCCTCGAGTGTGCAATATAAATTGTTGGCCCCATGGCCCGTGCGCGCTTTGGCATCATCTTCTTCAACTTTCAGTCCTAATGCTGAAAACTTTTCCTTTAAAACCTTTGCAATATCTTCTTCCTCACCCGTTTCGGAATCGACTTGCACAAGTTCCATAAACTCATTAATTAATCTCTCTTCATTGACCAAAAATCCCATCCCCTTATGTCACAATATAAACCCATTATACGCCTGATGGAATGGGGGTTCAAAAAGAAAGGTATTTTATCACCTTGTTACGGTCGTTTACCGCTCAGTTTTGGCCGTTCACCGTCGGGCTTTGACGAATGACCGCTCAAAACAAACCATTTCATACCCCAACTTATGAATAGAGGTCAATCAAATCTCGCGAAGGAAGCTCCTTTACCCCTTAACAATCCGATATAATGAAGGGTCTATCGTTGATAAAAACGGGCTGAGTTCACCTGGTGAAAACAGATAAAGTTCATGCATCGCCCGCGTGCAAGCTGTATACAGAAGTTGGCGTTCCGTTTCGCGAAAGTAGCCTTGCTTTGAAGCGTCATATAGGAGAACGCCGTCAAATTCAATGCCTTTGGCAAGATAGGCTGGGATGACAAGCTTCCCTTTTTTAAACGTATACGTTTCCTCGTCCATTAACCGGAGTGACAGATCTTCCTTTAATGCCTCATAGATCCGACGGCTTTCTTCCATCGTCTTCCCAATGATCGCAATCGTCTCCCGTCCTCGCGCTTCCATCTCTTTGATCGTTTCGATGATCTTTTTATGAAGAGCGGCTTTATCCCGCACAAACAAAATCGTTGGTTTTGCGCCATCTCTGTTAAATGGTTGGATTAAGTCACCCTTTTCAATGAGCGCCTTCGTAAATTCCACAATCGGCCGTGTGGAACGGTAGCTTTTCAGCAATGTCACGGTTTCGGTCCGTTCCGACAGCTTGACTTCACCCGTTAAGACCGATGGGGTCGACAACACATGGGCATAAATCCCTTGGTTGATGTCACCGAGAAGTGTCATTTTACTCTTAGGAAACACCTCTCTTAAATAAGCCAGTTGAAACGGGGAATAATCTTGGGCTTCATCGATGATGAGATGTCGGATGTTTGAATAGATCCGGCGGCCTTTCAAACGATCCGTAAGGTATAAAAACGGCGTGACATCTTCCCAAAATAGTTTCTTTTTATCGATTTGGCTAATGGAAAGACGGCAAACGGCTTCCGGTATGTGATCGTTTTTTTCATAAAACTGTCTGTAATTCGCCAAGAGATCGACAAACTCGAGCTCCTTGATCCATTTTTTGATCGGGCGAAACGCTTTTTTCACAACCATCCGGGCGAGAAATTCGCGCTCACGGTCGATATCATTAAAGGAAGCTTCCGTATAGTGATTCCTTTTTTTCAATTGTTGAAAAGCCCTTAGATAGTCTTCTTTATCGAGTAGTTCGATTTCATCATCCACCCAGTCTTTCGTCCATTCTTTCTGCATATGTTTCGGTAGTTCTGAAAGAAGTTTCTCCGTGAGGTACTCCAAGCGAACGGAAATCGGCTTGGACCTATTGTACTCATAAAAGTATGTGCTCAACATTTCTTTTGAAAATAGTATTTCCCCGCGAAAAACGATATCTTTAAAAATAAGGCCCTGTTTGGCTAAACGGTCGACATATTCATCAATGAACGTTTTAAAGGCGAGATCGCTTTTCAGCTGAATCGCCTGCATTCTCAGGTCGTAATCTTTATAGTCTTCCGGTCGTAAATACATTTCCGTTTGCTGGAATGCGTCTTCGAAGGTTAAGTCATGCGCCAGTTGATTTTTGACAAATTCTTTATACGTCGTCTGTTCCATATTTTCTTCGCCTAGCTCTGGAAGAACAGTAGACACATAACTGTTAAATAACGGGTTCGGGGAAAACAGCACGATGTTTTCCGGCTGAAGCGTTTCACGGTGTGCATACAAAAGGTAAGCGACCCGTTGCAAAGCAGCTGAAGTTTTGCCGCTGCCAGCGGCACCTTGAACGACCAGAACGCCTGCCCGTTCATTACGGATGATTTGGTTTTGCTCCTTCTGGATCGTTGCTACGATGCTTTTCATCTGCGTACTCGCGGCTTTACCGAGCACTTCCTGAAGCATGTGATCACCAATCGTCACACCCGTGTCAAACAGCCCGGTGATCTTTCCTTTTTTTATGATAAATTGGCGTTTTAATGTCATTTCACCACGTATCGTTCCGTCTAACGTCTCGTAACGGGCAGGTCCGGGTGAATAATCATAGTACATGCTGGCGATCGGGGCGCGCCAATCGTAAATTAAAAAGTCCTCTTCTGCCTCATCCATCAGAGAGGCGATGCCGATGTATATCGGTTCAGTTTCTTCAGACCCCTCTTCTATAAAGTCAATGCGACCAAAGTACGGCGAATCTTTCAAACGGGCCAGTGTTTTTAACTGTTGAGACAGGTGGCCATGGCTTCGTTCCCGTTCGGACAGGACCGCGGCTCTTTGGGCAATACTCGCTTCGGTTTCAATCACATCATCGAGTTCTTCCAGGTTAACCGTGACATCTTCCCAGAAAGTTTTACGCAAGCGGACGACGCTATCCTTCAATTCACTCACTTTTTCACTGAGTGCCGCTTGTTTTTGTGCGATGACCTTTTCAACAGCATCGACGCGTTCTTGTTCTTTCTGCCACGCTTTTTCTGGTAAATCCATCCAAACACTCCCCCGTTTAAAAATGTGTTTCCAAAAAGGTTGACATCCGCATTTACTTTGTTGTATAATTAAAATGGGTATTTATTAGTGTGCGGATATCGATATTTGTGAATCATTATTTATCATACTCTTATTTATGATGCATTTCAAGCCCTTACTTTCATTCCGCTGGATATTGTTTTTATTCAACGGCGTCACCAACCATAGCCAAAAGGTGGCGCTTTTCATTTACAGACCTTCCCCTACTTTGCGCGTCACTCCATACCTATTCCGCTTTTTCAGCACCAAAACTATGCTTTTGTCGGTGATCCGTAGAAACGTTCAGTGTTTTGTCTTTCCAAGTGAATTCGTGCTGGGGCCTCCAAAAACATTTTCCGATAACCAAAAAGGCATCGCGCGCTTTGCGATGCCTTCTATGTTTATAACGGGATATTACCATGTTTCTTTGAGGGTCGCTCTTCCCGTTTGTTTTGCAACATTTCTAATCCCTGCAATAACTTGATGCGGGTTTCCCGCGGGTCAATGACGTCATCCACCATGCCATAAGCTGCGGCAATATAGGGGTTCGCAAATTTTTCGCGATACTCAGCGATCTTTTCAGCCCGCGTTTTTTCAGGGTTGTCGCTTTCTTGAATGTCTTTGGCAAAGATGATATTCGCAGCTCCCTCCGGCCCCATGACGGCGATTTCGGCGTTCGGCCAACTGAAAACAAGGTCAGCGCCAATCGACTTACTGTTCATGGCCACATACGCTCCGCCGTAAGCTTTCCGCAGGATAACGGTCATTTTCGGAACCGTCGCTTCGGAATAGGCATATAAAATTTTTGCCCCATGGCGGATGATGCCGCCGTGTTCCTGCTTAACGCCCGGGAAAAAGCCTGTCACATCTTCAAATGTAATTAAAGGTATGTTAAAGCTGTCGCAAAACCGAATAAACCGCGCAGCCTTATCAGACGCGTCGATATCCAGACCACCCGCCAAAACTTTCGGTTGATTGGCAACAATGCCGACGGTTTGCCCTTTAAGACGGGCGAAGCCAACGACGACGTTTTTCGCGAAGGAAGCATGGACTTCCAAGAAAGAACCTGGGTCGACGATTTCTTCGATGACTTTTTTTACATCATACGGGCGGGTCGGATCAAACGGAACGATGTCTGGCAACCGATCCCGATAGTCATCGCCTGATTCTATCTCATAGACCGGGGGCTTTTCGCGATGGTTGGCAGGTAGGTAACTTAAAAGTTTGCGCACCATCTTTAGCGCTTCTTCTTCGTCTATAGCTGAAAAATGGGCGTTGCCGCTCAAGCGGTTATGGATGTTTGCTCCGCCGAGGTTTTCCGCACTGATTTTTTCACCGGTGACGGTTTCAATGACTTTCGGGCCAGTGATGAACATTTGACTCGTTTTCTCCACCATGATGACAAAATCGGTAATGGCTGGGGAATAAACCGCACCACCCGCACACGGACCCATGATCACGGAAATTTGCGGAATGACGCCCGAATAGATCGAATTACGATAAAAAACATGGCCGTAGCCATCCAATGAAACAACCCCTTCTTGGATTCGGGCACCGCCTGAGTCATTCAAACCGATGAACGGCACGCCGTTTTTGGCGGCTAAATCCATGACGTTAGCAATCTTTTTTCCGTGCATTTCACCGAGCGCTCCGCCGAATACCGTAAAATCTTGGGCAAATAGATAGACGGGGCGACCGTCAATTTTTGCATAACCGGTAACGACACCTTCACCAGGCGCATCCCCATTCAATCCGAGATTATGGGCGCGGTGCTCAATAAACGGATTGATTTCCACAAAAGATCCTTCATCGATGAGCAGGTCAATGCGCTCTCTTGCAGTCAGTTTTCCTCGGGCATGCTGCTTTTCGATCCGTTCATCGCCGCCTCCAAGTTCTACTTTCCTTCGTTTATCGTACAGTTCATTGATTTTATCATAGATATCCAAGATGCCATCCTCCCGAAAAAATCAAATCCGCTTGTCCATTTCTTACTCAGTAAAAAGAAGGTAAGTTTGGGGGTTTTCCCCTTAACCCTCCTTCTCGCACAGTTCATACAACACACCATGAGCCGATTTCGGATGTAAAAACGCCACCTGAGCGCCTTCAGCTCCAGGTCTTGCTGACTCATCGATCATCTGTATGCCTTCTTCTTTTAAGCGGCGGATTCGCGCTTCGATGTCTGTGACACCTAGAGCAACATGATGCAACCCCTCTCCTCGCTTTTCAATGAATTTGAAAACCGCGCTCTTCTCATTGAGCGGTTCTAGTAGCTCCAAATAGAGGTTTCCGCCATCGAGGAAGGCCACTTTGACATTTTGGGATTCAACGGTTTCCGTGTGAACAAGGGAAAGACCAAGAATCTTTTTATAAAACGTCAGGCTTTCCTCAATTGAGCGAACGGCTATGCCGATATGAGCCACTTGTTTCATCTGAAAGGGCTCGCTTGGCACGTAACCGTCTCGTTCATAAACGGCACGTTCGATAAATTTTGCCGTTTCCAATGTCGGCGTACCGGGTGTAAATATTTTTTTAATGCCTTTTGATTCTAAAAATGGGATATCGTCAGCCGGAATGACACCCCCACCGACAACGATGATGTCATCTGCCCCTTTTTCTTTTAACCGTTCGACAACAGCGGGGAACAGTTCATTATGAGCGCCAGAAAGGCATGATAAGCCGATGCAATCGACATCTTCTTGTATCGCAGCGGCGACAATCTGCTCAGGGGTCTGCCTCAGCCCCGTATAGATAACTTCCATACCGTAATCGCGTAATGCTTGAGCGATCACCAATGCGCCGCGGTCATGCCCGTCTAGACCGGGTTTGGCAACGAGCACACGTATTTTTTTCATGTCGTCTCCCTACTTCCATTGCTTTTTTTCTTTTCCATAACACTGAAAGAGCTGAGGATACCGGCATATGATGGCGAAATGAGGTCAAAGCCTTTTATATACCGGTATATTCACCGAAGACGTTGCGCAACACGCCGCAGATTTCACCGATCGTCGCATAAGCTTTGACGCATTCCAATATCGGCGGCATGAGGTTTTCGTCAGTTGCGGCCGCGCGTTTTAAGTCTTCAAGCGTTTTTTGAACGCGATCATTGTCACGGCGGGCTCTCAATTGTTTTAACTTTTCCGCCTGCCGGGCACCAATCGCCGGATCCACGCGGTGCAGCTCAGGCTCGCGCTCGTGATCAATGCGAAAGGCATTGACGCCGACCACTATGTCTTCATTTTTTTCAATCGCTTTTTGCGTTTCGTAAGCGGCGCGGTGGATTTCCTCCTGCATATAGCCTTGTTCTACAGCCTGAACAGCCCCGCCCATGTCATCAATTTTCTTTAGATATTCCTTTGCTTTTTCTTCGATTTGGTCGGTTAAAGCTTCGACATAGTATGAACCGCCGAGCGGGTCAACCGTGTCGGAAACCCCGCTTTCGTAAGCGATAATTTGTTGGGTTCTTAAGGCGAGCCGCGCCGATTCCTCTGTCGGTAAAGCGAGTGCTTCGTCCTTGCTGTTTGTGTGCAGGCTTTGCGTGCCCCCGAGGATGGCGGCTAACGCTTGAATGGTCACCCGAACGACATTATTGTCCGGTTGTTGCGCAGTGAGTGTCGAGCCACCGGTTTGCGTATGAAACCGCAGCTGCCAGCTTTTTGGGTTTTTGGCGCCAAATCGATTTTTCATGATATGTGCCCAAAGGCGTCGCGCTGCCCGGAATTTCGCGATTTCTTCAAAAAATTGATTGTGTGCATTAAAGAAAAACGCCAAACGCGGAGCAAATTGATCGATGGCAAGGCCGGCATCAAGCGCTGCCTCGACATAAGCGATGCCATTCGCAAGAGTAAAAGCAAGTTCTTGTGCCGCGGTGGATCCGGCCTCACGGATGTGGTAACCGGAAATACTGATCGTATTCCATTTCGGCACTTCTTTAGAACAATACGCAAAAATGTCCGTAATCAGCCGCATGGACGGCTTCGGCGGGAATATATAAGTGCCCCGGGCAATGTATTCTTTTAAAATATCATTTTGAATGGTGCCCGATAGCACGTTTTTCGGTACGCCTTGTTTTTCTGCCACAGCAATATACATGGCAAGGAGGATGGCTGCTGGTGCATTGATGGTCATGGATGTGCTGACCTGATCCAGAGGAATGCCGTCAAAAAGGGTTTCCATGTCCTCTAAGGAGTCAATGGCGACGCCGACTTTGCCGACTTCACCCCGTGCCATCGGATCATCGGAATCATAGCCAATTTGCGTCGGCAAATCGAAGGCGACGGACAGGCCGGTTTGTCCCTGTTCCAATAAAAAGCGAAAGCGTTGATTCGTTTCCTCGGCGGAACCAAATCCCGCATATTGACGCATCGTCCAGTAGCGAGCCCGATACATCGTTGGGCGAATGCCGCGAGTATATGGGAATTCCCCCGGGAACCCTAATTTTTCTAGATAATCACTTGAAGGCTCCTCTGGATGGTAAAGCCTTTCGATTTCAATCCCCGAACTCGTCTGGAATACGGCTTTCCGCTCGGGGTATTTTTCAAGCAATTGTTTTGTCTTTTCCAGCCACGCTTCATATTCTTTCTGAAAAGTCGATGTCGACGTCATCCATTATCTCCCCCAAATAAAGCGTTTTCAATTTGTCTTAAAAAGGAACTCAGAGCTATAAGCCCTATTCATTTATGCCATCCCTATTAGGAAAAATGAAGAACCCTGCGGTCCTCCCTTCTCCCACTCGATCAAGATATGGACTAGTGTGTTGAACAAGTGCAACTTGACGACAAAATGGTCTTCCATATTCAAAAATTGCCCTTACTTAAAGTATAGCAAAAATTCCATCATGGTGGAAATCTGGGGTCAGACCCCCTTTTTATAGGGATTTTGACCTAATTTTTATAGTACTTTAGTCTTAGATCATATCCGAATTCCTTATTCTATCAACTTTAACGCTTTAAACTATTGGGGGACTGACCCCATTTTATAGGTCTTTTTGCCTATTGTTTACCATACTTTAGTACTATGACCACGCGTGGAACCCTGATTTTTTCTGCTTTCGCGCTTTAAACTGTTGGGGGACTGACCCCCAACAGGGTGAGGACGGAGGAGACGGCGGTGTTGAGCGGGGTGGTGGTGGTGTCGATGATGAGGTCGGGGTGAAGGGGTTCTTCGTATGGGGCGTCGAGGCCGGTAAAGCCTTTGATGAGGCCTTGGCGCGCTTTTTTGTACAGGCCTTTCGGGTCCCGGCGCATGCATTCTTCAAGATCGCATTTGACGTAAATTTCTAGGAATGTACCGTCAGGAAATAGACGCCGCACGTTTTCCCGGTCGCTTCGATATGGGGAGATGAAAGCACAGAGCGTGATGATCCCCGCATCGACAAATAATTTTGCCACCTCCCCAATGCGACGGAGGTTTTCTTTTCGGTCCCGGGCGGAAAAACCGAGATCCCGGTTCAATCCGCACCGAAGGGTATCGCCGTCTAATAAGTAGGTTCTCATACCGAGGTCAAACAGCGCTTTTTCCACATGGGAGGCAATCGTCGATTTTCCGGAACCGGACAGCCCAGTGAACCAAAGCACCATACCTTTGTGCCCGTTTAACGTCTCGCGGTCATGCTTTGTAACTAAGCCGTCATGGCGGATTACATATTTCCCTTCTGCATCCATCCCCATCTTCCTTTCCATAAAAGCTTTTTGCTGGATCTGGCGGCCTCACCGTAGCCATTACACTCGATACAGCGGAGCCATTTCCCTGCTTGTTTTTCTATGAAAAAACTTTGCACGCCTAGTAACGATTACCCCCAAACAAAATAGACGATTGAGACCGTAAGAACCATGATCATGACGCTCAGCGGCGCACCGATTTTCATAAAATCGGAAAAACGGTAACCACCCGGTCCGTAAACGATTAAGTTCGTTTGGTAGCCAATCGGCGTCATAAAACTGGCCGAAGCCGAAACCGCCAAAAGTACCATGAAGGGGTCCGGCGCCATGTGCAGATGCGCCGCACAAGATAGACTAATCGGAAACATGATGACAGCAGCCGCGCTGTTGGTAATGAATTCGGTCAACACATTGGTCGCAAAATAAAGAATGGCCATGATCGCGAGTAACCCATAAGGCTCGGCAAAGTGTACCAGCCCCAAAGCCACATATTCGGCCAAACCCGATTGTTCAAGCGCTGCGCCGATCCCGAATGAACAGCCGATTAACACCAATACATCGACAGGTACATATTTTTTGACATCTTCTGCTGTGACAGCCTTTGTAAGAAACAATAAAGCTGTTTCAAGACACATCGCTTGAAACATCGATAACCAATGCATCCCGACCATTATAATCAGAACAATGAAAACGCTTAGCAGCCACGCAAATGTTCGCCGCTTTCCCCGAGTGAGAAACGGATTGGGGCGGGCGGTGGTCAAATAAAAATCGTCCGTAAACTCACGATGCCGCGTAAAATCAGGGCCCGTAAGAAGTAAAAGCGTATCTCCGGGTTTTAAAACGATGTCACCGATTTTCCCTTTAATGCGTTCCCCATGACGATGAATCGCAATAATGGCCGCATCAAAGCGGCTGCGAAACTGCGTGTCTTTCACCGCCTGCCCGACCAATTGCGAACGGTGGGAGACGACCGCCTCAACGACATGTTGTTTTTCCTCGGCCCAAACTTCAAATGACTCATTGCCAAAGGGCTCGAGCTTTAACCCTTTCGTTTTTTGCAAATCTCCGATGGCTGTAAGGTCCCCGGTAAAAATTAAGCGATCGCCGGCGCAAAGGGTTGTCGCATGCTTGACAGGATAAATGCGCTCCGCACCGCGAATGATTTCGATTAAAAACACGCTTTCCAGATGCCTCAACCCTGCGTCTTCAACCGTTTTTCCGATATGTGGGGAATGATCCTCCACAACGCATTCCGCCAAATAGTCGCGAATCGGCACATCGCTACCTTCTTGCTTGAGCGGACGTGCAGGAAGTAAGCGAAATCCAAACCACGCTAAGTAAAACAAACCACAAATAACGGCAGGAAGGCCGACGATCGAAAGCTCAAACATCGAAAACCCTTTTTGTTTATTTTCTAACAAAAGACCGTGGATCACGAGATTTGTTGAAGTACCCATCAAAGTCACCATTCCGCCAAGAATGGTCGCATAAGAAAGCGGAATGAGAAACTTAGACGGTGCAAGGCCGTGTTCCAAGCACCATTTTTTCACAAATGGCATGAGGGCGACGACGATCGGCGTATTGTTAATAATGGCGGAGATGGCTGAGACAGGAATCATCATCCGAAGAAGGGAGAGTCTACCGCTATTTTTATGACCCATCACCGCATAAATAAACCGTTCGAAAAAACCGCTTTGGCGAATCGCACCGGAAATGATAAACAATAGGCAGATGGTCGCTATGCCTTCATTGGCAAAACCGCTTAACGCTTGTTCTGGCGTAATCATTCCGGCCATTAGGAGAATCACCAAGGTCACAAACACCGTCATGACTGGCGACATCTTTTCCATCATTAAACTCACCATCATAAAGACGATGACAACAAGGACAAAAGCCATAGTCGGTGTCAACGGATCACATCCTTATTCCTTACGCCCTAAATAACGAAGTAAAACGTCAGCCACTTCCGGGCGAGTAAACTCCGGCGGTGGTGCGATGCCCTTTCGCAGCATTTCTCTAACTTTTGTCCCGCTTAAAAGTAAACGGTCTTGATCACGGTGCGGGCAGGTTTTTGCGGAAGCCATCCCTTGGCATTTCCGACAATAAAAGCTGTGATCAAATTTTAGAATTTCAATGCCAATTTCCTCCGCGTATTGCCCCGCCAATTCTTGCGCTTCATAGGTACCATAGTAATCTCCGACACCGGCATGGTCCCGGCCAACAATAAAATGCGTGCAGCCATAATTCTTTCTAACGATGGCATGTAAAACCGCTTCCCTTGGCCCCGCATAGCGCATGGCCCCAGGATAAACGGCAAGCCGCACCCGGTCTTTCGGATAATACGCTTCAATCAGCACTTTATAGCTTTCCATCCTGACATCTGCGGGAATATCATCGCTTTTCGTCTCCCCCACCAAAGGCTGTAGCAATAACCCGTCAACAAGTTCCAAGGCGCACTTCTGGATATATTCATGGGCGCGATGCACTGGGTTTCGCGTCTGGAAACCAACAACCGTTTTCCAGCCGAGTTCCCGGAACATTTTTCGCGTCTCTGTGGGATCAAAATATACATCCTCAAAAGGGTGATGGCTCGGGCGCCGCAAAAGAACAATAGGGCCAGCCAAATACCAATCCCCTTGATTCAATAACGCTTTGACACCGGGATGCTGTTTGTCAGTTGTTTTATAAACGCAAAGCGCCTCCCGTTCCTTATCTGCTTGGTATTTTTCTTCAACCGTCATCATCCCGTAAATCACACCGTCCTCACCAGCCAAAAAGCACGCATCGCCCGTTTTGATGGCATCCGCTTCCGCTTTTTGAACCGGCAAAGTGATCGGGATCGGCCAGACTGTGCCATTTTCAAGCCGCATATGGGAAAGTACATTCAAATAATCTTTTTTCCCCATAAAACCGGTAAGCGGACTGAATCCGCCTGTTGCTATTAATTCCAAATCGGAAAGCGACCGCCGGGATAAGGTGATCACAGGTCCATTCCTTTGCAACATTTCATCCGTCTTGGTTGGATCCGAAAGACGTAAAACCAGCGGGCCTCCGTGTGCATCCTGCAAATTTTCCACTTCCATATGGCAATTCCACCTCAACCACATCGTATGCGTGGCTCACCTTTCCGATTGAATGATCCGCGGAAAACCTCCTTGAATCAGGCGGATAACCCAAGGAAGGCTTTCCAATGGTTTTTAAAAGCTTTATAAGTGAAGGTTTGCGCCGTCTTCCACCCATTTTCTGCAAGTGCCTGGGCTCGTTTCGGGTCGCAAAGGAGGGCGTGCATTTTTTCTATTAAGGATTCATCATCACCGCTTGGGACGACACAGGCATTGTCTTCCGTAAAATAATCCCTGCCGCCTGAACCGTCATATCCGATGACGCAAGCGCCGCATGCCATCGCTTCAAGCGGCATCAAGCCAAACCCTTCTGTCTCAGATAAAGTTAAAAAATATTTATAACGATTAAACTGCCCGGCTAAACGCGGTTGGGGAAGATACCTCAGTTTTTTTATGTGGAAACGCGTCTTAAAGCGTGTTCTTCTTAACCGTTTGACGATTTCGCTTAACGCCCGAACCGTGTCTTTTTTATAGCAGCTAACCGCTATGGCGTCTTCCCGCTCTCGCCAAGGCCTGCGGTTTTTAAAAATAGTTAAGTTTATAAAAGGATGAATCGTTCTTGCCTCAATGCCAAACCGTTCTTTTAGATGATGCGCGACAAAGGTGGAGCAGGCGACATATTGATCATAGAAGAAATCCGGTTCGGTATAAGGGGTGGTGCCTTGAACATACATGATTTTGTGACATTTCAATCGTCGTCCAAGATTTAAGGAAGAATCAGCCCCGCTGGCAATAAAAAAATCAGCCGGACGAACGGCTTCTAACATGTCTTTCAAAGATATAACCGGAAAGGCGTATGGATAGCTAAAGCCACCGCGGTGGACAGGACGTGTTTGGACGACAATCACCGGATAGCCGAACGCCTCATGAAAAACACAACCGATGCCATAAAGCATGTATGAGCCGCCGTAACGATCATAAGCGTTTAAAACATAAACGCGCGAGGGCTCAACCGTCATGGCAACACCCCCTATTAAGATTTTTGGGAAGAATAGACATGTCGCTCAAGGTAATCCACCCATTCGCTCTCAAAATTTTTATAAGAAAAGCGCTTAGCGGTGGTTCCGGCACGTTTCGCCAAGTCTTTACCCATATCCGGGTGATGGTGGATGAACCGGAGCACGTCGATAAGGCTTTCGAAATCCCCATATGGGACAATGAGGCTGTTCCGACCGGATTCAAAGTAATCCCGCCCCCCCATCGAATCAAAACCGATGACCGCGCAACCACAAGCCATCGCCTCAAGCGGTGGCAAACCGAAACCTTCAATCGGATTGAGCGTTAAGAAATATTTGTGGTGATTGTAGCGTTCCGCAAGCGCTTTTTGCGTCAAAGGTTCATCTATAAGTTTGAACTTGGGCAGTTCCGACGGATGGGTGGCTTTAAATTTTTTCAATAGTTGTCCGAAATGGATCGCCGCATACCCTTTATAATTTAAAATGAGTATATCGCTAGAGCGTTCTTGCCAAGGGATTTTGTTTTGAAAAACCTCGTGATTGATAAAAGGGGATATGACTTGCGATTGGACGTTAAAGACGTTTTCCACATGATCACGGACAAAGCGCGACACCGAAACGTAATGATCAAAAAAGATATCTAAAACGGGATACGTATTGATGCCTTGCATATACATCACTTTTTTCATCGGAAGTGTCGCCCCGAACCACTTCGTCGAATGGGCCGGATTGCATAGAAACACATCTTCGGCATCAGCGATTTGCTTCATTTCATCAAGGCTGATGCTTGGAAAAGCCATTTTATAATGAAAACGCGGATGCAGTCCCCCCTGTTTCCGCTTCGTTTTTCTCTCATAGACAATATAAACCGGGCTTCCGAAGTTTTCATGACAGATCCGACCAACGTTGTAGAGTAAAAAGGCTCCGCCCGTATCCCCGTAACCGTTAAAGACAAACACTTTTCTCTCATTGTTTCTTTTCATAGCCGACCTCCGCCATCACGTTTTGGCAAAGTGTATTGATTTTGGCGATCTCTTTCGGCGGCGTTTTCTTTCGGGAACTGCTAATGACGACATCCAGGACCCCTTCCATGTCATTATGCGTTAATTGACCGAGTGAACGGATGAGTGCTAAAGTCTTTTGATCTCGGTTAGCCACATCCTCATAGCGAATGAGAGGCATCTTTGGGTCTTCCGCTTGAAGTTGCAAATATTCGATGACTCTTCGTTTCCAAAGCTCACAAAAAGCCTCGACGGAACCGTATCGTTCTTTCCGCGCTCTCTTCGAAACGCTTTTCCAAACATCAACGGGATGACGAATCAATAACAACACCGTCGCATCGGGGTAGCATTCTCTGAAAAGCAAGAGTTCCTCCCGGCCGTAACGCACTTCTTTATAGCCGAACATGTCAAAGTTTTTTTGGTACGCTTTAACATAAAGGTTATAATGAAAATCTTTGACGGCTTGAAGAAGAGCTTCTTTTAAAATTTTTTTCGGCGGTGTCATGCAAGCTAACCATTGATTGGGGTCTTGCCCATTATTAAAATAGGATTCTCTGACATCTTGAAAAGCCTCCGAATAATGGAGCGCTTGGTTATAAATTCGGCAAAAATCCGTCAAACACCCTCCGTTTTCTCCCCATATCAACGTCTTTTTCCTTGCGTTAAACAACCGTTGAACTAATGTCGACCCCGAACGATGGGTGGCTGAGCTAATTAAAAGATCCATAGCAAAATCACTCTCCCCTCAATGTGTTCATCCGCACAAGCGCTTGATTTCAAAAGCTTCGGCATATGGACTGTAGATGTATTGCCCGCGATACTTAGCTTTTATGATTAACGTTTCCGGATTGACTGGATGAAGCGTTGAACCGATCTGCGTTTGATAGGCTTCTAAACTCTTGGCCTTAATGCGCATTTCCTCTTCCGTTAAAGACACAAAAAAATTAGGATAAAACGAAAATTCTCCATCGGTTTCATAGACAATCACGGAACCGTTCCAAAAATAGGGACGGGTTGCCGAAAGTGCCGCCTCATGTAATGCGGTATGATCCTGATGTTTGGTCTTTGACGGAATAAAAACCACAGTCGGTTGAAAATCGCTGATTTCTGCTTCCAATTTGGTGATGAGTTCAATTTTTGGAATGGCATCTAACCGGCTGTGATAACGCACCGTTTCTTCATCCGTATACAACAGCCGGCAATCCGTCACGCCAAGAATGGCATGGGAACGCTTTAATTCTTCGAGCCGTTGTTTCCCGTCATAAACCTCATACCGGTTTTTCTCTTTGTAAAATTTATGATAACGTCCTTTGACAAAGGTGGCGATGACGACTCTGACGGCACTGTTTTCCTTTAAAAATTTTTGAATGACCCCGCCACAGCCGATCACTTCATCATCGGCATGCGGCGCGAGAATCAACACCCTTTGCTGGCTAAATGGAAATTGCAAGGTCTGTTCACCCTTTATTGTCCATAATATCGTGCTATATATCTTATTAAATGCTGCGATAAAGGAGGTGGCTTGTGCTGATGATGATTTGGGCAACGGTTTTTCGATGAAAATGAAAAAAACGGCGGAACCCCCTGGGTAGACACAAAGACAACTTAAGTGAACGCGAATAGGATAAAGTATTGATCCGTTCTCTCATGATGAACATTACAATGCGAGATTTTCGGTTGAAGAGGAGGTGAGGCCATTGAAAGCAAAACTAACGGTACTTATTACCGGTTGCGGCTCGCCCGCTGCCCCCGGTGTGATCCAATCGCTCCGCTCTGTCAAAGCCCATGACTTTTCCATTATCGGTGTGGATATGGATGCTGACAACGCCGGACGCGGTTTAGTCGATCTTTTTTTTAAAGGGCCGAAAGCGGACGACCCGGATTTTATACACACCCTCCTGAATCTTGCGCGCGCCCATCAAGTGGATTGCATTTTACCGCTCGTCACAAAAGAGCTGCCAGCCTTCGCGAAACACCGAGAAGCGTTTAATCGCATCGGAACTGCTGTCTCCGTTTCGGATGAAAAGCCGCTCGCTTATGCATTGAATAAGGGGCGCTTGTTTCATTTTTTAAAAGACAAGGGATTTCGGGTTCCCGATTTTCACGTGGCCCGTACACCTTCAGAGCTGAAAAGCGCACTGGCCGACCTCGGTTATCCGAAACGAGCCGTCTGTTTTAAACCGACTGAGTCTGATGGCAGCCGCGGATTTCGGGTGTTGGATCAAACGAAAGACCGCTTCGACCTGCTCTTTCATGCCAAACCGACAAGTGTTTATATGGATGAAAAAGATCTTTATCACCTTCTTAAAGGACGAAATAAAATACCTGAAACCGTCGTCATGGAATACTTGCCAAATGAAGAGTACAGCGTTGATTTATTGATGGATCGGGGAAAGCATTTGATCGCCATTCCGCGGCTCCGGCAACGGGTTGAAAGTGGGATTTCCGTTCGAAGTAAAATCGTTAAAGAAGATGATGTCATTGATTACGCGGTGGAAATCGCTGAAACTCTGGGATTAAACGGCAATATCGGGATTCAGATCCGCCGCGATGACAATGGAATCCCAAAAATCTTAGAAATTAATCCAAGAATTCAAGGAACGATCGTTCATTGTACGGCCGCTGGCGTCAACTTGCCATACCTAGCGGTGAAACTTGCTTTAGGGCTTCCCATCCAACAAGAGGAATTGAAAGTCCATTGGGGACTTTCAATGGTGCGTTATTGGAAAGAGGTGTTTTTTGACGAAAAAGGTCAACCCATCGATTTTCAAAGGAATGAGTCCACATGACATTGAGTAAAAAAAAGATTCTTGATTACTGGAACGAATGGGATGTTGCCAATAAAATTCCGGTGACAATGACACGGTCATTGGCGGAAAAAGATATTTCGGTGATTAAGGAGGCAACACATCGCAGCATTTGGCGGATCCATGTGCCAACGAATGCCGAAGCCTTTCAGGTGATCGTAAAGGCGTGCCGCGGCAGAGATATCAAATTGCGCGAGCCCATCTTATATGAAGGGCTGAAAGACACGCCCATCCGTCGTTACATGCCGGAAATGTACGTCGTCCGTGAAGGGGATAAAGAAGATGGCACTATCATGTTTATGGAGTGTTTACAAGTCGCCTCACAAAAAGAAGCCATACACCCCGAACATCTTATAAAAATCGCTCCGGTACTCGCCCGGCTTCATGCCTTAACCTTTGATGACAAACCCGCTTCCAAACGCATAAAAAAAATGGTTCCGACATTTAAGTTCCAAACGCGAGAACGAAATTTTAAAGATATCCTCATGAACTTAGAACGGGCGAAAGCCTATCCGCAATTACATCAAATTATTATGGAGATAGCCCCAGAAATTTACGAATTGGCACACAACGGCTTTGATTTTCCGCCACTTTATGAATATTCTTCGCTCGTCCACGGGGATTTGACTTTAAATAATATTGGCTACCATGGGGACCTTGATGGCGAATGCGAAATCAAATTTATTGATTTTGGCGCGGCCGTTTACGGACCTTGCTTTTTGGACCTCGTCAAATTGATTGAATCACCCATCGATCATGAACCGTCGTGGGATGCGGAGCGCCTTCGTCGGGATGTGCTCAAGGCTTATGTTCGAGAAATAAAAAAACAAGGCATCATCTTTCACCATGATCCCGAAACGTTGTATAAATATGCGTTTTTAATGCGTGTGTTTGAATACGAATTCCGACGAAATTTAAGTTTTGCGATAAAACATGATGGCAAAATGCGTTTCGTTTTTCCGAGAATTTTAAAGAAAATTAACGAGTTCAGCCAAGCATTGCATCTCTTTGAAAAATAACAAAACCGGGAAAGCCAGCCTTCCCGGTTTTTCTTTCGATCCTAAACAAACGCGCTTATTTTGCGCAGTGTTCATCAAGCAATTGTTCGAGACGCGCCGCCACTTCATGCGGCTCATGGCCCTCGATGTCATGCCGTTCCAACATCGTGACCAATTTGCCATCTTTTAATAAAGCAAACGAAGGGGAAGATGGTGGATACCCCGTGAAATATTCCCTGGCGCGTGCGGTTGCCTCTTTATCTTGACCGGCAAAAACGGTCACCAATTGATCGGGTTTATTGTAGACATTGGCCGCATAGGCCGCAGCTGGCCGCGCTACCCCTCCAGCACAACCGCAAGTGGAATTCACCATCACCAGCGTGGTGCCTTTTTTGCTCAGCGCCTCGTCCACTTCTTCTGGTGTGCGCAATTCTTTATAACCCGCTTCGACAATCTCGCGGCGAGCGGCATTGACGACATCGTTAATAAAAAGATTGAAATCCATGTTCATATCGATCCACTCCGTTTTCAGTGAACTTGTTATTATTTTAGCGCACCCGCACATCTTTCGCAAAAAATGAGAACAGCGGGCGTTCGCTTTTTAGTCATTTGAAAAGGCGGAGGAACGAAAAAAACTCCGCCACCGGGAGCCGTCGACATCATCGGCCATTCCCGAGCCGCGGAGCTATTTTTCACGTTTAATAAATCGATGTATTCGTTTCGTTCATGTTCTCCAAAATTTCTTTCACGCGGGCAAGAAATCTTCCGGCAATCAAGCCATCCAAAACGCGATGGTCAAGGGACATGCAGAGGTTCACCATATCTCGGGCGGCGATCATCCCATTGACGATCATCGGCCGTTTGACAATGGCTTCCACGGACAAAATCGCTGCTTGCGGGTAATTAATAATGGGTTGGGATAGTACAGAGCCGAAGGAACCGGTATTGTTTACCGTAAAGGTCCCGCCTTGCATATCATCAGGAGACAATTTACCTGCACGCACTTTTCCGGCCAATTCATGAACTTTTTTGGCGATGCCTTTAATGCTCAATTCATCCGCATTTTTGATGACGGGAACATAAAGGGCATCCTCAGTGGCAACCGCAATGCTGATGTTAATGTCTTTCTTTTCAATAATTTTATCCCCAGCCCACATGCTGTTGATTCTCGGGAATTCGCGGAGCGCTTCTACCGTTGCCTTAATGAAAAATGGCAGGAAGGTCAAGCTGAAGCCTTCTTTATTTTTAAAGTCGGCTTTGACTTTATTGCGATAATTCACGAGATCCGTGACATCCACTTCCACCATTGTCCAGGCATGTGGCGCTTCGTGTTTGCTTTTAACCATGTTATTGGCAATGGCGCGACGCACACCACTGACTGGAATTTCCACATCACCTTGGGCGGTTTGGATCGCTGGCTGGCTCACTGCTTCTTGCTGTGCAACTTTTGGCGCCTGCGCTTCGACGGAAGGTGTAGTTTGTTCTGCCGTGACCTCGGAAGTCGTCGCTTGAGCTTTCGGCATTTTTCCAGACTCAAGGAGAGCAAGGATATCTTTCCGAGTGATCCTTCCGCCTTTACCTGTCCCTGTTACCTGTTCCAGATCGATATTATGTTCTTGAGCCAGGCGCAGGACGGCTGGAGAATAGCGCTTTTTCATCGATTGATCGCCTTCATCCGTCTGTACGGGCTTTGAGGTCGTCGTAGCTTCCTCAGCTTGCGTGGTTTCAGGAGCTGTTTGAGCGTCTTCGGTTTCAATTAAACACATCAATTCCCCAACAGCAAGCGTCTCGCCTTCAGCGGCGACGATTTCTTTGATTTTCCCCGTAAACGATGACGGGACTTCTGAATTGACTTTATCCGTCGTCACTTCGGCAATGGGATCATATTTTTTTACCGTATCCCCGACGGAGACAAGCCAGCGGCCAATTGTTCCTTCCGTGACGCTTTCACCAAGTTGGGGCATAAGAATTTTTTCTATGGCCATTCGTAACCCTCCAATCGCTTAAAATTCTGCAAGCTCGCGCATGGCCTTCTCCACTTTTTCGGGATTAATCATAAAGAATTTTTCCATCGGTGGCGCATACGGCATAGCTGGAATATCGGGACCTGCCAATCGTTTAATCGGCGCATCCAAATCAAATAAACAATTTTCAGCAATGATGGCGGCGACTTCACTCATCACGCTGCCTTCTTTATTGTCTTCGGTCACGAGTAACACTTTCCCGGTTTTGGCTGCAGCCTCAATAATCGCTTCTTGGTCCAGAGGGTAAACGGTTCTGAGATCCAAAATGTGTGCCGAAATGCCTTCTTCCGCCAATTTTTCGGCCGCTTGAAGAGCAAAGTGCACAGCCAATCCGTAGGTTATCACCGTGATGTCTTCACCTTCACGCTTGACATCGGCTTTTCCTATCGGCAGGACGTAATCATCTTCCGGCACCTCGCCTTTAATTAACCGGTAAGCGCGTTTATGTTCGAAAAACAATACCGGGTCGTTGGAACGGATAGCGGCCTTGAGCAACCCTTTTACATCATAAGGAGTAGAAGGCATGACAATTTTCAAGCCAGGAACATTGGCAAAAATCGCTTCAACCGACTGGGAATGATAGAGGGCGCCATGGACCCCACCGCCATACGGCGCACGGATCGTCAGCGGCACGCTCCAGTCGTTATTCGAACGATAGCGAATTTTGGCGGCTTCTGAAATAATTTGGTTCGTTGCTGGTAAGATAAAGTCGGCAAATTGCATTTCCGCAATCGGACGGAGGCCATACATCGCGGCGCCGATCGCCACACCGGCGATGGCCGATTCGGTCAGCGGTGTATCAATCACTCGTTGTTCACCAAATTGCTCAATCAGGCCAGCAGTGGCACGGAAAACACCACCGCGAACGCCAACGTCTTCCCCCATGATAAAGACGTTTTCATCACGGGCCATTTCTTCCCGAATGGCCTGGGTCACAGCTTCAATATATGAAATCACTGGCATCGTTTTCCCCTCCTATTCCTCATAAACATAGCGGAGCGCCGATTCTGGTTCCGCATAAGGCGCTTGTTCCGCATAATCGGTGGCATCATCCACGGCAAAATCAACGCGTTCGTTGATGGCCTTTTCTTTTTCTTCAGTCAATACGCCGCAATCTTTCAAGTAACTTTGAAAGACATACAGACCGTCTTTCTTCTTCGCTTCCTCCACTTCTTCTTTTGTTCGGTATGTCATGTCATCATCATCGGAGGAGTGCGGGGTCAACCGGTATGAAACGGTTTCAATCAAAGACGGTCCTTCACCCCGGCGGGCGCGGTCAACCGCTTCTTTCATAACCTCATAAACAGCTAGAGGATCATTGCCATCGACCGTTTTACCGAACATGCCGTAACCAGCTGCTCGATCGGAGACCCGTTCACAAGCGAGTTGCTTTTTCAGCGGAACGGAGATCGCATATTGGTTGTTTTCACACATGAAGATAACGGGGAGCTTATGAACGCCGGCAAAGTTGGCGGATTCATGAAAATCCCCTTGGTTGGACGACCCTTCACCGAATGACGCATAGGCGACGATGTCTTCGCCTTTCATACGAGCTGCGAGGGCGACACCGACGGCATGGGCAACTTGTGTCGTCACTGGAGAGGACTGGGTTAAAATGCGTAATTTCCGCGAGCTAAAATGACTCGGCATTTGCCGGCCGCCAGAGTTCGGATCTTCGGCTTTGGCAAAAGCGGACAACATTAATTCACGCGCTGTCATGCCAAAGGCGAGAACCACTCCCATATCTCTGTAATACGGTGCGACATAGTCCTTGCTACGGTCCAATGCAAAGGCGGCGCCGATTTGTGCAGCTTCTTGACCTTGTCCAGAGATGACAAACGGAATTTTTCCAGCGCGATTCAACTTCCATAACCGCTCATCGAGGCGGCGTGCCAAAAGCATCGTTTCATACATTTCCAAAACGGTCTCATCGGATAAACCCAATGCTTCATGTCGATTTTTCCCCATAAATAAACCTCCCTGCGTATACCTTTTAAAAATTAAGAATGAATGGCCAAGCCATCGACAGCCAAAGCCGCCTCGCCGATAATTTCGGAAAGCGTCGGATGCGGGTGGACGGTTTCGGCGATTTCCCATGGTGTCGCATCTAGGACACGGGCAAGTGCCGCTTCCGAGATCATGTCTGTGACATGCGGGCCGATCATATGCACGCCGAGCACATCATCCGTCGCTTTATCCGCAACGATTTTCACAAAACCGTCGGATTCGCCGTACACAAGGGCTTTGCCAATCGCGTTAAAGGAAAATTTCCCGACTTTGACGTCATAGCCCTGATCTCTCGCTTCTTTTTCGGTTAAGCCGACAGACGCGATTTCCGGACGGGTATAGATGCATTTCGGGATCAATGTGGCATCAAGCGGACCCGTATGCTTTCCAGCGATGTGCTCGACCGCTTTAATCCCTTCGTGTGAGGCGACATGAGCGAGTTGGAGACCGCCGATGCAATCGCCTATCGCGTATATGTGAGATTCGGATGTTTGATAAGCGTCATTAACAAGGATAAACCCTTTTTCGGTTTTCACATTGGTGTTCGCAAGTCCAATATCTTCTGTATTCGGGAGACGCCCGACCGAGACAAGCAGTTGATCCGCACTAAATGCTTGGTTTTCTCCATTGACTTCGGCTTGAATGGTAACACCCGCACCTTTTTGCAGCGTCTCCGGTAATACTTTAGCCTTTGTGACAAAGCGGATCCCGCGTTTTTCTAGTTGCTTTTGCAATTCACGGGAAATGGCTTCATCTTCGGTTGGGACAATGCGTTCAGCATATTCAATAACGGTGACATCCACACCGAGGTCATTGAGGAGCGATGCCCATTCCACGCCAATCACCCCGCCGCCGACAATTAAAATCGAAGCGGGAAGCGACTCCAAATGAACCGCATCATCCGATGTCAAGACTAACTTTCCATCGACATCTAAACCTGGGAGAGACCTTGGACGGGAGCCGGTTGCGATCAATAACTTATCTGGAATTAAAATATCGTTTTCCTTGCCGTCTTCGTATTCAACGGAGATGGTACCAGATAACGGTGAAAAAATGGACGGGCCAAGAATCCGGCCATAGCCGTTATAAACATCGATTTTCCCTTTTTTCATCAACATGGTTACACCGCGGTGCAACTGGTTGATGATGGCATTTTTTCGTTCATGCGCCTTTTTATAATCGAGCGTGATGTCTTGTGCGAGAACGCCATATTTTGCCCCGTCTTTTGCCGTGGCGAAAACTTCGGCCGTTCGCAGCAAGGCTTTACTTGGGATGCAGCCGCGATGCAGGCATGTCCCGCCTAATTTGTCTTTTTCGACAATTGCCGTTTTAAGACCTAATTGACTCGCCCGGATGGCAGCGACATAGCCGCCGGTTCCCCCTCCGAGGATGACAAGATCATAGCTTTTGGCCATTTCGTACACTCCTTCCAGCTCACAAAATAAGGGCGGGCTGAATTAAGCCTAGGCTCCTCAGCCGAGCCCTTATCATTAAGCCTTATCGGTTACTGATTAAGCTTTTCGGATTCTTTAAAAAAGTGCTACGGGTGTTTTTCAATGCATTAATGCGTTGTTCGGCCAAGTGGTCTGCCGCTTTGTAAGTCGGGATGCCTTCTTTCTCCGAAATCGCAAAAATTTTCATCAAGTTATCGTATAATCCTTCGACTTTTTTCATGGCGCGTTCGCGGTTATAACCCATCAATTCATCGGCAACATTGATGACACCGCCGGCATTGATGACATAATCGGGTGCATAAACGATCCCTTTTTCATGGATAATGTCACCATGACGTTCGTCTTTCAATTGGTTGTTGGCACTTCCGGCGATGACTTTCGCTTTTAGTTGCGGGATGGTGTCGTCATTGATGATCGCACCGAGCGCACAGGGTGAAAAAATATCGCATTCAACACCGTAAATTTCATTAGGTGCGACCGCTTTAGCGTCAAAGGCTTTCACCGCGCGATCAAGAGCAGCCTCATTGATATCCGTTAAAATCAAGTTGGCGCCTTCCTTATGGAGATATTCACAGAGGGCATAGGCGACGTTGCCAACCCCTTGAACGGCGATCGTTTTTCCTTCTAATGAATCGCTGCCGAAGGCGACTTTTGCCGCGGCTTTCATGCCTTTATAAACACCATAAGCCGTAACTGGCGAAGGATTTCCTGACGAACCGAAGGCGGTAGAGATCCCGGTGACATAATCGGTTTCTTCATGAATTATGTCCATATCCTCCACCGTTGTTCCAACGTCTTCAGCGGTGATATAGCGTCCGTTCAGCCCCTGAATGAAGCGGCCTAATGCGCGGAACATCGCCTCATTCTTATCCTTGCGCGGGTCGCCCATAATCACGGTTTTCCCACCGCCGAGGTTAAGCCCAGCAGCCGCATTTTTATAAGTCATGCCCCTTGCCAGTCTTAAGGCGTCTTCAATCGCCGCTTCTTCAGAATCATACGTCCACATGCGGAGACCGCCGAGCGCCGGTCCAAGGGTCGTATCATGTATGCAAATAAACGCTTTAAGGCCGGATTCCTTGTCTTGGCAAATCACTAATTGTTCGTAGTCGTATTTTTCCATATATTTCATGATTTCCATACAAAAATAGCCTCCTTATGGCACAAAGTTTGTATTTATTTTTGCCACGTTTAATTCATGCAAAAAACATGCCAAGAGTTTTATAAAATGAAAGCGCTTTAATGATGAGATGAAGACCTTGAAATTTTTTGCGTATATGCAGTATTTTGCATGTCAATTGTTTCAAGGTGATATTTGGCCATCTTATAATATAAGTTTCGCACGGATATTCCCAATGCCTTTGCCGTCTTTGTTTTATTAAACTGATAGCGGGAAAGCGTCTTGGCAATAATCTCCTTTTCATACGCATCCATGATGTCGGCCAAATTTTCGCTCCGCTCTTCATCGACTTCGGCATAAGCAAGCGAAGGATTTTCCTTGGTCACGAGCGGTGGGATATGCTCAGCACGAATGACCGTCTCTTGGATCGCCATAAAAATCACCGCCCGACCTAACACGTTTTCCAGCTCGCGAACGTTCCCTGGCCAGTCGTAAGCCATTAACATCGCCATGGCTTCCGGTGCGATTTCGCCGACATTGCGGCCAAAATCGTGGTTGATTTTCCGCAAGAGATGATGGGCCAATGCAGGGATGTCTTCCTTCCGCTGTCTCAGTGGTGGTATAAAAATGGGCATACGATTTAAACGGTAATACAAGTCTTCTCGGAAGGTTCCTGCCGCAATCCGTTTTTCCAAATTGACATTCGTTGCGGTTATCACCCGGACGTCAACGGGAATCGGTTTTGTACCCCCGACCCTGACGATCTCCTTTTCCTGCAGCACGCGTAATAGTTTCGCCTGCATGTGCGGGGATAATTCGCCGATTTCATCCAAAAATATGCTTCCGCCTTGAGCTTCTTCAAAATAGCCGCGCTTACCGCCTTTTTTCGCACCGGAAAAGGCCCCTTCTTCATACCCGAACATTTCGCTTTCGAGTAGCGACTCAGAGATAGCCGCACAATTCACGCGGACAAACTTATTGTATTTGCGGCCACTAGCATTATGTATGGCATGGGCAAACAATTCCTTGCCGGTGCCGGACTCCCCGCGAAGGAGTATCGAAATCGGTGTCGAAGCTGCCAGCTTCGCCTGTTCTTTAACAAGCTGAATTTCCTCCGATTCACCGATGATATCGTCAAAGGAATATTTGGCTTCTAGCGTGCGAATAATTTGGCGGGCGCGATTTAATTCATTGGTGAGGGCTGTGATCTCCGACATATCTTGAATGACACCAACGCTGCCTTTTAACTCACCGTCCACAATCACCGGTGCGACGTTAACGATCACATCGCGCTTCGCTTGGCCGACTTTTAGTCGAGCACCCCTCACCGGTTTTCGTGTTTTTAAAACTTGCATGTGCATGCTTTCGCCCTCATAAATGTCGATCGTTGCGGGTTTTCCGATCACATCCTTTTCGGTTAAGCCGGTCAGGCGGGTATAAGCGGGGTTAATCAGTATGCCGAGGCCATTTTCATCAACAACGGATATCGCCTCTTCAGCGGATTGGATAATCGCGTTCAACATCGTTTGGATGCTCTGCAAATTGGTGATTTCCCTTGCCAATTCTTCAAGGTCAGAGATGTCTTTAAATACAGCAAAAGCCCCGCACAGTTGACCATTGTGATCAAACATCGGCAACCGGGTTGTCACGATTTTCTTACCGTTTTCCAATTCTTGTTGCTGGTTAATTTCCGGTTTTCCCGTTTCAATGACCCTGGGCAATTTCGTCGACGGAATGACATCTTCTACCTTTTTGCCGATGACGTCCTTTGCTTTGATCCCCATCAATTTCTCGGCGCTCGGATTAAAAAGCGTCACGATGCCGTTTCGGTCGATCGCCACCATCCCGTCATGAGTGAGTGTCAAAATCATGCTTTGCTGGGCGGATTGGGCCTTTAGTTGGTTAATTAACTTTTCTTTTTCCGCCATTAAATTCGTGATGATATGAACCATACTGCATGGGATGATGACGGCCGTATCGGGCATCTGCGCCCGCAGATCCGATAAAATCCGGTCATCTAGAGCATTCACAACGATATCGACATGGGTTTTGGCAAACGGCTTCCATTTGGAAGCGGTCGGGATCCCTTTTCTTTCGGCAAAGCGAATGCCAGGGGCGTGCGGGTCGGAATCAATGACGGCAACAATCTTGGCCGCCTTAGTTGACAACAATGTTTCTATAACGGCTACACTCTCGCGCGTGCCTCCAATGATGAGAACTGACTGCAATGGGTTTCACCCACTCTCGACAGACGACATAAGCAAGTTTTTTCATACTCCATTTTACCCAATTTCTGCTCATGGTACAAATGGACAGATACCGGGCCTTTCGCTAGAATAAAATAACAAAGTATGCAGTGAGGATGTGCAAGATGATCGGTCGATTGCTCGCGCTCATTTTACTTCTCTTTCCCTTGGCCATAGCTAGCCTCGGGGTCAAACTGTTTCGCGATGCGCTCTTTGCTATTGTGGATGCGCCCTTTTCATCCGTCTGGCTAGAGCTTTTGGTTGGAGTCATCTGTTTTGTCTTCGGTATCGGTTTTATCGGTGGATGGATAGTATCACGCGATCGCAAACGCCATTATCATTACCGAAATCGTTCGCAAAAATCAAAATCAAACTAGAAAAGCGACAAAAACGGCATTCCCAAGAGGAGAGCTCTTAAGGAATGCCGTTTTTAACTGAATGGTCGTGTTTTTTAAGATGCATGATTGATCACATCGTGTTGTGTCAAAGAGCAATTATTAGTAAAAATTCCCTCTCTTATTTGAACCAAAGTGAATGATGTGTGGCACTCGGTAACCGATTCGGCCGACCATTTAACCCGCTTTATTTTCAATCCTTAGTTTATCGGCGACCATCGCAATAAACTCGGAGTTCGTCGGTTTTGCTTTAGACATCGACACCGTATACCCAAATAGATTGGATATGGAATCGATATTCCCCCGGCTCCAGGCCACCTCGATCGCATGACGGATGGCCCGTTCAACGCGGCTGGCAGTCGTTTTATACTTTTTAGCAATATCTGGATAGAGTACCTTTGTAATCGAACCGAGCAGCTCGATGTCATTATAGACCATGGCAATCGCTTCCCGCAGGTACATATACCCTTTGATATGAGCAGGAACGCCGATTTCGTGAATAATGCTTGTGATGCTCGCATCTAAATTTTTCGGTTTCTTTCCGCTTTCACGTACAATGCTTTGCGTCAGGCGCGTTGCTTTAAAGACAGGCTTATTTTTTCCGTACACAGATCGAATGTTGTTGATGAGGCTATCCATATCAAACGGTTTAAGTACAAAATACGATGCGCCGAGTTCAACAGCTTTTTTGGTGATATCTTCTTGGCCGAATGCCGTCAACATGATCACATTTGGATTCGGATAGTCATCGCTTTGCCGGAGTTGTTCTAAAACACCAAGGCCGTCCAAATGCGGCATGATCAGATCCAGTACCAGTACATCGGGAGACGTTTCTTTTATTAAAGAAAGGCATTCATGGCCGTTGTAAGCCGTACCGACGACTTCGATGTCATCCGTTTCGCCAATGTATTCTTCCACTAATTTTACCAATTCTTGATTATCATCCGTTAGACATACTTTAATTTTCTCCAAGTCACAAATTCCTCCTCTGACAAAATTTCCACTATAGTTTTTCGACAAGGATTCTAAATTCCCTTTTTATATTTACTTTTTATGCGAAGGTTCAGCGTTTCATGCCTTTTCGAACATTTTTGGCGTATTCCGACAAAATTCGCTTCAATAATGATGTCTAAAGCAGTAACTGTTCGACATAGCCCGCACGATTTGACAATTCGATGGTAAATAGTGGGTTATTAAACAAAGATTTTGTAGAATTATTTTTAGTTAAAGAAAAGTTGGCAACGTCAAACCCTTATCGTAAAGAGAGCCGGATCCCTTATTTAGTCCGAAAAAGGATGTATAAAAAAGAAAAAGAGGAGCCGATAAATCAGCTCGCTCGTTTTCCTTCATGATGATTCTGATAAATGTCGATTCCTGCTTCTTTCAACATCCATTCGATATGCACGCCGTAACCCGATGTCGGATCATTGACAAAAACGTGGGTGACAGCACCAATTAACTTTCCGTTTTGAATGATCGGGCTTCCGCTCATCCCCTGAACAATGCCGCCCGTTTTTTTCAGTAATTTTGGATCTGTAATTTTAATGACTAAACCTTTTGTCGCCGGATATTTTTGTGGCACTGAACTCAAAATTTTAATATCGAAGGCTTCCACGTGATTGCCATCTACAACGGTTAAAATTTTTGCCGGCCCCTCTTTCACTTCATCAGAAAGAGCAATTGGGATGGGTTTTGTCATTAGGCCGTTTGAGACGTTTTTATTCAATGTGCCAAAAATCCCAAAAGGCGTGTTTTTGGCTACATTGCCGATCGCTTTGGCGTCGGTTGGGAAAGTGGCGATTTTTTCACCCGGACGCCCATCTTCACCTTTGTCGATGGAAGTAACGGAAGAGCGTACGATTTCCCCATGATGCACTTGAATCGGTTGTTTCGTATCAACATCCGATATCACATGACCCAATGCGCCGTATTTACGACTTTTTGGGTCATAAAAAGTCATCGTTCCGATGCCTGCAGCCGAGTCACGGATATAAAGACCGAGTCGATATTTGTTCTCATTTTGATCTTTGACAGGTTGTAACATCTTTTGTAATTTTTGATCTTGACGCAAGACTGTCAATTGAATGGGATGCCCTTCATCCCCCGCTTTTCTGACGTATTCTTTAACATCCGACATATTTTCGACGACATGGCCATTTATGGCCGTAATGATATCGCCGATCTTAATTCCAGCTTGTTCCCCGGGCGAGCGGTCGCCATCTTTCGCGTGGACAAGATGATAGCCGACAACCAAAACCCCCACGGAGTTTAATTTTACCCCGATCGATTCGCCACCCGGTATCAAGCGAATATCGGGCAACACTTTGGCCTTCACCTTTTTCACGGGGAGATTTCCCGCTGAAATCACCATGTCCGCTTGTCCGATCTGATTTCCTTTAATCTTGACGTTTTGGGCTTCTCCGGAAACCGTAACGGCAGGATCTAAAGATGAGACACTCAGAAAATTAGGTAAGCGCGTGGTGTTCGTCTCGTTTTTGAAAAGCGTTATTTGTTGTGGAAGATGAAAATAGTTACGAACCGGTTGAATAAATCCAAGGCTTAATAAGAAGCCAAGGAGAACAAAACCAATCGTACGTCTTATGAGCTCGGACTTTTTCATGATTCACTCTCCTTGCTCCTAACCCACACCTTTTGTGAGTGCATTTATAAGTTTGCCTTAGCGGGACATATTTATAACCGTAAAGACGGAAAAAAGCTATCCAACAGTGGATAGCTTAGGGAATTCAGCGTTTAATTTCATTGGCCAAACGAACCAATTCCTCAGCATGTTTTTTCGTCAATTCGGTCATCTCGACGCCGGATAACATCCGGGCGATCTCTTCAATTTTTTCGCGATCATCTAAAGGCTTCACATCGGTGATGGTTCGCTTGTCTTTTTCCTTTTTAGAAATATAAAAATGGTGGTCAGCCATTGCCGCCACTTGCGGTAAATGGGTAATGCAAAAAACTTGCCCGCCGTCCTCTGCCAAGTCGTAAATTTTTTCCGCCATGGCTTGCGCCACGCGACCGCCGACTCCTGTATCAACTTCATCAAAAACGATGGATGTTGCCCCACGATAAGCTTTAAAATGCGACTTCATCGCTAACATAATTCGGCTCATTTCCCCGCCAGAGGCAATTTTCGCCAATGGTTTAAACGGTTCGCCGGGGTTCGTCGAAATGAAAAATTCGACACGGTCTTTCCCGTTTTTTGTATACCCATCGAGACCATTGGGCTCCAACGTCTCAATCCTAATGTCAAAGCGTGCTTTCTCCATATAAAGGTCCGCCAGCTGACGATTAATCGCCTCCACTAATCCGCGGCTGATGTTCTGGCGCAATGCCGTGAGTTCCTGAGCGCAGGCGTTTAATTTTGCCAAAGCTTCATCAAGAGCCTTTTCTAACTGTTCAGCCTTTTGGTCGCGTCCGGTGAGCTCTTCATATTCCGCTTTCATCGCTTCGTAGTGATCAAGGATGTCTTTTGTCGTTTTTCCGTATTTATGTTTTAGGCGATTCAGCTCGTCCAACCGTTTTTCAATTAAATCGAGGCGATCGGGGTCGAATTCAAGGCTTTCGACGTAATCCCTTAATTGGCGGCTTTGTTCTTCAATGAGATAAAAACTGTCACGAATCGCAATTGTGACGTCATCTAATTTCGGATCAAGCGTTTCAGCTGCTTCCAATTCACTCAACGTCTGTCTAAGCCAATCCAGAGCTTTGCCTTCACCGTTCAGCGCCTCATATGCGGTTAGTCCAGCTTCATACAGTTTTTCAAAATTAACGAGTTTCGCTCGTTCTTCATTTAATTCATCTTCTTCACCGCATCGAATATTTGCTTTTTCAATCTCCGCAAGTTGATAGGTCAATAAATCGAGACGATCGGCGATCTCCCGCTCATCGCGGGTCAAGCGCTGCAATGCTTCAGCTAATGCTTTTGCTTTATGATACTGAGCAAGATAGGCCTCTTTAGCCTCTGTCAACCGCGCATCGCCAAATCGATCGATGAGTTTTAAATGATTTTCCGGAAGCAAGAGCTCTTGATGTTCGTGCTGGCTATGGATATCGATGAGGTACTTGCCGACCTCGCGCAAAGTTGATAACGTCACCAACTTTCCGTTTGCCCGACAAAGGCTTTTACCATTACGCCCTAATTCTCGACGCAAGATGAGGAGTCCCTCTTCTGGTTCGATGCCGCAATCCGCAAGCACTTCTATACAACTGGCATTGCTGGTTATATCAAACAGCGCTTCGATTTCTGCTTTTTCTGCGCCGTGGCGAATAAACTCCGTTGACGCTCGACCGCCGACGAGAAGTTGAATGGCATCGATGATGATGGACTTGCCTGCCCCCGTTTCACCGGTAATGACGGTCAAGCCATCAGCAAAAGAAAGATGTAAGGTATCGATAATGGCAAAGTTTTCTACGCGCAACTCCATTAACATGTTCTCCACCCCTAATGGTCAACCAACCGAAAAAGCGTTCTTATTCTCATTTTTTATCGAAAAAGCTCGGGCGTCAACCATTTTATTTGAACTACCCCCACTTAATTTTCTAACGAAAATTTGAAGTGGGAGATTCCTACGTAGAGGGTTCCAACGGACCTTAATTTAGCCCGCCGGAAAGAACGGGCTTTGAAAAGCACTTTGCTTGAGGATGGAGTCTTCTGACTTTACTGTGATAAAAACGAAAAAAGAGGAAAGGTTGAACCTTCCTCTTTGTTTTAGCCTTTAAGCGCCTGGTGCGCTTCGCGAATGACCCGGTCAACGGCATCAGGGGCAAGGTGTGTGTCCCCTTTTCCGTCAATTTTTCGGGCGAGCATCGTTAAAAATTCAATATTTCCGTCACCGCCGGTAATCGGGGAAAAATCTAAACCGACGACATCAAACCCTTCTTGGTTAAAAAACGGAAGTAAATCGTTTAAAACTTTTTTATGCGTGTCCGGATTGTGAACGATGCCTTTCTTACCAACTTCCTCACGACCGGCTTCAAATTGAGGTTTAATAAGCGCGATCGCCTCGCCATTCGGGACTAAAATTTGGTATAAAACAGGAATGATCAGTTTCAACGAAATAAAAGAGACGTCGATGGTTGCTATTTGTGGCAAGCCATGTTGAAAATCCTCGGGTTTCGCATACCGAAAGTTCATCCGCTCCATGACGACAACCCGCTCATCTTGCCGCAATTTCCAGGCCAGTTGGTTATAGCCGACATCTAGGGCGTAAACAAGTCGCGCGCCGTTTTGGAGGGCGCAATCCGTAAAACCGCCGGTTGATGCGCCAATATCTAACATGATTTTATCCTGAACGGAAAATGGAAAAACTTTGAGCGCTTTTTCCAATTTAAGGCCACCGCGTCCGACATAGGGCATGACTTTTCCTTTCACACGCAAATCACTGTCAGCTGCGACTTTCGTGCCCGGCTTATCAATGCGGGCATCTCCGGAGTAGACAAGCCCTGCCATTATGGCCCGTCGCGCTTTTTCACGGCTTTCAAAAAGCCCTCTTTCAACTAGAAGTACATCCACGCGTTCTTTCATGCCCGAAAAGCCCTTTGCTGTACATGTTGTTTATGAATGAGCGCTTTCGCTCGGATGGCAATATCCGCTGCGGTCAAATGAACTTCCGAAAGCAACTCGCTGACACTCCCTTGCTCTATGAAACGATCCGGCAAGCCCATGCAGTCGATCGGAAAATCGGTTAAGCCTTGTCCATGGTAAAATTCCAAAACGCCGCTCCCAAAACCGCCAGTAAGCGC
This sequence comes from Tuberibacillus calidus DSM 17572, assembly GCF_000430685.1. GTDB lineage: Bacteria > Bacillota > Bacilli > Bacillales > Sporolactobacillaceae > Tuberibacillus > Tuberibacillus calidus. The sequence continues at coordinate 3,065 of NZ_AUMM01000010.1, read as the reverse complement.
CCCTTCTTCCACTGTTAAAATAGGAATTTGCCGTTCAGCAAGGTCAAGAAGCATGGACTCATCCATAGGTTTAATAAAACGGGCATTGATGATGTGGGCGGAAATTCCTTCTTTTTTCAGTTGGTCTGATGCCTCTTTAACGGTTTTCAGCATTGGCCCAAAGGATAATAGCGCCACATCACTACCCTCGCGCAAGACTTCCCACTTACCGATCGGAATTTCTTTAAGCGTCTCATCCATCGCCACGCCAAGGCCATTGCCGCGCGGCAAGCGTACCGCAATCGGCCCATCATTGTAACGAAGCGCCGTATACACCATATGTTGCAGCTCGTTTTCATCTTTACCCATCATAATGACGATGTTTGGCACCGCACGTAAGAAGGAAATATCAAACACGCCGTGATGGGTTTCACCATCACCCCCGACGAGCCCAGCCCGGTCAATCGTCAACACCACATTGAGATTCATCCGGCAAATATCGTGGATGACTTGATCATAGGCGCGTTGCAGGAATGTGGAATAGATCGAGAGCACCGGTTTCATACCCTGTGTCGCTAACCCAGCAGCAAGCGTGGCGGCATGTTGTTCGGCAATGCCGACATCAAAAAGACGTTCTGGAAAAGCTTTTTGAAAACCATCCAATTTTGAACCGACGACCATCGCCGGAGTAATAACGACAATGCGTTCATCTTTTTCAGCAAGTTTCGTTAGTGTATCGCCGACAACTTTACTGTAGGCAGGTGGGGCGTTCACCGGTTTAATAAAAGCCCCCGATTCGATTTTATATGGTCCTGGCCCGTGCCATGTGCCAACTTGATCGGCTTCGGCTGGATGATACCCTTTTCCTTTTTGAGTCAAAACATGGACAACGACGGGCCGCTTTAATTTTTTAGCGTTGGCAATCGCCATCGTTAAATCGTCAATATTATGACCGTCAACCGGCCCAAGATATTTAATGCCGAGTTCTTCAAAGAAAATGCCCGAAATCAGTAAATATTTAAACGCATCTTTGAGCCGCTCTGCCGTTGCGGCGATGCGGCCACCAAAAGCTGGAATTTTTTTCATCAAATATTCGATGTCTTCTTTGACACGTTGGTATTTTCCCGCTGTTCGCAAACGTCCGAGCATATTGTGAAGCGCACCGACGTTCGGGGCGATCGACATTTTGTTATCATTCAAAATGATGATGATATCTCTTTGCTCATGCCCGATATGGTTGAGCGCTTCAAGGGCCATGCCACCAGTCAGCGCCCCATCACCGATAATGGCCACGATGTCGCCTTCTTCACCTTTTAAATCGCGGGCAATTGCCATGCCCATTGCTGCAGAAAGCGATGTTGAACTATGACCGGTTTCCCATACGTCATGTTCGCTTTCACTTCTTTTCGGAAACCCGGACAAGCCGCCTGTCTGACGAAGTTGGTCAAATTGCCCAGCCCGCCCAGTCAAAATTTTATGGACATAAGATTGATGACCTACATCCCAAATCAATTTGTCTTTCGGGCTGTCAAACAGTTTATGAAGCACTAGCGTCAATTCGACTACGCCAAGATTAGGCGCCAAATGGCCACCAGTCTTCGATAGCTTTTCAATTAAAAAACGGCGAATTTCAGATGCAAGAAGCGTCAACTCTTCAGTCGACAATTGTTTTAAAAAAGCCGGATCCTTAATGGAAGTTAACTCCATATTTATCACTCACCTTATTGCCGTTTCAGGTTCGGCCGTTTCTTGTTGACAGAAATCACCTTTATATGCAGTTTTTCCTCAAGAAAATATAATAAACGACCGACTTGAAAAATGATTTTGGTGGCATTATTAATAGCGAAGGTTTTTCCCATAGCTTTTCCGCCAACCGTAATCGCTGCCACAAAACTTGTAAAAACAACGGAAATGATCGTATGAAGCGGTGTGCCTTCGCCTTTGCCGAGCGTTGCTGTTAATTCCAAAACAACAACGGCGCAAGCGGTTCCACTGACGATTCCAGATATATCGCCGATCACATCGTTGCAAAAATTTGAGACGCGGTCAGCATTCCGCGCAATCATCATCGCATGTTTTGCCCCTTTTAGTTTCTTTGAGGCCATCGCATGAAAAGGTTTTTCATCCGTCGCTGTCGAAGCTACTCCAATAATATCAAAAATGACGCCCAAAATCACAATGGCTAGGACAATCAGCATCCCTAATGCCCAGCCAAGGCCACTTAACAAAGTATTGGACGTCACTGAAAAAAGAGCCGCTAACACGAGCGTGATAACGGCAATACTTACACTCCATTTTAGCGACTTCATGATATCTTTCATTCGATTATCGTATCCCTTATCCATATGTATAAGAGGTGGTCATTTGCTGAGTAAACGCTGCGGCTTAGGTCCAGTAGGTTTTCCCGCAAAGCTACCCGAACGTCGCCGTTTGGGCCGTTTCCATTTAAAGCTCTGCCAACGTCGTCACCGAGCGTTGAACTAGATCGCCACTTAGTCCGCACTATAATCCCCAGCAAATGTCGTAGTGAACAGTCTAGGAGTTTTCCTCAAACAGTCGTCTACCATTTCCTAGCCTCTTTTGCGGACTTGATTTCATACGGCCGGGATCAAAGCCTATTGGCCGATAGGCTTTCATCTTTTAGCCATAATCCCCTCAAGACCCGCTCAAGGCAGGCTACGCTGTCCGTGGTTATCCCATACGATAACTCGTGAACAGGTTTTCCACTTTCGCTTTCAAAAAGCGAAAGAGTCTCCGCGAATGCAGGGTCATCGCCCACATGCCATTGTGGATCGCCCTACATTCTTTACTCCCGGAATCAACCCAGGGCTGGGCGCCCCGAGCCGAAACCAAGAACTTCATCGATGTGCCCTTTAGCGGATTTTTAGGCCCGCCCTCGGAAATGAACGACCGACTAGAATACTGCACCACCCCGTCAGTCTAAATATATGTTATCACAAATCCGCAAGCAACTCAATGTAAAAAAAGGCTTCGTATGTGTCAAGATTTTCTCGACAACCTTTATAGATCAATATCTCCGGCACCCTAATTTTGTACGCCTACCCTACCGCGCTATCGCTTGGTAT
>NZ_AUMM01000009.1 GCF_000430685.1 Tuberibacillus calidus DSM 17572 | reverse complement strand
AAAGTTTCGTTTATATCAATGGGAGAACTTGTCCATACGTTAAAGACGGAAGAATTCACAAGGAAGTCTCAGATAAGGATGAAGCGAATAAGAGATTCAAACTTAGTTATCATTGATGATTTGATGTATATGGCAATGGACACTCGTGAAGCCAATCTATTCTTCCATTTGATCAATGATTTATATGATAAAGCCTCTATTATTTTAACCTCCAATAAGAGCCCAAGTGAATGGGGTGAAATAATAGGTGAGCCGGGTATAACAACCGCGATATTAGATCGTTTAATCCACCGTGTGGAAGTCATTCAATTTGACGATTCCAGTTATCGTATGAAACATCGTTCTTCCATTTTTGGGGAAAAAAGTGTTCAAAATTAATGAGCAAAAAGTGTTCATTTTTACTTGACGGTTACACATCAGTCTGTGTTATGAACAAAGAAGCATCATTATCACAACTAACCTTCAGTTTGGGTAATGGAATCATGTATTTGGAGATCCTATTTTGACAGAAGCTGTTGTCGATCGACTCATTCATCATTCGCATTTGATTTTATTCAAAGGTGAGAGTCATCGATTAAGAGAATCAATGACTCAAAGTCGCTAAGAAAGGGGTGCAAGTGGCTACAAAAAGGCTTGCTATGTTATACATTTATCTATTGCCAAATACAATTTCTTAGCCACATATAGTCTTGGTGCTTCAAAAAATGACTAGAAGTTGACGGTATTGCTTGTCCTCGCTTAAATGAGTATGCTGTACTTAACTTATTTTATTGTAAAGATAAGTACATTCCCGTATACAGTATACTCACAATAAGTTATACATGGAATAGTCTTGATATATTTGTCCTAGATTAAAACCTATTATGCATGTTTAAAGTTTTATAGAATTTAAACGACGAATAGATAAGTCAAAATATCCTTTCTCCTTTTCTATCCCAATAAAAAACCTTTTGTGTTTTAGAGCTGCTACACCAGTGGTGCTGCTACCTGTAAAAGGATCTAAGACAATTTGGTGGGGTTTAGAGGAGGCTAGAATTATTCGTTCAAGAAGTTTTAGGGGTTTTTGAGTAGGATGTTTACCATAGATTTTTTCTTCTTTAGATGCTCTATCGAAATACCATACATCTGTCATTTGTTTACCATAATTACAGTATTTCATAAGTTCATAATTAAAATAGTGAGGAAAGTCATTATTTTTTTTAGCCCATATGATAAATTCCGTAGAAAAATTAAAATATTTATGGGAAAAGTTTGGCGGAGGATTCTTTTTTACCCATGTAATGTGGTTAAGTATCCTGAAGTTCAACGTTTGTAAAGTCATACCAACTGAATAAATATTATGATGCGTTCCAGTTATCCATATTGTACCGCTTGGTTTTAGTATCCTAAAGGACTCTTTTAACCACTTTGCGTTAAAACTATTAATTTTTGATATCGATTGGGCTTTATCCCAATCCCCCTTATTAACGGATTTGATTTTCCCTGAGTTAAATGTCAAGCCGTTTCCAGATAAAAAATAGGGTGGATCCGCAAAAATTAAATCAATGGATTGGCTTTGGATTTTTTTTAATTCTTCTAACGCATCACCAAATAATAATACATAGTTTGATTGGCGATATAAATTTTCTGAGGGTGAATGAAACAAGTGCATCATAATAAGAACTCCTCCAGAATGGTAAAAAAAGTCAAAATAATTTATGAGGGTTTTGAGGGAAACACGGTGGAATAAAGAGGTGAGAAGTTAATTAAAACCATGGGGTCACTTGATTCAATTATAAAAAAACTAAATAACATTGTCTATGGTTTAATGATAGTTGAGGAAACTCAAATTATGGTTTTGGCGCCGATCCTTTTATTTATAGTATAATTAAACTTAATAGTTAGTGTTAGTTAGCACTTTTTAAACTAATACTAACTTTAAGGAGTGAAAAATGAAAATGGATAAATTACAACCATTTTTAAAATGGCCTGGTGGTAAAAGACAACTTTTACCTGAAATAAGGAAATATATACCGAGTACTTATAATACCTATTACGAGCCTTTTGTTGGGGCAGGTGCAGTGTTGTTTGATATCAAACCAGAAAAGGCTGTCATAAACGATATTAACAAGGAACTAATAAATTTATATAAAGTCATTATGAATGTCGACAAAATTGATTTATTAATTAATGACTTGAAGAAACATGAAAATAATTCCACGTATTATTATCAAATTAGAGAGATGGACAGAAAAAAGGAGTATGACCAACTACCTGATTATATTAAAGCATCTCGTTTTATCTACTTAAATAAAACTTGTTTTAATGGTTTATATAGAGTTAATAGTAAGGGCTATTTTAATGTACCGTTTGGAAGATATAAGAACCCTGATTATATAAATGAAGAAGTACTTCGGGCGGTTCATAAATATTTAAATGAAAATAAAATAGAAATTTTAAATACGGATTTTGAACTCGCTGTTGAAGGTGCACAAGAGGGAGATTTCATATATTTTGATCCACCCTATGATCCGATTTCTAAGACTTCTTCTTTTACGAGTTATAGTAAAGAAAGTTTCGGGAAAAGTGAACAATTGAGGCTTCGTGACACATTTATTAGATTGTACGAAAAAGGATGTTACGTTTTATTAAGTAATTCAAATACGGAATTCATTAACTCAATATATGAATACCCAGGGGTTATTATTAAAAATGTCGATGCCGCAAGAAGTATAAATTCTAAAGCAGACAAAAGAGGAAAGATTAAGGAGGTATTAATTATAGGCGATGGTAGAAACATTAAACGACAAAGAATGGAAAAAGATATTCGAGAAATACAATATACTTAACGAAATTAATAAAAAAGGTTTTTATGAAATACAGGCAAAAGATATTCGTGAATATAGGGAACCACGATTGATGTGCAAGTTTGACCATAAAACAAATTTACCGGATGTGTTTGTCGAGAATAATCTATCCATATTGCCTTTATCTGCTAAATCCTATATTATCGGTGATTTCAATATTTTTATGGATCTAAAATATGATGAAAACTTAATGCCTAAACAAATGACCATACCAAGTCATATAGAAACTGTTAAATCGACTGATTTATATTCGGAAGCAGCCGCCTTACATTGTGCATATATTTCAGGGATGATTGATGATTTTTTAGGTGAGGAAACTTTATTTACTGTATCAGGGAGAATGAGGAGTAAAAATTTTAATTATAATATTTTAAGTAGTCGAGGATCTACTAGGAAAATTGAAGTTCAAGGTGCACAAATTGAAATTGATGGTGCTTACGAAGGTCCAAGTTATTTTATGATTGCAGAGGCAAAAAAGCAAAAAGTCACTGACTTTAATATCAGGCAATTATATTATCCATATAGAGTTTGGAAAGATAGAACAAATAAAGAAATAAGACCCGTTTTCTTTACCATATCAAATGATATCTTTTATTTTTTTGAATTCAAATTTCAAGATGATATGACATATAATTCTTTAACATTAGTAAGACAAAAAAACTATACCATTAAACACGAAAAAATTACACAATATGATATAAATGAAATTGTTTCAAGGGCGAATAATTTTGTGAAAGAACCAGAAGTACCTTTTCCGCAAGCCGATGATTTTGGGAAAGTACATGATTTATTAACTCTGTTATATGAAGAAGATTTAAGCCGAAATCAAATTGCTGAGAACTTTGACTTTCATAAAAGACAAGCAGACTACTATTTCAATAGTTGTTTATATTTGGGCTTGGCCAACAAGTATCGGTCAAAGGAAGGAGTGTTTGTAACTTTAAATGATCTGGGGCGTAAAATAATGCAACTTCCATACAGGCAAAAACGATTAAAATTGGCTGAGTTAATTCTTAAGCATAGAATATTTAAAGAAGTATACGATAAAATTGAACAAGATGGAAGTGTAACAAACGATTTTATTGTAAGTAGGATGAAGTATCATCAATTATATAACATTACAAGTGAAGAGACGTTTCAGAGGAGAGCATCAACGATTCGTGGTTGGGTGATGTGGATTAGAAATTTACCAAATGAATAGTCGGCTCTATAAAAAATTGAAATTAAAAATGTATAAACTGGGATGTTTCCGATATCTTATATAAATCGATAGTTGAGCATTTGTTTGTGTGATATTTTAATGCGTATAATGTAACATTATTAAGAGTTGACCTCTTATTAGTTCTATCAAAATAAATATTTTTTCGATATAAATGAATTTAAACCCCGCGCCTTTATTAAGACAGTGGGGTTCTTTATTATAACCTGAATTATTAATTGCTCACGGGGCAGATGTTTTTTTAGAAAAGAATATTCACATTTTGAAGGTTGGAAATCCAACGATTTTGGGCATACAATAAAGGTAAATCCGAAAAGGTGGTGGCGAAAATGCTGAAAGATGTTTTGAAGAAAAGTTTGGCGTTGGGATTTGGGCTTGCGGTGACAAGTAAAGAACAGCTGGAGAAGGCTGTTGAAGAATTGGTGAAGCGCGGGGAAATGACGAAGTCGGAGTCGCAGGAGTTTTTAAAAGAACTCATGAAAAAAGGGGAAAGCACGAGTAACGAGCTTGAGACGTTAATCAATCGCAAGATCAATAACATGATTGAACGTCTTGAACTTGTGAAAAAATCGGAAATGGAACGGTTGGAAAAGCGGATTGAAGAATTGGAAAAACGCCTGAACGGCGGGCAATAACGCATTAAAGGCGGTGCAAGGCTGGTGTTGGGCTCCGGGGGCGTTGGACCCCCCATTTTTTGGCGTTCCGCGCATTGATAAAAAGGCGGGTGTTGGGTTCCGGTTCATTTGTCTCCCCATTATTTGAAGTATTTGTACATCCATAAAATAAATTGATTTTGGGCAATCCGTGACTTTGAAACGGGTCCGGTTCATATTTTCTAACCCGGCTTTTAAAAATATTGGTGGTGATCGGTCAGATCGTTTGCCGAAGGGAGGAAGGTCATGTTTGATAAACGGCTTCGCCATCTCGGACGTTACCGTGATTTGGCTTTTGCGCTCTTGCGGAATGGATTCGGGTATATTGCGAAAGACCTTGGATTGACGGATATCTTTTCTATTCGGAAACGGAAAATCGATCAAGCCGGAGAAGCTTCGGCCAGTCACCGGGCCGTGCGGATCCGCCGCTTTATCGAAGAGATGGGCCCGACCTTTGTCAAACTCGGGCAGCTCATGAGTACGCGCTCGGACATCCTCCCGAAAGATATTCTTTCTGAATTAGAAAAACTGCAGGACCATGTACCGCCTTTTTCATTTGATGAAGTCAAAATGGTGATTGAGCATGAATTGAAGCGGCCGATGGAGGTCTTTTTTGCTTCATTCGAGGAAATCCCGATTGCTTCCGCGTCCATTGGACAAGTTCATCGTGCTGTGCTGCATTCGGGGGAAGAGGTAGCGGTAAAAGTCCGACGACCTGGAATCGAGAAAACGGTTTTAACCGATTTAGATATATTAGAAGAGCTGGCTGCAGTCGCCGAACACCGTTTTCAATGGGTCGCGGAATACCGGCTGCGGGAACTTGTCGAGGAATTTTCTCAATCGATTCGCGCGGAGTTGGATTATCGTACGGAGGCGAAGAGCGCCGAAGAATTTTACCGGATGTTTAACGATGATAAAAATGTCATTGTCCCAAAAATTTATTGGGAACAAACCGGTGAAAGCGTCTTGACGATGTCGTATGTATCTGGGACAAAAGTGAATCAAGTGGAAGAACTTGAGAGTCAGGGCATCGACCCGCGGAAAGTTGCCGTCAATTTAGTGCAAGCGGTGCTCGATCAGGCGTTCATTGCGGGTTTTTTTCATGCTGACCCGCACCCCGGCAATCTTTTGGTAGCCCGCTCCGGCGCGATTATTTTTCTTGATTTTGGCATGATGGGTCGCTTGAACGAGGAGTTGCGTTCCGTTTTACTTGATTATGTTCTTTCCATGATGCGCAAAGATACTTCGGGGATGTTAAATGCGATGGATAAGATGGGCATCATTCCCGTGGAGACGGATCGGGCGAAGTTATACAAAGACATTGACCGCCTGCGCGAGAAGTATTATGATATCCCGTTTCGTGATATCCACCTTGGCGATGCGATTAATGAGCTGTTCGGGATTGTGTACCGTTATCGGATGAAATTGCCGAGCGACATTTTCTTGTTAGGCAAAGCGCTTCTGACAGTAGAAGGCGTGGTTGAAAAACTCGATCCGAATCTCAGCATTCTAGAGGTGGCGGAATCCTTTGGCCGGGAAATATTAAAAAACCGTTACCATCCAAAAAAGATCCTCAAAGCCACATGGAAAGATTGGCGCGAGACCGCGGATTTATTGATGGATTTACCGAGAAGTTTGCAAAGCGCGCTGAAACTTTTAAATAAAGGAAAACTGTCTTTGGAGTTTTCGGCGCCGGAACTCAAGCTGATCTTACATAAATTAGACCGCATCAGCAACCGTCTGTCCTTCAGCATCGTGTTATTGGCCTTCAGCTTAATCATGAGCGGCTTAATCATCGCTGGGGCGATTGCCGGAAAACCGAGCGTCATCTGGAATTTGCCGCTTATTGGCGGAGGATTTGTCATCGCCGTACTGATGTTTTTATGGCTCTTGTTTTCGATTTTCCGCTCAGGGCGGTTTTAAAATGAGGTGAAAACGTAAAACACTTCGACGTGGCGATCATATCGCTGATTAAGAAAACGATAATCCGAGATTGCTCCTGAAGTCTTTGCTCCGATATAGCGCCGTTATAGCAAATTAAGAAAACCCCACCTGTAACGTCAACAGGTGGGGATCGGCGTTATTCGTTGTTATCTTTCTCATATAATTTAGTCATCCACTCGACGATCGTGATCTTTTCTTTGACACGGATATCTTCAACATTTTCTTGGGCAAGAATTTTTCCGTTCTTAATGACGATGATTTCATCAAGAATCGCTTCGACTTCCTTAATTTCATGCGTGGTAATGATGACCACTTGGTGTTCCAAATCAATGAATGAAATCAGCCCTTTAACGATGGAATCGCGAACCATCGGATCAAGACCTGACAGCGGTTCATCCATTAAAATCACGGGTGCTTCTCGGGCTAATGTGAGCACAATTTTCAACCGCCCGCGATTGCCTTTTGATAAATGTTTGACTTTACTGTTCGGATCCAGTTTCATATATTCCCGGATAGCATCGGCTTTTTTTCGGTTAAAATCACTGAATTGGGAAGCGTAAAAATCAATGGTTTCCTCGACCGTATAGAAACCGTAAAATTCATCAAGCTCCGAAAGATAGGAGACAACCTTCGCAATCCGGCGGTCGACTGGCTGATCGTTGACGAAAACATGGCCGCTCGTCGGTTGAATAAGTCCGGCAATCAGTTTCATCGTTGTAGACTTGCCGCTGCCGTTCGCGCCGATTAACCCGTAGATTTTACCCGGAACAAGTTCTAGATCAATGCCTCTTAGTGCCGTTTTATTTAAGTACCGTTTTTTCACCTGTTTTAATCGAATCATTCCTGATCGCTTCCTTTCACGCCAGATAGGTAGATTGAAAGCCCAGTGAGGATTTCTTCGTGGGTGTAACCCATGGCTTTCATCCCTTCCACAAAGCGGGAGATTTCTTTATTTTTCAGCGTCTCCCTCATCGATTGAAGTATCGCTTCCTTTTCGGTCACAAACGTCCCTTGACCTCTTCTTGTTTCCACAATCCCTATCGCCTCCATCTCTCGATAAGTCCGTTGAACCGTATTCGGATTCACTCCGGAATGAATGGCCATTTCCCTAACGGATGGCAATTTATCTCCAGGCTTTAAATCGCCGCGTAAAATTTGCCTCTGAATGCGCTCTAAAAGTTGCAGATAGATCGGTGCAGATGGATCAAAGCTATCGGTCATGTGCTTACACCTCAATCTTCTTATCTAGTATCCAGCAAGAAACGAAAAAGAGAATGAGACAAATCAACGCTTCAAAGATATACGTGCCTAAAAAAATGTAGCTTGTGTTTGTTAGGGGTGCAATCTGAATGCCATGTCTTGTTGATATGTCAAGATTGTTAATGAATGGCACAAGTGAAATCTTCCCCCAGTGCGTCAAAATAGTATAAAGCACGGTCGATTGTAGTTTTGAGATGATATAGCTCCACAAACCGAAAAGGATTAAGGTTAAAATAACGCTCACCCATATTCCGAGACGGCTGGCGAGCAGGCGGTAAATCATCCAGAAGAATAACAGCCAAACGGCAATAGAGATGGCAATGAGATAGATGTGCAGAATGAAAAATGATCCAATTTTTACAACGTCAGTGTAGCTTAACCAATCTTGAATGGGAATTTTAGTCCCAAGCACGAAATAGGTGATATAACAGACGGCACAAACTATAAATAACGAGATGGTCATGGCTACGAACCCTGAAGCCATTTTGGCAAGGATTAGCTGATAACCCGGCATGGGATTAGATAGCCAAAGATGTAATTTCTTCCGTTCGCTTTGTAAACTGATGAACAAATAGAAAGCAAGATAAAAAAAGTGGGGAAAAATAAATACTAACGATACAACAAACATCGCGTCAATGACATGCCCGCTTTTAAAACTGAAAAAAGACGAGGTCATCAGGACGACAAAATACATGAGAATCGTAAAAAGCATCGCTGGTAACCCAAGACGAAATTCCTTTCTAAATAAATGCAGCCAAGCACTCATTATTCAAAACCTCCTAAAGTGTAGTGAATTTGTGTTCCAGTGTACTAGTAACATAATACACAGGTACACAAGATTTTGTCAATGGAAAATTTGATTTCTTGCACATTTTGATACAAAAGTGCCTGTTCATTTGAAGAATCACTGAGGATTCGGTAAGATTTTGGGTCGTTTTAATGATGGATCCGAAAGCCCCCGATTCCATCAAAATAGGGGATAGCGTCTGGTTACCAGGTGAAGCGTCAATATTGGGGGATTCAAGGCGCGCTTCACGAGTCCACACGCATTTACGCGATGTTTTTGGGCCTTCAACACGAGAATACGTTGCATAAAAGATGGAAACCTAACGTATTTCGGTTCAATGGCAGTCGAAACATTGCGCAAAACCAAATGTTGGCAAATATTAGACGCGATTCATGGGTCCAAACTTCCTAGGGTCAGATCATAGCTGAGTGGATGCCCGGTTTTTTTACTTTTTGAAATCCACTTGCTAAAGGCGTATGATGAAAGGGACAAGTGGACGGAGGAAACACCCGTCTGAAGTAAGGGGAATGCCTGTGGTAACGGGAATACTACTTTTAATAATTGGTTTTGCAGCCGGAGCATACGGGATTATGGTTGGAGCTGGCGGTGGTTTTATTTTTGTTCCAGCTTTACTCATCCTGTTGCATTTGCCTCCGGAAATGGCGGCTGGCACTGGTCTCGTCGTGGTTTTTATCAATTCTATATCTGGGATTTATGGGTACATACGGCAAAAACGCATTGACTTTAAAATGGGATTTTTATTGGCATTAGGGGCAACCCCCGGGACCTTTCTCGGCATTTGGCTGACGAAACTAGCCTCGCCTAAAGCCTTTCATTCGGTTTTTGCGATCATGCTCGTGGCATTAGGCATCTTTCTGATGATAAAAAAGCCCCGGGGAATCAGCGGAAAGCTAGTGACAGTCAAAACGAAGTTGCGGCGACCATTGACCGGCATACTTCTCCCGATATGGTGAAAACCCAATCGCAGGCCGTATCGCTTTTAGTGATCGGCATTGTACTTGGGGTTGTCTCGAGCTTTTTTGGCATCGGCGGCGGCTGGCTCCTCGTCCCGATATTAATTTATCTTTTTCGCGTCCACCCGCATTATGCGACAGCCATCTCGATCTTCTCGCTATGCCTTTACTCGCTAGTTGGGGTCATCATTCACATCGTCCAAAATAATATCGATTGGCCCGCAGCCATTTGGGGAAGCGTGGGGATTTTCATCGGTGCTCAAGTGGGGGTTTATTTATCGACCCGGATTTCCGGAAAACGGATCCTTCAAATGCTGGCCGCCGTACTCATCCTCGTTGGCATAAAGTTGGCTATATGATCATTCGGCTTTCGCAGGCGGTACTGCCTCAAAATAATATGCTTTTTTGGTTTTTGGCCAAAATGGAGCCCAGATAATTCCAATTCCTATGATTGCGTATCATTAGCGCGGCTCCAAGCTCGTGAAATGATACGCTTTTTCGAATTGCATATCATTTGGCTGGCGGAATGGCCTCAAAATAATATGCTTTTTTGGTTTTTGGGCAAAATAGGACCCAGTTATTTCCATTTTTCGTAATTGCATATCATTTTCTAGTCCTCCAACTCATGAAATAATATGCTTTTTCGGATTGCATATCATTTGGCTGGCAGTTCGGCGTCAAAATAAAATGCTTTTTTTATTTTTGATTAAAATGCAGCCTAGTTATTTCCAAAACATTTCCTCGGCGTAATCGAATTGTAAGTGAGAGTTGAAAGGCGGTTGGCGAAAGAAAAAATGTTCGTAAACGCCGTCATCGATCACGCAACCGAAAGTGAGAAAACGTGGCTAAAACCGGATGCGCGGCGGCCACACTCATAAAAAACAGCAAAAATAAAAACCGGTTCAATCCCGGTTTTAATATTCCCCATCAAATGGCGTAAAAGGAATGCTGAGCCTTCTTTCCACTTGACGCAGACGTTGATTGACACGTTGAAGGCGACGTTGAAGTTGGTTAATCTCTCTATCTTGTCGTTCATTTTGCCTTTCGAGCTGAGTCAATCGGCGTTCAATCGATTGCCATTGCGGCGGCTGACGATAAACATCAAACGGCTCTTGTTGGGGATAAGAATATGGATAGTAATCAAACGGATAGGGTGTACCATAATCACTTCCGTAATAATACATCAAAAACGCCCTCCTTTAGGGTATTTGTTTATAACCTACGTAGGCATTTTTATTGTGAAACGGCTAATGCCTAGAAAGCCCCTTGTCAGTAAAGGAATTTTTGTCTGGGTTCTTTGTATGTGATGACTCATCCACACTTTTATGAATGAGATCCATCACCTTTCAAGAGCATCAAAAGCATGACGTAAAAAAGACACTTTGTTTTTTCAAATGGGGTCAATCCGAGAAATGGCTGCCATTAACAATTGGTTTGCTCCATATAGGCTGATGCGCAATACATTATGTTATAATATTACTAATCTTAGGATAATGATACTTCATTTTACAATTGGAATGGCATTATCAATCAAGTAATCCTATTGTCCTATCATCTTGTTCTTACGCGGCAAAAAAGAGATGGTTGTTCGACGGGGCAAACCTTATCATTTCTTCGTCGAATGGAATCATGATGACGATCATGTGTACATATTTATTTCAGTGTGCCTCCGAATATTGAGCGATCGTTGCTATAGAGTGCTAGTTTTCGATTGAAAAAAATCCGTTTCCACAAGTGCAAGGATGACCCTTGGTAAACGCATTTGGGTTATGGGATTTTTGCCTCCTGACAACGGGTTGAGCGCACATTGAAGAGATTATCCACCGAAAATGAAAGCGGAGAATGGTTTGCCATATTTAGGTGTGGGACCATTTGTTTTCGATTACCATGAAATGCAAGTGGTCGTAACAGGTGGTAAGGTGTTGCAGTACATCCTCGGGCACCCGATTGGGGGTTACAGATCAACCAAGGTATCAGGAATGAGATCCTTGATATGCTCGCCTGTTTTCATCGCTATTGGGGTTAAGCTTATGATTTAACCTAAATAAAGAGGGGGACCTATGTATCGTTACGAGTTTAAAGTGATGAAGAAGAATGGTTTGCATGTTCGTGTTGTCGCGACGCTGATTGCTAAGCTACAAAGCATTGTTCAAACTCACGACAAACTGAAAACTATCATGTTAGAATACCGTGAACAAAAAGTTCCAATCACGCATTTTATTAATATCGTCTCGCTAAAGATTAAGCAAGGGGAATCGATTTACATCCACCTTGACGAACCTTTATTGCCAAAAGATCAAACTGAAATTGCTAAAGTGCTTCAAAACGATGGAAACAATCGGATCGAGCAGGAAGCCGATCGTCTTCTTATGGAGAGCTCTTTGACATTTGATGTAATTCTCCAACATATTCCGAGTGGGATATTATTAGTCAATAAAGAAAACAGAATCACATATGTGAATAGGGAAGCCTCACGCCTTCTCGAAATGCCGGAAAATGCATTGATTAACAATAAAGCCAACGAAGTTGTCCCTCACTCGAGATTGGATGTGATCTTACGGACCGGAAAAATTGAAATTGCCAAACGGCAAAAGTTAAGAAACAAAACCGTTATGACCAACAGAGCACCGATCATTTTTGAACGGGAAATAATCGGGGCTATCGCTCTTTTTCAGGATATTTCTCATGTTGTCGCTTTAAGTAAAGAACTTCATGAAGTCAAACAGCTGCAAAAGAGACTTGAACTCGTATTGCGATCCGTTAATGATTTAATCGGATTGACCGATGAGTCAGGTAAATTTATATTCCTTAACCCAGCTTTTATTCGATTAATAGAAGAAGAAAAAGTCAGTAATAACGTCATAGGTATTATAGGAATGGATATATGGAAGAAGATTAAGGAAAAACATACACCTCACGCCCAAATTCTAACTTTTAACAAAGACAACGCATACATTTTAAGGATTAACCCAACCATTGTCGATCGGAAGTTCATTGGCACCGTTTTTACCCTTAGTCCGATCGATGACATGAAATTTTTATTAGAACAACTCCACACTGAAAAAGAGAGAACCCTTTATCTGGAAAAAGAACTATCAAAACATCAGATCTTTGATAAAGCCTTTAATCGCTTAATCGGTGAAAGCGCCACATTTAAAGAAACATTGTCATTGGCAAACAAAGTGGCAAAAACAGATGCAACGGTGCTGATAACTGGAGAAAGCGGAACCGGTAAGGAACTTGTTGCTAAGGCGATTCATGAAGCGAGTAAACGTAACGGGAAGCCGTTCATTCGCGTTAACTGTGCTGCCATACCCCCACAATTAATTGAAAGTGAATTGTTTGGCCACGAGAAAGGAGCTTTTACAGGAGCGTTAAATACGAGAAAAGGGAAATTTGAGCTCGCGAATCACGGGACGATTTTTCTTGATGAAATCGGTGATTTAAATATTGATTTACAGGCGAAGATTTTAAGAGTGATCCAGGAAAGAGAATTAGAGCGGGTCGGAGGTTACGAAACCATTCCATTAGATGTCCGTATTATTGCCGCAACGCATCAAAATTTAGAGGAAATGGTGGAGAGAGGGGCGTTTCGGGAAGATCTGTATTATCGCTTAAATGTTGTTCCTATTCACCTTCCCCCTTTAAGAAGAAGGAAATCGGACATTCCGCTCCTAGTAGATTATTTTCGAATGTTATTTAATGAGCGGTTGGGAAAAAATATCAACAAGTATGAAAATGGTTTTATTGAAATTCTTATGAACTATAGTTGGCCAGGTAATATCCGCGAATTGCAAAATATTATGGAACGTTTAATTACTCTGGTTGACGGGGATACTTTGTTAATTGAAAATCTACCCAATTATATCAAGAAGCCTTTGATCGCTTCAGGACACTTTGGGCAAAGTCAAAACACACTAGATGAATTATTAACTGAACAACCGTTACGAACAATGGCCGAATATGAAAGATTAATTTATGAACATGCCGCACGGCTTTACCCAAGCTTTAATCAAATAGCAAAAGCATTGGGAGTAACACATAAGACAGCAGCTGCCAAGATTAGAAAATATCAGTTAGAAGGCTTCCTTGGGAAAAAATATCAAGGTTCTGATAATAAATCTCAAACCATTTGAAAGTGCTTACAAAAATGCCCGGCATAAGGGCTTTTCTTTTTTGGCACACATTTTGCATAGAACATGTTGTGAATCTCTATCCAAACCATAAGGGGGTTTATGAGATGAAGAAAGTCATCAATGATCCAAATGGAGTCGTCAGTGAGATGCTTGAGGGCATGGTTTTAGCCTATCCAGAAAAGTTGCGGCAACTTGAAGGGACAACGGTTCTTGTTCGCAAGGATGCTCCGGTTACTGGGAAAGTAGCGATTGTAAGTGGCGGAGGTAGCGGCCACGAACCATCCCATGCGGGCTATGTGGGACGGGGGATGTTGGATGCGGCTGTTGCCGGCGAAGTGTTTACTTCTCCAACCCCAGATCAAGTTTATGAAGCGATAAAAGCGGTGGACAGCGGTGCCGGTGTTCTTTTAATCATAAAAAATTATACCGGTGATGTCATGAATTTTGAAATGGCAGCGGAGATGGCGGAAGCGGAGGGCATCAAGGTGGCTAAAGTGATTGTAAATGATGATGTTGCCGTAGAAAATAGTACTTATACAACAGGCCGCCGTGGTATTGCCGGAACGGTTTTTGTTCATAAAATTGCCGGCGCCAAAGCTGAAAAAGGCGCTTCTTTGGAGGAAGTCGAAGCAGTCGCTAATAAGGTGATTACTCGTGTAAAAAGTATGGGCATTGCCTTGAGCCCTTGTACCGTTCCAGCCGTAAGAAAACCCGGTTTCGAAATGGCCGATGATGAAATGGAAATCGGTATGGGCATCCACGGTGAGCCAGGTACCGAAAGAACAAAAATGAAAACATCGCGTGAAATTGCTGAACTTTTAGTAGAGAAAGTTTTAGCTGAACTTGAATTCACAAACGGGGAAGAAGCCGCTGTCTTAATAAATGGACTTGGCGCCACACCTCTGATGGAACTCTATATCTTTAACAAAGATGTCGCTGAATTACTGAAACAAAAAGGGGTTAAAGTCTATAAAACATTTATTGGAGAATATATGACTTCCATAGAAATGGCCGGGTTGAGCTTATCCATTCTAAAATTGGATGAAGAGCTTATTAATCTATTAGATATGCCTGTGGATGTTGTTGGATGGTAAGCAGGAGGATGACTTCGTATGAATCAAGAAGACTTCAAAAAATGGATCAAGCAGGTCAATGAAAGAATTCAAGAACAAAAAGAGTATTTATCTGAATTAGATGGGGCCATAGGTGATGGGGATCACGGCGTGAATATGGCTCGAGGATTCCAAGAAGTCGTCAATCGGATAGAAACATTTGAGAACCCTGACATAGGCGCGCTGCTTCAACAGGTTGCCATGACACTGATCGGAAAAGTCGGTGGCGCAAGCGGCCCTCTGTATGGCACGGCCTTTTTAAAAGCAGCGGGCGTTCTAAAAGGCGTAACGGAATGCACACAGTCCGATCTGATTTTGGCACTGGAAGAAGGGCTGAAAGGCATAAAGATGCGGGGAAAAGCTGAAGTCGGTGACAAAACGATGATCGATGTCTGGGAGCCGCTTCTTTCAAAATGGAAAGAAAACCCTGAGACAAGTTTAAAAGAACTGAAGGCTTTTACGGCCGAGTGCATGGAAGGAACCCGTCATCTGGAGGCAAAGAAAGGACGCGCGGCTTATCTAGGTAAACGATCGATCGGAACGTTGGATCCAGGATCTGTTTCGTCATACATTTTATTTGACACATTATTTTCCAATTTAGAGGATGTTGCATCGTGAGTGTAGGTATCGTGCTTGTTTCACATAGTCATGAATTGGTTAAAGGTTTAGCTGACATTTTAAGCCAAGTGCAGCCGGATGTCAAAATTGGTATAGCCGGGGGCACCGAGGAAGGTGATATTGGAACGAGTGCTTTTAAAATTAAGAGCGCGATTGAAGCTGTAGATGACGGAGAAGGTGTTGCGGTTTTGTTCGATCTCGGAAGTGCTTTATTAAACGCGGAATTGGCACAAGAAATGATGGATTCCGAGTCAAAAATTGTGTTTTGTGATGCGCCCATCGTTGAAGGGGCTTATGCGGCAGTAATAGAAGCTGGGATCGGCGGATCCTTGGAAGAAGTCGTGCAATCCGCAGAGGGTGTAAAAACGGTTTCCAAGCTCGCTGGCCAGAATTAGGGGCTGAAGTTGATGATAGAAAAAAGCATTGAAGTTTTTATTAAAAATGGGTTACATGCCCGTCCGGCGGGTGAACTTGTAAAAATGTTAAAACAATACGATTGTGATGTATTTCTTATTAAAGGCGAGAAAAAAATCAATTTGAAAAGCATCATACAAATTATGTCTACTTCAATTAGAGAAAACGATGTCATTCGTGTTCAAGTGAATGGGAAAGATGAGGCAGAAGTTGCCCGAAAACTAGAAAAATTTTTTCGTAATGGGAAGATTGACCGTTGACTATTTAAAGGATGAAGTGAAATGATCAATCAACGCGTGCTACCAGCCATTCGTCATATGAAAGATTTTGAGAAAGTCCTAAAGATCAAACATTATGAGTATATTGTGTTACTAGATACCCATGTGGCAATGGTAAAGGATTTGATCCATTTGGCCAAAATGAATGGAAAGAAAGTATTACTTCATGCTGATCTTATCCAAGGATTGAAGAATGATGAACATGCTGCTGAATTTATTTGCCAAGAAATTAAACCGGCAGGGATCGTTTCCACTCGGTCAAATATACTTTCAATCGCAAAGAAACGAAAATTAATCACGGTTCAACGTTTATTCTTGCTAGATTCCATATCTCTTGAGACTAGTCTTCGACTGTACAAAAAGGTAAAACCAGACTATATTGAAATTCTTCCGGGAATCATTCCCAAAATGATTGCTGAATTTAAAAATGAACTGAATATCCCAATTGTAGCAGGTGGTTTGATTCGTACCTTAACGGAAGTCAAGCAAGCCATTGATGCAGGAGCATCGATGGTCTCAACTTCACAGCCAGTATTATGGGAGCAGGGGAAAGAAATTTAAAAAAATTCATTGACAACGCTTACATCACAGTGATACACTTTATGTAAGTTAATACGAGTGAATGAGATGATGAGGCTCACAATTTACCTGCTGCCCTAAAAAGGGTCTATGGTAATTTTGTGGGCCTCTCTTTCATTTACGTACTTATTTGAATTTTCTGTTAGTAAGGAGGCTAAGAAGATGTCAGCATTTCTTGGTGAAGTCATTGGGACAATGATTTTAATTATCTTTGGGGGTGGGGTTTGTGCAGGTGTCTCCCTTAAAAAATCCAATGCGGAAAGATCTGGATGGATCGTCATTGCGATGGGATGGGGTATGGCCGTTGCAATGGGCGTATACGCTGTGGGGAATTTCAGCGGTGCCCACCTTAATCCCGCTGTCACATTGGGACTCGCTATTACAGGAGATTTCCCGTGGAGCCAAGTTCCAAGTTATATTTTTGCTCAATTTATCGGTGCTTTCCTTGGGGCTTGCATTGTGTATTTACATTATCTTCCGCATTGGCGGGCGACTGAAGATCCAAGCGCAAAGTTAGGCGTGTTTTCAACAAGTCCTGCGATACCGCAAACGTTTGCGAATCTTTTAAGCGAAATTATAGGTACATTTGTTTTAGTTATGGGGATTGATGCCATTGGTGCCAATAAGTTTACAGAAGGCTTAAATCCATTAATTGTTGGGTTTTTAATTGTGGCCATCGGTTTATCCCTTGGGGGAACGACTGGATATGCGATCAATCCAGCGCGTGACCTTGGCCCGCGGATTGCTCACGCCTTATTACCGATACCAGGTAAAGGTTCATCAAATTGGGGCTATGCTTGGATTCCGGTAGTCGGACCAATTCTTGGTGGAATGTTTGGGGGCCTTTTCTATAAAGCGGTTTTTGTAGGAAAAATCACCCTAGCATTTTATGTGATTGCAGTTATTCTAATCATTGTGATTTTGGCTGCGTATTTTGGAGAAAGGGCTCAGGGCCAAAAAGAGGCATTTGAAACAAAAAAAGCTATATAGAAATAGGGGTGTGACAAAACGATGGAAAAATTTATCATGGCGCTAGACCAAGGGACAACGAGCTCGCGGGCGATCATTTTTGATAAGGACGGAAATATTGTTCACATTGCGCAGAAAGAATTCACCCAACATTTTCCGAAACCAGGCTGGGTGGAACATGATGCATCGGAAATCTGGGGTTCCGTTTTATCGGTCATTGCGCAAGCGCTTTCTGAAACCAATATTCATGCCGAACAAATTGAAGCCATTGGCATAACGAACCAACGCGAAACAACTGTTGTATGGGATAAGCATACCGGCATCCCTGTTTATAATGCGATCGTCTGGCAGTCTCGACAAACCGCGGATATTTGTGAAGATTTAAAAGCTAAAGGATTAAATGATTTGTTCCGTGAAAAAACGGGGTTACTTATTGACGCTTATTTCTCCGGAACGAAAGTCAAATGGATTTTGGACAATGTGGAAGGGGCAAGAGAAAAAGCAGAAAAAGGTGACTTACTGTTTGGCACCATCGACACTTGGCTTGTCTGGAAGCTGTCTGGCGGCAAGGCTCATGTCACCGATTACAGCAACGCTTCGCGCACGCTGATGTACAATATCTTTGACTTGAAGTGGGATGATGAACTGCTCGACATTCTCGGCGTCCCCAAATCGATGCTCCCGGAAGTCCGGCCTTCATCTGAAGTCTATGCGAAAACCGTTGATTATCATTTCTTTGGCCAAGAAGTGCCCATAGCCGGGATTGCCGGTGACCAACAGGCCGCTTTGTTCGGGCAGGCATGCTATGAGCCGGGTATGGCTAAAAACACATACGGAACGGGCTGCTTCATGCTGATGCATACGGGTGAAAAAGCGGTTCGCTCGGAAAATGGCTTGCTGACGACGATCGCCTGGGGCTTGGATGGGAAAGTGGAATACGCATTGGAAGGCAGCATTTTCGTTGCTGGTTCAGCCATCCAATGGCTTCGTGACGGGCTAAAAATGCTCGATCATGCGGCCGAAAGCGAAGCCTTGGCCAAAGCTGTCGACTCGACCGATGGGGTTTACGTTGTTCCAGCCTTTGTCGGTCTTGGCACTCCTTATTGGGACAGCGATGTGCGCGGTGCGGTCTTTGGATTGACACGCGGGACGACCAAAAATCATTTTGTCCGGGCGACGCTTGAGTCTTTAGCTTATCAAACAAAAGATGTGCTTGCGGCAATGGAAGCCGATTCCGGCATACAGTTGAAAAAATTGCGCGTGGATGGCGGGGCAGTTGCCAACAACTTCCTGATGCAATTCCAGAGCGACATTCTCGGTGTGCCGGTTGAACGTCCGGTCATCACCGAAACGACAGCGCTTGGCGCCGCCTATCTTGCCGGTCTTGCCGTTGGCTATTGGAAAGACCGCGCAGAAATTGCGAGTCAGTGGCAAATCGACCGCACCTTCGCAGTCGAACTTGATGAAAATAGCCGCCGCACCTTGTATGACGGCTGGAAAAAAGCGGTCAAGGCGGCGATGGCCTTTAAATAATTTGAATGATCTGCCGGATGATGGTAAATTAATAGTATAAGTTAATAAAAGGTCATGATACATGAGAGACCACAACGCCTTATTATCCGTAGAGTGTAATAAGGAAGTTGCGGTCTTTTTTTATCACCAAAAATTTGAAGGAGCTGGTGGATATGACGGCTTCATTTGCCAGTACCGACCGAGAGGCGATACGGAAAGGTTTGTCCGAAGAAATTTTTGATGTGCTCGTGATCGGGGGCGGCATTACGGGCTGCGGGATTGCCTTAGATGCCCAGGTGCGCGGTCTCAAAACCGCTTTAATTGACATGCAAGATTTTGCCGAGGGAACATCGAGCCGCTCAACGAAGCTGGTCCATGGCGGATTACGATATTTAAAGCAATTCGAAGTGAAACTGGTGGCCGAAGTCGGTAAAGAACGGGCAATTGTGTATGAAAACGCGCCGCACGTGACGACACCGGTTTGGATGCTTTTACCTATCTATAAAAATGGCACTTTTGGCAAATGGACCACATCAATCGGTCTTAAAGTCTATGATTTTCTCGCAGGCGTCCGAAAACAAGAGAGGCGTTCGATGTTAAACCGCGAAGAAACCCTAGAAAAAGAACCTTTATTGAAAAAAGAGGGTTTGCTTGGCGGCGGTTATTACGTGGAGTACCGCACGGACGACGCCCGGCTGACATTGGAAGTGATCAAAGAGGCCGTACGCCGTGGGGCAAAGGCATTGAATTATGTCAAAGCCGAAGAACTTTTATACGATGAAAACGGCACAATTAAAGGCGTGAAGGCTGTTGACCAAATCACGGGTAAGGCGGTTGATATTTTAGCGAAAAAAGTCGTCAATGCTTGCGGGCCGTGGGTGGACAGCATCCGTGAAAAAGATCATTCAAAAAAAGGGAAGACCCTGCACCTGACAAAAGGGGTTCATATCGTTTTTGATGCGAAGCGCTTCCCGCTGAGAAATGCGGTTTATTTTGACACCCCGAACGGTGATGGGCGGATGATTTTTGCCATTCCTCGCGGCGGAAAAGTTTATGCCGGTACAACGGATACGAATTATCATGATGATCCGGCTCAAATGCGCATGACGGTGACGGACCGTGATTATCTGCTTGAGGCGGTTAACGGCATGTTTCCGAGCCTTGGACTAACCCCTCAAGATATTGAGTCGAGCTGGGCCGGTGTGCGCCCGCTGATCCATGAAGAAGGTAAAGACCCGTCAGAGATTTCCCGAAAAGATGAAATTTTTATTTCGGATTCTAACTTGATTACCATCGCCGGGGGGAAATTGACGGGATACCGGAAAATGGCCGAGCGGACGGTGGACTTGGTGTGCAGCCAGCTCAGCAGGGAAACCGGAACACAATACCCACGTTGTTCGACGGACAAAGTGCCACTTTCCGGTGGAGATTTCGGTGGGTCCCAGTATTTTGCTGACCGTATCAGCGAATTTATTGCCGAGGGTCGGTCACTTGGTTTATCCGAATCCGAAGCTAGTGGCCTTGCTCACTTATACGGCACGAATACTGAAAAACTATTTGAAATCCTGCGCACCGAAAAAAATGACGCGACGGACCTTCCCGACTTCGTTTTTGCCCAAGTGGAATACGGCATCAGGGAAGAGATGGTTACAAAGCCCGTTGATTTCTTTATTCGCCGAACAGGGGCCCTTTTCTTCAACATGGAGTGGGTCCGCAGGTGGAAAGATCCAGTCATCAACTACATGCAACAGCGATTGAATTGGGATGAGGAAACAAAACAGCTTTACGCTGAACAACTCGAAGCCGCGATCACCACCGCCGTCGCCGCAGAAGAATAATGAACGACAAAAGCAGGCACCGCTTGAGTCAATTCGGCTCGTTTTGACAGTAAAAAATCTATACTTTCCGAACCAGTATATGGACAATTAAAGCTCTGTTCAAATATTGGTCGAGTCGCATTGCGCAGTTTTAGGCATGTGTTGCCGACTCGAGGCTCTATCTGCCATTTTGGGCTGAAAATTTTTTTGAAATGGCATTTAGCTTGAATTTACTGGAAAAACAAGCCGGGTTTGGTGGCGGTTTTACCAATATCTGTATCCAAAAAGCCATTTTGGAGTAGGAAGCGGACCCAAAATGGCCTTTAGCGCAGTTCTATCTGCCATTTAGAGTTAAAAAATTTTTTGAAATGGCATTTAGCTTGAATTTATTGGAAAAACAAGCCGGGTTTGGCGGTAGTTTTACCAATATCTGTATCCAAAAAGCCATTTTGGAGTAGGAAGCGGACCCGAAATGGCCTTTAGCGCAGTTCTATCTGCCATTTTGGGCTGAAAAATTTTTTGAAATGGTATTTAGCTTGAATTTAATGGAAAAACGTGGCTGATATTAGGGCTATTTTACCAATATCTGTGTACAAAAGACCATTTTAACATGCAAAGGAGATCAAAATGGTTTTTAAACCGGCGATCAGCAGTTTGTCTCAAATCCAAAAACACCGGGTTCTGCCCGGTTTTTATTATATTGATAAGAATGCGTCACGTTTTGCCGACTGAAGATCATCTCTCGGGATTTCATTGCCAAAACTTTTGAGTTATAATTTTATTAGTAAAATATTGAAATTTTAAAATCGCGGAGCAATGATAAGCAGAGGAGGGCCACACATGGCTGCCGGTTATTTGAAAGAGGAGCATCAGTTGTTTCGTCAATCCGTTCGTAAGTTTTTGGAAAAAGAGGCAGCGCCTTTCTTTGAGCAATGGGAGAAAGACCGCTTGATTCCCCGGGAATTTTGGTTAAAGATGGGCGAGCAAGGGTTTCTGTGCCCCTGGGTGGATGAGGCCTATGGCGGTTCCAATGCCGATTTTGGCTATTCTGTCGTGCTGAATGAAGAGTTGGAACGCATCGGAACGGGACTCATTGGCATCGGCCTTCACAACGACATTGTCGTTCCGTATCTGGCTGATTACGGGTCAGATGAACAAAAACAGCGCTGGCTTCCGAAATGCCTCACCGGAGAAACGATCACGGCCATTGCCATGACCGAGCCCGGTGCTGGTTCAGATTTGGCCGGCATCCAAACGACAGCGATTCGCGACGGTGACGACTACATTGTGAACGGGCAAAAAACATTTATTACAAATGGCATTCAGGCGGACTTAATCGTTGTCGTATGCAAAACGAATCCGAACGCGAAACCGCCGCATAAAGGGATCAGCCTTCTTGTGATCGAGCGAGACACCCCAGGATTTTCCCGAGGCCGAAAACTTGATAAAATTGGGCTTCATTCCCAAGATACGGCAGAGTTGTTTTTCGAAGATGCCCGCGTACCAGCCGCTAACCTGCTCGGGGAAGAAGGCCGAGGTTTTTATTACTTAATGGAAAAATTGCAGCAGGAGCGCTTGCTTGTAGCGATTAGCGCCCAAGTTGCCGCGGAAGAAATGCTGAAAATGACCGTTGATTATGTCAAAGAAAGAAAAGCGTTTGGGCAACACATCGCTCATTTTCAAAACACGCAGTTTACAATTGCAGAGATGGCGACAGAAATCCAAATTGGCCGCACGTTCGTGGATGACGTTATCTCCCGGCACATGGCTGGTGAACAGATCGTGACGGAAGTGTCGATGGCAAAATGGTGGATTACGGATATGGCCAGACATATAGCTGCAACATGCATGCAGTTGCACGGAGGATATGGGTATATGGAAGAATACCCCATTGCCCGGCGCTATCGTGATATACCAGTGGCGTCGATTTATGCGGGGACGAATGAAATCATGAAAAATATCATCGCTAAGAATATGGGCCTCTAAAAATTAATAGATTTAGAGTAATCGGCACGCTATAGAAAAGGGGAGGGTCGTTTTTGTTCGAAGGTATTCGTATCATAGATTTTACGCAGTATTTACCTGGGCCGTTTGCTTCACTCAGGCTCACAGACCGCGGGGCAGAAGTCATAAAGGTTGAGCCATTAACTGGCGACCCGGCAAGGGCCTTCGGTCAAGCGGTTTTTTCGGCGAATAACCGCAACAAAAAATGCATCGCCATCAATTTGAAAAGCGATGGCGGCCGGAAACTCGCCTTGGATTTGGTCCGGCATGTCGACGTCGTTCTTGAAAGCTTCCGACCGGGCGTGATGAAAAAATTAGGCTTAGATTATGAGACTTGCAAAAAGGTTAATGAAAAAATCATTTATGTGTCGATTTCTGGCTTTGGGCAGAGCGGAGCGTGGGCGCAACTTGCTAGCCATGATTTAAATTACTTAGGACTAAGCGGGGTGCTCGGTCAATTTAGAAATGAGGACGGCTCGCCGGTTCACCCATCGCTGCAACTGGCGGATCTCATCGGTGGAATTGTCGCGAGCGAAGCCGTCGCCGGTGCCCTCTATCAAAGAGAAAAAAGCGGTTGCGGCGCTTTTGTCGATTTGTCACTAATGGATGCCGTATTTTCTTTATTACCCACCCATGTGATGAATGCCAGCCTAACCGGAAATAGCCGCGGTATACCGGAACTTGCAGGAAATATCGTCAACTACCACATATACGAAACAAAAGACGGCCGCCACATGACGCTAAGCGCTCTCGAGCAGAAGTTCTGGAAAAATTTTTGCCAAGCGGTGGAGCGACCGGAATGGGTTGCCGCATACCCGGACAGGCTTTCCGTCCATTTGCCGATTTACGAAGAAATGAAAGCGCTGTTTCGAAGCCGCACGCAAGCAGAATGGATACAGCTTGGACTGGAAGCTGATGCTTGTTTATTTCCGGTTTTGGGGGTGCAAGAAGCAGCCCGCAGTTCCTATGTTCGGGAGCGGGGGTTGGTCAAGGAGGTGGAACAAAAACCTTTTGTCTCAACCTTTGTTGCGGTGAAACTAACACCTGAGGTTATCACAAAAATTGGTGAACATACCGATGACGTGTTGCGTAGTGTTCTGGGATTAAGCGATGATGACATTCTAGCGCTTAGGAACAAGGGCACTATTGTTTAGAAACATATTTTAAAAATGAATCGGGGGAATTCCTATGATGAATACGGCTTTAACCCTAACACAAATGCTCGAACGGGCGGAAAAATATTTTCCGAAAAAACCGATCGTATCGCGGACACATGCAGGAATGAAGCGGTACACCTACCGGGAAATGGCTGAGCGGACGCGGCGGTTATCGAGTATTTTAGAAAAATATGGCGTTCAAAAAGGGGATCGGGTTGGAACGCTTGCTTGGAACGATCATCGCCACTTGGAAGCTTATTTTGCTGTACCGTGTATGGGAGCGGTTTTACATACGATTAATGTGCGGCTCTCTCCGGAACACATCGTCCACATTATCAATCATGCAGAAGATAAAGTGCTCCTTATTGACCCTGATTTTCTGCCTTTGATTGAAGCGGTGAAAAATAAGTTAACCACTGTAGAAATGTTTATTATCCTCACCGATGACCCGCTTCCGGAAACGACACTCGCTCCTGCCCATTCGTATGAAACGCTTTTGGGTGAAGGGGACCCGCATTATGTCTATCCGGAGCTAGATGAAAATGACCCGGCTGGCATGTGCTACACGTCTGCCACAACCGGCCTGCCGAAGGGTGTCGTCTATACGCATCGCGGGATTACTCTACACAGCTTAGCTTTTGGCCTTGCCGACACAGGGGCGCTTTCGGAGTCGGATGTGTGCATGCCGGTCGTTCCGATGTTTCATGTTAACGCATGGGGTATACCGTTTGCGGCGACGTGGTTTGGCACGACGCAAGTGCTGCCAGGTCCGCGTTTTACCCCGGAAATTTTAGCGGAACTCATTTCTTCGGAGAAGGTGACATTAACTGCGGGGGTGCCGACGATTTGGCTAGGCCTTTTAAAAGTGCTGGAGGAAAATAGCGATAAATATGATTTCTCGTCCTTGCGCGCGATTATCTGCGGCGGAAGCTCGGCTCCGATGGCGCTCATTCGGGCATTCGAGACGAAGTACAAGATTCCATTTATTTGTGCTTACGGGATGACCGAAACGACGCCATTGGTCACGTATTCCCGCTTAAAGTCTTATCAACAAGATTTGCCGGAGGATGAAAAGCTGCGCATACGCGCTTGTATCGGCTATGTCGTACCGGGTCTTGAAATAAAAGTGGTTAACGACCAAGGGGAAGTTGCATGGAATGGTCAGGAAATGGGTGAACTTCTTGTGCGCGGACCTTGGATTGCCGATTCTTATTATCAAGACGAACGGACGAAAGAAGCTTTCAAAGATGGATGGCTTCATACCGGGGATATCGTCACGATCGATGAAGAAGGTGTCATAAAGATTGCCGACCGCACGAAAGACTTGATCAAAAGCGGCGGGGAATGGATTTCATCAATTGACTTGGAAAATGCCTTAATGGCTCATGAGGATGTATTCGAAGCAGCCGTTGTCGGCGTGCCGCATCCGAAATGGCAAGAGCGACCGGTCGCCTGCGTGGTTTTAAAACCTGGTGCACATGTCACGAAAGAGGAACTGCTGGAATTTCTGCGGCCGCAATTTGCCAAATGGTGGATTCCCGATGATGTCGTGTTTATGGATGAAATTCCGAAAACTTCTGTCGGCAAGTTTTTAAAAGCAAAACTCCGCGAGCAGCTGCAAGATCATCCCATTACTGAATGAATGATGGCTTAAGCCAGCCGATGCGCACGGCGTGGTGTGGGGGGGAATCCTCTCATTGTCGAATAAATGATGGCAAAAGCCTCCGTTTGGAGGCTTTTTAACTGACTTTTTCTTTTTTTATTTGCTGCTTGGTGACAACGAAGGTTGAAAATCTAGCGAGAAACGAATATCAGGATTTACCAGTTTATCAATTTTAATACTTGTCGATAAAAGTAGTTTATCTTTTAAATTTATAAATAAGTATGTAACATTATTATCAGCAGCTGTAAAGGATCAAGATTATTCATCCTATTAAATTGGTTAAAAGCGATACCATTGCTTTTCTTGAAATAAAGGAATCGCTTTTAGATTTTATGAAAACACACATAAAACTTAAAGAACAGGTAAAGGGATCAAATAGAAAAAATGGGTCAACAAATTCACCTCAAAGGTCAAAATTAATATTAGCTGCAATATAGGCGGTGAAAATGTGAATACTCACGATTCTGGTTCAAATGGAAGTATAAAAAATGTTCACTTGAGATATTTTCTTTTGGTCTTGGTTATTGGTATACCATTGATTTATATCATGATGTTGAAATTAAACGGTAATTTATTGAATTTAAATGACCCAAGCTATAGATTTATAACGATCACCGCCATCTATATTCTTCTGTATATGGCTTGCTTACGTGTAATGAAAAAAAATAATATTACCTTAAAAGGCCTCGTGAAAATAAAGAAGGCGTTTAATATTTGGGAAATCATTGGCCTTGTGTTTTTAGTAAAAGTATTAGTTATTTCAACAGCAGCCACCTTGTTTTTACTTGAAGGTTATTCTTTAATTGATTCCAATTTCAATGATATCGACAATCCTCCAGTTAAAGAGGAATCATCTATTGAATTCATTTTTGACACTATTGTTGCGGTATTGATCGCGCCATTTGTTGAAGAAATTTTCTTTAGAGGGTTAATCATGCAATCTTGGGCTTTAAGGTGGGGAGTAAAGAAAGGTATAGTATTTTCTTCAATTCTATTTTCTATTATGCACCTCAGTCCCGAGTTCCTTGATATGTTTATAGGTGGCATTATCTTATCGATCCTATTTATAAAATATCAATCGCTGCTTATTTCAATATCCTTTCATGCCATTTATAATGTTATCAATGTAGTGTTACAGATATTTACCTCCGGTGGAAACAGTAACGATCCTTTTACCGTCGATCAGTTTAAGGCTACAGGCTGGGTAGGGTTGATAATGTTCGTCATATCTTTTATTATTTTTGTTATTTACTTGAAAAAGTCCAAAATTCATGGAATCTTACCAATCACATAACGATACTACGACAAGACATTTTTGTTTTTTAGCAATGCGATGAATCTTCACAGAACATCATTAAAATTCGGTCTTTTGCATGGTCCTTAACTCTTTTTTCACGTTTGGCAACGATAAAGGCGATCATCCGATTACAAATGATGGAAGACCCAGCCGAGGCGTACGGCTTTGCGGAGGGGAAACTCCCATTGTTGAATAAATGATGGCAAAAGCCTCCGTTTGGAGGCTTTTTAACTGACTTTTTCTTTTTTTATTTGCTGCTTGGTGACAACGAAGGTTGAAAATCCAGCGAGAAACGAGGGGAAGAGACTATAAAGAAAAAACCGCCAGTTTCCCGTCACGAAAGAAACGATCAGAAAAATAACCGGAAATCCGATCAACACGACCAACGACGACACCAGTCCGAAAGTATTATTCCTTTTCACCGAAAGGCCCCTTTTTCATGTTTTTCTCTATTTTACCATATGTTTTCTGAAACTTCCGTTTAAAAGTGAAACTTAAATTATTTTTCATCGTCTAATAAACGTAAGGAATTGCCAATACATCGCCTGAACGAAAGAGAACTTCATAGGAGTGGATGCCATGGTACCGCCAAAACATATCGTTTCAGCCGCCGCAGTCGTTTTAAATGATCAAAATGAAATTTTATTAATTAGAGGACCGAAAAGAGGATGGGAAATGCCGGGCGGTCAAGTGGAAGAGGGCGAATCGTTAAAAGACGCCGCCATTAGAGAAACAAAGGAAGAATCGGGGATTGATATTGAAATTATAAAGTTTTGCGGGATTTTCCAAAATGTCACGGGCTCAATAGTCAATACATTGTTTCTCGGAAAAGTTGTTGGCGGGGAGCCTAAGACAAGTCCGGAAAGTTTAGACGTCGGTTTCTTTCCAGTCCCTGTGGCATTAGAAATGGTCCAATATAAAAACTTTAAGCAAAGAATCGAATATGTCTTAAATGAAACGCTTCATCCTTTTTATGTTTGTTTTTGAAATGTAAAGAGAGCCTGGTCCATAAACGTGGTCCGGCTCTCTTCTTGACTCAATTTATTTGATCTTTTCAACTTTAATCCTGCCGTTATGGGTATACAGTTTAATTAAGTGGTCACCGTCACCAAAGATCGGATCATCATCAAATTGGTTTAAAATATTGATGTCACCATTGTCGACGTGGGTACTAAATCTCACGTTTTCCGGGTATTTTTTTGTTTTTACGATGATGCGTCCGTTAAAGCTTGAAAGATCAAGAGAACGTTCTAAAGTGTTCGTGATGAGCATGATTTCTCCATTATGGGTTTCCCCTGTTATTTTGCCGCTGACATCCTCCAACATGATTTTGCCGTTATTCGTTTCTGCAAGAACATCCATTGAACGGATGTTTTTCGCTTCGATCATGCCGTTATGAGCGGTGATGTCCAAATGGTCCGTGTTCGTTCCCTCCAGCTTTATTTTTCCGTTCTTATTTTTAATCACCATTTTGTTATATTCTTTCTCAGGCAAATAAACTTTCAGCGCAGTGTCGTGCGTGATGTGATAGAAAATGGGAAATTCAAAATGATCCTCTCTCAGCTTGACAGACAAGGTTGACCCGATAACTTCGGTTTTAAAGGTATAGTCACCGCCCTTTTCAGGCTGACCTGTCAGTTCCACCATGGCCTCTTTTCCTTCAGCAGGCAAAATATTAATATGAGAGTTGTCGCTATCTATCTCAACGTTGGAAAAGT
Organism: Tuberibacillus calidus DSM 17572; assembly: GCF_000430685.1. Lineage (GTDB taxonomy): Bacteria > Bacillota > Bacilli > Bacillales > Sporolactobacillaceae > Tuberibacillus > Tuberibacillus calidus. Next base: position 70,494 of record NZ_AUMM01000009.1, on the reverse strand, counting down.
TTTCGGTGATAACCTTTTTTTTGGTCACAGCCGAACTCTTTAATTGCGAAAAAGTAAATAGGCAACCGATCCCGCCAATAACGATTAAAAGGATGGCGGCAATCATCAATTTTTTTATTTTAGGATTCACGCTTTAATCCCCCTTTAACTAACGACGCGTTGTATTTTAAATAGCGGATAAAACCGAGGGCGACGGCTTTGGTCACATAGTACATGCCGATGCCGATTAAAATGCCGATGCCACATAAAGCGATGCAGGAAAATAAATCAAATAGAAGAAAATGGTTTGGGTGGATGATGATCCCCACTAAAAACATGAGCGGTGACAGGGTAAAGCTTACGCTGACGGCCCACAGGCTGATAATAATACTTGCCAATGCGATAAATGGGCCGAGGACGATGACGATATTGAAAAACCCCAGTCCGATGACCGCCCACACCGCTCTTATGATATTCCCCGCGGTTAAATGATGGTCGACTTTTTCCAAATGGTATGTCGCCATCATTTCTTTAGCGATCTGGCTCGGCGATCCAAGTCTTTCCGCGATTTCTTCTTCGGTTTTGCCTTCCGCAAGCCCAATGGCAAAGTGCTCTTCGTAATCCATCAAGATATCCTGGCGTTCTCTGTAAGAAAATCCCTTCAGTCTCTTATCCAATTCGGATAAAAATTGATCTTTAGTCACTTTTAACACCTTCTTTAATCAATTGATTGACACCGTTTGTGAACGCTTCCCAATCACGGAGCAGCTGGTCAAGATATCTCCGGCCTTTTTCGGTTAACTTGTAATACTTCCGCGATGGCCCTTCGGTGGATTCTTTTAAATACGTCGTAAAATATTCTTCCTTAGTCAGCCGTCTGAGGAGGGGATAGACGGTGCCTTCGGAGATTTCGATTTGGTCCGAAATTTTTTGTACCAATTCATAGCCGTACCGGTCTTGTTTGTTAAGTAAGACAAGCACACACAGTTCTAAGACCCCTTTTTTGAATTGCACATTCAAAGCCTTCACCTCGTTCTTGTATGGTACTATATATTGTACAGTACCAGTTGATAAATAGTACCTTGTGCATATAATTTATCACATAGTATTGTATAATGCAAGGTACTAAATAAAAAATATGAAAAATGCCTTTTCGGGGGACTTCTTTTTCGCTAAAATCTGAGACTGATGTTAAGCTGAATAATTCAAAAAGGAATTGCCCGCCATACTTTTCTGAATTAAAATAATAGTAATACGATTGTATAGGGGGCGAAGTGATGAAGGTGGAAGACGTACAAATTTTATTAAACCGAGCGAGGCGAAATACCCTTGGTGATATTCTGCTCCGGACGCGCGAACGGTACCCGGGAAAAGAAGCGATAAAATATAAGAACAAACGCTTAACATATGCGCAATTGGACGATGTCGTCAACCAGACGGCCCGCGCTTTTTTGGCAGACGGCATGAAAAAAGGAGACATGATCGCGGTCATATCCAAAAACAGCCTGGATTTTGTCATTGTCAATTTTGCCTTAGCGCGGATTGGCGCAGTGATGATTCCACTCAACTATATGCTCACTGTTGCCGACATTCAATACATTTTAACCCATGCTGAAGTGGTCGGACTGATTGCCTCTGAAGAATATGCCCCAGTCCTTGATCGCGCTTCCCTTGGAATGCCCATTCGCCACCGCTATTTGATGGAAGCCGACAAAAACGTTGAAGGGCTAGATCATTGGGTCGCCTTATCTAAAGCGCGAGAAGGGGAAACGACTGACTTTGTCGATGCGGATTTGGACGATGACGATTTGGCTCACGTGTTGTATACGAGCGGCACGGAATCGCGCCCGAAAGGTGTCATGCTCTCCCATAAAAGTTTGATCAGTGAGTATGTGAGCTGTATTGTCGACGGTCATATGGCGGCGGGGGATGTACTCGTTCATGCTTTACCTTTGTATCATAGCGCCCAATTGCACGTATTTCTCGGACCAAGCATTTATGTTGGCGCGAGCGGCATCATTTTAGAAGGGGCGGATCCGGCCAATATTTTAAAAACCATCGAAGAGGAAAAAGCGACACAGCTGTTTGCTCCGCCGACCGTATGGATTGCCCTCCTTCGTCACCCGGATTTTGACCGCCGCAATCTTCGGGCATTGGAAAAATGTTATTACGGTGCAGCGATTATGCCCCGGGAAATTTTAAAAGAGTTGGCAGAGCGGTTGCCGAACGCGAAGTTTTGGAATTTTTACGGGCAAACCGAGGTCGCACCACTCGCAACGGCTTTGCAACCGGAGGATCAGTTGCGAAAACTCGGTTCAGCGGGTCTACCCACATTAAATGTGCAAACCAAAATTGTCGATGACGATGGCAACGAGGTCCCGCGTGGGGTTGTTGGCGAAATCGTTCACCGGACGCCCCATACCATGTTGGGCTATTTACATGACCCGGAAAAAACGGCGGAAGCCTTCCGCGGGGGCTGGTTTCACAGCGGCGATTTAGGGGTGATGGATGAAGACGGGTATATTACGGTGGTTGATCGCAAAAAAGATATGATCAAAACAGGTGGGGTGAACGTTTCCAGTCGTGAAGTTGAGGAAATGATTTATAAACTCTCTGGCGTTTCGGAAGTGGCCGTCATTGGTATTCCAGATGCGTATTGGATTGAGGCGGTGACCGCGGTGATCGTCCCGAAGCAAGGTGCCGATTTAACAGAAAAGGATGTCATCGATTTTTGTAAGGCCAAGCTTTCTTCATTTAAAGTGCCGAAATATGTGGCCTTTACGAATGAGCTTCCGAAAAATCCGAGCGGAAAAGTTTTGAAACGCGAATTAAGAGAACAATACAAAGCGTTAAGTGAAAAATAATGCACCGATAAACGCTGTGGAGACAGCGTTTTTTCTTTTGATTTAAAAGTTGTAAAAATTTGTCTAAACAAGTTCTAGAATAGGTATGAATGTTCACGTTGTACAGACATAGGCATGGTTGTTCACTCGAGTTCAATCGGCCTTTTTAGAAGATGGGGATATCAAAATGGCTTTTATAGAAAGGTTCAATCGCTTTCGGTTCGATGGTGTCCGTAACAACGCCGATCAGCCAGATATTAAGGGATATTAGGTACGGTTAGCTTATTGACCACAAGGTTCGCAGTGGGGTGTCAAGAAAAACCGTACAAGTCTGATATTTTCCGGCTATTTGAGACATACTGTCATCAAAACGGTTAGAAAAAGGTGAAGGCATGAAAGCTTCATACCAACCAGGGGACATCGTTTACGTCATGTTTCGCAATCCCCATACCCAAGATGTCGCCATGATTCAACCCGCAGCGGTTGTCGAACATCCAGAACAACCCGGGGAGCTCTGTCTTTTTGTATATGAAACATTTTATCCTTTGAACGAAGAAACCGCTGTCTTTCAGACGGAAGAAGAGGCGAGAGCGGCCTGCGAAGAGATTTACGGCAGAGGGGATGACGGCGCGTTTTATGGTTAAACCTTTTGTACCCGAACTCGTCTATATTGAGCCAAGGGCGTTGGAGTATCCGCTTGGGCGAAAGCTGAAGAAAAAGTTTACGGATATGGGCATTGAAATCAGAGAGACGACCTCCCACAACCAGATACGAAATTTTCCGGGTGAAAATCACTTCCAACGCTATCGGTTAGCCAAATCCACACTTGTTGTCGGCGTGAGGAAAACGCTTCATTTTGATACATCCAAACCATCGGCGGAATATGCCATACCACTGGCGACAGGCTGCATGGGGCTTTGTCATTACTGTTATTTACAAACGACAATGGGAAGTAAGCCGTACATTCGCACTTATGTAAACGTTGATGAAATTTTCGATGCGGCTGAAAAATATATGAAGGAGCGCGCCCCGGAGCCCACTCGATTTGAGGCTTCTTGTACGTCCGATATTGTCGGTATCGATCATTTGACCCATACATTAAAAAGGACGATTGAATATATCGGGGCTTCCAACCTCGGTCAACTGCGGTTTGTGACCAAATTTGCCCATGTCGATCATCTCCTTGACGCCAAACATAACGGTCGCACCCGTTTTCGTTTTAGTGTGAATGCCGATTATGTCATAAAATTTTTTGAACCGGGGACGTCGCGCCTCAATGAACGGATCGAAGCGGCACGCAAAGTTGCCGAGGCAGGCTACCCGCTCGGATTTATCGTGGCGCCGATTTACTTGCATGAAGGTTGGAAGAATGGCTACCGGGAAATGTTTGAGAAACTCGAAGCTGAGCTCCCTGATTACGCCAAAAAAGATTTAACCTTTGAATTTATTCAGCATCGTTTTACGAAACCAGCCAAAAAGGTGATTTTGCAAAATTATCCGATGACTAAACTTGAACTGGACGAAGAAAAACGGAAATGGAAATGGGGCCGCTATGGCATTGGCAAATACGTTTACAAGGATGAAGAACAGGTTGAGATTAGAGAAACGCTAAGCGGCTATTTAAAGCGGTTTTTTCCTGAAGCCAAACTTGAATATTTTACTTAAAAGAACTCTCGTGAATGTTTCTCTCTGTTTCCTACTGAAGGAATAATGGAATGCTCACACTAAAAAGAACGGCTACTGGCTGTTCTTTTTCATTTGGAGAAATTGCATTCTTTAGGCTATGTTTCTTTAACTTTTTGCTTAGTAAGTGGGGTAAATCGTTTGTAGGAATGTAGGTGGAGTTGTCAGAATTGTACCTATCTGTCGATAAATTTTAAAAAGTGGACGGTAAACTCCAAAAAGGTGACGGTTAAATCCTAAAATCTGGCGGTAAAACTGAAAAAAATGACGGTAAAATCCCGAAACCCGGCGGTAAAGTATGTCGGGTTTTCCTTTGGCTTTTTTTAAAAGGAATTTTAGTCGTCCATCCCGAATTTCTTATTGAAAAAGGGGGAAAGTATTTTGGAACGCTATATCAAAATATCACTTGGCATCATAGTGAGTGTCATTTTTTTAATCGTCCCAAGGTATTTTCATACACTACTCTTTATCCATTTCAAAGGACATTTTATCGTTTACTTGGTTAGATTCATCGGGGGATTGATTCAACTCATCGGTTTGATCGCTTTTGTCAAATTCGCCTACCTATGGGTGATTGAATTATGGAAGATAAAATGAGGGGAAATATGGAAATTTTGCTCTGGTTTGAAATAAAAAGACGTTATGCTCGCATTCGTCACTGAGAATCGGTACAATAAAATTACAATTGAATGATGCGGGAGCTTGCGGAAGCAGGCTGAGAGTATAACTAATCCGTTATAGACCGCTTGAACCTGTTGGGTAATGCCAGCGTAGGGAGTATATAGGAAAATTCTGCCACTTTGCCCTGCGCAAAGTGTTTTTTTTTGAAATAACTACGGTGGCGAACCTCAATGCGCGTAAGGAGAAAAATGATAATCTCCGCTAATGCGAAAGAAAACCTATTACTTTAAAGGAGGAAATGCGTGATGCTAGAAGAAGCAGGAAGACTGTTGGCGAGAGTCAGAGAATCAAGTCCGCTCGTGCACAATATCACCAATGTCGTCGTGACGAATTTTACGGCAAACGGTTTGTATGCCATCGGCGCCTCGCCAGTGATGGCTTATTCGAAAAAAGAAGTTGCGGATATGGCAAAAATTGCAGGAGCGCTCGTTTTAAACATCGGGACACTTGATGAACCTGTCGTTGAGGCGATGCTTCTTGCCGGAAAGGCGGCAAATGCGCACGGTGTTCCGGTGATTTTCGATCCGGTCGGTGCCGGGGCAACGCCATATCGAACCGAAACCGCCCAAATGATCGCCAAAGAGATCAAACTGACCGTGATTCGGGGAAATGCCGCTGAAATCGCCAATATCATCGGAGAACAGTGGTTGATCAAAGGGGTCGACGGCGCAGGGGATACCGGTAAACAGGACCGGCTCCACCTTGCCGAAAAAGCGGCGAAAACTCTCGATACGGTGATCGCCATGACCGGTGCGACCGATCTCGTTACCGATGGCGTCCATACTTATGAAATTCTAAACGGACATCCCATGTTAACGAAAGTCACGGGGACTGGATGCTTATTGTCGTCCGTTGTTGCAGCTTTTACCGCAGTCGAGAAAGATCCCGTCAAAGCGGCCGTAGCAGCTATAACCGCATATGGTGTGGCTGGTGAAGTCGCCTTTGAGCGTGCGGGTGAAAAGGGGCCGGGTAGCTTTCAAATCGAATTTCTAAATCAACTTTCCAAAGTGTCCGCGCATGATGTGATGCGGCTCGGAAAGATCGAAAAACGGTAAGATGATGGAGGTAGCGAAGATGACGGTTAAAGCGTTGACGATTGCTGGATCCGATAGCGGTGGCGGTGCGGGCATTCAAGCGGATTTAAAAACCTTTCAAGAACTTGAGGTTTACGGGATGTCGGTGATTACCGCGGTGACGGCGCAAAACACGCGGGGCGTCCAAGGTGTCTATCCCGTTTCGGTCGACGGTGTCAATGAGCAGCTCCGTTCGATTGGCGAAGATCTCACGCCGGATGCAGTTAAAACCGGCATGTTGTTCAGTGCGGACATTATTCGCGCATGTGCGGAACAAATCAAGAAATATGATTGGAAACAACTCGTCGTCGATCCAGTTATGATCGCAAAAGGCGGCGCACCGCTTCTTAAGGAAGATGCCGTCGGCGCACTGAAAGAGGCGCTTTTACCATTGGCTGCGGTCGTGACACCGAATTTGCCGGAGGCTAAAGTTTTGGCGGATATGAACATTCATACTTTCGATGACCGGAAAGAAGCGGCAAAAAGGATCCATGCCTTAGGTCCGGACTACGTCATCATAAAAGGCGGCCACAGTGAATCCGATGACATCATCGATCTTTTATATGATGGTGATACCTTTCATCCATATGTGTCCAAAAGGATACATACACCTAACACGCATGGGACGGGTTGCACTTTTTCGGCGGCGCTGACTGCAGAACTAGCGAAGGGTTATACCATCCTAGAAGCCTTTCAAACGGCAGAAACTTTTATTCATGCCGCCATTGAAGAAGATCTTGGAATTGGAAGCGGTCACGGTCCAACAAACCACTGGGCCTATAAAAAAAAACGAATGGGGGATGCACATGGATCACATTCGTCAACATCTTAAAGTCTACTTTATTATGGGAAGCGTCAATACCGAACGCGACCCTCGGGACGTGTTGGAGGAGGCCATAAAGGGGGGCATTACCGTTTTTCAATTTCGTGAAAAAGGAAAGGGAGCGCTTGTCGGTGCGGAAAAATATCGCCTTGCTTTAGACTTGCAAGCAATTTGCAAAGCGCACCACATTCCTTTCATCGTTAATGACGATGTCGATTTGGCGATCGAGCTCGATGCTGACGGTGTTCATGTCGGGCAAGAGGATGACAACGCGAGAATCGTTCGGGAACGCATCGGAAAACATAAATGGCTCGGCGTTTCCGCTTACACAATCGATGAATGCCGGGAAGCCATCGCCAACGGGGCTGATTATTTGGGGTGTGGCCCGGTCTACCCGACATCCACGAAGGATGATGCCAAAAAACCCCAGGGCACCTCGCTCATACGTGAGATCAGGCGTTTGGGGCTCGATATTCCGATTGTCGGAATAGGGGGCATTAACAGCGCGTACGCTGGTGAGGTGATCCGCGCCGGTGCCGACGGCGTTTCTGTCATTTCGGCCATTAGTCATGCGGAGTCGGCCGTCAAAGCGGCAAAGAACTTAAGAGTAGCGGTTGAAAATGCGAAAAATCGAACTTGAAACATTAGGGAACCGGGCAGTGAGGGTGGCTGTCGCTTGCGACCCATCACATCACCCGGATCCTGCCAGTGGAGGGAAAAGGTCGCCAATATCCTCTTTAAAAGAAGAAGGTATTCTTGTGATTTTTCCCTGCTCATGACGAATGAGCAATTTTTATGAGAACTCATCGGGATGTTTTCCCTTGAGTGATAAAGGTCGCTACTGTGGGCTTTCAGTGACCTATCGATACAATGAAAGGCGCTTGCATGAAGGAGGATCACATGGAACAAGTCAAAACAACCGTAAAAAGAGAGGAGATTTTCATCGGAATTGATGAAAAAGTCCCGCCCGTCCAAAACTTTTTATATGGGCTTCAACATGTATTTGTATCCAATGTGTGGCTCGACCCGATTTTTGTCGGTGCCATGATCGGTTTACCGCTCTCGCTTTCGGCTAATATCGTCAACGCCATTTTTATTGCCGCTGGGCTTGTGACGCTCATTCAAGCGACGAAGTTGGTGCGGCTGCCCATTGTTCAGGGACCGTCGGCCGCTTTTGATTCCTTAATGATCACAGTTGGAAAAGCCAACGGATTGGCGCAGGCGGGCGGAGGTATTTTATTCAGCGCCATCATCATCTTCCTTTTATCCGTAACAGGCGTCATATCCCGGCTGAAATCATTATTTACACCAGCGATATCGGGAACAGTGATTCTGATCGTCGGGGTCGCTTTGTCAGGCTTTACATTTTATGAATTTTTAGGTGGATCTCCAGGGATGCCCGGTTTTGCTTCGCCAACCACGCTCATGATGTCAATCCCGACAGCACTTATCGTCATTTTATTATCGACCTTAGGTAAAGGGAAATGGCGTTCTTTTGCTTTTCTCATTGCTTTAATCGTCGGGGATGTACTCGCGGTGATTTTGGGACAAACAGATTTCAGTAAAATCGCCGAAAAATCGTGGTTCGGCCTCCCCCATTTTTTCCCTTACGGTGTGTTGCAATTTCATTTTGATACATTCGTGATGTTCTTTGTGGCGTACATTGTCGCCATCATCGAAGCAATGGGTGTGTATCAGGCGGGAGCTGAGATGACAGGTGCGGATTTAAGTGACAAGCGGATTCGCAACGGTTTTGCGGGAGAAGCGGTCGGATCGATGGTTTCTAGCGTGATCGGCGGTTTTCCGACAACTGCTTATGGGCAAAATGTCGGCTTGCTTCGCTTAACTGGTGTGGCATCCAGGTTTCCGGTCATCATTGCTGGCATCATTTTTCTCATTCTCGGTTTTGTACCGAAAGCGGGTGCCATACTCGCCTTGACGCCAGATGCGGTCGTCGGCGGCCTGTTTTTGCCTGCTAGTGCCTCACTCATTTTTACCGGTATTTCGATACTCAGCAAGATGAAAATGACGGATGCCAATTTAATGATTAGCGGCCTTTCATTGGTGATGGCGATTGCCTTACCGAGTGCCTTCTCGGGATATAAAGGCATTCTCGGCACCTTTTTATCGAATAGCGTTTTGGTCGGTACATTGACCGCCATCGTCCTCCATGTCATCTTGATTGCCCTGCCCGGTTGGTTTGGAAGGAAGGATATCGCGTGAAAAAGGATTCGGAAATCATCATCCAAAAAATTATGGCGCATCTCACAGACACTCTCGGCGACGAAGATTTTCAGACGCTTGCCCTTGAGCTGTTTCGCTACCAATTTCAATATAATCTACCTTATAAAAAATTTTGTCAGGCGCAACAAAAGACACCGCTGACTGTCAGCGATTGGCGGGACATACCGCCGATTTCGATACAAGGCTTTAAAGCTTTGACGCTTTCGTGTGAACCGATAGAAGATTGCGAAGCCGTATTTATGACAAGCGGCACGACCAATCCGGAAAAGCGCGGGCGCCATTATCATCCGACTTTAAAGGTATGGGATCGATCCATGAAAGGCCCTTTTAAAGACTTTGTTCTGCCGGACCGCGAGCGCATCACTACACTCGTCATATCGCCTACAGAGGATCAAAATCGCTTTTCTTCACTTGCGCGCTATTTGACGAACGCGGTCACGCATTTTGGCACGGCACGCAGCCGGACTTTTTTTACTGAGAACGGCCTTGATGTGGACGGGGTTGTGAATGCTTTACGACAATCCGAAGAAACGGGTGATCCGGTTTTACTTATGGGAGCCACCTTCAGTTATGTGCATTTATTGGATGCGCTTCAGGAAAAAGACGATCGCTTCTCCTTGCCGAAAGGGAGCCGGATTTTCGATACCGGCGGTTTTAAAGGGCAATCTAGAGAAGTGGAGATGGAAGCCCTCTATCAACAATTTGAGGAGATCTTTGGTGTTAAAAGAGAGATGTGCATCAATATGTACGGCATGACGGAATTATCCTCACAAATGTATGATCAAACGATTCGCACTAAATTTTCAGATGGACCGGTGATTTTTGATAAAAAAGGACCAGCATGGGTGAGAACTGTTGTCTTAGATCCGAATACGCTAACGCCGGTTCAACCGGGTGAAATCGGCGTGCTCGCCCATTACGATTTGGCCAATTGGAACAGTTGTCTTGCTGTTTTAACCGAAGACCTAGGCATCGAAAAGGAAAATGGATTCAAATTATTGGGGCGCATCAAAGGTAGCGAGGCGCGGGGATGTTCCATTGCGGTTGACCAGCTTTTATCGGCAAACGCCATTCAAGGATGACGGGATGTGTCAGGCGTGTCAGAAGTATTATCGATGTACCGAGTTCCAAGGGAAGTTTCCATCACTGAATGTCATGAAGAAAACATCGAGACAGAGCAAGGGAGTTTTACGCTGAAATATCCGGTGCTATCTCCTGAAATCGTGGTGGACGCAGCACGAAAAGCCCAAAACGCGCGGGATGTTTACCTCGCCCATTTGCCTTTGATGGAAGTGGTTGAAAAAATTGATCGGGCGATTCAAAAATGGCTCGACCCTGATTATCCGCTGCGGAGATGGGCGGAGGCGCTTTTACCGATTCTGACCGGGTATCACTCAGACATCATCCGCCTCGAGTTGAAACGATATATGAGAAACTTTCGGAAAAAGGAACTCCTTCGTTTCTTGGATGAAGAATTCGACCATCCCGGCATGTTGGACGGCTTTCGACCGCGCAAATCCGGTGGTATGAGCCGGGCATATGGACCTCATATGATTTTCCATGTCTTTTCCGGGAATGTTCCGGGTGTTCAAGTTTGGAGCTTGATTATGGGGTTGTTGGTGAAATCAGCAGCTTTAGGAAAAACCTCCTTGGCGGAACCGTTAATGCCCGTTTTGTTTTCGATGTCTCTTGCCGAGATCGATGAGCGTTTAGCAGAATCCATCGTGATTTTGCCGTGGAAAGGCGGAGAGGTTGAGCTTGAGGCGAAGGCTATGGAAGCTTGTGAAGCGCTGATCGTTTATGGATCCGATGAAACGGTTGAGGCATACAGGCATCGGGTACCGATTGAAAAGCGGTTTTTATCCTATGGCCATAAAATCAGTTTGGCCATGGTCGGTAAAGAAGCATTGACCGCTGACCGTTATGAGGATACCTTGCATCGGCTCGCCGCTGATATCGCGATCTATGATCAGCAAAGCTGTCTTGCGCCGCAAATGGTCTATGTGGAGAGTGGAGGTGTCATCACTCCGAAAGATTTCAGCCAGCTGTTAGCTTGCGAGCTCGAACGATATGAGAAGAAATGGCCGCGATCCGCATTGTCCCACGAAGAGGCAATGGCCATTCATAAAATGAGAAATCAGGCGGTCTTTGCGGCGATAAATGGGGCCGATGTGAATGTGTACATGAGTGAAATGAATACGGCGTGGACAGTCATTTTTCACCGGAAAGCGGATTTTTCAGGTTCCCCGTTGAACCGGACCATCCATGTTTTCGCAGTGGATGATTTGGAAACTGCCGCAGAGACGCTAACTCGTTTTCGGCGCTATCTCCAATCTTGCGGACTTGCCGTCGGTCCGGAGCGGTTATTTTCATTATCGGAACGGCTCGGCACATGCGGCCTCAATAGGATTTGCGCGATCGGCGAGATGAATCGGGCCAAACCGGGTTGGCATCATGACGGCCGTTTTAATTTACTTGACCTCGTCCGCTTTGTTGACATCGAGCGAACGGCGGAGATGCTGGCCGAACAATACGACCCAGACGTGGAATGAGGTGAAAGGGATGGATTTAAAAGGGAATGTCGTTTTAGTGACCGGGGCGAGTCGCGGAATCGGGGCTGCGATCGCCCGAGCCTTTGCGGCTGAAGGGGCATGTGTGATCATCAACTATTTAAAAAACGAAGCGCGCGCGCGAGACGTTGTCGAAGAGATTCGCGAACACGGTGGTGAAGCCATCCTTTATCAAGCGGATGTCAGAGATGAGGCACAGGTTGGACAAATGGTCCAATCAGCCATTGATCAGTACGGCCAAATCGATTGCCTAGTAAATAATGCGCTTAGCCATTATACGTTTAACCCGAAAACGCGCAAAACGGCTTGGGGCATATCATGGGAAGATTATCAGTCCCAATTGGATGGCAGCCTTCGCGGGTCGTACATCGCAACCCAAGCGGTTCTGCCATTTATGAAGGAAAAAGGGCGGGGGCGGATCATCAATATGGTGACGAATCTCATCGATTTACCCATTGTCCCGTATCACGACTACACTACAGCCAAAGCGGCGTTATGGGGTTTTACAAAAAATTTGGCGAGGGATCTCGGTCATTTTGGGATTACGGTCAATGCCGTCGCACCTGGGTTGACGTATCCGACCGATTCCAGCCGCGAAACCCAAGAGGATGTCCGGGAAATGATCGTCAAGCTGACACCGCTGAAACGCCTCGCCCAACCCGATGATATTGCGGGTGTCGTCCTTTTTCTAGCATCGGACTGGGGCCGGTTTGTAACAGGCCAGTGCATCAGGGTAGACGGCGGGCTCGTCTGACTATGGTCTGAAGCATGGTCAGTAGGGGAAAAGTATGTGACTTAATCGTATTGGCGCGAGAATTCCGATATTAGCTCTCTCGCAAACGAAAAAAATAAAAAATTTCGAGGTGTTTGCCAAGTGTTACTTTTTTAGTGGTAAAATTAAGGAAGAAACGGAGGGATGACTTTTGACATTTGAAAGGAATTTGGAAAAATATGCAGAACTTGCCGTGAAAACCGGCATTAATCTTCAGGAAGGCCAAGAGTTGGTGGTTAGAGCACCGATTGCCGCCATCGATTTGGTCCGGAAAATCACCAAAATCGCCTATCAAACAGGTGCCAAGCAAGTGTATTACGATTGGTATGACCATGAGTTAATGCTGACACGGCTCTTATATGCGCCTGAGGAAGCGCTGAGAGAATATCCATCGTGGGAGGCTGAAGGGCAGGAAGAGCTCGCCAAACGCGGAGCGGGTTTTCTCATTATAAAAACGCCCGAGCTTGACTTGCTGAAGGACGTCGACCCAGAACGCATCGCCTTGGATAATAAAACGACATCTGAAGCACTCCACCGTTCCCGTGAGTATCGCATGGCGGATAAGGTGAGTTGGAATATCATCGCTTTTCCGACAGAAAAATGGGCGAAAAAAGTGTTTCCGGATTTGGATGCGAAAGAAGCACTAGACAAGCTTTGGGAGACCGTTTTTAAAATGACGAGAGCTGACCGTGAAGATCCGGTCAAGGCTTGGGAAGAACACCAAAAGACTTTGGATGAAAAATTAACGTATTTAAATACGAAAAAATATAAAAAACTCCATTACAAGGCGCCCGGCACGGACCTCACGATCGAGTTTCCGGATGGATATCTTTGGGCAGGTGGAGCCGCTCCCAATGAAAAAGGGACGATGTTTTTTCCGAACATTCCCACCGAAGAGGTGTATACTTTGCCGCTTAAAACCGGCGTCAATGGGACAGTAGCGAGCACAAAACCTCTAAATTACAGCGGGACACTGATCGAAGGCATCACGATGACTTTTAAAGATGGAAGAATTGTCGATTTTCATGCCGAAAGCGGGTTGGAAGTATTGAAGCGGCTGATTGAAACGGATGAAGGGTCGCATTATTTGGGTGAAGTCGCGCTAGTCCCTCACAATTCACCGATTTCTGAATCCGGTTTGATTTTTTACAACACGCTATTTGATGAAAACGCCTCATGCCACTTGGCGATTGGCGCCGCTTATCCCAAATGCATCGAAGGTGGTACGGAGAAGACGCGTGACGAACTTGACCGACTGGGGGTCAATAAAAGTATCACCCATGTTGATTTCATGATTGGCTCAGCCGAGTTGGACATTGACGGCATTACAGAGAGCGGTGAGCGCGAACCCGTGCTTCGAAAAGGGCTGTGGGCATTTTAGAAACCGATTCGCGGAACCCGAACATGTGGGGAAAGGGCCGATCCGCCAATTGTTAGTATCTTATTTAAACCTTGTATGCCAGTAATAGGTTACGGTCATCGGAAAAAGCATAACATTACCGTGCTGATGGGGGGTGTCGTAGCGTTTGACAGAATCCATATAGAACATGTCAGACACCCCCTTAAAAATATGGTGTCTGAGGGCGGACATCTTTTTACTGCCCTCCCATATGAGTTCTATAAATAAAAGCTCTAAGATTATCAAAACCTAGAGTGAAGGGGTAAAATCTACCTATCTTTCATAAAAAACTGGTATACTCAAAAATAATAATAGGAAAGAAGGGATGAAGATGGCTCATTTTGAAGAATTACTGGATCGCTATGCCGATGTGGTTGTCAAAATCGGTGTGAATATTCAAGAAGGCCAAGATCTCATGATCACTGCGCCAATCTCTGCTGCGGATTTTGTTCGCCGTGTCACGAAAAAGGCATACCTCGCTGGGGCGAAAAACGTGTATTTCCGTTGGGGTGACGATGACCTCACTTTGACCAGATATACATACGCCCCGGATGAATCGTTTAAAGAATTTCCGCAATGGGAAGCGGACGGCATGACAAAGTTGGCAGAACAAGGCGCCGCTTTTATGAGTTTTTTAGTACCAAGTTTGGACTTACTGAAAGATGTTGACCCTGAGCGCATCGCTGTTCAACAAAAAGTAGCCGCTAAGGCTCTGGAAACGTACCGCCAATATACAATGTCCGATCGGGTGAGTTGGACGGTTATTTCGGTGCCGTCTGAAAAATGGGCGAAAAAAGTGTTTCCCAATCTTGCCCCTGAACAGGCGGTTGAAAAGCTTTGGGAGCAAATTTTCTTTTTGACACGGGCCGACCAAGAAGACCCTGTTGCCGCGTGGCAAAAACATCAAGAAGCCCTTGCCGAAAAAGTTGCCTATATGAATCGCAAAGCGTATAAAAAACTCCATTATAAAGCGCCTGGGACGGATCTCACGATTGAGCTCCCTGAGGGCCATGCATGGGTTGGCGGCGGAGGTAAGAACGAAAAGGGCATTGATTTTATGGCCAATATACCAACCGAAGAAATCTTTACTTTACCGGTGAAAACTGGGGTTAACGGAACAGTTTCAGCGACGAAACCGCTTAATTATAATGGTAACTTGATCGAAAATTTCTCTTTTACTTTTAAAGATGGCAAAATCATTGACTTTAAGGCAGAAGCTGGCTATGAAACTTTGAAAAAACTTATCGAAATCGATGAAGGGGCGCGTTACTTAGGGGAAGTGGCGCTTGTGCCACATGACTCACCGGTTTCCCAATCAGGGCTCCTTTTCTATAATGCGTTATACGATGAAAATGCTTCCTGCCATTTAGCCATTGGCCAGGCCTATCCGTGTTTCAAAGACGGTGCATCGCTTACTTCGGAAGATTTAGAAAAGCGCGGGATGAATAAAAGCCTCGTCCATGTTGATTTTATGGTCGGCTCGGACCAATTGGACGTCGACGGCATTACCGAAAATGGTGATGTCGAACCGCTTTTACGGGGCGGCCTTTGGGTGATCTAAACCGCCCATCTATTGGAGTGTATGATGAAACTCATCGCTTATTTTATGACGCTATTATTGATTTTTTCCGTGCTTTTTGCTTGTGAGCCGACGAAAGAGACGGCCAAAAAAGAAAAAGCACATAAAATTGAAAAGAAAATGTCCGATGAGAAAGAGAATGAAAAGGGTACGTCTTCCAATAAGAAGAAGGTTAAGCCTCTACCGGATCAAGTGATTTTGGATGTCCCGCTGATTAACCAACTTCCCGAACTGCCGAATGGTTGTGAAGTGACGAGCCTTGCCATGATGCTTCAAGATGCGGGCATCGATGTCGATAAATTAACGCTGGCAGAGAAAATGAAAAAGGTTCCTTTTGAGGAAAATGGCATTCATGGGGATCCGAATACCGCCTATGTTGGCAATATGTATCACGGTGACCCAGGCTATGCGGTTTACCACGGTCCGGTGGCGGATTTGGCGAAGGAATATCTCGGTTCACGAATTATTGATCTGACGGGTAGCGATTGGCAGACGATCGAAAAACAGCTGGCTGCGTCGCATCCGGTTTGGGTTATCACAAACACCACCTTTCGTAAACTGGGTCCTGAGCAGTTCGAAACATGGGAGACACCAAACGGAAAAATCAAAGTTACCATGCACGAACATTCCGTGCTCGTAACGGGATATGACAAGACGTCTGTTTATTTAAATGACCCGTTAACCGGCACCAAAAACAAAAAGGTCAACAAAGAAGATTTCATTGAAGCCTGGAAACAAATGGGGAGTCAAGCTATCTCTTATAACTGATGCGATTGACCCAATAGCCTGCCTTTTGGTGAACGCAAACTAATTTTGGTTATGACTTTCGTTTGTCCTGCATTCTACGTAATTGGGAAGAACATTGAATATAAAACAATTTAAAATAATGAGCACTGGGGGAGCCGGGTGAGGCCGGCTGAGACAGGGACCCTAAGATGTCCCGGACCCTTAGAACCTGATCTGGGTGATACCAGCGTAGGGAAGTCGCTTGTAACGATCTGAAATGAAGCGCTTATCCTATTCTGGATTTGCGCTTTTTTAGATGCCTCTCGCGTCTTTCCCGTGCAGAGGAGGAGATTTGTGTTGAAAAACGTGCAAAAACTGACTTTAGCATCGCTTTTTATTGCGATAGGTACTGCCACCGGCCAATTATTGTACATACCGCTCGGCCCTTCGAAAATTTTTCCTGTGCAGCATTTTATCAATGTTGTAGCTTCCGTCTTGCTCGGTCCTTATTACAGCATCGCGTGCGCTTTTCTTATTTCCCTTTTAAGAAATATGTTAGGGACCGGAAGCCTTTTGGCCTTTCCGGGTAGCATGATTGGCGCGGGTCTTGCCGGTTTACTGTTTTTGAAAACGCGAAAAAGCGGTTGGGCGGCCATTGGGGAAGTGTTCGGAACGGGTATCATTGGTGCCCTTGTTTCTTATCCGATCGCCAAACTTCTTTATGGCATGGAGATCGCTGCATTTTATTTTATTCTCCCATTTTCTCTCAGCACCATGGTGGGGAGTTTGATCGCTTACATTTTCCTTAAGTCATTGAGGTTCCGCCGCTTTCGCCCAAATGCGTCATTGGATGAACGAAAAACAAGTGATTTTCAAGGATGATGGAAAGGTTGTCCCATACTTTGTGAGTTTCAGGGTAGGTGATTGGATGCACTTACCCTTATCACACATGAATAGGATGAACAGCAGGAGATTTTTTTATGGCATTCATCGAGAAAGCCCGTCAAGCTGGCTTATTGGCAACGAAGGGGACGTAAGCTCGACATTCTCGATGACTTTTCGAAAATGATAGCTGACTTACGTGGCTAGTCCATTCTTTTTTAAAACTGTTTTTAAAAAGCCAACCCTCGTGGAAATGAAGTCACATCCGGAAACCGTAAGAATATGATAACTCATAGGCGAATGACCAGGTTTCTTAAATCCGAGGCGGGAGTTGGGAGATATGCCGCATGTCATAAATGTTCATTTTATCAAAACCAATCAAATCAGCCACAACGCCTCAATTACTATTGGCCCGGCTCTTATAAATAGCCACTCCACTCAAATCAAGCTGTTCGGAAACAATATTTCGGTTGGCGATTTTTCACCAATACATGGGGTTTTTTGTAATTATGTGGATGACAGAGATGGTTTGGATCAAAGTTTGGTAGCAAACAGCGACCGTGTCTATCAAGGAGGCATGTTTTAAGGAGTTGAGACCGTGCCGTTTGTCATAAATATCTTTAACATCAAGACGAATGTGATCAATGCCAACGGAAGTGTTGATACAGGGGCGATTATTCAAAACAGCCATACATCAAACAATAAATTCGTCGGCTCAAACTACGCTTTTGGAGACCTCTCACCATCATTTTCTGCACAGGCAAATGGGAATTTTGATCCCGATATCAGCGATCAAGGTCAAGTGGCAAACCCGTCGGCACCGATGGCCGGACAGTTTTAACAATGGGGTGAAGCGATGTCGGTTACCGTCAATATTTTTCACTTTAAAGTTAATAACATGACGAATAATTCTTCGATTGTCATCGGTAACGGTTATCATAACAGTCATTCTGTTGAGGAGCAAAGTCACGGGAATGTCACCGCGATCGGCGATGAAGGCTCCATCGCATCCAAACTTGATAACATCTTGAAAGATACAGCTTTAATCGAACAAAGTGAGTTTGACAACAGTGACAATATATACGTTGGTAGAAAAAAAGACGACGAACGAGGAACCTAGTAGAAAATTTTTTATGGAATAGCTTTTACTTTGAATTTATTGGAAAAATGTTGCGAATTCACGGTATTTACCAATATCTGTATTAAAAAAGCAGTTTTGGAGCAGGAAGCGATCTAAAATAGCATTTAGCACGGCTCTATCTGCCATTTTGGGATGAGAAATTTTCTGAAATGGTGTTTAGCTTGAATTTATTGGAAAAACACAGCCGATTCGAGGGCTGTTTTGCCATTATCTGTATCCTAAAAGCCGTTTTGGAGCAGGAAGCAAACCAAAATGGCCTTTAGCGCGGCTCTATCTGCCATTTTGGGCAGAAAAATTTTTTGAAATGGTTTTTAGCTTGAATTAACTGGAAAAACGCGACCGATTCGAGGGCTGTTTTGCCATTATCTGTATCCTAAAAGCCGTTTTGGAATAGGAAGCGATCCAAAATAGCATTTAGCACGGCTCTATCTGCCATTTCGGGCTGAAACATTTTTTAAAATGGACATTAGCTTGAATTTATTAGGAAGATGTGGTCGATTCGGGGCTGTTTTTCCAATATATGTATTCAATAAACCATTTTGAAGTGAGAAATGGGCCAAAATGGTTTTTGACCGGATGATCAGCCTTATGCTTCACATCCAAAAGGGCAGTACGTATGCCCGGTTTTTCTTAAGGTATGATCATCTATGTTTTCTATCAAATAAAGGGCAACGAAGGCTCTGCCATTTTTAAAAAGCTTGGCAGAGCTAATTTTTCTTTATAAAATAAAAAGTGAATATTTTTTTAAAAGGTGGATGCGATGAACACCCTTTATTCTATTTTGGTATTTATACATATTTTTTCCGCGATTATAGGGATGGGGCCTGGCTTTACGCTGATTCCCATTGTGAAAACCGCCAAAACCATGGCGCAATTACGCCAGGCATTTTTCATTAAAAATCGGCTTCATATTTTTATCATGATAGGTGGCACACTTTTATTGCTTTCCGGCCTGTCCATGGGAGCGATCCACCCGTACCTGTTTCATATGGGCTGGTATGTGACGAGCTTAATTCTATTTATAGTGGCACTTGGAATGGGGCCAGTGGTTTTATCACCGATCACCAAACCGCTGAAAGCCCAAATCGATAATTACCAGGGTGATGACATCCCGGAAGACATTCAACAATCGTTACGGAAAATGTACCGGTATGAAGGTTTGTTAAACATTCTCTTTTTAATCATTATTGCCCTGATGATTACAAAGCCATTCTAAGATATGCGGTGCTTTCCTTAAAGAACACCGGTTAATCATGGATGATAAAAACACGATGCCTGGAGGCCGGATGATGATTACAATAGAAGATATCCGTAAAGCGAGAGAGGCGATCGCCGGAGTGACCAAATATACCCCGGTTTTAACGTCTAAGACACTGACAGAAAGAAGTGGCGTTGAAGTTTATATCAAAGGTGAGCATCTGCAGACGACTGGTTCATTTAAGATCCGCGGGGCGACGAACAAGGTGAAAAAAGCCTTTCGAGAGGGAGCGCGGCACGTGATTGCCGCCTCTTCCGGAAACCATGGCCAAGCCGTCGCTTTTGTGGCAAAAACACTTGGGATGAAGGCAACGGTTGTCGTTCCGGAAAATGCCGCGAAAGCCAAGGTTGATGCCATCCGGAACTATGGCGCGGAAATCATATATTGCGGGACAACGTCACATGAACGCATCGAACGCGCCAAATCTATTGCCACTGAGGACGGTGCTGTCTTTATCCCGCCCTATGATGATCCATTGATCATGGCGGGTCAAGGAACGACGGGTTTAGAGATCCTTGAGCAGGTCCCTGATGTTTCGGCCATTTATGTGCCGGTTGGCGGAGGTGGGCTCATATCCGGTGTGCTCACCGCTGTCAAAGAAAGCCGGCCGAATGTAAAGGTCATCGGTGTTGAGCCTGAGCTCGCGAATGATACACAGCTTTCCCTAAAAAAAGGGGAGCCGGTCACGATTGCGGCAACCGAAACAATCGCTGACGGATTGCGCACCAATAAACCCGGTGAGCTGACGTTTCCGGTTTTACAAAAATATTTGGATGATCTCGTTCTTGTGAGTGAAGAAGAGATCAAAGCGGCGCTTCGATTCGCTTTAGAGCGGATGAAGCAACTCATCGAACCATCGGGCTGTGTTTCACTCGCTGCAGTAATGAAGCATAAAAGCTACGTGCCGAACGAAAAAGTCGTGGCTCTTGCATCAGGGGGGAATGCCTCGCTGTCGCAACTGGGGAAATGGTTGGAAGTTGAGGCTCACATTTAAAAATGAGAAAGCGGGTTTGACTGGGCTTGTGCCGTTAGGATAGAACCGAATAAACGGACACTTTAAAATAAGCGCTGATCAATGATGAGGTAAAGCGCAAAAATAAGGGACTAAATAACCATCAATGAAAACGAGGCTGCCTGTGAAAGGCGAGCCTCCGCTTGTTATGTTACTTTTTTAATCGGAGATACCAGCTCTTGTAATCCAAGCCTTTTGCGCGTGCCTCTTCTTCGGATTCAATGGCTCCGGCTTTCGGTGTGGCTGGGACGATGACCGGCTCGCCCGGAACCCAGTTGGCTGGTGTTGTATGTCCGGTTTTGTCCGTTGTTTGCAATGAATCGATGACGCGCAAGATTTCCGGAATGCTGCGGCCGGCGCTCATTGGGTAATAAATCATGGCACGCAAGATCCCTTTGTCGTCTATGATAAACACAGAGCGAATGGTAGCGGTATTGGATGCGCCGGGGTGAATCATGCCATACAGTTTGGCGACTTTCATATCCAAGTCGGCAATAACGGGATACGTGACTTTGACGTCAAAAATCCGCTCGATGTCGCGAATCCAGGCCAAATGTGACGGAACGCTGTCTACCGAAAGCCCAATCAATTGCACATTGCGTTTTGCAAATTCTTCGGCTTCTGCAGCAAACCCGCCCAGTTCTGTTGTGCAAACGGGCGTAAAATCACCGGGATGGGAAAATAACACGACATATTTCCCGCGATAATCACTCAATTTAATGGGGCCGTGAGTGGATTGCGCCTCGAAATCCGGGGCTGGCTCATTGAGAAGCGGCAAAGATACGCGTTCTTCAACTGTGGACATATTAACCACCTCCAATAAATGATATAAATCCTACTAATCTTATAGGAGAATTATATTTTATATTTGTATTTTAAATGCATTTTTTTTAAATGTCTATCACTTTGCCCAATTCTGACCGGGGGTCTCTTTCAATGATACAAAATCGCAGCATGAATCAGCATTTAAGGACAAGCCATTAAATTTGCATGCAAAATGGCTTATAGAAGCGAAAGCCGAGCCGGTCAATATGAGACATTAAAAATTTACGCGGGAAGGAAGGCGAAATCAAAGTGACCGTACATATATGGGAATTTTCACACAGGTGAAGGGGTTTTTTAATTATTGGATATACTTGGATTGAACAGCCACATATTAAACGATGAAAGGGAGTGAACGTTAAGATGATCAAGAAACTCGTTGCGATTCTTACAGCAGGGGGACTCTTACTTGGCGGCTATTCCATGAGCCATGCTATGGAAAACCACCCAGCCGTGCATCATGAACATCACATGATGGATCATGGCCCCCTAGTGAGAATGGCCAAAAAACTTGGCATCGACCCATCGGGTAAAACCGATCAGGAACTGAGACAAGCGATTCGGGCAAAATGCAAAGAAAAACTGATCACCCGTGCGAAGGCGTTGGGCATCAGTCCGGAAGGGAAAAGCTTTCACGAACTAAAATGGGCTGTTCGCGAAAAAATGCTGGAAAAAAATCCTGAGAAACTGAAGAAACTAGCGAATCGTCTCGGCATATCCACTGAAGGAAAAACCGATCAACAATTAAAAAATGAAGTTGTGAAGAAACTCAAAGAAAAGCGTCATGAATGGCTTGTGAGAAAAGCAGAGAAACTTGGAATCAATCCCGAAGGAAAATCGGACAAAGAGCTGTATCAAGCCATTCATAAAAAGTGGGCCGAGACCCATCAATAATAAGAAAGCCGCCGCATTTTGCGACGGCATCATTTTTCCTCAAAAATCAGTGTCCATCGCCTCATCGGCGATGTGCTACGGTTTGGCTTTATCATCAAGTTTTTCACCCGTTCCGTCAAGCAATTTTAGTTGGTCATTTTCATAGCCGACGGTATAGGTCGTTTTATAACGATGGGTGACAATTTTGCCATCGTCCGCTTGCTCTTCGGCGCTAATGACGACCGTTACTTTAACATGCCGGCCGTCATTCAAAAGTGTGCTGGAGATATCGTTAATCGTGATATCTAGCGTTTTCAAATAGCCTTTTCGGAATTCATCATAAGACGTTTTTTTCTGCCAGTCGCTGCCAAGGAGCATATATGCGGTGACGTAATCGCGGGCAGCTAAGCTTTCGTAAAAATAATTGACAATGTACTGTGCATCTTGATTAAAGCTGTCTTGGTCGGATGTGTCACCGTCTGTTACATCCACCGTCCCGTTGACACCTGAGACATCTTGCGGATTTTCTGACCATGACTCGATTTGGTCGATACAATCGATGATTGGAATGCTGAAGCCGATATTTCCTTCTTCCGTTCCCGCGGAATTGATGGCAATTGCTTCACCCGTTTTTCGGTCGATCAATGGGCCGCCTGAATTACCATGCGTGATGGAGGCGGTGATTTGGTACATATTCTTATATTCATATGGGTCGATGGTAAAACTGCGATTGATTCCGCTGATCATGCCGGTTGTTACCGTATTTTGTAAGCCGAGAGGGCTCCCAAGAGCGATGACTTGATCTCCCACTTCCGCTTTATGTGTTCGGTTTATTTTTAATGGTGTGACACCAGCCAACTCGGGAACGCGGACAACGGCGATGTCGGTTTTATCACCGATGCCGATGACGGTACCATCATAGGTTTTGGCATCGGATGTTTTCACTGAAACTTTGCGGGCTCCTGCAACAACGTGGGCATTGGTGATAATATCCCCTTTATCGTTGTAGAGAAAACCCGACCCGATCACTTCTTCGTCTTGAGTGATGACGGTAATTTGCACGACATCCTTTTGACTATTATGGATGACCGTTTTTAAATCCACAGCCGTTGTACTATCCGTTTTTCCGTTCGGCTGAACGATCGCTGAAGTTTTTTGCACTTCAAAACCGGAAAAATAGGTGTTTAATTCATAGAAACTGAAACCCGCGGCAATTAGGAGAATGAGCGAGATGAAGATGGAAGAAAGAAGATGTTTGTTTCGCATGGTTCACCCTCCTAATCCGCCAAATACCATTTTAATTTTGTTGCTTTGACGGTTAATTTTCCATTGACGTTAAAATGCGTGTAATCAAAGGTGCCTTCGTCGCCGGGGTTTAATGTATCCGGGACGACGATGACCTCATTGGTCGCGTATTCCGCACCGTTTTCATCATATAAGGTGTAGCTGACAGACACGGATGTTACAGGGACGGTTGCGGTGCATTTGACTTTGCCGGTGACTTCTACGTTTCCGTATTCGTCCAACTTTGCTTTAATATCGACAAGCTGGACGCCTTCTTTTTTATTGTGTTCATATTCTTCTTGGGCTTTTTGAATAGCTTCATTGGCAATCGCCGTTTCTTGAGCTTCATATTCTTTCTTGGCTTTTTCAATCGCCTTTTTCAGGCCTAGTAATTTCTCGCTGCTTGGGTCATATTTTAGCCCGTCATTCACTTTTTCCAAGGCGCTTGAATAATTTTTTTCATTCAAAAGCTGATTCGCCTCGGAATAAGCGATTTCGACGATTTGTGCGCGGATTTGTTTAGCGATTTCTTTAGCTTCAGGGATATTAAGACTTTCAGCCTTCGTTAAAATCGGTGCGAGGGCATCAATGCTGTCTTTCCCTTCCATTTCTTGGCGGAGTTTACCGACCGTGGCGCTGATTTTGGCTTGGGAAATGGAATGGTTGATCAGCGTGACAATTTTTCCTTTATAGCCTTGCAATTTTTTTGAGGCTCGGTCAATGGTGGCGAGCGCTTGATCATACTTTTTATGTTTTTCCAATTGTTTGGCCGTTTGTAAATCACTTTCTATATCCAGTCCAATATTGACGATTTTTAAATTCAGTAGTGCCGCCGGAAAATGCGGGCGTTTTTTTAACGCATCGGAGAAGGCATCCCCGGCTTCCCGGTATTTCCCTTTTAAAGCAAGCTGCTCCCCTTTTTGGAAGGATTGGACTGCCTCTTGGGTGAGATGCTGTTGATAATAGTAGAAGCCCCCGAGGCATAGAACTGCTAAAATCAATATAAAGAAGGGAATGAGCCACCAACGGCGGAATTTTTCCCGCGAGGATGGATCCCCCCGATGTACCCGGTTGCCGCATGAAGGGCAAAATCGATTCATTTCACTAATATCAGATCCGCAATGCGGACATGTTATCAAGTCCATCACCAACTTTCGGACTTGGGCGTGAAAGGTGCCCAAATGTATTATATTAGATTATTATTCTACCATTATTCATAACAAGTTTGCCATAAATATTGGAAAAAAGGAATGGGAGTTGCGTACTATAAAGGAAACTTTAACCGTTATGTAAAGTGATGAAATATTGTGATGGTTCGCCCTTGTCAACCATTTTATCGATATGTCAGAGTTTTCAGACAAAAGTGATCGATGCCAAAACGAAGGCGCACATCCACACTTTTATTATGGTGGGGGGATTTGATATAATGCTAGCGGAAGGTTTTGGCACAACATATTATACATATTAGATAAAGTCATCATTAGACTACCCAGGAGGTTTTTTTCTTGAAAAAAATACTGGTAACGGGTGCGCTCGGCCAAATCGGTTCGGAATTAGTCGTCAAGTGCCGAGAAATTTATGGTAACGACAATGTCATCGCTACAGACATTCGCCGCAATGCGTCGCGTGTGGTCGAGGAGGGCCCATTTGAAATTGTAGATGTGACAGATGAAAGCGCTTTATTCGAAACAGCCAAAAAGTATAAAGTTGATACAATCATTCACTTGGCCGCATTGTTATCGGCGACGGCGGAGAAAAAGCCTGTATTCGCATGGAACCTGAATATGGGCGGTTTGATGAATGCGCTGGAAGTGGCTCGAAATTTGAATTGTCAATTTTTCACGCCTAGCTCCATCGGGGCATTCGGACCGACAACGCCAAAAGACCAAACCCCACAAGATACCATCCAGCGGCCGACGACGATGTACGGGATAAATAAAGTGGCTGGGGAGCTGTTGTGCGATTATTATTATAAAAAATTCGGTGTCGATACTCGCGGGGTTCGTTTTCCGGGTTTAATTTCTTATGTGACACCACCTGGTGGGGGAACAACCGACTATGCGGTTGATATTTACTATAAGGCGCTGGAGGAAGGTCACTATACCTCGTATATTGCAGAAGGCACATACATGGACATGATGTACATGCCGGATGCCCTTTCTGCCATTATTCAACTGATGGAAGCCGATCCATCGGAATTAAAACACCGCAATGCGTTTAATATCACGGCATTTAGTGCAGCCCCCGAAGACTTCGCAAATGCCATTCGCCGTCATATTCCTGATTTCACCATGGACTATGATGTCGACCCGGTACGGCAGGCAATTGCCGAGAGCTGGCCAAATTCGCTTGATGATTCAGCCGCTCGCGAGGAATGGGGATTTAAACCAGAATTTGACCTGGATAAAATGACCGAAGATATGCTTTCTAAGTTAAAAGTGAAAAAGATGGCATAAAGAACCCCTTTCTCTGTTAATGAAAACTTTGCTCTGCCATGCCCTTTATGCGAAGGCAGAGCCTTCGTTGCTTTATACTGAATTGATAATAGGATAAGCTTTCTTATCGGCATAAAAAATCAGTCGTCTCAACCGGCCTTTATGCGGACGGAGGAGACGGCTGTTTATTGTGATGAAGGGGCTTTCCGCTTACAGGCGGAAAGCCTCTAATCGTTGTTTTTAAGCGCGGATTTCAAGGCTTCGGCCAGGCTGTTCATGGCAAACCCGTCATCGGTTTTGCTGTATTTTTTTAGAAGCATTCGTTCTTCGCGTTTGGAGAGCGCCGATTTTTCTTTCGTTGCTTTCTCAATGATATTACAGTGACGGCATTTGAAATAGGAGCCAGCTTTGCCTTCGTGAATCTCCATTTTCTTGTGACATTGCGGGCAGCGATGATTGGACAATTTCGGATCCTTACGCCGGCGGTAGCCGCACTCCCGGTTGGAACAGACGAGCAGGCGGCCGTCTTTACCTTTGACTTCTTTTAAAAATTCCCCGCATTCCGGACACCGGGATCCCGTGAGATTATGCGCGCGGTAGCTTTGTTCGCTCATTTTGATTTCTTGTACGAGCTGTTCTGTTTGTTTGCGGATATTGGCGATAAATTGTTTCGGATTCCCAGCTCCGCGGGCAATCGCCTCTAATTCTTTCTCCCAACGCGCGGTCAGTTTTGGTGACTTTAACGCTTCGTTTACAAGGCCAATGAGCTGTTTTCCTTTTGGCGTCGGGTAAAGCCTGCCGTTTTGTCGATCAACAGCTCCAGAATAGAGCAGTTTTTCAATGATATCCGCACGGGTTGCGGGTGTGCCGAGTCCGTATTTTTCCATGCGGTGAAGAAGGTCAGCTTCGGAAAACCGTTGCGGCGGCTCCGTCAGCTTTTTATGGATTTGCGGTGAGGCAACGGATAGGTTGCGGCCGACTTGCCAATGCTCCATGGACGGTGCCAAATGGGCTTCATCGTCTTTACCCGTGACCGCCCGAAAGCCAATCTCTCGCACTTGTTTTTCATTGATGATAAAAGTTTCCCCGTTAACCTCGATGTCTGCTTGAATCCGTTCATACTGGTAAGCGGGATAAAACAACGCGAGGAAGCGGCGAACGATCAGGTCATACAGTTTCCGTTCATCGGCTGTTAAATCGTTAATGTGAAGCCGTTCTTCGGTCGGGATGATCGCATGGTGGTCGGTGACTTTCGCATCATTAAACACTTTACGGGCGAGAACGCGGCCTTTGTTCTTTATGATGTGGCGGGTTTCAGCATCGTAAGCGCTTGAAATCGCCGTCAGTCGCTCGAGCATTGTCTTTTCGATATCATGGGTCAAATACCGGGAGTCCGTGCGCGGGTAAGTCACGAGTTTATGTCGTTCATACAGTTCTTGCAAGACATTGGCAGTTTTTTTCGCGGAAAAACCAAACCGGTAGTTGGCGTCCCGTTGCAACTCTGTCAAATCATACGGGAGCGGCTGGCTTTCGCTTTTTGTTGTTCGCTCGATGTTCTTGACGATGCCGTTTTTGCCAAAAATTTTTTTCAAAATACTTTCTGCTTCGGTTTGATCAAACAACCGCTTTTCGCCTTTACGGTGCCATACTGCGGTAAGTCCGCCAATTGTAACGGTAATCGTCCAATATTCCTGTGGCTTAAACGCTTGAATCGCTTTTTCACGTTCGATGATCATAGCGAGTGTCGGTGTTTGCACGCGTCCCGCAGATAACGGGTCATTATATTTCGTCGTCAAGGCCCGTGAGACATTGAGGCCGATCAACCAATCGGCTTCGGCGCGGCAGACGGCGGATGCATATAAATTGTTGTATTGGGATGCCGGTTTCAATTGTTTAAAGCCATCGCGAATGGCTTTATCCGTTTGTGATGAGATCCACAGTCGCTTGATCGGTTTCTGCCAGCGGATTTTTTCAATAATCCAGCGGGCGACAAGCTCCCCTTCGCGTCCCGCATCTGTTGCGATGATTAACTCACCTAAATCTTTCCGCTTGGCGAGTTCGCTAATCGCGCGAAACTGGCTGGCTGTTTGGCGGATGACTTTTAATCCCATTTGTTTTGGGATAATGGGGAGGTCCTCTAACCGCCACGTTTTATATTGACGGTCATAGTCTTCCGGCATTTTTAATTCCACGAGATGCCCAAGCGCCCATGTCACGACATAACGAGGGCCTTCGATATAATGCCGCGTGGTCTGTTTACAGCCGAGCACACGGGCAACATCCCGGGCAACACTAGGCTTTTCAGCTAAAACAAGCGATTTCATAAAAAACTCCTTTCAAAAACGCCTCCGCTACCCAGTATAAAGGAATAGGATGATTTATAAAAGCAAGCCATTTGAACGATGGCTTTAATCTATGCCTAAACAAAAGTGGATCAATTAAAAGTAGAGACCGGCCATTATCCAAGCCGGTCTTCATGCATGACTTCGTTAATAGGTCCATTTATTTTTCTTTTTTTGGCGGTTCCACCCATTTGTCTGCCCATTCTTGAACTTGGTCCATGACTTTACCGAGATCTTTTCCTTTGTCAGTGAGTTTGTATTCGATTCGAACAGGAGTTTCCGGATAGACCGTACGTTTAACTATACCTGCGCTTTCCAATTCTTTCAGACGCTCAACAAGCATGCGGTCGCTCATTTGCGGAATCATCTCGGACATATCACCAAAGCGATGGCAACCCGACAATAGTGCTTTTATGATTAACCCTGTCCAGCGTTTTCCCAGAATTTCAAAAGCAGATTCAAATTTTGGGCACAGTTTTGTGTCTACCATGATGACACCTCCGTTCATGTGAGTCATTCGATAATAAAATTATAAAATAAATGTCCTGCAATAATTATAACATACGTACTTGACAAAAGTAAGTGACTATATTATTGTAATAACCGTAGTCATCTTCTTACATTTTGTAAGTAAGTATATTATGCATAGTAAGTCAGTGATTAGGCATCTAAAGGAGGTGTAACCAAACGGTACCGTCTTTATTTATAGCTCATGGAGCCCCGCTTCTTGCGATTGAAGAAAATGATTATACATCCTTTTTGTCAAGCGTGCGGGACCGCTTCAGTCGGCCTAAGGCGATCGTGCTTTTTTCCGCGCATTGGGAATCGCAAGTAGAAATGGTCAGCCATGCGGAAAATTATTCAACCATCTATGATTTTTACGGATTTCCAGAAGAGCTTTATCACATTCAATACCCGGCAAAAGGAGACCCAAGCCTTGCGAAAAGCGTGCACGATCTTTTGCAAGACCATGGGATAGAATCCCAAGCCGATTTTGAACGCGGCTTAGATCACGGTGCTTGGGTCATATTAAAACATTTATATCCTGAAGCCGATATTCCTGTGATTTCCATGTCCGTCAACTCAAGGTTAACGCCCGAGGAACAATATCGCATCGGCAAAGCTTTAGCTCCGCTTCGCGAAGAGGATATTTTAATCATCGGAAGCGGCGGAACGGTTCATAATTTACGGGCGGTGGATTTTAAAAAAGGACCATCTGAAGTTGACCGGTGGGCATTTGAATTTGACCAATGGTTAGAAAATGAGATTCTCTCATGGAACTTGGAGGCGCTGTTTTCTTACAGGGAAGCCGCACCTTATGCCGATTTGGCTGTGCCGCTCTATGGCACCGAACATTTCGTTCCAATCTTCTACGCCATGGGTGCGGCGGATTCGACTAAGCAGGCTCAATTATTATATCGGAGCTATATTTATGGGAATCTCAGTTATAGTGTATGGCAATTTGATTAGAAAAATTGGGGAAACATCTCAAAAAAATAAAAAGGCATTATGGGAGGTAACATTATGACTTTATCAAAATGGACAGTGGACAAAGCCCACAGCAGTGTAGAGTTTACGATTAAACACATGATGTTTGCCAAGGTGCGCGGATCTTTTCATGACTTTGAAGCCGATATTGAGGCCGATCCCAACGACTTAACGTCAGCAAACATCTTTTTCTCGGTTGACGTCGCAAGCATCGATACCGGCAACAACGACCGAGACAATCACTTGCGTTCTGCCGACCTCTTTGACGTCGAAAAATTCCCGAAAATGACATTTAAAGCGACAAACATTGCTAAAAAAGGGGATAACGAATACGAAGTCACAGGCGATTTAACGATCCGCGATGTGACGAAGTCAGAAACTTTTAAAGTGACCTATGAAGGTCAAGGCAAAGACCCATGGGGGAATATCAAATTCGGTTACAGTGCAGAAGGAAAAATTAAGCGTAGCGATTATGGTCTGACATACAATGCCGCGCTGGAAACTGGCGGCGTGCTGATCGGTGAAGACGTGAATATATCCATCGTCATTGAGGCTTCCAAAGCAGAGTAACTAAAAAAATATTTGCAACCGAGGAGTATGATAGATGAACATTGTCGCGATTGTTGGGAGCTTAAGGAAAAACTCTTATAACAGGCAGCTAGCCAAAGCCATTCAGGAACGGTATAGTGACAAGATGCATGTTGAGATTTTGGATATCGGCTCCCTGCCTCATTTTAACGAGGATATAGAAAATAATCCGCCGGAGACGGTCGTCTCTTTTAAGAAAAAGGTGAAGGAAGCCGATGGCGTCATTATTGTTTCACCTGAATACAATTGGTCGGTCCCCGGCGTGCTAAAAAACGCACTCGATTGGCTGTCGCGTGTTGACAAAGTGTTGATCAATAAACCGATTATGACAGCGGGAGCATCGTCGGTGACGTTTGGCACTGTCAGAGCTCAACTTCATTTAAGGCAAATTTTATCGTCTCCCGGAATTCAAGCTAAGGTGCTCCCACCTGGCGGCAATGAAGTATTGGTGAATTTTGCCGGTGAGAAGTTTGATGAAAATGGCCGGTTAGTCGACACGAACACCTTGCAATTTTTAGATGGTGTCATTGAGAAATTTATGGCTTTCGTCAAAACTGAAAACATGAAATAAAAAGTCCGCATTTCTGCGGGCTTTTTTCATACTAATAAGAAAATCTATCCTTTTTATTAAAGAACGAGCTCCCACGTTTCTCCAATGAGGTCTTTGCCAAAGCTATGGTGTGGTTCTTGTTCCACTAGCTGAAATCCAGATTTTGCGTAAATATGACGGGCCTCTTTAAGGACGCTGTTGGTCCATAAAACGAGCTTTTGATATCCGGCTTGCTTGGCAAAGGCAATGCTCTCTTGTACCAAACGGCTGCCAAGTCCAAAGCCGCGCGCTTTTGGCTCTACTAAAAGGAGGCGTAATTTAGCCACGGTCTCATCTTGTTGGACGACGAACACCGAACCGATGATTTCACCGTTCAATTCGGCGATGATACTCTTCTCACGTTCAGGTTTGTAATGGTTAATGAAATCTGCCGTAATCTGAGCGACAAGTGCCTCAAAACGTTCATCCCAACCGTATTCTTGGGCGTATAGCACACCATGCCTGTGGGTGACCCAGCCCATATCGCCTGGCTTGTGACTTCTAAGAATCACATCAGAAGCCTGAAAAGTTTTCTTCTCAAGGATATTTTCGATTTCGCGCATTGATGTCAGTAATTTCTGCTGTTCTTCTTCATTAAGGACATTTAAAATCTCAGCCACTTCATCTCTTGAACGTTGATCTAAATCCGAAAAGACTTTCATCCCTTCCGGTGTCAAGCGAATATGATACTGCCTGCCATCATGCTCTGAACGAATTCTTTCAGTAAGCCCACGTTCCTCAAAACGGGTGAGGATGCGGCTGAGATAACCAGCATCTAGCCCTAGCTCATGTCTTAATTGTGTGGCCGTTGGCAGATCGTGATGAGCAATCTCAAAGAGGATCCGGACTTCTGTAAGGGAATAAGCACTGTGCAATAATCCTTCATGTAAGACCCCGATTTTTCGTGTGAAATATCGATTAAACTTTCTAAATTGGTTAATCTTGTCTTCCAAAGTGCAATTTTTCATAACTATCACCCTTTCGCCATTTTTCTTATAATATAAACGAAAATATTTGACTAAGTCAAATAATTTTTGTCCTCCAGTCCATGTTGCATGCCACTAAGGCTCTGCCTACACCAAAAGGCTTGCACTGGCTTTTAACGAGGGCAACATTAGGGCAACTAAGGTTTCGCATTTGCCTCGAAAACTTCGCGGAGCCATATTTTCTTTAAAGACAAAGTTGAGCGTAAAAATTGATGCAAAAAAATGCTTTACAAATAGAATCAGGATTATTTATAATTGTTAAAGCATTCCTAATCGGAGAAAAGAGGGGATTACTATGAACATTTTACATAACAACAAACGACGAAATCCGGGAATCCCCATCACTGGCATATAGAATGCTTTAACCGATTGATCATTTAGGTGACTTTTGCGCCATGGGGTTTCCATGGCGTTTCTTTGTTTTTTTAGGGTAAATGGGGGGATGAATATGCGATTGTTTTTGAATCTGTTTTGGTATTTCAAAAAAGAAAAGCGTAGTTATATTTTAGGCATTCTGTTCTTAATGGCTTCTAGCTTTCTCAGCTTAATACCGCCATATGTCATCGGTATCATTGTGGATGATATCCGCACTCATCATTTGACGGGCATCCTCCTTGTTAAGTGGATCGGGTTTCTGATTGCCGTCGGTATTATCTATTACGGTACGGGGTATGCGTGGAGGCAATTTATTTTCGGGGCGGCTGTACGATTGTCGCGACTCTTAAGAAATCAACTGTATGATTTATTCACCCGATTATCACCGAATTTTTATCACAAACGGCGGATTGGTGATTTAATGGCCCATGCCACAAACGATATCCGCGCGGTGGAAGATGCCGCCGGGGATGGGATTTTGACATTAATCGACTCGATCACGATGGGAGCCATGGTCATCTTTGCGATGGCCGTGCTCATCAATCCCATTTTGACAGTGATTGCCTTACTACCGATGCCGTTTATGGTATGGGCAACGAGCCGCTACGGGTCGATGCTTCATGAGCGTTTTCATCTCGCGCAAGCGGCATTTTCGGATTTGAACGATAAAGTTCAAGAAAACATTTCGGGCGTGAGGGTCATCAAAGCGTTTGGGCAGGAGGAAGCGGAAAAAGCAGCTTTTCGTCGATTATCTGCCGATGTGGTCCAAAAAAATATCGCCGTCGCCAAAATTGATGCCTTATTTGATCCGACGATTACCTTTATCGTCATGATTTCCTATTTCTTATCTCTTGTTTTCGGATCCATGTTTGTGGTTAAAGGTTCGATGACCATTGGTGAACTGACGAGTTTCACCTTATACCTAGGGCAGTTTGTTTGGCCGATGCTTGCTTTCGGATTTTTATTTAATATCGTCGAACGCGGCCACGCTTCGTATGATCGCATCCAAAAACTTTTGGCGGAAAAACCGGAGATCTGTGATCATGATAAGGCTATTGATGTGAAACCAGCTGGCGATATTTCCTATGCGATTTCCACCTTTACCTATCCGGAAAGCCAACAACCTGCTTTATGTGACATTCATTTTAACTTGCCAAAAGGAAAAACGGTTGGCGTCGTCGGGAAAACCGGAAGTGGGAAAACGACGTTGTTGAAAATTTTGCTCAGGGAATTCGATGTCCAAGACGGTACCATTGCGATTGGCGGTCGGCCGATTACGGAATATAAACTCGACCGGCTTCGTGAGACAATCGGTTACGTCCCGCAGGACCATTTCTTGTTCTCGGCAACGATTGCCGAAAACATTGCCTTTGCCCGTCCGGAGGCGACGCAGGAGGAAATTGAAGAAGTGGCGAAACTAGCCCGCATTCATGATGACATTATCGGTTTTCCGGATGGCTATCAGACAATGGTTGGTGAGCGAGGGGTGACGCTGTCAGGCGGTCAAAAGCAGCGGATTTCGATCGCCAGGGCGCTTTTGATTGAACCCGAAATCATGATTTTGGATGATTCTTTATCTGCGGTGGATGCGGATACGGAGGAGGCGATTTTGCGGTCGTTAAAGGCGACGCGCGGGGATAAAACGACATTGATTGCCGCCCACAGGATGAGTGCGGTACAACATGCGGACCTCATTTTGGTGTTAGATAATGGGCGGATTGTCGAACGCGGCACGCATGATGAGTTAATGCGGCTTGGGGGATGGTATCAAACGATGTACCAACGCCAGCAGTTGGAATCGCTCGTTGAACAAGGGGGGAAGGCGGAATGACGACAGAAGCATTTCACACCGAGAAATTGACGCAAAAGCGTGTTTTACCGAGGCTATTAAAATATGCTAAGCCGCACAAAAAAGCGCTAATCGTAGCCTTTCTCATGTTGTTTCTTGGGACGGGGGCAGATATACTCGGACCGATTATAATGAAAATCTATATTGATGAGTATTTAGCACCGCGCCATTTTGTTACTGGACCACTCGTAGCCTTGGCTGTATCGTTTCTACTTTTATACGCCATTTCAGTCGTTTTAAAGTACTTGCAGCTCGTAATGTTCCAAAAAATTGCTTTAAATATTGTCCAGCAACTGCGCGTTGATGTCTTTGGGAAAGTGCAACATCTCGGCATGACGTTTTTTGACCAGACTCCTGGTGGTAGTCTTGTTTCCCGCATCACGAATGATACCGAGGCGATTAAAGACATGTACGTCACGGTGCTTTCGACCTTTGTCCAAGGCATTGTCATGATGGCGGGAACCTTTATCGGCATGTTTATTTTGGATGTCCGACTCGGTGCATTCTGCTTAGCTATTTTCCCCTTAATTATTTTGTTAATGGTCGTTTACCGCCGATACAGTTCCCGCATCTATCGACGGGCTCGTAAAAAAATCAGCGAACTGAATGCTAAGTTGAATGAATCGCTGCAAGGCATGAACATCATTCAAGCGATGCGGCAAGAAAAACGGATGAAAACAGAATTCGGTCGGATCAATCAGGAGCTTTATATGGCTGAAAGAGGCAGCATCAAGCTGAACAGTTTGTTGCTCCGGCCGGCGGTTTATTCCGTTTACTTATTGTCTGTGATCATTGTGCTTTGTTTTTTTGGTGTGACCTCCATTGCGGGAGTCGTCCAAATCGGCGTGCTTTATGCCTTTTTAAACTACTTGGATCGCTTTTTTGAGCCGATCAACCAAATGATGGTGCAATTAACACGCTTTCAACAGGCGATGATTGCGGCAGAGCGCGTTTTTGGATTGCTAGATGAAGAGCGGATGGAGCCGAAGAAAGTAGGAGAAGGCCATCCCCGCATCACAGAAGGCGCGATTGAATATAAAAACGTCTCTTTTTCCTATGACGGGAAAACCGATGTATTAAAAAATATCAGTTTTACAGCGCGTCCGGGTGAAACCGTGGCGCTTGTCGGTCATACTGGAAGTGGAAAGAGCACGATTATCAATTTATTGATGCGCTTTTATCCCGTGACAAAAGGGACGATTACGATTGATGGCACACCTTTGGAAGCATTTGATAACGAAACATTGCGCAAGAATATTGGACTCGTCTTGCAAGATCCGTTTCTATTTGTCGGCGACATCAAAAGCAACATTCGTCTAGGAAATACGTCCATTGATGATGAAACGATAATTGAGGCTGCGGAATTCGTGCAAGCCGATGCTTTTATCCGGCAATTACCTAACCAGTATGAGGAAGCGATTGGTGAAAGGGGAGCGACACTATCCAGCGGTCAACGTCAGTTATTGTCATTTGCCAGGACAATGGCGATCCATCCGAAAATTTTAGTTCTTGACGAAGCGACGGCGAGCGTTGATACGGAGACTGAAGAAGCCATTCAAAATGCTTTGCAAAAAATGCGGAAAGGGCGGACGACGATAGCCATTGCCCACCGTTTGTCAACAATACGCGATGCCGATCAAATTTTGGTGTTGCATCATGGAGAAATTGTTGAGCGCGGGACGCACGAGGAACTTTTGGCTTTACGTGGCCTATACCATAAAATGTATGTCTTGCAACAAGGCGATAACGGTGTGGCTTTAACTAAATGATATAAAGGCTGTGTGACACCATAAATATCTAGGCCTGCCATCGCGTAAAGGGTTTGCACTGGCTTTTTAACCAGGCCAGCATAAGGGCACTTGGCTCCGTCTTCACCTAAAGTTGAGTCGGAGCCAAGCTTTCATTGATTATGATTTTTTGCACGCCTGTAGTAAACCCGTAAGCATTTTTTATTTTTTAAAAACATGGTGGCCGATCACTTCTGTTGTCGGCTTGGATTGGAGCCACGAATGCGGGACAACGGATGGGTTATAGAAATACAAAGATCCGTCGTGTTTGCCTTTCGTCTGCACCGCTTCGTCTACCGCCTGATAATCCGAATCGGAAGGGGTATTGTGAATCGCACCTGTTTTAACAGGTGTAAATTGTTTTGGCTCCATAATCACGCCGCGGATCGTGTCGGGAAACTCGGGACTTGATACGCGGTTAAGCACGACTTTGGCCACTTTGACTTTGCCGGCAAATGGTTCTCCACCTGCTTCGGCGTGCACAAGTTGCGCCAATAATTTGCGGTCAGCTTTTGAAATTTTTTTGGCAGTCTTTTTCTCCGCTTTTTTGGCAACGTGTTTTTTATCTATATGAATGGCTTCACCGATCATGATTTTGTCGGGATGCTCGATTTGCGGATTCATGTTGATGATTTGATGGAGCGTAAGGTTATGCGATAAGGCAATCGACCATAGCGAATCTCCCGGTTTTGCCGTGTACGCTAAAGAGGTTGAAGCCGGGAGGAGTAGCGCAATGGCGAGAGCTCCCGATATCCATTTTTTCTTCAAGTTCATTTTGCATCACCCGCTTATACCTTACGTTTGTCCACACTAAACGCTGGGCGTTGGCGCCATTAAGTATGGATAACAAAGTTTACATAAGCTGTTATATATGTAAAAAACTTTAGAGACATAGTTAATCGAATCGAACCATTTTCCAAACAAGAAAACCATAAAAAGGGGGCGACTCCCGCCACGGTCACATGTGGTGTTGGGGTGGCCCCGGACATTACCGTTAATTTTAAGCTGTTATTTTTTGCGAAACATGCTTTGTTGGGCCATTTTAATCATTTCTTTCACCATCGGCCCGCCAATTGTGCCGCCAACCTTTCCAGCATCTTTGGCTGTGAGGTTACCGTTATACCCTTGTGACAGTGGAATCCCCAAGTCGGAAGCGACTTCATACTTAACATTTTCTGGGTGGACCGGGTCCACGGTATAGCCTTTTTCTTTCATCACTTTGCCTTCCAGATGCCGTAAACCTTGTTTGGCATTTGGAACCAAGGAAGCGTTGCTTGACATGACACATCCCCCTCTTCCTTTATGATGCCCTGTTCAGGAGGGGATTAATGAACCGGATTTTTCCATATTTTTTCACAAATCCATTTTAAAATAAGGCCGATCAACACACCCGGGATAACACAGAGCATCGGGAAAAATACAGGGCCAATCTGCGACCAAGGTGAAAGAGGTTTTGATGAAACCATTAAACCCCAAGTCACAAAATAGGCTGAAAAAACAAAGGGAAGGTACGTAAACCGTGAGACGGGCTCGCCGGCGTTTTTATAGGCATCCCACATCGAGAAAAAATAAAGACATGGATAAAACAAAAGCCAATTGATATGGGCTTCCGCCAATGCGCGATCATAATCGCCTTGAAAGCTATAAGCGATGATTTGGTTAAAATTGGCTTTGTAATTAACGATAAGTTCCAAAAAAATAAAAAGAATTCCTTTCAGGAATTGGCGATTGAGAAGTTGTCCAAATCCGGGAAAGGCGATCGACCATAAAAGACGCTCCATTCTTTTCACGGTAACTGATCCTTTGCATAATGATCTTTTTTATTAGTATGGGTTCAGCACTTCCGAAATATTCCTTTGGGCGGTCTAATGTAAAAAATTGTAGATGAAAAATATCTTCTCAAAAAAACGATGGGCAAGCCGCAAAAAACTTGCCCGAAACGTGTTTTCTTTGCAAAAGGTAAAAGAGTCGTTCATTTTCCTCTCATAAAGGTGGGTGACTATTCAATAATCCCTGTTTGCGCCAGTGTGGTTCGGACATCTAATTTTACAGTAACATGCGGATATATGGCACGCCATTTTTCTTCACTCCAGCCCCGATCATAAGAACGCACCTTGTCGCCGAGTCTTAAAGGGTCCACCCCCAACTTTTTTAACATCTCAAGAATTTGATTGCCTTCTCTTTCTAAAGTACGTTCCATGATTCTTTCAATTTCTTTGATGTTTTGTTTTGGCTGCATCGTTGAACTCGATTCGCGTAAAAAACCTTTTTCCTTTACATTGATATAGATAATGGGCCTGTTGGAGGAAGCGTTTTCCACTTTGTAATCGACTTTTGATGAAATATTGGTAATGGACATATAATGGTTTCGGTTGATGGGCACTTCATAGGATCCATCATTAAAGGATTCAAACATCATTTTAAAAGGATAAGCGTATTCGAAAGGCAGATAATCGACGTAGTTATCACCTTTAAATAAGGCAATGCCCTCAATTTCTACATGGTGTTGTTTTAATTTTAGTAAAGGCATGAACGGATCCATGCCGTCCCCGAAATAACTGTATAAAAATTCATGCAAATTATTTTTTGGAAAACTGGCTTTTGTGTTATGTTGAATCAAATCGTTTAAATAGGCGGATACCAATTGATCGGTTGTAAATTTATGATTTAAAATTGTCTCGGCCCGTCCGTCCACGACAGCCAAACTGATGGTACGCCCGACATCTGGATTCCGATTCACGACATCAATGTACGGGAAAAGCCCGCCCTTTGCTAAATCTTTTCCGTATAAGATCACTAACAATTTCCCAATTTCAAGTGGAAATTCTGATCGAGATTCCAGCAAAGTATTCAGTGTCCGTCCGATATGACTGACAACGGAATAAGTGTCCGCAGTCGCCTGCACCTGACCGCTACCCCCGGTATGTGCGTAAATGGGGGTCGTGATCGTCCCCAAAATATGCGATTCATCATAGTAGTCATAGCCGAGGGCCTGGACGATTCGAATATCATCAACCACTTTCGGCTGTTCACAACCGACAAGTAACAACAGACTCGATAGCGCGACAGCCATCCGTTTAAGTTTTTCCATTTCGTTTCTTCACCTTGTACACGATGGATTGTAAAACGAACAAAAATGGCACATAACCGCAGAGGAACCCGAAACCGATGTTGGATAATATTGCATTGAGTAAGTCGATGTCGTCACGGCTGTTTAGAAAAAAACCAATGACATAAATCAAAATGCTCATTAATATGGCAGTGATCCGCTGGTTAATATTAAATACCCGTTTAAAACCGCGGGAGGCAGCCCATAAAGAGAGGGCGATATTCGGCAGAATCGTAAAAAACCAAATGGTGATACCGATGTATTCAAACCGCTCCATAAAAGGGAGATCGACGATTTTCCATATCTCGATGGTCGGCCATAAAATGCCTTTCAATTGTCTTCTTGGATAATAAAGAATCGTGATGATAAAAAGCAGAATATATAACATGGTTGTCAAATAGATGGCGTAATAGCCCCATTTTTTTGCCTTTTTCGGTTGTTTTATGAATGGATAGGCTAGAAACAGCACTTCAAAACCGATGAAATTTAATATCATTTGATGTGCCGCAGAAATGATCGCCAGTGGTGAATGATGAAACATCGGCAAAAGATTTTCATAGTGCACATACGGAAGCGGAAAAAACAAGGAGATAAAAAGCGGGGTAGAATAAACAATGCTTAAAAGACAGATCCCCATAATACTGCGAAATCCGCCCGATACGAAAGTATAGGCTGTCCCCCCGACCATTCCGGCGATCGCAAAATAGGAAAGATGCGGGAACATCCAAACTTGAACAATTTCTGCATAGGTGCGCATGACGACCAAACTCATGGTCAAAAAATAAAGGGAGAAAATGACAGAAAAAAGGCCGCCGAGCCATTTACCGAACAGCTCTTTATGGATGTCGATGAGATCCCCGCCGTTTTTTTCAAGAACGCGATACACCATCCAAAGGATGACTTCCATAAGAATCCCTGAGATCAAAATGGTGATCCAGCCATCATTTCCGATTTCTTTAGCAAGAACCCGTTCATAGGACAATACGAAGATCCCGACTTGTATCCCGTATATGATGAATAACATAAAATATGGTGAAACTTGACGGTTTTCGGGAACTTTGACAGGCATTGCCCTCACTCCCATTTGCTTGTACTTTATTCGTCAATGTCATACTTAAAATTGGCACGCCAAGTGTTGACGCGCCCACTGTCAACGGGCCTTTGTAAGAGCGGGCGTTGGCCTTGTTGGCTGTAAGGCAAGCGGACAAACGCATCTTTCAGGTCGCTCAGGCGTAGCGGGTAAAACGGTTCAATATAGGGTCGGCCGAGTGATGTGAGTTTTAACAAATGCGCGACAAGAATCGCAAATACCGCAGCAATGCCGATCATACCGAAAAACCCGGCGGCTATGAGAAACGGAAAGCGCAAAAGGCGAACGGTATTGTTCATCTTATAATTTGGCGTCGTAAATGAGGCTAGCGCCGCCATGGCAATTAAAATAAGCAACACATTGCTCGTCAAGTTGGCTTGAACTGAGGCTGTACCAATAACGATACCGCCAACGATACCGATCGTTTGACCGACCTTGGTCGGAAGTCTTACCCCGGCTTCACGCAGCACCTCAATCGTCAGCTCCATCAGCAATGCTTCAATGATGGGCGGAAAGGGCACACCCATGCGCGATGAGATCAAAGTCCCTATTAAATCTTGCGGTATGAGTTGATAATGATACGTTAACACCGCGACATAAAGCGGTGTGGCGAAAACCGAAAAGGCGACGGAACCAAGGCGAACTAATCGGAAGAACGACGCGAGATACCAGACAAGGGCGTAGTCATCAAAAGCTGTAAAGAATTCCATAATGGTCGTCGGCCCCATAATGACGAAAGGTGAACCATCCAAAATAAACGCGACCTTCCCTTCGATGAGCGCTGACACCACCCGGTCAGGGCGTTCCGTATCCACGAGTTGGGGGAAGGGGGAATGCTTATTATCTGAGAGCATTTGCACAAGAAACGAGCTGTCGATGATATTGTCGTACTCGATGTCTTTAAGCCGCTGCGTTAAAGTATTGACATTTTCGCGATTAGCGATGCCGTCGATATATATGACTGCCACTTTTGTTTTTGTGACTTTTCCCACGCTCATTTCTTTTACTTTAAAATTTGGTATGGGAAGAAGCTTACGAATCAATGCGATATTCGTATCGAGTGATTCGACAAAAGCGGTTTTCGGACCGATGACGCTAAATTCGACTTCCGGTGGTGTCACTTGCCGTCCGTGTTGGGCTGTCAACTCCAGCAATAAGCCGTCTGGGTCCTCTTTATGTTTTTGAATGAGAATAAAGCCCTTTAATAATTTTTCTTTAATTTGTTCAACATCTTTCGTATGAGTAATCGACACGAAAGGAAGATAGTGCACGAGGTCTTCTAATTTCGTAGCATCGCAAGATATAAGATATGGCAAAATATCCCGACGAATGGATTTGGGATCAACCATTGGATTTAAATAAGAGATGCGAACGGTCATGTGTTTTAGTTTGTGATCACTTGAGACGAAATCCTTGGACTCTTCCATCATGGAAAAAAAGTCGCTAAGGGATTTGGCTCTTTCAGCACGCGAGAGTAGCTTATGGCCGTTTTTGTTATTGTTGTTGTTGGTTTTGTTTTTCCTTCTGAACAGCATGGCCCGCATTCCCTTCGTTAACCTTTTTCTTCGATTCTCGGCTTTCCACGATCAACCCGACATAAAGAAAAATAAAGGGCATGATCATTAGCCATAAAATCATTAAGACCATGAGCAGGTTAGACATTACAGTAATTCGGAACAAGACAAAAACAAAGAACAAGATCAATAAAGGAACGAAACTTAGAACGGTCAGATGTAATTTCATTTCATTCCACCTTTTGGCAGAACTCATCCGTTTGCCCTGCTGATAAAGTGATAAAACGGTGTGGGATCTCCGAAATGTGAAAACGTCTAAAGGATAGGATAACCAAGTTGGGTAAAAACATGTATTTCGTCCGTTTATAAAAAACTTGGCAGAGCACCTTAAGCTGGCCAAAAAAGACTTTCTTTCCAGTATAAAAAACATCCTAACCTTAACGGTTAGGATGTTTTATCTTGCCGAACGTGTTGAAGGAAGGTTTCACGGCTTGCGGCGACGATTTTTGGGGTTAATAGATCGGTTTTTTGTTTTAGACGTTCTTTACCGTTCGGATGCATGATCGCCATCAGCATTCTAAGGTAGAAGTGTTGATACCGTTTGGATAAGCCATCGGGCAGCTCGATCACCGAAAAACCGAATTGAGTCGCCCCGCGGTGCATCAAGCTCACCCCATACATGCCTTTGATATCTTTATAGGTGTCGGATTCCAATTTTTCACCAAGCCGCTGGAGGGTCGATTTTAAAACGCGAAGGAGAGAGGTAATCATCTGCATCGTGTTTTTGGCATGAAAGGATGCTTCAATCAACATTTTATTATTGAAATGAAGTTGGAGTACGCGGTCGCCAGCTTGAATCACCGTGCCATCATCGAGCGGGATGGGCGGCCCTTTATAAGTCATTGGACGTATGTACAGGATGTCTTCCGCATGATCGGCTTCGACCTTATGGAGGCGATAATAGAGCCGTTCCCAACCCGAATAGAGAAAAAGAATCCATTTCCGCGCACCTTTAATTGGACTTTTCTCCCGCATACATGTCGCTCCCTTGTCTTCTGGGAATCATCGTCAATATTATACCATATATAGACAAGACAAAGAAAAAATTGCGAGTGCATGAAACGGAAGGGAGAGGTTTAATATAAAAACGAATGTTGGTATTGATTAACTTGAGGAGGGATTTTAGATTGAGTGAATATCGTCAATGTGTCGACGAAGCCATCCGTTGCGTTACCGATGCTTGGAATGATCCCAGTCAAGCCGCGGGGCATCTTGCTGAAGCGGAGCGCTTGCTTGATGAAGCGTTGAGGCATGCGGAAGGTTCAAAAGATCCCGCGCGAATGCAACAAGTGCGCGATGCAAAAAACGCGGTGGAACAGGCACGGAGAGCGGCGGAAAATCAAAATCAGGATGACAGTCAAACTCACAATGCGATCGATCAAGCCGCGCGAGCTTGTAAACAAATTCATTAATTTTTGTGGTGGACTCAAAAGACCGGGCAAAACCGCTTTGAGTCCCCTTTTTCATATCCTGAATCAAATTGGAAGAAAGGTGATGTTTAAATAAGAATAAAGGCTTTTTTCCTTATAGTAGTAAGATCGTTTAAAATTTTTTTAGGCTCGTTTAAGGGCAACTTTGATACACCCTACGCTGATTAAGGCTTGGTGGAACTAGGGTCTTTATTGCATGGCATCTTTTGGGATATGATAGTAAGAAAACGAATAAAGCAGGTGGCATGATGGGAGAGAAAATTTACGTCGATGGTGTTCAAATTTACTATGAACATCATGGAAAGCCTCTGGAAACCAAGATGCCGGCATTAATCATGATTCACGGGTATTTATCATCCTGTTTTAGTTTTCGCAGCCTCGTCCCTCGACTAAAAAAGGATTACCCGATCTTTGCTTTGGATTTGCCGGGGTTTGGAAAAAGCGAAAAATCGCTGACTTTTACGTATTCGCTCCGCAATTACGGTCAACTCATCGTCCACTTGATGGATGCCCTCGGTATCCACGAGGCGGTGGTCATCGGTCACTCAATGGGTGG
Organism: Tuberibacillus calidus DSM 17572; assembly: GCF_000430685.1. Lineage (GTDB taxonomy): Bacteria > Bacillota > Bacilli > Bacillales > Sporolactobacillaceae > Tuberibacillus > Tuberibacillus calidus. Next base: position 26,652 of record NZ_AUMM01000009.1, on the reverse strand, counting down.
GCAAATCGCCTTACAAGCGGCGCGGCTTGACCCAAAGCGCATCCGTAAAGTCATAGGTCTCGCTGCCGCTGGCTACATGGGGCCGGTCAAGCGCTCCATCGTCCGCCTCAGTTATTTGCCGTATTTCCATTATTTATTAAGGCTTTATTTTTATAAAAAAGATGTGATCCAGGAATTTGTGAATGTCACTTATAATAAAAACATTATAAATAAAGAAATGATGGAAGGGTATTTAGAGCCACTGAAAGATCCAGCCTTTTATCGTTCTTTTGTCCGTTTTATTCGGCATCGGGAAGGGGATTTACCTTCGGAGTTGGTTCGGACGATTTCACAGCCGGTGTTATTGCTCTGGGGTAAAGAGGATCGCATCGTACCTGTTTCTGTCGGGGAGCGATTTGCGAAAGACTTGCCGCATGCTGAACTAAAAATTTTTCCAGATACAGGGCATTTGTTGCCGGAGGAGAGGCCCGATGAAGTCGCCGAGGCCGTGCGCGCTTTTCTCTCCGAATCAAAATAAGCCAGATTAGACAAAAGCCAGGCATTCGATTACTATTTTTATAGTAGGGGAGTAAAACATAGGAACCGAAAAGCGTTGGAGGTCATCATGGGTAAAAAGATTTTCAACTTGATCGGAAGTCTTGCCGTCGTCGTTTTAATTATTTTTTCGATTGTGGTTTTGATTAAAAACTATGGCGCATGGACATCGATTGATTACATATGGCTTGGCGCAATTATTTTATTTTTTATCGGTGCAGCCGGGGAGCGCATCGGTAAAAAAGATAAAGTTGGGCAACATCATGAAAATCGCTAAAACATTTGCACTAGGTTGAACCTCCGGAGCGCGGCCGAATGGTTGTCTTCGGAGGTGAATACTTTATTCCCCCAGCCTGTTTTTTATGATGATTTTTCACAGCGTTGTTTTTTAATTTTTCTTCAAACCATTTTTGCATTTCTTTCGGAACGACTTCACCATTCCCATAGTTCGCCCCGATGTTCAACTTTCCTTCCAGTGTCTTTATACCTAATGCTCCGAAATTATTGCTCTGTTCATAGCGGTCAATATTCACTTTTTCTATATTAAGGTATTCAATCATAATGGGAGGTTTGGCCGGATCCTGCTCTTTACGATTTTCGGATGGAGGCTTTTGTTGAAGCGCCTCCAAAAGCTTTTCCATATCCGTGATTTTTTTCTCCAGGCGCAGCAAAATGGCCGAATGATTCAATTGATGTTGGAACCAACGCTCAAAGATCATGTTTTCGCCCGCTTTATTGTGAGATTTGTTTAGAAGTGCATGACTATTCAATGTCAATCGAATAGGCTGGAGGAGTTTCTCTTGGAATGCGAATGGTTAAAACACCGTTATGAAAGGTGGCATGGGGTGCGGTGATATTAGTCGCCTCCGGCAGTTGAATGGTTCGTTCAAAACTACCGTAAAAGCGCTCGGTATGAAGTGCTTCTGCGTCTTGGAACGGCCTTTTGTTTTCTCCTTTTATGGTTATCGCGTTGCCCGTAAAGGTTAGCCGGATGGCCGATTTGTCGACCCCGGGTAAATCCGCGACGACAACCCAAGCAGTAGGGGTTTGGTAAAGATCGATGGCCGGCTCCTGCGGACGGGTTTGGCTTTTATTCGTATCTTTCTGTTTTTGTTCGGTTGATTGATCAAAAAGGGCGCTCCAAAAATCATTTCCTTGAAATTGTTGAGCCACTTCCAGCCATTGTTTTAATTTCTCGACATCAATCGGAACACACCCCCTAAAGCTTCTGCTGTTGTCATTTTATTTTCCCTTCTAAAAATACATTCCTCTTGTCTTTCTTCATCCTTCCGGGGAATTGATCAATCCGCTTTTGATATTGAAATTAGGCATAAGAATAGGTTGACAAGAAAGGGAGACTTGTCAACCTTGTTTTAGCGCTGGTAAGAGGGTATAAAATTTTTTCAGGCTAGCATAAGTGTAACTAATGCTCTGCCTCACCTAAAAGGCTTCGCAGAACCAAGTTTTCTTTATTTTTACGGTCATGTTCGTTTAATATCTTGCGGCGGCTGCTCCAGCCATTTTCGTTTTGTCATAATCTGAAAGCCTTTGATAGTATATTGTAAAATTTCGGTGAAGAATTTGGCTGAGTTCAACTGCAAGTCAGTTCTCATGAACAGCGACATGCCATGGCCGATCAGCGTGATATCAATGGTATTCAAGGCGGTAAATAGCCCCATGATCAAACGGTCTGAAAAGGGAGATTGCTGTCCTGCGGTGACATCCATCTGAATGGGGAATTTACCAAGCAACTCCTCTTTTATTAACACCTCATTAAAAAATTTTATCTGTTTCTCGGAAATTTTTTTCCCATCCAATATATATTGTTTTATTTCTTCATCAGTGGTGGTTTGCGACAGGGCTGTACATAGCACAATGGAAAAATAGTTTCTTTCAATATTAAAAGAGATTTCACCGAGTTCCAGCACATTGATGGGTCGGCCGTTCAACAGGTATTTTAGGCCTTTGACAAATTCGTTTTTTTTCGGATACGGTATGCTTGGCGGTCGGTCATAAAGCCCTTTAGAGAGCATAAGGGCCGTTGCTTTTTCATATGTGGAAAACGCATGGCTCAACGAAGTTTTGAAGAGTTCCAAAATGTCCCGGCGAACAATATTGCCCGTGATAAATGCCAAATTAATCAGATCGATGCGGGCCATCATATAGACAAAGCTCAGGGCAAACGGATCATAAAAAAGCCGGGGTGCTGAATAGTTGATGTCTTCTTCGGTATATCCAGTAGGAAGGATGATTTGTTCGCGGTTAAAAAGATTTTTCAGTTCGTTAAGCTGCGCTTCGCGGTAATCCTTTACTTGATGAAGCAATGCGCGAATATCAGGATCTTCGGCAAAATGGAGAAAATATTTGGTCAGAATATAAGCCATCGTCTCCACATGATAACTTTGCCAGATGCCTGACAATTCGGAACTGCTTAGCCGGGTCCGATGTACAACCATAAAAGCCTCCTTGAATACTGGGAAGATGATACGTCTAGTGTTTGCGTTTTTATGCGATTTATACGTTTTAAACGCGATGCCAGCTATATCATGCCTGAGCGGGGAAGTATTGTTCTGGGAAGTAAGGATTGGCTAGTAAAAGAGTCATTAAGGCACTCGAGGACGATTAGCAAGCTGAGCCTGACATTCCGTTCATCACTTGGTCATAAAAAGGTCAAATTTTTCGCTTTACTTTATCCCTATGGATGATAAAATTTAATTGATAATGAGTTTCAATGTCAGGAGAAGTTTGCGCCGTGAAATTAAGCGAAGTCAAGATCAATGAGAAGTTGAGAATTGAGGATTTCGGCGATATGGATTCGCAAATGCGACGCCGACTAAAAGAAATGGGTGTCTTTGAGGGGAAAAGCGTCAAAGTTGTCCGCTATTGTCCACTCGGTGGGCCGTGTTTATTAGAATGCGAAGGTCAATTATTTGGCATCCGCAAAAAAGATACCCTATGTATTAAGGGAGAACTTGTCTGATGGACATCGCTTTGTTCGGAAACCCGAACACGGGTAAAACATCACTATTTAATCATATAACTGGGTCCTATGAATACGTCGGAAACTGGAGCGGTGTCACCGTTGAGAAAAAAGTGGGGCGCATCAAACAGACGAATCGATCATTGATCGATTTGCCGGGTGTCTATTCCTTAAACCCATTATCAAAAGATGAACGGGTAGCCTCACTAGCCCTGCTTGAAAACGAAGCGGAACAAATTTTAAACATCGTAAATGCCGATCAACTTGAACGCAGCCTCTATTTGACGACAGAGCTAATGGAGACGGGAAGACCTCTCGTCGTTGTACTCAATATGGTCGATTTAGCCAAAAGACATCGCGTGACCATTAATCTAGAACGTCTCAGTAACCGGCTCGGCGTTAAAGTTTTTACAACCGTCGCAAGAAAAGGAGACGGCTGCCAAGACCTCATCGATTTTTTGAAAAATGAACCAACGAACCACCCATCGTCTTTTTCATTGAATTATGGTGAGGTGATTGAATCAGCCATACGCGAGATGGAAAGTGTCATGGCACAGAAAGGGGACACGCCTCGTCGCTGGATGCTGGTTCAATATTTGAATGACAATGGCATGATTTGCGACCTTCTCGATGAAAAGTTTCCGGAACTTCGCGGCATCCGTCAGAAAGCCGATGAAGTGTTAAGAGAAACGACGGGAAAGCGGATCGATGATGTCATTTATGAAACAAAAATGGCCTACATCCGTGATGTCATCGCGGACACATGCGTTTTAACAAAGGAAAAAGAAGTCTTTAAATTCACCGCATTTATAGATCGTATTGTCACCCACCGTATTCTCGGTATTCCTATTTTTTTACTGTTATTATTCCTTGTTTTCCAACTGACATTTGATTGGCTTGGCACCCCGATGTCAGACTTATTGGACCAATGGTTATCCGGTCCGGTCACCGATGGGATTCAGAAAGCGTTGGACGCGATGGGAGCGGTGCCGCTGATTAAAGCCGTCATTTTGAACGGTATTATCGCCGGTGTCGGTGGGGTATTGGTTTTCGTTCCGCAAATATTTATTTTATTCTTTTTCATCTCGCTTCTTGAGGATTCGGGATACATGGCGCGGGTCGCCGTGGTGATGGATCGCCTGATGGAATTCATCGGTTTAAATGGGAAAGCGTTTATCCCGTTGGTCATCGGCTTCGGTTGTAACGTCCCGGCAGTCATGGCAGCGCGAACGATCGAGCAGCCAAAAGAGCGATTGCTGACGATCCTCATCACACCTTTTATGTCATGTTCTGCCCGACTTTCGGTCTACGCGCTGTTTGTTGCAGCCTTTTTTGAGCGTCATCAAGCGCTGATCGTGCTTTCACTTTATGTACTCGGGATTGTCGTGGCTATACTCATTGCCAAGCTATTTTCCTTCTTTTTAAAAAATGAAAAAAGTTACTTTATCATGGATTTACCGCCTTATAATGTTCCCCAGCTGAAATCGCTGTTGCGAAGCACTTGGGACAAAGGGAAAGGATTTGTCCGCAAAGCGGGTACGTTTATTTTCGGAGGAACGGTTTTCATCTGGGTTCTATCCTATTTTGGCCCGTCGGGAATGGATGTGCCCATCGATAAAAGTTTTATGGCTATTGTAAGTAGCGTCTTTGCTCCGTTGTTCGCTCCGCTCGGATTTGCCAGCTGGCAGGCGGTGTCGGCATTAATAACAGGTTTTCTGGCAAAAGAAGTCGTTGTTTCCACGATGAACGTCCTCTATTTTGTTCCAAAGGGCGTAACGCTGTCGGGGCTTTTGCCACACTACTTTTCGCCGCTTGCGGCCTATAGCTTTTTGGTATTTGTTTTGTTATATACACCTTGTTTATCAACGGTTGCTGCCATAAAAAAAGAAACCGGAAGCTCGAAAATAGCACTCTTTTCTATCGCGTATTCTTTTATTGCTGCCTATATTATCGCGTATGTCGTTTACATCTTAGGCCGTTGGATTTTCTAAACAAAAGGAGGAGCGAAAATGCTGATCAGCATCGTGCTCGGCATCCTCATCTTTGCCTATGCGACATGGATGGTCATTTCATTCATCAAAAAAAGCCGCCAAGGGCGGTGTGCGGCCTGTGCTCTGAAGGATTCCTGTGATTCCGGGTGCTCAGCCGTCAGTTTTGAAGAAAGACAACAGATTCTCAGTTCCACGACACATCACACAAAATAACGACAAGGTCGGCATGGCCGGCCTTTTTTTCGTATGTATAGGTAAGTAAGGATGACGTTTAAGCTTGAGAGATGCCGGTTTTTCAATGAGAGAAAGCCTAGGATCACATGAACAGGCCAATAGATAGCCAAACGCCAATTGTTTTAAAGTGTGCAAGTATCTGCTTTTAGAGAAGTCGTGTATTAATGGGTTAATAAATTTGTTTCCATGGGTTTAGGAAAAAACTGTAAAGATACAAAAGAAGTCTCGATTCGACAAAAAGACCCCGTTCAGCTTCGCGGGTGATTGTGGGAAAATAAAAGTGCAGAGATTACCGACACGCTTTAATTTATAGAGAGAAAAGGAGCAGGCATCATGAAAAGCATTGTCTCTTTTAACATTCCCACTCAAGACTTCACCCTCAGCCGGGCGATTACCTTTTACTTCATTTGTCAGAAATCCCGTCATTCCCTGTATTTATATAAGAACAACAAAACATGCCGGATTGACCGCATGACCGAGTTAATCACCTTTCTATTGACCGCAGACGATGAGCGCATCCTGATCGTTATTGAAGGCGATCAGGCAGAAGCGATCCTCAAACAACTTATTACGACCGTCTTTTCGAAAAGGCTCCCACGGCAAATGGATCATACGGACGCAAAGATTTGCTCGAGCATAAAAAAATGATGATGCCGACAATATTTTTTCCAATTTCCAGAAAGTCACGTCCCACTATGGAGGCAATATCGGGCGAAAGAGGAGAGACCTATTGTTGATCGATCAGGTCATCATGAGGCTTCGTGAGGGCATTTTATCTGATGGGCTGTTTTAACAACGGTACTCGTTAATTTTTCTTTAAAAGAGGGGTGTTGACACCTAAAGCACCGGTTTCAAATAATAAGGATTCAATTTTTTTGACATCATCTGGCGGGCAGTTGACAATCAGGATTAAGGGTAAGTCCATGTGTTTTGGGTTTCGTTCCCGCTTATTCATGCGAAAATAGCTGGAGAAAAATCCAATGAGAAAACCGCAGCAAGCGCCGATGATCCCCCAAATGATCGGACCCAAGAACAATTTAAACCCGATTCCTGCAGTAATGACAGAAAGGGCAGTGGCAAAGGCAAAGCCCTTATCAACGGCATTGCGAAAATGAGGAAATTTGATGTTCGGGTTGTTGTGATGATCGTTCTTACCTTTTATAGGAACAACGAAAATATCGCGCGATTCAATACCCAATTGTTTTAACTTAGCAATCGCATTTTTCAACATGGTTATGGTATAAAAAAGGGCAAAAACTTGCATAATTCACCTCATGATTGGCTGGGAAAGTTTACTTTGAAGTGAGGGTTCTGATAGTCCAGTTCCAGTTCAGCAAGTTCCGTATTGCGGTAAAGAAAGGTGCTTTCAACAGCGTCCGTAAAGGCATTAAAGGCCGAAAAACAAAATAGAGAAGGCAAAAACATAAACCAATCCGCTTGGAACGCTTGATTGGAACGGTCAATATCACCCATTATCAAAAACAATAATCCTTGATGAAATCGAGAATAATGGCTGATCACAATAAACCAAAAAGATAGTAAAACCGACTCAAAGAGCCGATGCAAATAAAACTGGCCAGTGCCGGGAAAAAACATAGACCAAAACAGAGCCATAAATGGTTTTTTTTCCGTTAAAAAATTCCGTCCAATGGCGTTGATTCTCTTTTGTTTTATTTTTACTTTTGTAGGATTAATTAGCGGTATATAACGGTTAAGGTTAACCGCTTCGTGATAACTATCCCATATCGTAAATAAAAATAAAGGGATGTACATCAAAATCCAAAGCGGGTCTAAAACGGCTTTTGTTCGTTCGAAATCCCCTTGCAATGTATAAATTAAACCGAGATTGAGATGAGAATGGATATTTACAAAAATTTCCCATATAAACAATAGGCCGCCCTTAATATATTGCCCAAGAAGAATATGCCCGAAACCAGGAAAGGCTGCCGACCACCAAGCCACTAAAACTGGATTTCGATAATAAATGACGTTGGTTCCAAGTGGGGTCGACACGCCAATAAGTTTCTTTGGCTGACGTTTATTCATTGCGTGTCACTCGCGATCCCGCCCTTTCAACAAAGAACCTTTATATGTATAGAATTGCATGTGCTACAGCTTTCCATACATTGGGCTTTTATTATGGGGAATATATACAAATAAATGAAATCAACCCCAGTGGGAAGACCAAAAAATCTTCTAAGCAGAGGTTATGCGTGGTTTTTTATATTAAATTCACACCTTAATCACTTACTCCGAGTGCGTTCTTCAGGTAAAGTCTCAGGCCTTCGACTTGTCCGTTCAGTTGATCAATATTCAAATTGGCGATCGTGGCCTGAAGGATTAATCCATCCGTGACGTTAAACAAAAAATATACGATCGTTTCGAGCGGTTGTATAGGATGAAATTCCCCGCGTTCCACTCCTTTTTGTAAAAAATCGGTCATGGCATCGACGCTACGCTTGGAATGGGTTAACATAAATTGCCGATGTCGCTCGTTTCGCCAAGAGGTAACGGAGTATTCATACATGATGATTCCGAACGGGACTTGCCCCAAATCTTCTTCCTTGACTTCATATTCCCTTAAATAAGCATTCAGAGCACCCCAAACCGTCTCATGGTTATCAAGCAATGTTGAAAGGTATTCGGTGAAGATGTTAGTTTGCCTTTCGTGTAAAGCCTCCAACATTTCTTCTGTACTGGAAAAATATTGATATACGCCTCCGCGGCTCATGCCGCTTTCCTCTACAACATCTTTCATCGTGGCCGGTTCAAAGCCTTTTTTCAGAAAGACACGCTTGGCGGCTTCTAAAATTTCATTTCTGCGTTTAATGAAGTGTTCCTGTGATACTTTCGGCATCTTTCTTTACACCATCCAGTCTTCTACGAAAACTATAGACGATCATACCGCACATGACAAGCAAACTTCCCGAAAGGATAAAGGTAAAAACAACACCTAGGTATTGAGATATTAGTCCCCCGCAAGCCAGACCTAATAAAGTGGATGTCGTCACGAAGCTGCCAATGACACCGAAAACGCGGCCGGTTAAATGCTGAGGCGTCATTTTTTGCACCATGATGTCAAAAGGCATCATCGCCATGCCGAAGGAAAAACCGGCAATAATGCCTGTGAGCGGATAAAGGATGGCTACTAAAAGATAGGGTGAGTGAATCAGAGTGCCTTCCAAAGCGAGCACGCTTCCCAGCTCCATGCTACCAAAACAAAGTGATGTCAAATACGATTTGATTTCTTTTTTATTAAGTAAAAGCGAGGCACAGATAACTCCCGTGCCGCTCGCCGCCATGATCCAACCGAGTAGATTCGTGGGGTCTCCGTCCAATTCTCTAAGTAAAATGACGATTTGCGAGTCCGCTATTTGGAGGGCGAAAAAGACAAAACAAAAAACGAGCAAACCGGCGAGCAACCTTGGTGATTGTATAATGAATCGGAAACCCTCTTTAAACTGTTGCATGAAACTTTGCCGTTTAAAGGTGTAGGTTTTACCTTGATTTGTGCGAACAGTGCCCGCTCCCGGCACCCATGATAAAAACAAAGCAGAAAGAATAAACGTTAGACTGTCCAAATAAAAAGCCCATTTGATACCGATGAAGGAAACGATGGCGCCACTGATAATGGGTCCGACAATCTTTGCGCCGTTATTGACGAGCTCCCTTGTCGCTACTGCCGGCTGCATGAACTCATTCGGCACGATTTCTTTTATTTTTCCGCTTTCGGCGGGCGAGAAAAGTGCTGAGAAACTCGACTTAATGATGAGCAATACGTATATTTGCCACAAGTGTGTGGATAAAACAAAGCCACAGACCGTGACTATCTCACAAGATCGGAGATGATCATTAAAGATTTTCGGTTAAGCCGGTCCGCCAATACGCCAGCCACTGAACCTAGTACCATGGACGGGCAGGCCAAACACAACATGGTCATGGACATCGCGAGGGGTGAGGCGCCCCATTTTAAAGCAATTAAAGCCATGAGGGCTAAGATATCCAGCCAGTCGCCCAGGTTTGAGATAATTTGCGCCAATAATAGCGGCAAATACCCTTTAAGTCGAAAAAGTTGACGATTCATACATTTTCTCCTTTGCAAATAAAATGACACTTGTGTCGTTATTTCTATTATAATGACACAAGTGTCGTTATACAATACTCATTAAAAAATTTTTGTTTTAGAGCTGAGCATCCACGACAAAATGGCACAAGTGGGCAATGTGACCGGCACAAAAAAGTTCCTGATGCGATTTAGGCATTCAGGAACTTTTTAAAGTGATAGATCATTCATTTTCTTTATATATAAACGGCCACCAGTTGGCTTTGCCGAACGTCCGGACGAGTACCGGGATGAAAAGCGGGAGGACGAACAATGTATACAACAACAGCGCGATGATAATGATAGTGGCAATTTCCATCAACGTTACGACACCGGATGGCATCATGGCAGCGAATGTTCCGCCGAGGATGATCGCCGCCGACATGATGACTGTGCCCATATTTTTCATTGCGGAAAGCATCGCTTCTTTTACAGGTTGACCGCGATATTCATTAAAGCGGTCCATTAGGAAAATACTATAATCCACACCTAGCGCAATGACCATGACGAAACTGAAAAACGGGATCGCCCAGTTAAGTCCGGTATAGCCAAGACCATTGACGAAAATCGCTTCGGAGACGCCGATGGCCGTGAAATACGTTAAGATGAGGGAGGCAATCACATAAATAGGCATGATCAAAGACCGGAAAAGGGTGATGAGGACGATACCGATGCCGATTAACATAAAGCTCGCTGTTCGATTGTAGTCCGCATCAGAGATGTGATCCAGGTCGTGAAAGACGCTTGAGACGCCTCCAACGGCAACGGTGGCGTTTTCAAGGGGCGTACCCTTTGCGGCCCGTTTGACTGCGGCTTTTATGTCTTCGATTTGGTTAAGCGCGGTTTCCGAATACGGATTCACATCAAATACAACATCTATTTTTGTCATTTTCCGATCGCGAGACATGTAGTTGTCAATTGACTGTTGAAAGCTTTTATCTCGAAGCGCTTGGTCGGGAATGTAAAAACCGGCTAAAGAACTGTTCGTTTGGGACAGCTCGTTTAAAAACGTTCCGGCATCATCCAAACCGTCTGATACTTTGTTAAGTCCGTTGACCGCATCATCCAAGCCGCTTGTTAATTTGTCCATTTGTTCACGCATATCGGTAAAACCGCTTTTCAACTGTGACTGAGCGTCGGCAAGGCTGTCAAGCCCTTGAGCCATCGAAGGGAGGTTCTTGATGGCCTGCCCTTCGCCAGCGGCTGCTTGATTTAAACCACTTTGCAATTGGTCAATGCCAGCGATCAGTTTTGTCAAGCCGCTGTTAAACGCTTTTTGTCCCTCGACCAGTTGACGGAATCCACTGTTTGCTTCATCCATTTTAGTGGCGAGTGTTTGCATGCCTTTGTAAAGATCTTGCATGGCTAGAAGCGGGCTTGGAAAATTGAATCCTTTGCCGGTGAGCAGCCAGTTGATCATTCCATAGGCCTGTTTGAAATGATCGTTCTTCATTGCAGCATCATTGTCATTCACATAGTTATCCAAGCTTTGTTTAACAGTGGAAATGCTTTGTGTTAATCCCGTTTGAATGCTTTTGTAATTTTTATTAATGGCTTCAAGACTGTTTTGCATTTGTTCATATCCGCCGAGCAATTGCTGCTGCGAAGATAATAAGCGCTCGGCGTTGGTTTTAAGTTGTGATAGTCCGTTTTTGATGTCACCAGCGCCTGCAGCACCGGATTCAATGCCCTTTTGTATTTTTGTTAATCCGTCTTGGAGTGTTAACACGCCGGTCTTTAAATCGGTGGTTCCGTTTATGAGACGATCGATGCCATCAGCTGCTTTTGTTAATTGTGGGCTCGAATCTTGTAACTTCATACTCGCATCATTCAGCCCTGCAGCAATCTTTTTCACACCGTCATTGGCTTTCTTTAGGCCGTCTTCAAGTGTCTGGGCTTGATTGGGAACGAGAAAATTTTTGATTGGCTCACCGAGCGGCTCGGTCACGCTACGGACGACGGCAACATGGTCGGTCTTTTTGATTTCCTGCGTGATCGCTTCAATGGCTTGTAAGGCTTCTCGGCGATCCATGCGTTCATCGTTTTTTAATACAACGGTCGTTGGCATCGCCTCACCGGAATTAAAATGATCGGCGATAAGATTGAACCCCTTGACAGAGGGATAGTCGTCACCGATTTCTTTCATACTGTTGAAGGACCGCACGTTATCATAAGTCAAGAGAAATGGCAGGGACACACAGGCGACAATCAGTAGCGCAATCAGCGGGCGTTTGAAGGCAAATGCCCCAAGGTTACCCCAAAAACGGCTTTCGCTATGATCGAGCGCTTTGCGCGATGGCCAGAAGAGTTTTGGGCCAAGCACCGACATGAAAAACGGCACAATGGTAAGCAAAGCGACAATCATGACGGCAATCCCTACGGCGACGGCAACAGCCGATTGGTAAATTTTAAAAGTGGATAACCCAATGGCTGAGAAGCCGATCAAAACGGCTAAGCTGCTAAAAAAGACCGTGCGTCCGCCATGTTTGAAAGTGGTGATGATCGCCTCATTGACGGTCTCATGTTTCGGCAATTCTTCACGAAAGCGACTGATCAGTAAGATACAGTAGTCGGTCCCGATGCCAAAGAGCACGGCAACTAGAAAAATTTGCGTAAAGTTGGAGACTGGGAAATTGAACCAGTCAATCAAAAAGGCCACAATCGCTTGTGATACGACAAAGGAAACGCCGACAGAAATCAGCGGAATGAAGGGGGCAATGGCCGACCGGAAAACAATGATGAGCACTAAAAGAATGAAAATGACCGTAAGATATTCGGTTTTATGTACGCCGGATTGCATGCTTTCTTCAGTGTCGTTATTGATCATCCAGTCGCTTGTAAAATAATGATCGACTTTGATATTATCAATCGCCGTATATAAATCGTCCGTTAAAGCCCTCGTATCGCGGTCGTTAGTTTCAATATTCAGGCTGACAAGCATTGTAGTATTGTCTTTTGAAACGAGTTTTTCTTTTAAATTAGGCTGGTTGAATACGCTTATGATATCGGTGATGCCAAGCGATAATTTTTTCCTATCGAGTTGGTTTATGGCTTTTTTTATTTCGGCATGGTCAGCCTTTGATAATCCATGTTTATCATAAAAAACAAGCACAGCCGAAGAGGTTTGACCCGAGCCGTTTTCTTGATTCAAAGCTTTTAACAGGTCACTGGCAACAGATGAACTATAACCTTCAGGAACGGTCGCTTGCCCTTTTTCATGGACAAGGTCGGAAAAATTCGGTTGCGTCATGAGCAATACAGCAATCAAAACGATCCAAGCTGCCATTATCATCCATTTGCCTTTTAACACCATTCTCATTTTAGTCACCCATACTTTCTACGGCCGTTTTGAGCGCAGTGGCCAATTTTTCATAAGTCTGGATAAAGGTTTCAATCTCTTGATCTGTAAAGTGGGCCATGAGGCTGGCGAAATTTTCGTGTATTTTTTTCAGGCTTTCCTCGTAAAAATGAATGCCCTTATCTGTCAAATGCAAATATATGACTCGTCGATCTTTCGTATCCCTCTCGCGACGAACATACCCTTTCTCAACTAAACGATTAATGATGGCGGTCACTGCCCCTTTTTGCACATAAAATTGTTTAGCCAAGTCGGTTGGTGTGCAATTTTCATTTTGCATGATATAGCGGAGCACAAAATGTTGGTCGTACGTCACATTTTCACTAATTTCCTTGCTTATGATAAATTCTGCCCGTTTATGTATGAGAAAGGTAAGGTATTCGTAACGTTGGATGAGATCAATGAATGCCGCGCGGTCCATAAAACCCCCCTCTCAAATAATGATTCAACAATTAAATAGTTCACGAGTTTAACTTTATATAAAATCATCACCCCCGTCAAGTATAAATTGTGATGCATTTAAGTACGCTCTAACCCGTGAAAGGGAGGACGATCAACCGTTTCGCTTGCGGGGGTGTTGGGACTTATTCATTTGCTTTTTCTTGTTATAAAGGTTTTTACTTGTACTGGTAAAAAAAGATCATTTAACAGGAAAATATAAGGATAACTAAGGCTTTGCTTTTGCACCTAATAGGCTTTTGCTGGTAAAAAGAATATCCTTTTTAGTCGAGCAAAAGGGCAATGAAGGCTCTGCCAACACCTGAAAGGTTTGTTAGCAGAGTCATGTTTTCTCAAAGCCGAACGGCTTACATCCGGTGGAATTAATACAACTGTTCGTAAACTTCATTCAGCTGGGCGAGACGTACGGTGTCTTGTTCTTGGTTCGCGTAGTGCATTTCCTTTTTGATTAACTCGGATAAATGCTGAATTTCCTCCTGGCTGAGATGTGCAGCAAAATCTCTCTCACTTGAATAGGTGCTATTTTCAAGTTTATGATAAATTCTGTAGGCCAACTCGTCCTCTTCAATCCAATTGGAGAGCGATTCGCGCAAATAATCCAAAGTATGATCCATCATCATTCCCCTTTTTCCAAGAAATCATGTTCTTTAATACGATCCCACAATCGGTGTAAAAACATGCCCGGATGATGATGGGAAAGGAGAAAGAAAAGTGACTTTAACATTGGATCCGGAAGACAACGTTTGTGATATTGAAGTTTAGGCTATGTTGACGTTTAGCTGGACAAGCCGTGTGAAGGTTTTAGAACTTTCTTTTTGTCGAGGTTTGTTAAGATATTGTAAATTTCCTTGTTTTTATAGGGATAATTGTTAAAATAATTTCGGTTAATGAATTTTTCATTGGGGGCGAGAGTGTGTTTTTTTCTAAAAACGACAAGTTTTTGAATTTGTTGAATCAAATTGCAGTCAATGTTGAGGAGGCAGCGACGTTTTTTGTCGAATATAAAATTCGCTCAACCAAAGACTTGGAGGAATTTTCGCGAACGATGAAGGAATATGAGCGCAAAGGTGATGCGTTCATTCATGAATTGATCGTCGACCTTAACAAAACGTTCATCACTCCGCTTGAACGGGAAGATATTTTATCTTTGGCGATGAAAATGGATGATGTGTTGGACGGTTTTGAACAATGGGCATCCAGGATTGAAATATATCAATTTATCAATCCCCCAGAGAATATGGTTCGGTTTGTTGACCTGTTACTTGCGGCAACAAAAGAAATCAGTGAAGCAGCCAAACATTTGCAACGGCGCAAATTGTTAAATATCCGTTCACACGTCATTAAAATCAATGATTATGAATCCCAATGCGATGACATGCATCAGGAATGCATACGTGATTTATTCTTAAAGGAAAAAGATCCGATCAACATTATTAAATATAAAGAACTATATGAAATGCTTGAAGCCATTGCGGATGACTGCGAAGATGTCGCTAATACTCTGGAAACGATTATCATGCGTAATGCATAAAGGGGTTTACCGATGGATTCTGTGCTGATTCTCACCATTTTGATTGTTTTGTTTGCCCTTGTATTTGACTTTATTAACGGTTTTCATGACACAGCAAACACGATTGCCACATCGGTATCGACGCGGGCTTTACCTCCGCGCCTAGCCATCATTTTTGCGGCGTGTGCGAATTTTTTTGGCGCGCTACTTTTCACTGGGGTTGCACAAACGATCGGAAAAGGCATCATCGATCCACTCCATGTCGAAAACGGCACCACGCTTGTTTTGGCGGCGCTGCTTTCTGCGATCGTTTGGAATTTGCTCACTTGGTATTTTGGCATCCCAAGCAGCTCGTCACATGCGCTTATTGGCTCACTAGCCGGATCCGGCATCGCGGCCCTTGGTATAAATGGCATTAATTTTTCGGGTTTTTTGAGCATCATTGAAGCTTTGGTGTTTTCGCCGATCATTGCTCTTGCCCTTGGTTTTATCATAATGACGATTTTTTCGATTGTTTTTCGCCGGTTTCCGTTATCAAAAACCAATCGAGGGTTTCGCATTGTCCAAATTTTTACGGCGGCTCTGCAATCGTTCAGCCATGGCACCAATGATGCCCAAAAGTCCATGGGAATCATTACTTTAGCGCTCTTCGCTTCGGGTTTTTTGCCGAACATGGAGACGATCCCCATGTGGGTGCGCATCGCCTGTGCGGCAGCGATGGGGCTTGGCACATCGATAGGCGGTTGGAAAATTATTAAAACAGTCGGTGGTAAAATCATGAAAATCCGCCCGGTCAACGGTGCGGCAGCGGACATCTCTTCAGCCATTATTATTTTCGGTTTTACGAACCTGCATTTACCTGTCAGTTCAACACATGTTATTTCTTCCTCGATTATGGGGGTCGGTTCAGCTGAACGGGTGAAGGGCGTGAAATGGGGAACGGCGATCAACATCGTCCTGACATGGATTATTACCTTGCCTGTGACTGTTGTTCTTGGAGCTATTTTCTACGAGTTATTGCATTTATTTCTCTAATGTCATTCTGGCTTTATGAAGGCCGTTATGGCTGTGAATGATCAACTCAAGCGTTCAGAGTGTGAAGTTTGTCCTTCTTAGGAGGGACAAGCTTTTTTTATATGATAGATTCGGATCTTGGGTTCATGCGACCTTTACATCGCTGACATGTCGTTTCGCGAAGCTTGTCAGTTTCAAGGCTATCAATGGGATTTATTCGGTGGGGAGCTTTTCCATAAAGGTTTTTCCAAAATGGGCCGCATGTTTTTAATAAATGAAACTAGCTCCTGATCGACCGATGGTTCTTCGAGGTCATCGAGCATGAAAGTAAGGATTTCTCCTTTTTTCCAGTCCATGACGACGAGGCGCATCGCACCGCCGACCCACTGACGCTCCATCACGGAAAAACGGTTGTCCATGACGGTCATCCTTTCCGATCAAATCATCATTACTCATTGTAATACGAATATATGTTCCTGTCAAAAAGCTAAAACGATAAGGCTTAGTATATTCCAAAAGTAGATTCATAACCGTTTAGTTTGAACGATCGCGCATGACGCATGTTTCTAGGGATTGAAAGAGGCTTATCTTTTTTCTATCGCCCCATCTTGTCAAGGGTTTGTAGGGAATCATCCCCCCTTAAAAAAAGGGGTTGTTGCGAATACATCCAACGTGCGGTTAAAAGGTGATATGTTATAGTTGTAAAGGAATGAACGTTTCCATCCATCTGTGATAAACTGTTATTAGGGGATGAAAGGGCTTACAATTGCTCTTGAATAAAGGGGATGAAACTCATGGCAAGATTAACTACGGAAGATGTTCTGAATAAGGACATCATGGATTTAATCATTCCTTCTGATGTTGTCGCTCATGTCCAAACGATTAATCCGTTGGAGCATGCGCTACTCGTTTTAGTGAAAACCGGATATTCCGCCGTTCCGGTCTTGGATATCGACAATAAACTTAAGGGCATCATCAGCAAAACGATGATTTTGAACAATATTTTCGGCATTGAACGCATTGAATTTGAAAAATTAAGCAAGAGAAAAGTGCAAGAGGTGATGAAGGCCGACATTCCAATTTTGAAGGTTCATGACGATTTTCTAACGGCCTTAAAACTCTCCATTGACCAAACTTTTCTCTGCGTGGAAGATGAGGAAGGGTTTTTTAAAGGGATTTTGCCGCGAAGCGCTTTGCTTAAGTATTTGAATCATTTTTTGCAAGATCAAAAACACGCCAAAGTCAGCCTGAAATAGGCTGGCTTTTTTATTCATGAAAAATAAAGGTGACCCGTTTCTTGGGTCACCCGTATCAGATAGACGTATTCCGAGAAATAAATTCCATGCGATTGCCAAATGGGTCGCGAATGGAAAACCGCTCCGCACCGGGAATAGGCTTTTCTTCATTGATGGTAAATCCATGGTTCTCCAATAATGTACGCATGGCTTGAATGTCATCCACACGAAAGGCGACATGCCGTTTTCCTTTTTCTTGGTTCATCTTCTCGGTCCCTATATGCAACTCCAAATCGCCGACCTGATACCAAACGCCGCCGTTCGCTTTGAGGGTGTCGGGTTTTTCAATTTCTTGAAGCCCGAGCAGTCCGCCATAAAAGTTTCGGGCTTTTTCTTCTTCACCGATTGGAATGCAAATTTGCACGTGATCGATGCCACGTATTTTTGTCATGATAGAATCCCCCTTATCAGATTTTCTCCAAGTAATTGTATGATGAGTAAAATAACGACAACGCGCATTAAGTGATGAACGACTTTTTTAGACATTTTCGGTGCGATAAATATAGCGATCTGACCACCGATGATGCCCCCTATTGTGATGGCAAAAGCAACACTCCATATCATGTCTCCTGAAAAAATATAGGTCACAACCGCTCCCAATCCACTCGCTAACGTATTGGCCCGGGTTAAACCAATTGTTTTTAAATAATCAATACCTTTTCTTGACAAGAAGTGCATGAGTAAGGATCCTTGGCCAGGGCCAAATGCGCCATTATAAACCCCAATGCCGAAATAAATCGGCATGAGTCCTTTTGGGTTTTTCGAAGCGCTATTCCGAGACGCCTCATTCGGTTTTACAAAAGACAGAACCAAAACAAAAACGAGCAAGAAGATCGCAATAGTCTTCATCAATGGTTCGGGGATGGAAGTTGTAATCAGCCCACCGATCACGCCGGCGATTAAGCCGATCGGGCCGCCTTTTAAAATATCGCTTACAGCAATTTTCCTTTGTTTAACAAGCGTGATTAAACTGGTTGTTGAAGAGATGGCATTGGACAGCTTATTAGCTGAAATGGTTGAATGGACCGGAACGCCTAAAAGCAGCATCGCTGGAAATGTAATCAACCCGCCGCTGCCGACTAATGTACCGATGAACTGGGAAGAGAGTCCAACGAAAAATAAGGTTATCAATAGTTCCATAAGATCACTTCCGTTTTTATCAAAATTTTTCTGTAATCATCATATAACGATAGAATTGAAAAGAAAATTCAATTATAATAATCATAAAGCATAAGAAAAACTTATTAAAAAGGGGCTGGAACATGCAAAGAACCGATTTGCAAATCATTGTTGTCCTTGCCGAGGAACGGAATATGCGCAAAGCCGCCGAGCGTTTATTTGTTTCCCAACCGGCGCTCAGCCAGCGCTTGCAGACGATTGAAGATAGTTGGGGGACGACCTTGTTTATTCGCTCAAAGCGGGGGCTTGAAATCACACCTGAAGGGGAAAAAATCGCGGCGTTTGCTAAACGGTTTTTGGATGAAGAAAATCGCCTTAAAGAAGAAATCTATTCCAATGAAGGGGAGATTTTTGGCACGCTGAAACTGGCGGTGACATCGATCGTTGGTCAGTACTGGTTACCCAACATGTTGAAGATCTTTGTCAGCCGGTATCCGCAAGTGAAAATTTCACTGACGACAGGTTGGTCCAGTGAAATTCTTCACCATATGTACGACCATGATACGCATGTCGGCATCCTGCGCGGCGAGATTAAATGGAAAGGCCCTAAAATTCATTTATTCGAAGATGTTTTGCATCTTGTTGATACGGAAATTTCGTCATTCAGTGAATTGGAACATTGCCAGCGCCCTTTTATCCAATTCAAAAGCGATTCGTCCTATTACCAAGAAATCCAGGATTGGTGGTACAATCATTTTAAAAAACCGCCGGAGCGGACGATTGTTGTCGACCAAATCGATACATGTAAACAAATGGCGATGAATGGCATTGGGTATGCGATTTTGCCATCGATTAGTTTAACGGAAAAGGACAAAGGCATTTATAAAATTCCGCTTTCCGATAAAACGGGAAAGGCGATTAAGCGGGATACATGGCTGATTACCCATGAGGATGTCCTGAATTTGCGACAAGTTAAAGCGTTTATTGATTTAGTCAAACATAACCCATGAACTTATGCTTTTGGAACTTCCACGCGTTTTGTTTAGAGCGTTTTAGGTGGATTATGTTAAAATGTAACTGTTTTTCGAGATCGAACGATGAAGGAGAGTATGAACGTGAACATGATGGATGCCAATGAAATTATACAATTTATCTCAAATAGCAAAAAATCAACCCCTGTTAAAGTTTATGTGAAGGGTCGTCTCGAACACGTGGATTTCGGGACTGGTTCGAAAGCATTTATTAACGGAACGACTGGTGTCGTTTTTGGCGAGTGGGCAACCATTAAGGAAGCCTTAGATACATATGCCGAACACATTGATGATTATGTCGTGGAAAACGACCGCCGGAACTCGGCTATTCCCATGCTTGATCTTAAAAATATTGAAGCGCGCATCGAGCCAGGGGCGATCATCCGTGAACAAGTCGAGATTGGGAAAAACGCCGTCATCATGATGGGAGCCGTGATTAACATCGGCGCCGTCGTCGGGGAAGGCACCATGATTGACATGAACGCGGTTCTCGGCGGACGAGCAACCGTAGGTAAAAACTGTCATGTTGGTGCCGGAGCCGTGCTCGCTGGTGTCATTGAGCCACCGTCCGCTCAGCCTGTTATATTGGAAGATAACGTTTTAATCGGGGCGAATGCGGTCGTGCTTGAAGGTGTAAAAATTGGTGAAGGCGCCGTGGTTGCCGCCGGTGCCGTTGTCATTGAGGACGTTCCGCCTTACACGGTCGTCGCAGGAACCCCGGCACGGGTGATTAAAAAAATTGATGAGAAGACCCGTTCGAAAACAGAAATCAAACAGGAGTTACGCAAGCTATAAACAAAACTCCTGACTGAAATATAAAACGTTGAAGCACAATGGCCGTTTTTCCCAAAGGCTGAAAAACGGTCCTCTCGATTTTAGGCGAGAAATGGAGGAGGGGGCAGGAATGGATCTCATTAAAGTCCGGCGCGCTTTTCATGAAATTCCGGAACCAGGGTTTCAAGAGGTGAAAACGCAGAAACTCATCTTGGAACTTTTAAAAACCATGCCCAATCAAGCGGGAATGGATATTAAAACATGGAAGACGGGTGTGCTCGTTAAAATTAAAGGGAGTGCACCATCTAAAACGATTGGGTACCGGACCGACATGGACGGTTTACCCATTAAAGAGATGACCGGCCTTCCTTTCCGCTCCCGACATGAAGGGTATATGCATGCATGTGGCCATGATCTGCACATGACGATTGCCCTCGGCATGATTGAAAAATTGCTACAACAACAACCAAAGGATGATGTCGTCGTTCTTTTTCAACCCGCCGAAGAAGGCCCGGGCGGAGCGCTCCCCATGTTACAGAGTGAAGCCTTCCGCTCTTGGAAACCGGATGTTATTTTTGCCTTGCATATTGCCCCGGAATATCCCACAGGGGTTGTGGCCATAAGAAAAGGGATTTTATTTGCCAATACATCCGAACTTTTTATTGATTTTATTGGGAGAGGGGGGCATGCGGCTTACCCGCATTTGGCCAATGACATGGTCATCAGTGCCTCCCACTTCGTCATGGGGTTACAAACCATTGTATCTCGGCGCGTCAATCCGATCGATTCAGCCGTCATCACTATTGGAAAAATCATTGGCGGAACAAAGCAAAATGTCATTGCCGGGAGCGCTCGTCTGGAAGGAACGATCCGCGCGCTCAACCCTGAGACAATGGAGATGGTTAAGCGGGAAATTGAAGCTCATGCCAAGGCAATTGAGCTGGCTTATCATTGCCAAACAAAGATCGATTATGGTTCGAACTATTATCAGGTATTTAACCATGTCGACGAAACGGAGCAGTTTATCGCTTATTGCCAAGCAGAAGGCCACGAATGGCGCGAATGCCAGGAAGCGATGACCGGTGAGGATTTCGGATTTTTCCTTAAAGAAATCCCTGGTTTTATGTTTTGGCTTGGTGTGAATTCGAAGGCGGGCTTGCATGAAGCGACATTGCAACCCGACGAAGCGGCCATCGCCAAAGGGGTAGACATAGTAAGCGGCTTTATCCTCAATGGAAGTGTGTAATGCCTTTTGTACTAAAGGGATGACGTGGTTCTGACGTATAATAAAAACCTCCCGTTGCCAAACTAGGGGTATGACCCTGATCCATCAGGGGATGCGGAAGTCGAGTCTTGAGACTCGGCGAAGATCGATTCGGGAGGTGTGAAGATGGCTCGAGTGGCCGTTGAGGAATCATTAACCAATGTCAGTGAAGCGCTAAAAGCAAAAGGTTACGAGGTAGTCAAGCTAAAAAACGAAGAGGATGCCAAAGGGTGTGATTGTTGTGTCATCACTGGACAAGACGCCAATGTGATGGGCATCCAAAACTTTGTTTCAGAAGGTGCGGTGATTGATGCCAGCGGCATGAGTGCTGATGAAATTTGTAAAGAAGTAGAAGAGCGCATTAAACATTAACGGTTAAGAAGGTTGACTCAATGGGTGTTCGACCGAGCCTAGGCATAGCTATTCGTTAAGGCTCGACAAATAGCCCAGTGTGTCGACCTTATTTTATATTGGTTGGAAAGTATCAATTTTTAACACGACCATAAGGGCAACTAAGGCTACGTTTTCGCCTTAGAGGCTTGGTAGAGCCATATATTATTAACTTTTTAGCGTTTACTGTTTTAATCGGTGGGTATAAATAAGAAAAAGTTAATTGATAATGAAGAAAGAATAATTTGTGACAGTATAACGAAATTAATGTCAAATAATTATATTAACTATCCTTTTAAATTGACTTAAAAGTAGAAGTTTGACTATAATTACTTACGTATTCTATATGAGGGCTGTCGAATCATTGGATATTACATAGGGCAGCTAAATAAAAAGATTTCGCATCAGGAGGGACAAAGCATGCCAGAACGCATGGTAGGTAAACAAGCACCGCGTTTTGAAATGGACGCAGTCATGCCGAACAAAGAGTTTGGCAAAGTCAGCTTGGAAGAAAACATGAAAAACGATAAGTGGACGGTTCTCTTTTTCTATCCAATGGACTTTACCTTCGTCTGTCCGACTGAAATTACCGCGATGAGCGACCGCTATGAAGAATTTGAAGATTTGGATGCTGTCGTCATCGGTGCTTCGACAGATACGGTACACACACATTTGGCTTGGATCAACACACCGCGTGATAAAAACGGCCTTGGAGATATCAAATATCCGCTCGCTGCCGACCATAATCAAGAAGTTGCCCGCAAATACGGCATTCTGATTGAAGAAGAAGGGGTAGCGCTTCGCGGACTGTTCATTATTGACCCTGAAGGGGAATTGAAATATCAAGTTGTTCATGATAATAACATTGGCAGAAGCGTTGATGAAGTATTACGTGTCTTACAAGCTCTGCAAACCGGCGGTCTGTGCCCAGCGAACTGGAAACCTGGCGAAGCGACGTTACAAGTATAACGTCCTGCATCAATCGTCTTACCTGTCCATTGAAGACGGGTGGGACGATTTTTTTGTACCCGTAAGACAGGCCAACCATTTTTCCGCAAAGATAGGGGCAACGAAGGTGTGCCTACACTTAAGAGGCTTGGTAGCCAAGATTTCTTTGGCTGAGCCTGGCAGTGCCAAGCTGTCTTTAAAGGTGAAAATACACGAGCGTTTCTATGCCCATTTTTATGAAAAAATTAAAAAGGGATAAAAATAAAAGCATTTTCGCAAAAACAAAAGATATTATAAGTTTTTACTCGTTTAAT
Organism: Tuberibacillus calidus DSM 17572; assembly: GCF_000430685.1. GTDB lineage: Bacteria > Bacillota > Bacilli > Bacillales > Sporolactobacillaceae > Tuberibacillus > Tuberibacillus calidus. The sequence goes on along the minus strand of NZ_AUMM01000009.1, from coordinate 3,335 downwards.
GAAAGCATACGGCTTAAAACGTCTAATAATTGCCGAATTTCGGGCGTTTAATATATGGTACAATGTTTCGAAATCCGTTATATTTAGTGATGTTACTATTCGAAGCGATTCAGATAGGTGGTGGCAGCATGGATACCTTTCGACGGTTGAAGAATTTTTATTGGCCTCATAAAAAGTATCTTTTCGGATCTTTATTGTTTTTACTCATCGTTACCGGGGCCACGGTTTGTTATCCGATTGTTTTGCAGCAGACGATTGATAAAGGGATCAAGGGTCAAAACTTCGGGTACGCATCCATCCTGGCTTTTGGTTTCATCTTAATCATGGCGATCAAAGGGGTGGCCGCATATTTTCAGCAATATTGGGGAAATTTGTTCGGCATTAGCTCGGTTTATGAGCTCAGAAAAGCCTTATACCGCAAGCTTCAATATTTGCCGTTTCGCTATTACGATAATGCCCATACCGGTGATTTAATGTCACGGTTAACGGCAGATGTTGAAGGATTTCGCTTCTTTTTGTCCTTTGGCTTTTCACAACTCTTTAACTTTATTTTGATCGTCAGCTTTTCCCTCGTTATCATGTTTTCGTATTCGGTGCCGCTTGCCGTCGTGACACTTCTTATGACGCCGTTTCTCGCTGTGACCGTCTACAGCTTTGATAAAAAGGTGCACCCAGCCTTTCGCGCCATTCGGAAATCGATGGGGCGCATGAATACGCGCGTACAGGAAAATGTCAGCGGCATGAATACCGTCAAGGCCATGGCCCAGGAAGCCAAAGAAATTGAACGGTTTGAATGGAACAACACCGATTACAAAGATAAACAAATCTATACATCGACGTTATGGGCAAAATATTTTCCGTTCATGGAGTTTATTGGGAACATTTGCGTTGTCGTCCTGCTGGGGTTGGGCGGTACATTTGTGATCCGCGGGGAGATGAAGCCCGGGGAACTCGTCGCTTTCTTCAGTTTGGTCTGGTACATCATGGGGCCGTTAATGGAATTAGGATTCATGGTGAACCAATTCTCACAAGCCAAAGCATCCGGGGAACGGCTCCTGCAAATTTTAGATGAACCCATTGAAATTGCGTCTCCGGAAAATCCTATTGAGACGGATCGGCTTCTGGGCAGCGTGGAATTCCGGCATGTCTATTTAAAATATCCGAATGAAGAAAGTTATGCGCTAAAAGATATTACCTTCCGCGCTCGGCCCGGCCAAGTCATCGGATTGATGGGGGCGACGGGCTCAGGCAAATCAAGTATTACCCGTTTGATCGCACGGTTTTACGATGCCACAAGCGGAGAAATCCTTTTGGATGGCGAATCGGTTAAAAATTACTCATTGAAGACTTTAAGAAAAAACATCGGTTTCGTCCAGCAAGAGACGTTTTTGTTCTCATCCACGATTCGCGATAATATCGCTTATGGCAATCCGGATGCAACGGATGAAGAAATCATCGATGCAGCTAAACGCGCTCAAGCCCATGACTTTATCTCAGAATTGCCTAATGGTTATGACACGATCCTCGGTGAACGCGGATTAGGGCTCTCTGGGGGGCAAAAACAGCGGATCGCGATTGCCAGAGCGCTTTTAATCAATCCGAGCATTCTAATCTTGGACGATGCCACAAGTGCTGTCGATATGCAGACGGAAGCTAAAATTCAAATGGCCTTCCGAGAGCTCATGCGCGGGCGCACGACGTTTATCATTGCGCACCGCATTTCATCCGTGCGCCATGCCGATGAAATTTTAGTGTTAAAAGACGGGCAAATCGCAGAACGCGGCGTCCATGAAGACTTGATCCAAAACCCGAATGGCTTATATCGCAGAATTTATGACATTCAATATAAAGACCACGAGCAATTGAAAACACAACAGAACGCATAAAAGGGGGGGAAGCTCATGCCATTGGAAAAGCCGGAATCGAAAGCACTGGAAACCCGGCAGCGTTTCTACTATTCGTCGGACCGGATTATCGAAAAACCGTTCAACTGGGCACAAATGGCCCGTTTGCTTCAGTATTTAAAGCCGTATGCGAAGACGTTGCTGCCGGGGGCGATTATCGCTTTATTAATCGGTACAGCCATACGGCTTACGGTTCCGATTTTAATAGGGGTTTATGCTTTCGATCGCGTCATTAAACATCAAGATATTCACGGCCTTTATTGGCTTGTCGGAACGATCGCTGTGTTATATTTTCTTTCATATTTGAGCAACTATTTTCGGATCCGTTTGACGAACATCTTAGGGCAATATGTGATTTTTGACATTAGAAAACATCTTTTCAATCATGTCCAATACTTGTCCAATCGCTTTTTTGATTCGCGTTCAGCCGGCTCCATTCTCGTTCGGATCATCAATGACGTCAATAGCCTGCAAGACTTGTTTACAAACGGGGTCATTAACACGCTGACCGACTTGTTAATGCTTTGCGGGATCATCGTCATTTTGTTTTCCTTGAGCTGGCAATTGGCGATTGCGGTAATGCTCGTCATTCCGCTGATGTTTTTCTTATCGACGAAGTTCCGAAGAAAAATTCGCAGGGCATGGCAACTTGTCCGTCTCAAACAATCGAAACTGAATTCGCATTTAAATGAAAGCATCCAAGGGATCCGCGTCACGCAATCCTTTAATCAAGAAGTCAATAACCGGGCGTTTTTTGATGTTGTGAATACCGAAGTCTTTGAAACATGGCGGAGTGCGACGCAAAAAAACGCCGTCTTCCGTCCGTTTGTTGAAATGGCGAATGCCATCGGTAGCGCTATTTTGATTTGGTTCGGGGCGTTTTTAATCATTCATTCCCATCTGACGACCGGTATCTTTGTCTCATTTGCCTTCTATTTGGGCATGTTTTGGGATCCCATATCCCGGTTGGGGCAAACGTATAACCAGTTACTCGTTGCCATGGCTTCGTCGGAACGCATTTTTGAATTTCTTGACGAACGGCCGAATGTGCGCGATGCCCAAGAACCTGTTAGCATGGATGGGATTAAAGGAACGATAGACTTCGAGGATGTCCGCTTTACTTAGGGACTACTGAACAACCTACATTTTGATCAAAAGCTTACCACTCGCAGTTTGTGACATGAAAATACCTGACGAATGATCAAGTGAAAAAAGGAAAAAAAAGTATCCCGAAGGATCTTTTCAAGGTTCATAACCAGAAACTGCAGGGCAATGACGGTTTCACTTGTCTGTCGAAGGCGTGCTCGAATAAGACCAAGCCCATATGTACGCTTGCCCTCGCCAAATTTGCCTTCGACGGCGTTCCGATCCAAGGCGTCCTGGTATTCTATTCGTTTTTGGGCGCTGTCTTCCTCACTGTCTTTTAAAGGC
>NZ_AUMM01000008.1 GCF_000430685.1 Tuberibacillus calidus DSM 17572 | reverse complement strand
AGTTGCGCCGGTATTCTCGCCGAAATTGGCGACATTGAACGCTTTGAGAACCAAGCCGCAATCGCCAAATTTGCTGGATTGTTTTGGCCCCGTCACCAATCGGGTGACTATGAGGCGGATGACAAAATGCTTGCGCGTACAGGCAATCGTTATCTCCGGTATTACCTGGTTGAGGCTGCCAATCTGGTCCGGCGACACGAACCTGAATACCGCGCCTTTTACCAAAAGAAGTATCGTGAAGTGCCGAAGCACTCACACAAACGCGCCCTCGTCTTAACGGCAAGAAAATTGGTGCGCCTGATTGATGCGCTGCTCCGCAACGATCAAATTTATGCGCCGAAAAAGAAGGTGACGCGATGAAGTAACCTTCATCGATAACCTTGGTCATGTGGGCTTCCAGTTATTTACATTATACTGGAGGCTTGGTTTAGTGCACCCTTTTTTATGACATATGGCCAAAAGAATTTCCAATTCACTTGTTTTTAACACTTGACATCACACCGTAGGACTTATTATCACCTGATTTATCTCCATTAGGCTATTATACCACTTACTATTAAAATTATCCTTATTATAAAATTTCCGACTTCTTCAGCCATTAAAATTAAAAGCTTATTGTAATACCGCTGTCGATATTACAATAAGCGTTTAATATAAATCTTCACTTTTTGTTCGATTCCATGTTTGCAGCCGTTTCTAACTCCCATATTTTTTCAAAATACGGTTGGCCTTTTATCATACGCTCGCAAAAATCATAGTGTTTTTCCGTCCAGCCGATTTTGACGCTGTTAAAAAGTTTCTCCCACGCTTCGTTAAAAGATAGCGTGCGGCTTTCATGGTATTGTTTTGGAAACCATTCCGTATACCAATAGCGCACTTCTTCCAGCTTCCCGGATGTTCTTAATTGATCAAGTGCCATTAACAAGATTTGTTTGAGTTGCCTTTCTTTGCGCGTCAAGCCGAGCATCCATTTGGGGTCCGGTGATAAAATATGATACTCTTTTTGTTCCACAGGAGGATGCCATTCGTATTTGGTGGTTTCCATTTCCTGTGCTTTTTCTAAAACGACTTTTTCTTGCCGGGGAATGAGGCGGCTCTTGCGAATCGGCACCGTATAGCCAAGTGTATCCACGACGATATGCCGTATTCCGTCCGTTGCGATAAAACAGTATTCTATGACTTCTCTTTGATTGTTCTTTCTTATGTAACTTTTGTTCCGGACATCTTCTAATAGCTTTGGCGGCAAATCGCTGAGATTATTTTCAATGTACAAAAATAAGTCGGTGTCGATTTTAATCAGCGGCACTTGATCTAGCAACTCAATAAAATCGTGTTTGCGCCATTCATGAAAATCGCAGACATTATAGCCGTTTTCTTCCCCTTCAAACCAATTCACCCAAACATCTCCAATGAGTTCCATTCAGAGTCCCTCACTTTAGTTGGTGTTTGGAAATCAGTATGGTCATGTCGGTTTGGATTTATTCTCTCATTTTCTCAGTTATTGGGTCGCCCGGCATTTTTATTTAAAACGTGGAAAATAGATGCTCGTCCACATTAGCAGTATACCGCCGATAAATAAATAGGTTTCCACCCTGTGAATGATAAATTCCATATAGTCGTGAAAAGCTTGTCCCATCGTCAGTAAATTTAAATAAGCGATGATGCTCACGCCGCCGGCAACAGCAAAACCAAAACCGACAAACAAGAAAAAAACGCGCAAAATCACGGTCACCTCATTCCCTTCCCCTAGAATTTCGAAGGTGGCCTGTCCACTATCATCTTATGCCTAGCGCGGACAAACTATGATTGGGGATAGAGATCCGTAGCCTCAATGATTAAAACTGTTCTCCCACTCTTATTCATTGGTTCGTTTTTTCATTTCTGCTGGTTTTGGGCGTTTCTGTCTAAGAATCAGGTAAAAAATTTGTTTTTACACCTTTTTTGCGGCAGAATCGCCTAGGTAATTTCGGTTTCCAATCTGGTATTCCCATATTATGGAGCGTCTGCTCATTTTTCGCCTGCTAGAGCCTTAAAATTGCGCATAAATCGGGTTTTTGCTCATTTTTGGTGCCCGTTCGTCTTGAAATTGCGCATATGCTCCAGTTATTTACAGTTTTCACCCTCCCTTTTCCAATTACTGGAGCGTCTGCTCATTTTCCGCCTGCTAGAGCCTCAAAATTGCGCATAAATCGGGTTTTTGCTCATTTTCGATGCCCGTTCGTCCTGAAATTGCGCATATGCTCCAGTTTTTTACAAATCTTTGTTGTTTTAAGGGGGAAGGCCCAAAAATTAGTCCCAACTTATATAGATTAAAAACCAATAACCCCGTACCACTTTTAGAGTGTCCGGAGTTATTTTAGGTGTTCGCTCAAACTATTGAGCTTTTGTCCTAATATCTTTTTTAGCTTCAGTTCTTGAGTAAAAGTTTTTTACCCGTTTTAGCGGCTAATTCCGTGCACCTTTATCGATAAAAGGCATTTTTCCCAGAGCCAACCATTTCAAAATGTTTTCTTAAAATACGATATAGCTTACTGCGGTTGATGTTTAAGCCACACCAATCACTGACCGATGAAACGGTGATGAGTCGGTTCGGGAACAGAAGTTTATATTCTTCTACCATCCGGATAATGCCCCTTTCTAAGTTTTCTTGATGTTCGCACCAAGTACAAATGAAATTTTTCCCCTGTACCAGCACTGATCTTTCATCGCACATGCCGCATGTCGTTCCCTTTTTTAGGGATTCGTAAGTATAGCTCGGGATTTTCAGCTGTTCAAAAGGTGAATGTTCGATGTGGAGTGAAGCTAATTTTGAGCTTTTTCAATTAGAGAGCGATCCACGGTCACCGGTTCAATGCTTTTTAGATAGGCATTTAATATTGTCGGGAGAATGATGGAAAGGTTTCTGTTTGCCTGATAAAGGGTAAATTCGGGGTGTACAAAAACAATTTTTGATTCTACGGGGAGATGGATACCTATGCTTTCAATCAGTGAGCAAAAAAGAGCTTCGCTACTTCGGAGTTGATGAATTGGATTATTAATTTCCTTTCCGGTAATGGAAAACCAGCGATTGCCTTTGATATAAAACTCCCCTTCAAAAGTTTTTACATCGAAAAGGTAAATGACGTGAGGGCCTAGTAAGACGCTATCAATTTGGAAGGTGCTTTGATGCCATTTAAGTAAGACATCTTGCAATTGAAGATAGGTTGATGCAGGTGAACGGTTAATAAGTTGATCAAAATAGCATTCGCCTTCAAATCCCTTTTCGTCCGACTGCAGTTGCCTTAAATCTTCATCAGCTAATTTCATGCGCTGTCTAAGCATGCGACGGACTTTCAGATGGTACGGCAATGTCCTTCGTTTAACTTCCATATTTCCCCTCCCTATACAAAAATTCGATGTATTCACAAAAAATATATCATTTTTAAGCTGCTTTTGTTATGCCAGACTTGATGATGAGCTACAAAACGGCATATGTTCATCTTCGATCTTATTCTTGTAGACAAGCCTTTGAGGTGCTGTCCACATACTTGTTCAATGGAAAATCGGGAATAGTCATTAGCTCAAAGTTTCATATGTTTTTTCAATTATTTTTGTCAAAATTTAGCTATAGAGAGCGGGAACCTCCTGCCTTAGTTTTGCCCGCAGTACCCGAGAGTATAAAAGAGGTCGACAGATAACACGCTCGTGATCCCAGCGAAATAGGCTGGAAAGTCCTGAGCACTTATCCGTCAACCTCTTTTATAAATTAACCTTCAAATTTTTTGAAAATCAAAGTGGCGTTGTGGCCGCCGAAGCCAAAAGAATTGCTCATTGCATAATTTATTGTCATCGGGCGCGCTTCATTCGGCACATAGTCCAAGTCACAAGCCTCATCCGGTTCTTGGAGATGGATGGTCGGCGGTGCGATATTATTCACGATGGATAATACCGTAAAAATCGCTTCGACACCGCCAGAGGCACCGAGCAAGTGGCCGGTTGCCGATTTTGTGGAGCTCATCGCCAACTTATAAGCGGCCTCACCGAATGCTTTTTTGACGGCTTCGGTTTCGGTCGGGTCGTTCAAGTCCGTACTTGTGCCGTGGGCATTGATGTAATCAATATCCTCCGGTTTGATTCCGGCATCATTCATCGCCATCGTCATCGAACGCACTGCACCTTCACCGCCAGGAGCGATCGCCGTAATATGGTAAGCATCACCAGTTGAACCGTAACCGATGATTTCCGCATAAATTCTTGCGCCGCGTTTTTGCGCAGACTCCAAGCTTTCAAGCACCATTACGCCGGAACCTTCACCCATGACAAAACCATCTCGATTTTTATCGAATGGGCGGGAAGCCGTTTCGGGGTCCGGATTAAAGGAAAGGGCTTTTGCGGAACTAAAACCAGCAAAGGCCATGCGGACGAGCGGTGCTTCCGTTCCGCCGGTGATGATGATGTCGTTATCGCCGCGTTGAATCGCTTTAAAAGCATCACCGATCGAGTTGGTGCCGGTGGCGCAAGCCGTAACCGTACAAGAGTTAATGCCTTTCGCGCCAAGTTGAATGGAGACTTGGCCCGAAGCCATATCCGGAATCATCATTGGTACGAAAAACGGGCTAACGCGCCGATATCCTTTTTCCATCGCAATGCGATATTGTTCTTCATACGTCTCCATGCCGCCGATGCCTGAGCCAATCCAGACGCCCACGCGCGGGGCAATGTCTTCTGTGATCGAAAGGCCCGCATCTTGGACAGCCATTTTCGCCGCGGCTACGGCATATTGGGCAAAACGGTCCATTCGTTTTGCATCTTTTTTATCAATATAGAGCGTCGGGTCAAAATCTTTGACTTCACCTGCTACTTTAGCGGGGAATTCTTCCGCATCAATTCTCGTAAGGGGGCCGACACCGTTTTTACCAGCAATGAGGTTTTTCCATGTGGTTTCCACATCATTGCCTAAAGGGGTTACGGCACCCAATCCCGTCACGACCACACGTCGCTTCATAGTGAAAACTCCCTTCTAATTATGAAAAGGCGTGCTGGATGGTTTTTCGCTATTTTCCCCAACGAAGCGCCACAGCGCCCCAAGTCAGTCCGCCGCCAAAGCCGACGAGGACAACAATGTCTCCGTCCTTAACTTTTCCTTCGGCAACTGCATCGTATAAGGCCAAAGGAATGGACGATGACGATGTATTTCCGTATTTATGCACGGTTTTAATCAGTTTTTCCTCGGGAAGGCCAAGCCGTTCGCGGGAGGCTTCCATGATTCGGATGTTCGCTTGATGAGGAATCAGCGCATCAATGTCCTCTTTTTTTAGTCCGGCTTTTTCGACTACGTTCACAGCCGATTCGCCCATTTGCCGAACGGCGAATTTAAATACTTCCCGGCCGTTCATGAAAATGTATCGGCCATCTTGATAAAGATCTTTAGCTCCGGCGCCGTTTGCGCCAAGTTCAAAAGACAGTATGCCTTTACCGTCCGAAACTTGTCCCATCACAACCGCACCGGCACCGTCACCGAATAAGACAGCGGTATTTCGGTCCTGCCAATTCGTTATTTTCGAAAGTTTTTCGACTCCTACTACAAGTATATTTTTATAGGCATTATTGTCAATAAATTGCTTTGCACAAATCATGCCATACATAAAACCGGCACAAGCTGCCCCGAGATCCATAGCGGCCGCATTTTTGGCGCCTAAACGGTCTTGAATCAAGCAGGCCACCGATGGAAATGGCATGTCTGGTGTGACCGTTGCAACCAGAATCAAATCGATGTCTTCCGGTCGAACCCCTGCGTTTTCAAGAGCTTCTTTAGATGCATAATAAGCCATATCCGAGGTATTCGTCTTTTCATCGGCAATTCTGCGCTCTTGAATGCCGGTTCGTGTACGAATCCATTCATCGGAAGTGTCAACCATTTTCTCTAAATCCAAATTGGTTAACACCTTATCAGGAACATATCGCCCAATACCAAGGATTCCCGTCGCCATTTTGATTCCCTCATTTCGTTTTTTATTAGTTATTATTATGACGTGGTATTAATTTTAGACCACAAAAGCGTTTTTGTCTACTTTCCGCTTCCTTATACAAAATAAAATCACGAGTCCCATTAGCTATTGGAATATTTTAGTGTAATGGTTTCCATGAGAAAGCCTCTCTTCAAATGGATTTGCTTATTCGCATCCATTGTTAGAGCACCTCCTCTATTTTTCCATCACTTTGCTCCGGGAAAGCTTTTACACATCCGTTCGGCATCTAACCATTGGGCGTTTTTTTTATTTTCGAGGCACCAGCTACACCATCCCTTTCCAAAGGACATATAGTAAAATAGTGAAATTGGTGAAGGAGGATAAGGATGGCAAACCAAAACAATCAGCAGCCGAACATGCCTCCCGTCGATCCCTTTTCCTATCTGATGTGGGGTCCTCCACCGGGTGTGCCTCCATATTATGCCATGCCACCTGTTCAACAAAATCAAGGGCAAGGAATAAACCCAACCGCGCCGAATTTCATGAATCAACAAGGCGCATTTGATATTAATAAATTTATTGAAAGCGCCGATAAAATGATGAAAATTATCAATCAAACCCAACCGGTGATTAAACAACTCGGGTCTTTATTTAACATGTTTAAACCCTCATAATCCTTAAACGCCGCTTTACATTTATCAAAAATATCATAAAAAAATATGTCCATCCGATGATCGATCGTGCGGCACGATCGGTTGGTCAGCCATGAATAAAAAACGTGACGCCTTTTTCATTGCGTCACGTTTTCAAATTCTACTAATATTTTACCATAGTAAAATGCTAGCAAATAGAACCGCCGAAAGCGCCATGTTGGCGGGAAAATTATGCAACTAGCGTGTTTAGGTATTCGTAAGGGTGACTCGTAAAGTTTGGTAATCTCTGGAGAGTTGACCCGTAATGATTTCACTTGTTTTAATCGCTGATTTCCGCTCATCGTACTCGATGCCTTTTTACCAAATGGGAACTTCCTCTAAAACTTGTCTTTCAACGCCTGGCTTTCTAAACGGTCGCTAACCTAACAGTGACCTTAAACAAGTCGCCGTCAACATCGATGTCCATGCTGCCGCCGTGAAGATCAACGATGGATTTAGCGATCGCTAGACCAAGCCCCGACCCTTCTGTGTGACGGGAAGTATCGCCGCGTTTAAAACGTTCAAATAATTCATCGATATTTCCGCTCAGTTCATACTTCGTGATATTTTTAAAAGTGATAACGGCTTTTCCATTTTCTTTCATGATGGCAATATAAACTCTCGTATTTTCAAGTGAGTATTTAAGAATATTGCCGATAAGATTATCAAATACCCGCCACAGTTTTTGCCCATCAACAATGGCATAAATCGGTTGTTCAAGGGTGTACACGCGAAAAGTCAGTTTGGATTCAGTGATGCGTTCATCATTTTCTGCGAGCGTCTGTTGCAAGAGTTGAACCAAGTCGACTTTTTCTTTGATGAGTTCCACGGCTCCGCTTGCCATTTTCGATGCTTCAAACAAATCATCAATTAATACCTTTAATCTTTTTGATTTACGATCAATGACTTCGATATAAGTCTTTCGCTCATCCTCGGTGATATCCGGTGATTTCAGAAGTTCGGCATAGGTGATAATGGAAGTGAGCGGGGTGCGTAAGTCATGGCTGACATTTGTGATCAGCTCCGTCTTCAACCTCTCACTCTTTGCCTGCTTTTCTTGGGAAACCTTAACACCATGTTTTAATACGTTGATGTTCTTCGCGAGCCTTGCGATCCCGGAACGCCCTTTGAAAGCTAAATCCGGAACTGCTTTACCATTAACAAGATCCTCTGTATTTTGAACAACGCGATTGAAATGTCCAATCCGTTTCATCACGATAAGCAGTGCGGGAAGCGTAATAACCATAAAAAGGACGACGTAAATGGGAAATAGCTGCGGTATATTGATTACAATCGGTATACCGATCCCCGTGCAAAAAACAATGAATAAAAGGACGAAGGTCTTCACACCTGTGCCGATATCAACCGCAATATCCATGAAGCTCTCAAACATTTTATAGATGATACTTGTTTTCCATATTTGAAATCCATCATCTGTTTTTCTGAACCTGGTGACGAGAAACAGCCACTGAAGAAGCGTGACCGTTACCACGATCACCCGCCATATCATTGCTTTGATCTTGCCAAATAATGTAGCGTATAATACGACGTCGCTATAGTCCATGAGGAATAACAGCGTCATATATAACGATAGGAATAGAGCGGCAATGCAAATGTCAATCGGGATGCGATTGTAAAGGGACTGCCATTTTTCGTTTACAAAATGCTCACTCACCCGATGTCTTTTCCATAAGATAAGGCTGACAATGAACGCGATGATTCCCATGAATATCATGAAATAAAAGACCGTCTTTTCATGGTTAAATTGTTTGTATTGCACCGTGAATGCACTTTCTTCCGGAAGAGGTGATTGAACGCCAATCGTTCCGCGAAAAGGGGTGGCAAAACTTTTTAAAATATCTTTTGTTTCTTGATCATATCCTTGTGGAATATCACTAAAAATAGTATTTAAGTAGTCGAAGTCGATATTTGCGATGGTTATGTTGTTTTTGACAAAAAGCAGTTTGTTTTTGGGTATATCTTCAAACGATTGCCCATCGGGTAAATTCGTAAAAACTTGCCCTGTTTTCGAGTTTTTAAAGTAATATAAAAACAGTTCCTGCTCCGCCATCCACTCGGGACGCAATTCTTTTTTACGGTTGAAAAATTTATCAACAGACCGTTCTTTATTTTTAAGAATCTTTCCCTTAATATAATTATCATCCTTATGAAAACGGTCTTCCGCTTCGGCGATTTTTTTGTCTCTTTCCGCTTTTAAACTTTTAACTTGTTTTTGATCACCGCTTGCCTTTGCTTTATCAATTGTTTTCGCATACGCATTTTCAATTTGCATCTTTTCATTATTTAAATAAGTCGTGTTGTTTCGATAAGCTTTAATTTCCGAATCTGAGACGGTTAATTTCGCCATCACATCGCTTTTTTTCACATCATTCAGTTCAACAATGGATAAAACTTGCTTAAATTCATCCAAGTTCTCTTGAAAGTTATATGTGTCAAAATAATCCTTGCCGAGATATTCTTCCCCATGAACAAGAAGGAGGCCGAGACTGTTTAACCCGAAAGTTACTAATAAAAGCCAAATTATTAAAAAAACTCTATTTTTCGATTTTGTATCCAATCCCCCACACCACCTTTAGATATCTCGGGTTTTTCGGATCGATCTCGATCTTTTCCCGGATTTTGCGAATATGGACGGCCACCGTATTTTCCGCATTATATCCCGGCTCATTCCAAACCCGTTCATAGATTTCATTGATGGAAAACACTCTGCCCGCATTCGTCATCAATAACTCCACGATTTTATATTCAATCGGTGTCAATTTCACCGGATCGCCATTGACTGTCACTTCTTTTGCCGAAGGATCCAGCGTGAGGCCGTTTAAGTTAATAACCTTTTCACATCCTTCATACATGCCGAGCGTGAGATATCTTCTGAGCTGTGATTTGACTCGGGCAATGAGTTCTAAAGGGTTAAACGGTTTCGTCACATAATCATCAGCGCCGACTTGCAGACCGTGGATTTTATCCATATCTTCACTTTTGGCGCTTAGGATAATGATTGGTATGTTTTTCTTTTCCCTAATTTTTAGGGTCGTTTGTATGCCATCTTGGCGTGGCATCATCACATCCAAAATAATGAGATGAATCGTGTTTTCATTGAGCTTCTCAATCGCTTCAACGCCATCTTCTGCCGTAATGACATTCAACCCTTCATTTTTTAAATAGATGGCGATCGCCTCTCGTATTTCCTTCTCATCATCGACAACCAAAATATTATAATCCGCCATCGTTCACATTCCCTTTTCCTCAATTCTATTTTTTAAAAAGCGCAAAGCATGAAATAAACGGGATTTCACCGTGCCGACCGGACAAGCGAGTTCCTCGGCAATTTCTTTCAACTTTAAATTATTATAAAAACGCAACGTAATGATTTTCCGCTGATTTTCAGGGAGTTCGGACAATAAGGAAACGACTTCCTTGCAGGTTTCTTTTCGCACAAGGGTCTCAACAACTTGTCCTTTTCTATCCTTTAGCTCGGGGATTTGGTCAAATCCGTGGGTTTCCTTACGATATCCTGAGCTTCGCCAATAATCCCGGCATAAATTATTGGCAACAATAAAAAGCCATCCACGTAAATTCCCCGGCATTTGCCGCTCCTTCATCTGACGGTACAGTTTCAAAAAGGTTTCCTGAGTGAAATCCTCCGCTTTATTGCGATCCTTAAGTCTATATTGGAGGTGGTGATATACGGTCGGATAATAACGCCGGATAATGCATTCAAAACCATGCTTGTCCTCATCCTGAAATGGTGAGCTTAACACTTCATTTTTTAACACGTTCCATAATCTCCCTTTCACAGTATAACAAATTCGTTTTCTTTGATTTAGTGCTATTGTAAAAGAGAGATCTTAACATTTAGTGAGCAAAAATCTTAAGATTTTCTTAATATTTTTGGCATAAAAAGAGTAAAACCACCCGAGTCAACGAGTGGTTTCTAAGGGGGTTTTTCTATATGAAATACCTTATGCTTCATCGTTTTCCATCGTTTTCACTGGATTAAATCCAATGAACTGTTTGGCTTTTTCATAAGAATAGGTATAATGACCAAATGGACCCCGGAACGTCCTGCCGCTCGTCAGTTGAATGACTTCGATGCCCGATTTTTCCACGCGTTGCAATATGGCGCACAAGCCGAGGGCTGCATCTTCCACATGCAGCGCTTCCCAATCGGTTGGTCTCTTTTCCAGATAGAGGTTGGGTAGACGGCAGATCGTCACGCTCAATGCTCGCGCTCTGTCCTTATCATGTAAAAGCTTTTCGATGACTGTGCGCTCGATTCGGTCGGCGTGTTCACCGATCGCACCGACCGGTTTTACGACACATGTCTCCCGTACGGTTCCTTTCGGGTGCCCATAAATCGCAATATGGGAGGCCACGATCACCCTTTGTAAATTCGGGCTGTTTTCAATACATTGCACTAAGCGGTGTGCCAATACATCGGCCTGAACGCCCTCGTTATCCCCAAAAAGCGGAACGGTATCCAGAAAAAGAATGTTCTCCGCTTTCGTTAGTTCTTCCCGCCACTCGTCAACAGCGCGAAAAAGAGCATGACGGCCAAAGTGCATTTCAACATCCTCTTCCAAAGGACGGTTGTCACTTGAAAGCGGAGCTCGAACGGCCATGACATACATACCTTCATTCAACAACCGTTCCAAAAGCGGCATACCTAATGCTGTTAATCCGCCAAATATTAAACAATGTCCCACACGGCTCCCCTCCATCGATTTTATTTTTATATTCAACATAAAACCTCTTCTGACCGTAATGATGTATGTCACATCGGTGACTTGCCGAAACGGCTTGTTAAAATTTTATTCAAAGCGTATAAAAAAAGAAGGAAACCCTGTGAAACGTCATCAGGATCACCTTCATAACGTAACGATCAATGATGTAAAGGAAGGGGCTACATGCCTTAAAACTAAAGCCAGCCCTCAACCACCGCTAACCGGTGGAATAAGCGCCACGGTATCGCCAGCGCGGACGACCACATCGCCGTCGGCATATGTTTCATTGACCGCAACCATAACATTTGTTAAATTTTCAAGACCTGACACTTTTTCCAACTCTTTTTTTAACTCGGAAACCGTCATAGGGCCATTTTCTAAAGTGATGAAGGACTTTCCGACGCGGTCCTTTAATCCAGCAAACAACAAAATCTTAATCATCAAAGCCCCTCCTTTTCCGGTTCACCGTTTGGGTAGGCATGTTGTTCTTTTTGATCCCCCACCCAACATTCACCGTTATCCCAATGTTCCTTTTTCCAAATCGGGACAATCTCTTTAATTCTTTCAATGGCGTAACGACACGCCTCGAAACTCGCCGCTCGGTGGGGAGATGAACAAGCGATGACAACGGCCGTGTCAGTGATGTGTAATTCCCCAATCCGATGCGTGATCGCAAGGCGCACTTCTGGCCACCGCTTCAGAATCTCTGCTTCGATGACGCGAAACTGTTTAATGGCCATCGGAATATAAGCTTCGTATTTTAAATAAATCGTTCGTTTCCCGTTTGTCATTTCCCGAACCGTTCCGATAAAGACATTAACGGCTCCAGCATTCGGATGCACGACCTTTTGGATCACTTCATCGACCGGAATCGGGTCCTCAACGATTTCAAACCGTTCTTTGTTCACCAGACTTCCTCCAAGCCATTGAGAATGAAAGTTGTCAAACCTTCGACGTTATCGTTAGCAAATACAGGGGCAGTAGGATTAGGGACCGCCATACCTTCAGAGGCCACAATCACTCGAATATTTTTTAACGCTTGCAAGGTCTCCCAATCCTCATTCGAGCGCAATAAAACCGCTTTTGGATACGGCGCTTGTTTATAGCCTTCAATTAACAAAAAGTCCAATTGGAGCGTTTGATAAAAAGCAATAAAAGCCTCAAGCGGCGGCTCGTTTTGGTAATCGAAAATCGTTTGCATAGAACCGCTTACTGCTACCAAGCTGGCGCCACTTCGAAAATGCTTGGCAGAATCGGTATCATCCATATCCGTGCGCAAGCGACCGCCATGCCCGTGGTGTTTTAACGCCGCCACTTTATAACTGCGCTTCTTTAACTCAAAAAGCAGGCGGCACATGAGCGTCGTCTTACCGCTATTTTTAAACCCTGTGACCTGAAAGATTTTCAATGCTAAACTCACCACGGCCTTCGCCAAATAATAGGAGAATATCGACAAGAGCGCCCTTTTCATAGCCTTTGGTTCCGCCGGGTAAAACCATCAAAGCATTCGTTTCAGCCAAAGAAACGACCGCATTCGATTTATCTAAACCTACAGGGCGAACGATCGCTCGGTCGCCTTCTTCCCACGTCACCTTTGCCCGAACAAACCGCGTAAAAGGATTCGCTTTTGGAAAATCATGCCCGAGAACCGCCTTCATTTTCGTTAAATAAGGCAGGCGGTTTCCTTGTAAACCTTTAATGTACGGGGCAGCAAACAGTTCAAAACCGACAAAACAGGCTGATGGGTTGCCGGAAAGCCCAAAAAGGAGTTGATCACCGAGCCGGGCAACAGTGGTGACACTACCCGGTCGCATGGCTACTTTGTTAAAAAGCACTTCCGCCCCCAATTTTTTATAAATCGCTGGAAGATAATCAAAATCGCCAACCGAGACACCGCCGGTTGTAATCAGCACGTCAGCCACATCTAGACCACTTTTGACCGCTCTGTAACTTTGCTCGAAATCATCAGCCATGCGGCCAAGGTCAAGCGGGATGCCGCCCGCCTTCTTGATTTGTGATAAGATCATGTACGCATTGCTATTTCGAATTTTCCCCGGCACAAGTGGTTCATCGATGTCAAGTAATTCCGACCCTGTCGCGATGACACCGACGGTCGGTTTTTTGTATACTTTTACGCGCGCATAACCGAAAGTGGCCAAAACGGCTTTCACCCCCGGGGTAATCGGCCGCCCGGCATCAAGAATGGGGGTGCCTTTCTTGGCGTCTTCGCCTTGCAGAGAGAGATTGTCCCCTGAATGAAAACGCCGATTAATCCAAACCGCATCCCCTTCTTCACGTGTTAACTCGAGTTTGACGATGGCATCAGCTCCCTTAGGCAAGGCAGCGCCTGTCATTATGCGAATGGCCGTGCCCGGTTCGATCGCTTTTTTAGCGACATCACCTGCCCCAATTTTATCAACCACTTTTAAACGGACGGGTTCGGTGCGGCTCGCTTGTGCCGTGTCTTCGGCTCGGATCGCATACCCATCATATGGAGAGCGGTCAAAGGGGGGAACATCGTGGTCAGCGATGACGGATTCAGCCAAAATATCACCATCAGCCTCTTCCAGTGGTTTTTCAATAATCGGCAGTGTTTTGATGCATGCGGCGACACGTTCAACAGCGGTTTCGACAGCTATCGGTTGCCTTTTTTCCAACATATAAATCCCCCTAAAAACAGAGGCTGAACCAAGCCCCCTCCATGGTGCATCCACTTCGTGAACTGGTCAGCCTCCTTTTCCTTTCAATTTATTAAAGAGTGTTCATTAAGAGATACCGAGGGCGATTTTGGCATAGCGCGACATTTTATCTTTTGACCACGGCGGGTTCCAAACGATGTTCACATCGACGCTATTGACACCTTCAATCGGCATAAGCACCCGTTTGACTTCATATTCAATGCTGGCAGCCAAAGGACACCCCATCGCGGTTAACGTCATCGTAATGATCACATCGCCTTTATCGCCGATATCCACACCGTAAACCAGTCCAAGGTTAACGATATCAATACCCAATTCCGGATCTATCACATCTTCAAGAGCTTCCATGATAATGTCTTCATTGAGTTCAGCCATACAAAGCACCCCTTTCTGCTTTTTTCTTCATTATAACCTGTTCGAACGGTGGAATAAACCGATTCACAATGAATTCAAATAAACGTTATGAAAACTTGGCTCCGTCAAACCTCTGGACGAAGATCACTCCTCGTCGTCATTATGCTGTTTCGAAAACTGATCGACAGTCATAACAGTATAAAAAAAGTGCCCCGACTATGACGTGGGACACAGAAAAATTTTACGACTTTCGGCTAAGAGAGGCATCCATTATTCGTTGAGGATCATAGAGGCGTCCTGGTAACTCTCGGATCGACCGATTCAATTCGTCAAGCTTATTTTCAATCCGATAGAGTAAAAACAGCGTGACGACAATGGGAAAACCGACATCCTTTACCATACCAAGCCACTCTCCCATATGGCCCCTCCTTTCATGACAATATAAGGGATCAGGCTGGGCCAAAACGGCCGCTGATCCCTTGATTGGAAGACAACCCTTTAAATGTGAGGTTGGCTTCCGTCACCTCTTTCCATCGATTTTTATGTTAATGGAATGTCCGTGACGTTTCGTTCAACAATCCTGGCACCTTTCTTCTTCACAAGATCCCCGCCTGAGGATGTCATGGCATTTTGTGCCAAAATGGTATCCATGGCGTTATTTACCACAGCAGGATCGATGGGGTCGACCGGGTTATCCAACGTAAAGCGGACGGTTTTCCCTTCAACGTTTTCAAACAAAAGCTCAATGGTTTTAGCCATTCGTTTCACCTCCTTCTACATCGATGTCATGCCCTTAGGCATACAGTTCCCTTGCATCATGGCGCTCAATTGTGATGACGGGATATTGTTGGAGCGGAATAAGCGCCTGACTGATGGCATAAAGCTGATCGGCCGTTGCTTGCGTTTTGATGTTGTTAAAACTTTTGCGTTTGACGATCGGTTTTCCGCTTTCATCCATCCCGGCATCAAAGGACAGGACTAAGACCGAATTGACCAAGTTAGCTGTTGCCATCCTCTCACCCCCTTCACTTAATAAATAGCCATTTATTGATAAAAACGGTGAACGGTGTCGATACATTGTCACACCTCTTAAAAACACGTATAATTTGGATATTACGCTATCGTAAAACGGCAACGATAAGGGAGGAGAACGGTGATGGAACCATTTTTAATTGTCCTAGACATAGACGGGACCTTATTAAGATCAGATAAAACAGTCGGCGCTTACACTAAAGAAACGCTGGAAAAGGTGAGGAAAAATGGGCATTTGGTGATGTTTGCCACAGGACGTCCATTTTGTTCAAGCCAAACGTTATATGCGGAGTTGGGTCTCAATACCCCTATCGTGAACCTTAATGGTGCTTTTGTTCACCATCCGCTGGAACCGAGTTGGGGCGTGGTCCACCAACCGATTGGTAAAAGTATCGTTCGCCATCTTCTTGAGGTCTCATCCGATGAATATTTCCGAAACATCGTGATCGAAGGATTAGAAAAAACATATATCCGCACCGAAGACCCTGATCTCATTGAAAAGTTATATCCTAATGGAAGACCGAAAATCGTTTATGGAGCGATACACCATGCTTTATACGACAACCCCATAGCCCTTTTAATTCAAACCGATGAAGAGCATACCGAAAGCATCATGGAAGATTTGGAAAAAGCACATGCTGATGCAATCGAACAACGCTCTTGGGGAGAACCTTTAAACATTATCGAAGTGGTCAAAAAAGGAGTGAATAAAGCGATCGGCATTCAGGAAGTGGCTCGGCGCCTCGGGATCCCAAGGGAGCGGATTATCGCTTTTGGCGATGAGGAAAATGATATCGAAATGTTAGCCTATGCTGGTTGTGGGGTTGCGATGGCCAATGCCATTCCCGCTCTCAAAGAAGTGAGTGATGAAGTGACCTCATCCAACGATGAAGAAGGTGTCGCCCAATTTTTAGAAAGTTATCTTTTAACGAGGCGTGAAATGTGATTTAGAACATTGTCAGAAAAAATACCCTTCATGTAAAATGAAATTAGTAGATTATTGTCCGAGGAGGAGAAACCATGTCCATCGATGTACGAGCCGAACGCACGCCCAACCCAAACGCCATGAAGTTTTCGGCTGCCAAACAGCTTTTTAACGGCCGTCTGATTGCCAAAAAGGGGGATGTTGTCGAGTCCCCACTGGCACAGGCATTATTAAAACTGGATGGCGTCGATAATATCTTTGGTTATGAGGACTTTGTCACTGTCAATAAAACGTTTGATGCCGATTGGAACGAATTATTACCGCAAATTGAAGCCGTATTTAAGGAAATTAGCCTGCCATAATGTTGTGTTGGCCCGCCGAACTCATGGATCGCGGGTCTTTTTTTGTACTGATAAGACGCTCTTCCTAGCATAAAAAGCAAAGAAGGCAAGCCATCCGCCCAAACGCTTGGAAAAGACAAGTTCTTATCATGCTTTAACGCATTCCTATTCCTTTCGAAAAGCGCCAATGACGGCTGTTGTTTCAACGATATTCGTAAACGCCTTAGGATCGACCTCCTGAATGATGTTTTTAAGGGCGTATAATTCATATCTTGTTAAAACAATCAACAGTATTTCTTTTTCTTTATCCGTAAACGCCCCTTTTGCAGGCAAACGGGTTATGCCGCGAACAAGCCGTTCGTGAATGGCTTGTGACACTTCTTTTCCCTTATCGGTGACGATCATCGCTGTTAACTTCATATACCGCGTATGGATGGCATCGATCACCCGCGATGAGACGTAAAGCGTCACCAAAGTGTACAACGCCTTCTCCCAACCGAAGAAAAATCCAGCCGATAAGACGATTAACCCATTCAACCCGAAGTAGTACAAGCCGATCGGGCGGTCTTTCATGCGCGACAAAACCATTGCAATAATGTCCATGCCACCGGTCGATGCACCGTATTTCAATGTAATGCCGACGCCGATGGCACTAATGACCCCGCCGAATACGGCATTCAGCAACAGATTATCGGTCAATTTATAAACCGGTAAAACCATTAGCACCAAGGTCATGACAAGGATGCTTAGTGAGCTGTATAACGTAAAACGCCGGCCAAGCCGCATCCAAGCAAGATATGTGACCGGGACATTGAGTAAGAACAAAACGATCCCTGTACCAAGCGGAAATCCCGTATATTGCTGAACGAGGAGGGAAATCAGCTGGGCCACACCAGTAAATCCGCTTGATAACACTTTAGCCGGAATTAAAAAGAAATTGAGCGCGGCGGCATTTAATATGCCACCCACGACGACAACGACGAACACCTTCATCTCATTCCACATGCTGGACTCTCCTTATTTCCCTTTCTAAAAAAAGTGTTACCGGAGAGTGTGTTTTGAATTCTATTGACGTGCCGAATTATGGCTACGACGGAATACTTCCTTTTTAATACCGTTAAAAACGTATAAAAATTTTTTCTCACAATCATAGGGGCAACTAAGGGGCTGTCTTCACCTAATAGGTTTTGCAGAGCCAAGTTTTCTTTATTATCCTTCTTCCCTCAACTCATTGTAATAGCGGCGCAATTTTTTGACGGCACTTTTCTTCCATGACCGAACGGTATCTTGTGTCACGCCATAGCGTTTGGCGATGTCAACAGAAGGTTTATCTTCAAGAATCGCTGCTTGCACCCACTGTTTTTCCCTCGGCGAAAGAAAGCGCCATTGATCCAACCCTTCAAAGTGCAGATCATCCTCCGCCCCTTTTGACTCCGGCACCGACTCCGTTAGTGTAAAACGTTCCTTATATTTTTTCCTTTGTCTCATCTCCGTTAATAACCGTCCGCGGATAACGCAAGCAGCATAGGCAGGAAAAGGCCCTTTGTCAGGATTGAAACGCATGGACGCTTCCCAGAGGGCAATGCGAGCAATTTGAAAATACTCATCAAAGTCATAAAAAAGCCTGTACTTGGTGATCCATTTCTTAATCAGCGGTTCATAATTTGAGAGCAATTTTTCAAAATCATTGAGGGTACTCAACGCTTTCCTTCCTTGTCAGAAAGCGCGCTTTCTATCAATTTCCCGGGTAATTTTATTCTAATGAACGCTAGTTGGCTGTTCCTTCCGCTAAATTGGCTTTTTTGATGCCATTACACAGGGGAAAAAGTCGATTTTTAAAAAAAACAAAAGCATTTTTTTACCGATGGCACGTCCATTATTTGTTAAAATATGCAAAATTTTTGAGGGTAAGTTTTTTCAGTGGTGG
The DNA here is from genome assembly GCF_000430685.1 of Tuberibacillus calidus DSM 17572. Taxonomy (GTDB): domain Bacteria; phylum Bacillota; class Bacilli; order Bacillales; family Sporolactobacillaceae; genus Tuberibacillus; species Tuberibacillus calidus. Next base: position 94,151 of record NZ_AUMM01000008.1, on the reverse strand, counting down.
TCAAAATAAGGAAAACATGGCGTATGAGAAGACGGAGGCTTAGTCTAAAAAAGTTTCTAAGTCCCTTTGGTTAGAATGAAGGAAAAAGGAGGTCTAATCATGCATACGATGTGGAAAGGCTCTATAGGCTTCGGATTAGTTCATATCCCCATAAAACTTTATGCGGCTACGGAATCGAAAGACATTCGTTTCAGGACATTACACGAAGCATGTCATACCCCCATACGCTACCAAAAATACTGCCCGGTTTGTGATAAAGCTTTGGAGAGTGATGAACTCGTCAAAGCGTATGAATTTGCCCCAGGTGAATTTGTCACGGTCACCGATGAGGATCTCAACGAACTGAAAGGCGATGCGGCGAAAACCGTGGAAATTCTTGATTTTATTGATCTTAGCGAGATTGACCCCATATATTTCAATAAATCTTATTTTGTCGGTCCAGCAGAAAACGGCGAAAAAGCCTATACACTGTTGCGAAAAGCGATGGAAGAAACCCATAAAATTGGTCTTGCCCGTCTGACGCTTCATTCCAAAACCCACCTTGCCGCGGTTCGGGTATATGAGAAAGGGTTACTGCTTGAGACATTATTTTATCCGGACGAAATCCGTTCGGTCGACCAAGTTCCCGGTATAGACAGCGATTTGCCCGTGAATGAGCGCGAACTGGACACAGCCAAACAATTAATCGAACAGCTCGCCACCGCTTTCGATCCGAAAAAATATACGGATGACTACCGGTCTGCTTTGGAGGACTTCTTACAAGCAAAAATCGCTGGCCAAGAAGTGAAAAAGCCGAAACAGGCCGTACAAAAGCGCAATGTTGTTGACTTGTTAAGCGCACTGGAAGCAAGCATCGCTGGAGCCGGCCGAAATGAACGTCCTTCTGCAAGCAAAGCGGCGCACACCAAAAAGAAAGCCCCCCTAACTTTGAATAAAAAGAAAAAGGCTTAAAAGGGAAAGAACATCCATGCGAATGGTCACCTTTCTATAAGATTATTCATGTAAGCGCTATTTTCCCATTGACAATTGAATTTTTCCCTTCTATACTGAGAATTGTTATCAGTTATATTGATAATGATTCTCATTATTATTTATGTTGAAAGGGTGTTGGCCTTTGAAAAAAATCATTGGCATAAGCCTTTTAGCGTTGATCATGTGCTTGTTCCCTTTAAATACATATGCCAAATCAGCCTTGTTATCCGAAGGCGAACATTTGCTTTCCGAAACTATCGAGCAACTTGAGCAACATCAAACTGAAGAGGCTAAGGCAACGTTTTCCTCTTATAAGACATGGTGGGAAAAAAATAAAACAAACATCAAGAAACGTTACCCTGACCAATACCTTGAGATGGAACAGGCACTAGCGATGGTTTCTATAGATTTGGTCAACGAAAACATGGCCGATGCCAAAACAGAGCTCACCGACCTTATAGCACTTATTAGAGATGCCGAAACCGCCAAGTCAAAGCCAGACGAACCGACGCTTTCCAGTTTTATCGATCAATTAAAACAGGTTAAAACACTAGCTGCTCGCCATCAATGGGAAAAAGCCGCTGATAAAATCGCGGCTTTACAGAGTGAATGGCTCGCGGTCGAGGGCTCCGTCGTCAGCCAATCGCAGAAAGTGTATACCGAATCAGAAAAAAACTTGGTTTTACTCGGAGCCTACGTCAATTCACCGACCGATCATGATCGGCTTCAACCGACCATTGATAAACTGATCAATGACCTTACCCCACTCGTTACAACAGGTTATGGCATTTGGGACGCGGCGTTCATCCCCATTCGCGAAGGACTAGAGGCGTTGCTCGTTATCGGAGCTTTACTCGGCTTTGCCAAAAAAGCAAAGGCAGACCGCGCCCGTCATTGGGTGTGGGGTGGGGCTACGCTAGGCATGTTCACATGCCTCCTTATCGGAATACTTGTGTCCGTCATCCTTTCCAATGTGTCATTTGGCCGAGAGAACTTGCTGATTAACGGCTTTTCCGGCATTTTCGCCAGCCTCATGCTTTTATATGTGAGCTATTGGCTCCATCGCCATGCTGACATTAAGCGCTGGAATCAACTCATCCGCACGAGAAGTGAAGCGGCTTTATCAAATGGCAAAATGCTTTCGCTTTCCGCAATCGCCTTTTTAGCCATCCTCCGTGAAGGCTTGGAAACCGTCATTTTCCTCATCGGCATGGCCGGACGCATGAGCTTAGCAGATTTGCTACTAGGCATCGTCATCGGCTTTGGCTTTCTGCTTGTAGTCGGCTTTGCAATGTTAAAAATCGGGGTAAAGTTGCCGCTAAAACCATTCTTTTTGGCTTCAAGTCTCATTGTCTTTTATTTATGCCTTAAGTTTATGGGCTCAGGGGTTCATAGTTTACAAATGGCCGGCGTCATCCGATCGACCACTCAGGATTATTTACCGTCGATCTCTTGGATCAGCATCTACCCCTCATGGATGAGTTTTTTACCCCAATTAGTCTTCATCTTGCTAGCGATTGTCGTCGTGATGTCCAGATGGTTGAAAATCAAAGTTCGAAAGGAAGAACACCATGCTTAACTTAAAAAAGCTATGTTGTTTATTGGCAATAATGGCTTTATTGATCGTAACAGGCTGTAACGGAAAAAACGATGTTAATGATCATGCTGAATCGAAAACAACAAAACACACTGACCAAATCTCGGAGATAAAAAGCAACACGGAACAAATGCTGTCGACGGTTAAGGAACTAAAAGCAGCCGTCGGCGATCAAAATGTTGACCAAGTCAAACAGCTTGGGAAAACATTGAATGATCAGTGGCTCGCCTTTGAAAACGATGTTCGGGACGCTTTCCCTCTTTTATATACAAAAGTCGAAAAATACGAACAACCCATTTTTGCCCAAGCGTCCGTTGATGCTCCAGATCTTTCAGTTGTAAAAACGCAAATTGCTGGTCTAACGGACGCACTAAACGAATTAAAATCTGCTAAACTCACAAAACAAAATACGACAAAACTACTCGACCAAGCTGTCAAAGATTATAAGGATTATGTGAAAACCCAAGCTGATAAATTAATTGAAGCAACTACGGCGTTTACGGATGCGGTTAAAGCCGGAAATATTGACTTGGCAAAGCAAAAGTATGTGGACGCTCGCGTTTATTACGAACGCATTGAACCGATAGCTGAAAGCTTCGGTGACTTGGATCCAAAAATTGATGCCCGCATCAATGATGTCGATGATCCATCACAATGGAGCGGTTTTCACCGTTTAGAAAAAGCGCTTTGGGTCGATCACTCCCTTAAAGGGATGAATCCAGTGGCTGACCAATTGTTTGAAGATGTTAAAGCCTTAAATGAAAAAATCGCAAACCTTGAGTTGAAACCGCAACAAATCGTGGCTGGCTCGATGGAATTGTTAAATGAAGCGGCGATTTCCAAAATTACGGGTGAAGAAGAACACTACTCCCACATCGATTTAGTCGATCTTGCCGCCAATGTTGAAGGGTCCGAGGCGGTTTATCATGCCATTATTCCTGCACTGGAAGACAAGAATAAATCACTCGCCCAAAAACTTGATGAGCAATTTCTTCTTATGAAGCAAACACTGCAAAAATATAAGAAAAATGACCAATACGTCAACTATACGACTTTAAATAAAGACGAAATTCGCGAATTAAGCAACCAATTGGCTACATTATCTAAACTCATGAGCCAAACGGCGGAAATTTTTTAAGGAATGTGATTAAGGATGGAGAACAAACAACCGGGGTACACGCGTAGGGAAATATTAAAACTATCCGCCGCTGCCGGTTTAGGGGTGGCTGTTGGCGCAAGCGGTCTTGGTACCGTTGGGATGATTGTTGATACATTTTCGGCGAAACCCACCTCATCTAATAAGCAAGAAAAAACCGTCATTCCATTTTACGGCAAACACCAGGCTGGTATTGTCACACCACAACAAACATATTTATATCTTGCAAGTTTTGATATCACGACAAATGATCGAAGGGAACTCATCCATCTTTTAAAAACTTGGACAAAACTCAGCGAAAGATTTACCCAAGGCCGCAACTTAGACGCCACCCAAAACGATTGGCTGCCACCAAAGGATACCGGTGAGGCCCTAGGCCTTGGGGCCTCCCGCCTTACCATTACTTTCGGATTTGGTTCATCGCTGTTTAATAAAGATGGCAAGGACCGTTTTGGGTTGTCCCACAGAAAACCGCTGCATTTAAAACCGATCCCGACCATGCCGCGGGATGCCATCGATCCATCTCTTTCTGATGGTGACATCATCGTCCAAGTTTGTGCCGACGATCAACTGGTAGCCTTTCATGCGGTTCGCAATTTGATAAAGGCAGCTGTCGGAACAGCTACCATCAAATGGCTCAATGCCGGTTTTTTAAATGGGAAAAGAGGCGAAACTCCTCGGAATCTATTCGGTTTTAAAGATGGAACGGCTAACCTCTCCATCAACGATGTAAAAAAACAAAACCAAGTCATTTGGTGTGGGCAAGGTGAACCCGACTGGATGAAAGGCGGAACATATCTCGCTTATCGGAACATCCGCATGTTTCTGGAAATCTGGGATTTATCTTCCCTCAAAGAGCAGGAAGATACCTTTGGCCGTCGTAAACTATCCGGCGCTCCATATGGAAAAGGGCATGAACATGACCCTGTTGACGTAACCAAGCTTCCAAAAGATAGTCATGTCGCCTTAGCCAAAAGCACGGGGCAGGAAATTTTCCGTCGGGGCTATAATTATTCGGATGGCATTGATCCGAAAACCGGCAATATCAAGGCTGGCTTGCAATTTATAAGCTTTCAGAAAAACCCGCAAGCCTCCTTCGTGCCCATGCTCGCATTATTAAGTAAAAATGACGCGCTTAATGAATATACAAAACATATCGGCTCTGGCCTCTATGCCATCCCACGCGGCATAAAAAAAGGCGAATATATTGGCCAAGCGCTGTTCAGCTAAACGGCAGGGCCGCTGAATTTTCTTGACGAAGGCCAACCCTTAGCAGTGATCTCAACTTGTAACCCCCACAAAGGATCCACCATAACTCATGGTTGAAGAAACATGGCTCTGTCAGGCCTTATGGGCAAAGGCAGGGCCATTGTTACCCTTATGCTGAACGCCCCCCATACAAAAAAGAAAGCGCCGACGCCTGCGCATTAAAGTTTAATCGAAAACGCATTCTTCCGGCGGAACGTTGACAAACGCCTGGATGACGGGTTGTCTAAGGGAATGCCCCTTCGTCCACTCGATGTACTGGATTTTCACCGTTAATTTGGGGGTTAACCAAACCGCCGTTTTCAAGCGTTCCGGTTGATTGATAAAAGGGCGCTTTTCGGTGATGAGCGGCTTGATGGCTTCGGTCAATAGCCGCCAATCGGAAGCTTTCAACTTACCCGTTCCCGCATGGCCAATGTACCACAATTGGCCTAACTTATCATACAACCCCAGTAAAAGCGCATTTACGACATCGCCGCGATACGTGACACCACCGACAACGGCAATGAGATCTTTATAATTCTTTTTCTTTTGCCAGCGATCGCTTTTCTCACCGATGGCATATGTGCTGTTAAGGTCTTTTATAACAATGCCTTCCATATTTTCTTGTCTTATGACTTCGTATAAATGATGGATGTTCTGACTCGGAACAGACGTGACCAATTGCACGGATTCATTGGGAAGGATAATGTGTTGCAATAACTCTAGCCGATCTTTTAAAGCCCATTTATGCTTCCACTCGTTGTTATAAAAAAGACAATCAAAAACCATATACGTGACGTTCACATTGTTTCTGACCTGGTTGAGCCGGTCGAGCCGCCTGAGACCGTCTCGGCGCATGATTTCATGGAACGACGGTTTACCGTCATTCCCCAATGCAATCATTTCCCCATCTAAAATCACCGAATCAGCCCGGCAATAGGCGCAAAGATCCTGAAGCTCCGGATAGTGGAGCGTCCGTTCGTTTTTTTTACGGTTATATAATTTGACTTCTTGACCGTCAAAATATGTTAAAATCCTGACGCCATCCCATTTAATTTGGCCAATCCAGTTTTCACCTTTAGGGATATCTTCCGTTAAAATCGGTTCAAAAGGCGTGATGGGTTGAAAGATCATGATATCACCTAATTCCTATTTTAAAGAAAACGCACCTCGACTAAAGATAACTTGGCATTGCTAAAGAATCTTGTGCGAAGTCAGAGCTTTATTTACCCTTTAGCCTGATAAATAAAAAGCCAGCGCAAGCCTCTTGGGGGCGAAGGTACTTCGTTACCCTTATATTAAAATCCTTATCATCTCAAGAAAACCTGAACCTTCTTCAGCGCATAAACGCCTCTGTTCCGTGCCACATTATAAACAAGTTCGACGGGAGGGAAGCGGATGCCAACCGGACGGGATGAAGAAACAATAAAAATTGAAGGCGAAACCATCCATTTAACTAGTTTGTCCAAACCTTTATGGCCCAAACACCATATTACAAAAGCGGATTATCTCCAATACGTTGCCACGATCAGTGACGTACAATTGCCCTTTTTGCGTCGCCGCGCCCTCACCCTGCTCCGTTATCCGCATGGGGCAGGAAAAGAAAAATTTTTTCAAAAAAATTGTCCTGATTACGCACCAGCCTTTATTAAAACCGCAATCATCGGTGACATCCGCTACATTGTCGGCGACGGGCTCGCGACGTTAATGTGGCTGGCTAATCAATTGGCGTTTGAAATTCATACGCCGTTTCAAACGGTTGATAGTGACTTTCCCTCAGAAATTGTTTTGGATCTAGACCCGCCTTCACGTGATGCCTTTGAGCTGGCTATTGAAGCGGCGCTGATCATAAAAAACGTTTTGGATCGTTTGCAATTAATCTCCTTTGTGAAAACGTCTGGAAATAAAGGGTTGCAAATCTATATCCCGCTTCCTGACCAGACCTTTACCTTTGAAGATACCCGGCGGTTTACCCAGTTCATTGCGGATTATCTCACGGAAACGAACCCTAGGTTATTCACAACGGAGCGATTGAAGAAACATCGTCAAGGTCGGCTTTATGTTGATGCCGTGCAATTTGGGGAAGGAAAAACAATCATCGCCCCCTACTCTGTCCGAGGTAATGATGATGCGCTCGTCGCCTGTCCCCTTTATTGGGAGGAAGTGACCCCAGCATTGCGACCCGAACAATTCCCGCTTCCATCCATAAAACAGCGCTTAGAGACCAAAGGTTGTCCATTCCAATCATTTTTCGAAGCTAAAAAGAAGCAACCTTTCCAAAAGGTTTTAGATGCCTTTAAAGCAAATCTTTCGAAAGGCGTGATGGTATGATCATTAATTTGATTTTAAAATTGGTGCTTTCCCCCATCATTATTGTTTTATGTGATTTGTTTACGCCGAACTTGATCAATTACGGCACCGTTTCTCAAGCCTTGATCATCGGGCTGTTTGTCGGAATCGTCAACTTCGCGGTGGAATGGCTGATGCTAACCAGTGGAACCTTATGGGTAACGACGATTATGGATTTTATTCTGACGATGTGTGTTGTCTTTTTCGGTTCGAAGCTCTATGTCGATGCTTACATGACGACGGTCGGAGCCCTCCTCATCACAGGAGTTATCACCATCATGGAATACCTTCTTCATCATTGGCTCCTGCGCCATCGTTGGCAGACAAAACTTGCGGCAAAGTAAAGGTGGATGCTTTATCAAAACAAAAGTTGGAGGTTTCATTTGGGTAAAAATAGAGCATTAGTTGACCTAGACCTTCATGGTAGATGTTTGACGTTCTTACCAGAATAAAAAAGCAAACCCTATGCTGGGTTTGCCATTTTTTTAATGTAGTTTTCAAACTCTCGACTCGGAAGCGGCTTGCTATAGTAATAACCTTGCACAGCGTGGCAGCCGTACTCCTTCAACAAATTCAGTTGTTGTTTCGTCTCCACGCCTTCAGCCACGGTTCTGAGCGACAAGCCTTGACTCATCATGATAATCGCTTTGACAATGGCACCGTCCTGACTATCGGGACTTAAATTGTTAATAAACGAACGGTCGATTTTTAATATATCGATGGAAAAATCCTTTAAATAATTTAAAGCCGAATAGCCGGTACCAAAATCGTCAAGGGAGACACAAACACCGATTTGTTTTAATTCATGAACGAGCTCAATACTGTATTGTATATCCCTAAGGGTCGTGCTTTCGGTAATTTCCAAATGGATGTACTTCGGGTCAATGCCTTCGCTGTCAATAATCTTTTTAACTTGATTAACAAAATTTTTCTTTAAAAATTGCCTCACGGAAACATTGACGGAGACCGGAAAAGGCGAAAAACCTTTCCGCTGCCATGCTTTAATTTGTTGGCACGCCTTGCGCAATACCCAAAAGCCGATGTCTTCAATGAGTCCGATTTCTTCGGCAAGCGGTATAAATTGAGCGGGTGAGATGATCCCCATTTTTGGATGGTTCCAACGAATGAGAGCTTCACAACCGATGATGGACTCCGTCTTTAAACAAATCTGCGGTTGGTAATACAGTTCAAATTCGTTCTTACCTAATGCCTTGCGTAAGTATGCTTCAAATTCGATGCGGTTATAAAATGATGCGTTCATTTCTTGTTGATAATATACAACGGAATTATCCCCGCCTAGTTTTGCTACATATAGCGCGATGTCGGCGTTTTTCATGAGTGTTTCGTCATTCGTTCCGTTGTTCGGAAAAAGACTGACCCCCATACTAACAGAAAGAAAATATTCTTTTTCTTTATAAATGATCGGTTCACGGAACGCTTCTCGAATCCGGTCAATCAGTGCATTGATGGTGCGTTTTGATTTGATCTGCGGTATAAGAATAGAAAATTTATCGCCTTCAAAGCGATACAGCATTTGTTTTCCATATAATTGACCTTGAATGCGCTGGACGACGCGTTTTAAGATGTGATCGCCAACGTAATGCCCTTCCGTATCATTAATATTTTTAAATCGATCGATATCTAAAAAAATAACGGCCAATCGTTCCCCATGCTTTTGAGCATGTTCTGTTAAATTTTTTAACGATTTTTCAAACAGATGCCGATTACCGAGCCCGGTTAAGGGATCATAATAGGCGAGCCGTTCGATCGTTGTCTTTGCTTCTTTCTGGGCAGCTTGATTGACGCCGATGCTTTGTATGCCAATGACCTCACCGTCCACAACGATCGGAATATTCGTGATCTGATAGGGGATGTAACGGCCGTTACGGTCACGGATCTCGATTAAAAATGTCCGCGTTTCCCCATTTAATGCCCAGAGAAAATGGCGTCTGGCACTCATCCGGTCAGTATTTTTCACGAAATGTATACCGGGTTTACCGATCACATCGCTTTCAGAATAGCCGAGCTGGGAAGAAACAGCGGGATTGCACGTGCTAATCCGGCCGCCTTTATCCATAATGTAGATGAGGTTTGGGCTTTCACGAAATAAGGCCTGGTAGGAGGCATTGACATATTTAAATGGCGCAATGCGTTCCTTTTCATTCTCATATTGGGAAATCACAATCCAAAGGTCTTTCGGATTCCATTTTTGGCCAAGGAACCCTTGATCGACGATGACTTCCGAAAGCAGTGCTCCCGGCAATGTCGTTTTTATCAACTTTTTTAAATCTGTCAGGTTTGCTTTTGCTTTTTCTCCAGCAATGAGTTGTACAATTAGGAGCTCGGTCCCCTCCAATTGATGGGTTTGTAAAAATCGTTTGAAGGTGAGATCATCTATATAATGATGCTGGAATATTGGCATCGATTTATCCTCCAAAGCTCTAGGTGATGATGGCCGTTAAAAAAGCTTTTTTTACATATTTCTATAGTATATATCGACATTTATCCCAAAAAGTTGACAGCTGTAGTAAAATTTTTTGCAAAGGAAAAGACCGCCCGATGGCAGTCTCATTTAACCCGTGATCATCCGAGTACAAAATACCCTATGTAAAAGACGATGACAATCGCGATCAAAAGGATGGTCCAAAGGACTCCTGTTCCTTTATTCTTGTTGCCTCTTGTTAAAATCAACTCCATCATCACAATTAACAACAAGCCGAATAACCCTTTAACGGTCGCCCAAACATATTGATGACCTATGTAATAAAACGACACTAAGCGAATCCCCGTGATGATCACCAAAATAAAATCAAGCCTTAAAATCATGTGCAATACTTTTTGAACCGTCGACTGACCCGCTCTTTGAAAAAAATAGCTAGCAATAAAAAGGATGAACGCTAAGGTCCAAAAGCCAACGTGTGCGTGCAACCACATACACTTTCCTCCCTTATCGACAAAATGTCTTCTATTGTATCATAGGAAAAGAAACACCACGTGTAAAGCATGAAAGCGGAACCATAGTACTTTTTAAGAATTTGATATATTATAAAATAGAAGGCATTTTGCAAAGGGGTGTTCAAATGAATCAGTCGGAAAAGATTATTCAGCAAACGGAAAAATACGGTGCCAGAAACTATCACCCGCTTCCCGTTGTCGTATCCTATGCGGAAGGCGTTTGGGTGGAAGATCCTGAAGGAAACCGTTATATGGATATGCTTTCGGCGTATTCGGCCGTCAACCAAGGCCATCGCCATCCGAAGATTATCGAAGCCTTGAAAAAACAAGCCGACCGAGTCACGCTGACATCGCGGGCGTTTCATAATGATCAACTTGGCCCTTGGTATGAAAAAGTGGCTCATTTAACGAAAAAAGATCTCGTTTTACCGATGAATACCGGTGCTGAAGCCGTGGAAACCGCGATTAAAGCCGCACGGCGCTGGGGTTATGATGTCAAAGGCATTCCGAACGACCAAGCCGAAATCATTGCCTGTGTCGGTAATTTTCATGGTCGAACAATGACAGCGGTTACCCTTTCATCGGATCCCGAATATAAACGCGGGTTTGGACCGATGCTCCCAGGCATTAAGCTCGTTCCATACGGCGACATCGATGCTTTGAAGGCAGCCATTACCCCCAACACAGCGGCTTTTCTCGTCGAGCCAATCCAAGGCGAAGGCGGCATTATTATTCCAAGAGAAGGTTACCTGCGTGAAGCGTATGAGCTTTGCCAAAAAGAAAACGTGCTCTTTATGGCCGATGAAATTCAAACCGGCCTCGGACGTACGGGAAAACTTTTTGCTTGTGACTGGGAAGATGTGACCCCGGATGTCTATATTTTAGGGAAAGCGCTTGGCGGCGGCGTGATGCCGATTTCCTGCGTAGCGGCCAACAAAGACATTCTTGGCGTTTTTGAACCCGGATCCCACGGCTCTACCTTTGGCGGGAACCCCCTCGCTTGCGCTGTGTCCATCGCTGCGCTTGAGGTCATCGAGGAAGAAAAATTAGCGGATCGCTCATTAGAACTCGGTCAATATTTCCTTGAAAAACTAAGAGAAATCAAAAATCCAGCCATTAAAGAAATCCGCGGAAAAGGACTTTTCATCGGCGTTGAATTGCATGAACCAGCACGTCCATACTGCGAAGCGCTCAAGGAAAAAGGCTTATTATGTAAAGAAACGCATGAAAACGTCATCCGCTTCGCTCCGCCGCTGATTATTAAAAAAGAAGATTTGGATTGGGCCATCGCGCAAATCCAAGACGTCCTTAGCGCCCCTGTGGCTAAATAACAAGAAAAACGGCGAACGGCCCATCTTAATGAATGGGAGAGAAAAATGTCTACAGTAACCATTCGTTGGATGCAAAAAGAAGATGCTAGAGATCTTGTAGAACTGGATAATTTAATATGGAATGAGACAAATGCGCCGGATCCGATCCATTGGGATTCCGTTGAGGAATACGTGGAACATCGGAAAGGCCGGAATCAATTGGTGGCTGTCATGGACGGAAAAATCGTCGGTTACATCGAGTTTTATCGGCCCACACCATTAAAGGCTAACCGCCATGTTTTTGAATTTAACATCGGCGTCCACCCTGACGCACAAGGACACGGCGTCGGCCGTCGGCTGATCGAAGCGGCAAGCCGGGAAGTGCTTGCACTTGGCGGCAAAAAATTAGCTTTAAGGGTGATGGCCACAAATACGTCAGCCATCAAATTTTATCGATCCCTCGGCTTTGTCGAACAAGGCCGGCTTGTGAAAGAATTCATCATCGAAGGTCATGAAATCGACGACATTCTCATGTATAAATGGTTGTCATCGAATCATTGAAAAAGAAATTTCGCAAAAAATATAAGTTCTTGCCAGTATAAAAAAGAGATTTCCATCGGTTCATTCTCCGAAGGAAATCTCTTACCTTTTTATTGTGATGTCTCGTTTTTACATCCATCCGTCAGAAGATCGATCTGTATAACCGGTCCTTTATTTCTGTTCGGATTCTTCTAAAGCTTCTTTAAAGTAATCTTCACCTTTGAGCTTCGATTCCGGCAGGAAGAAAGTGCCGATAAAAGTTAGAATGGCAAAAACGAAGCCGAGAACAAATAATTGATGAATGCCAGAGGTTAAAGATACCTTAATGGCATGCAAAAATTCGTGATAAAGCTGCATTCCCGCTTCACCGAATTTCTTAAATCCAGCCGCCAACGCATTTTGTGCTTCCTTAGTTAAGAACGCTTGCGGATTGACGTCTTTTAATTTTGACCCCATCATTTGCTTGAGCTCAGCCGGCAGAGACTCCTGAATTTTTTCTTGGAATCCGTGATTGAGCATCGAGCCAAAGATCGGCGAGGCGATAACGCCGCCAAGGGAGCCGACAAATTGTTGGGTCGCATTGACCGTTCCCATAATTTTATATGGGAAAGCATTTTGCACGGCGACATTGAGTAATGGCATGAGGGAGCCGATTCCCAAACCTAGAATCACCATGTTTAAAATGACCGTTGGGTACTTCGTATGGACATCCATTTGCATAAATAGATACAGACCGACCATCATGAAAATCGCCGAGATATGCGATAATCTTTTATATTTCCCCGTCTTCGTCATGATTTGTCCAACGATGATCGAACCGACAATAAAGCTGATCATCATCGGTGACATGACCATGCCGCTGCTTGCCGCATTAAGGCCGACAACCCCTTGGATAAACAACGGTAAAAACATAATGGCACCAAACATCGCCATGCTGACGAATGTGCCTAAAATCAGCGAAGTCGTAAAAATACGGTTTTTAAAGAGTGACGGTTCGATAATCGGCGATTTCGCTCTTTTCTCGTAAAAGAAAAAGAAGATGAGAAAAAGGATCCCGAAACCAAACAATGATAACTCCTGAACACTTGACCAATCGTATTTGTCGCCTGCCCAAGTAAACCCAAGCAAAATCGGAATTAACCCGATGACAAGCAGAATGGAACCGACCAAGTCCAGTTTCGCTTCGTGATTTGTGCGAACTTTCGGCAAGAACAGGTACACACCGATGATCGCGAGCACCGCAAATGGCAAGTTCACGAAGAACACCCAGCGCCAGCCAAGCGAGGAATCGGTAATCCACCCACCGATGGCTGGGCCTAAAATACTCGAGAGCCCAAAGACCGCGCCAATGACACCCATCCAGCGGCCGCGCTCTTTTGGTGTAAAAATATCACCAATCGTCGCCCGCGGCATGCTCATCATGGCTCCGGCCCCAACGCCTTGAACGGCCCGAGCAATAATCAACATCATCATGCTATTGGCTAACCCTGAGATAATGGCACCGAGCGAAAACATAATGAGTCCAAATAAATAAAATGGGCGCCGCCCATACACGTCCGAAAGTTTTCCGTAAATGGGAATCGTAATGGCGGACGTCATCATATAAGCGCTAAAGATCCAAGCATATAAACTAAATCCATGCAAATCGCTCATAATGGTTGGAATCGCTGTTGATACGGACGTTTGGTTCATGGATGAGAAAAACATCGTCACCATGACCGTTGCCAAAGCCCACCATTTCTTTTTACCAGTTATCTGGTTTGTCGTTTGTAGCGCTCTCCCCTTACCTTCATCCATATAAAATCTCTCCTTTAAAGCTTCATCAAGCAGTATTTTCAATAAGAGTGCGTAAATATGTCCACCAACCGCATCAGTCTAGGATGTCCTTCATGTGATGGTCACAATTGACTGACCGGTCATAACAAACTATAATATAAACGAATTCCATACGCATTGCAATATAAAATTATTAAATCTGATGTCCTGATGATTATCGATGGGATGCTAACCGGTCAGTCAGTCAAGGAATAAAGGTGATAAAGATGAGCGATAAACGAACAACCATCATCCATGTAGCCATGCATTTATTTTCCGAAAAAGGTGTTCATGCCACTTCCATGCAGGAAATTGCTGATGAAAGCAATGTCTCTAAAGGAACGATTTATACTTATTTTTCATCTAAAGACGACCTTTTGTTTTCCATCTTTAAATATTTTCACGAACGAATGAAGTCACTCATGATCCTTCCTCCCATTGATTTACCGCCCAAAGAAAAGTTTATTAAACAAATCGATATGTTTATCCAAGAACGAAAAAATTATAAGGGCTTTTTTAAAATGATTCACCGCGAACAATTGTTGACGGTGAGAAAAGATTTGCATCAATTGATTGTCAACATTCAATTCGACATGTTTCAATGGTTGCGCACCATTTTACTCGAAATTTATGGAGATAAAGTGAAACAATATCTTCCGGATGGTGTGTTCATGTTGGAAGCCTTAATCAGCGGCTATTTAAAGATTCTCATGTTAGATGAATCGCTCATCAATGTTGACCGATTGGCGCAAACCATCGTTCATCGTGTCGACCTCATCCTTAAAGATATGATGCAGCACAATGCCGAACCCCTTATACCAGCTGATGCATTTGATAGGGCTCATGCGAAATATGTGAACCCAGCAACTTACGGCTCTGATTTTCAGACTATACTGGCAAAAATGCGTGAACGCATTGCAGAGCTTGATTTACCCGATGAGACAAAACGCGAACTTCAGGATTCCATCGAATTTATTCGCAACGAGGCGATGAAGGAAGAACGGCAAAATTTCCTTATAAAGGGCGTGCTCAATAATTTCGATAGGATTAGTCCCTTGGCAGAACTTAGCGAAAAGCTGAGGCAGTTGCTAAAAATATAAAAGCGGCCAATGTGGCCGCTTTTTTTATGAATCGCGTATACCCTTTAACTATTAAACGTTGTTTCTTCTGCGTTAAATGCTGTGGTGGTTTTTTGACTTTTAGATGCTGAGCGAAATATATTTGGTTTCTAAGTATTCTTCGATGCCTTCCGTCCCGCCTTCACGGCCAAGACCGCTTTGTTTCATCCCACCGAACGGAGCTTGAGCGCAAGACGGCACGCCATCATTCCATCCGATTATACCGTATTCAAGCGCCTCGGAAATTTTGATGCCGCGGGAGACGTTTTGCGTAAAGAAGTATGCCGCTAAACCAAAAGGCGTGTCGTTTGCCAAGCGAATCGCTTCCTCATCGCTTTCAAATTTTTGAATCGGTAAGACCGGCCCGAAAGTTTCAATATGCATCATGTCCATCGATTCATTCATATCCACAAGTAATGTCGGTTCGAAAAAGTACGTATCCTTTTCCAGATCTGCCCGACCGCTTCCGCCGACTAAGCACTTTGCGCCTTTTTCCAAGGCATCTTTCACTTGGCTTTCCACTTTTTGATAGCCATCTTTATCAATCAGCGGACCGATATCAACGCCTTCTTCCATCCCGTTGCCCCATTTTAGCTTCTTCACTTCACCCGATAGCTTTTCGATAAAAGCATCGTAAACGCCCGACTGAACATAGACGCGGTTTGCGCAAATACACGTTTGACCGCTGTTGCGGAATTTGCTTGCCATAATCATTTCGACGGCTTGGTCAAGGTCGGCATCATCACACACAATGACGGGGGCATGTCCACCGAGCTCAAGCGATAATCTCATAATGTTTTCTGAAGCCTTCTTCATGAGAAGACGACCGACTTCCGTTGAACCGGTGAACGTAATTTTCCGCACGCGCATATCCGAGAAAATTTTATTGGAGAATGACTCAGGGTCCGCACATACCACATTGAAAACCCCTTTTGGGATACCCGCCTGTTCTGCCAATTCGGCCAGTTTTAAAGCGGTCAGCGGTGTTTGTTCGGGCGGTTTGACGATGAACGTACAGCCTGCCGCCAAAGCCGGTGCCAATTTACGGGTAATCATCGCCGCTGGGAAGTTCCAAGGCGTGATGGCAGCAACCACGCCTACCGGTTGCTTGATGACCTTAATGCGATGGTTTTCCCGTTTCCCCGGGATGGTGCGTCCATACACTCGTTTTCCTTCCTCGGCAAACCATTCGATGAAGCTGGCAGCATAGTCCACTTCACCTAGGGATTCTTTCAGCGGCTTTCCATTCTCAAGCGTCATCAGTTCTGCGAGTTCCTGCTTATGTTCCATGATCAAGTTGAAAAAGGTGCGGAGCAAATCCGCGCGGTCCGAGGCCGTTCTTTTGGACCAATCTCCTAGAGCGCGGTGGGCGGCATCGATCGCAAGTTGTGTTTCCGCTTCTCCACCATTCGGCACCGTACCGATTAGCTCTCCCGTTGCCGGATTCGTCACCTTAATTTTTTCGAGGTCATGGCCCACCCATTGACCGTCAATATAATTGAGCATATCAAAACGACTCATCTACTGCCCCTCCTTTTTCTACTACTTATTATTATATTCCTTTTTTTCAACACTTAGTAACTTAAAACTTTTTTAGCATGACCGCTCCCGTCGCTTGGCAAATCACGGCTTTCCTAATCGCCCAAACCCATTCTGCGCTTGTCCTGGCTGCATTTGTAAGAATTTCTTATCAGTAAAAAAGACCCGCAATTTTTCTGTAAACGCTTTCACTTTCTTGTTGCACAACTCACAAAATCATGTTATGATAACTCCAAAGATTGTATATCGCATAACATGTGACTGATTCGATCAGGCATGGTGGTAAATCATAGGGAGTATTTTCCCTTTAGACCACCATGCCTTTTTTATTAGATGTCCATCCATTTTACTATTACAAGGTTTATGAAAATTTGGCTTTGGTAAACTTTTTCCTTCTGAGCCTTTGTTTCCCTAAAACGAGCCAAATATATGGTATACTGACCTACTAGTACAAAAAGAAAGGAAGCAACAGGATATGTTAAAAAATCTTTTTAAAAAACAACGTAATCTATCAATCATTGCACCGGTGAACGGTGATCTTTTACCCATCGAAGCGATCCCGGATCCGGTATTCAGCGATAAATTATTGGGGAATGGCGTCGCCATCGACCCAACGGATGGAAATATCTATTCCCCGGTCGACGGGGAGGTTATTTTAATTCCCCAGACGAAACACGCCATCGGACTACGAGCAAAAGATAATACAGAAATTCTCATCCATATCGGATTGGACACAGTCTCATTAAATGGAGAAGGGTTTAAGCCGATGGTTAAGGTGGGAGATAAAGTATCTGCGGGGCAAAAACTGGTTGAATTCCAATTGGACCATATTCGCACCCATGCAAAATCTGCCATTACGCCCATTATCATCACGAATGATGCTGAAGGAAACAGAGAATATACATTTACTGATCACAAAATTGCCGTGGCGAAAGAAACGGTCATTTTTACGGTGTCGTCTTAAATTTTTAAAGGGTGAGTATCAATGAAAATCGTGAAAATCTTAAACAATAACGCTGTTATTGTGAGAGATGGCGAGGAGGAAAAAGTCGCCATCGGGGCTGGCATCGCTTTTAACAAGCGGAAAAACGACATTGTCAACCCACAAAAAATTGAAAAACTATTCGTCATGGAAGAAAACGAAAAGCTACAACAATTACTCACCCGTATACCTGATGAGCATTTCCTCATATCGGAACAAATCATTTCCTATGCGGAAAAACAGATGGGCACGAAATTAAATGAACATATACACATCATTCTCACCGACCATATATCCTTTGCCATCGAAAGGGTAAAGGATGGCATCCATTTACGAAACAAATTGTTAAATGAGATTAAAATTTTATATAAGGAAGAATTTGACATCGGTCTTTGGGCTGTTGAGTTTATCAAACAAAAGCTGAACGTCGAAATGGCAGAGGATGAAGCGGCCTTCATCGCCCTTCATCTCCATACGACAAAGCCGAAAAGCAATGATTTGCAAGAGACGATTAGGCTTACGACCATCATTAAAGATATGGTGGAAACGATCAAAAGCCTCATTCCCATTGAAGTGAAGGAAGAGGATTTGGCCTATCATCGGTTGATTACCCATCTCCGCTATGCCTTAATAAGAGCCGATGAAGACATTCGAACGCTTGATAACGAGATGATCCACATGATTCAAAAAAAGTTACCCTTTTCCTATCAATGCGCCAAAGAAGTAGCCAAAAAAGCGGCAAAGGAATACGAGATTCGTCTTTCAGAACAAGAATTGGCCTACATCACGCTGCATATTGAGCGCTTGCGAAAAAAATAAAATGAAGTTGGGAAACTGGTCTACCTTTAAAACCGGTAGCGTATCATGAACACCAAGCTTAAAGGGGGTGATGATTAAAAGGGGGTAATGGAGGCAAATTCGGTCATAGCCAAAAGTTTCTGTCGATGTTGCCATTATACTTATTATTTGTCTCGGTATTGTTAAAAAAGGGTCAAAAAACGAATGGGGGTAAAAAATTAATGGTCAGTAAGTATGTGCAAAAACTTGGCCGGTCGTTAATGTTGCCGGTAGCAGTATTACCGGCTGCAGCCATTTTGATGGGGATCGGTTACTGGATTGACCCGTCAGGTTGGGGTCAAGGCAGTGCCGTTGCTGCCTTTTTCATTAAAGCTGGGGGATCGATTATTGACAACATACCGATTTTGTTTGCCGTCGGTGTCGCCCTTGGACTGGCGAAAGAACGGGATGGTTCTGCGGCCTTAAGCGGTTTGGTCGCCTACCTTGTGATCACGACTCTATTATCCACAGGAACCGTAGCCTTATTGCAAGGTGTTGATGCGAAAGATGTCGACCCGGCCTTTGGAAAAATTGGCAACGCTTTCGTCGGTATCATATCCGGTATTATCGCATCCATTAACTACAACCGATTCCATCAAGTCAAACTGCCCGACGCCTTAGCTTTCTTTAGTGGAAAACGACTCGTGCCGATTATGACGGCTGCTACAATGATCGTTGTTTCCGTCGTATTTTTCTTCATTTGGCCGCCGGTTTACGGAGCCCTTGTCTCCTTCGGTGAAGGTATTGCTAAACTCGGTGCCCTTGGCGCAGGTATTTACGGGTTCTTTAACAGACTGTTAATCCCAACCGGATTGCACCACGCCTTAAACTCGGTATTCTGGTTTGATGTCGCGGGAATTAACGATATCGGTAATTTCTGGTCTGGTAAAGGCGTAAAAGGTGTCACCGGCATGTATCAAGCCGGGTTCTTCCCGATCATGATGTTCGGTCTCCCTGCCGCCGCTTTGGCTATGTATCATACAGCCAAATCGAATAAAAAGAAAGTCGCCGCCGCTTTATTATTTGCGGCCGCCTTCGCATCATTTTTCACCGGTGTGACCGAACCGATCGAATTTGCCTTCATGTTCCTTGCACCTGCTCTTTATGTCGTGCATGCGCTTTTAACCGGTGTTTCCTTGTTTATCGCTGCCGCCTTCCACTGGACGGCAGGCTTTGGCTTTAGCGCTGGGCTCATCGACTTTGTCTTAAGTTCCCGCTTGCCACTCGCTAATAAGCCATATATGTTACTCGTTCAAGGACTCGTCTTTGCCGTCATCTATTACTTCCTGTTCCGTTACCTCATTGTCAAATTCAACTTGAAAACACCTGGACGGGAAGACGACGATGAAGCTGAGGATATCGTCACCGCCCCAGGCAAAGAGAAATTTGCCGACATGGCTGCGCAAATTTACGAAGGGCTTGGTGGCGATGAAAACGTCGTGTCCGTCGATAACTGCATCACCCGTTTGCGTGTTGAAGTGAAGGATATGAAAGCTGTCGATCAACAAAAGATTAAAGCGACCGGCGTTCCCGGAATTAAAGAAGTAGGACCCACAAGCATTCAAGTCATCGTCGGCACAAACGTCCAATTTGTTGCCGATGAAATCGCCAAGTTGCGGAAAAAATAATTCGCATTAACAAATCTTCTCCCTAAAAAAGAACTTGGGAAATGGCAGCCATTCGCCATTTCCCCTTTTTATTCCATCATGAATGGATCGCTGATGTTTGATACATCATTACAATTTCCCTTCCATTCGCATCATCCCCAATAATAAAACCGCCACCAAAATCGATTTCAATAGCATTACGCCCTCTGGTTAGTTTACGTAATCGCTCCGAATCGTCACGGCTGATTTGCTCCATTTCCATCCATTCCTTGTCAATTTTTTATCAGTAATCATCCTTTTATTCTTTTTTATTCCCTTGCTAAAAGCAAAAATAAAATCCTTCCACGTCACTCGCAGAAGGACAAATCACTAAATAGCTATTCGGTATGGGCCTTTTCTCTAACAGCCATGATTAAATATTTTTTATATTATCGAGGCGTTGCAAAATTTCAATACACTTCATTTTACTGTGATAACTTTTCATGATCCCATACTTTAAATCTTTTTGTGCTCTTGCTTCGAACTCTAAAATCCAATCTCTTTCTTCCCTGCTGTTTGCTTTTGTTTCATACATATCAAAACGATCAGGGATTGGTACCGGCGCATGAAGTTTTAAATCATTTGTCGCTCTTGCAAAATCAAAAGTCAAAGTAGAAAGATCCCTTAAAGAAATTTCCCCTGCATCATATAATGCCCGTGATATAGCCTTTATATCATCAAAAGTGGCTTTCCGAACATTATATTTTTTTGAAAGTTCTTCCCAGATCGTTGAAGAATTACTTTCAGAGACTTTTTGATCTTTTGCATTAGCAACGGATTCAACATTTGCAGAGGATGGCTTCTCAATCAATGCCGTTTTCTTATAAGCAGCATTCGAAATCCAATATTTTTGTTGCGGACAGATAGATGTGACATTCATAGTTTACCGCCTTCCGTACTAACTTTATTTAATGTTTATACTATCATACATTGTATTCCAAGGGTAATTTGTTGAAGTATTTTGGTAAGTAAATGTTCCACTTTCGCTTCCGCTAGCATCCCACCATCTAAACCAACCATCAATGATGGAGTCACCATCTAAGTCAATATATTGGTTTTGAGTTTCTGTTAATTGACCACCATTAAACTTTGCTACCGGACGATTGCCATAACCAAGTTCTACCGTAACAATATACATTTCAGCTCCACCATGGTCTTGAACGGAAGATAATTGATTTTCATTGAAATATTCATATTGTGGGTAGTTAGTTGAAATTGCCGCGTAAACTTGCAAATAAGTCAATGGTGGGGCAGAAGAATATGGCACAACAGAGGGGTTGACAGATGATTTCTGTCCCTTTAACCGAAGATATTCAACAGGTGTTATATCTACAAAATGTGCTTTGGGATATTCATCTTTAAGACTATTTAATACGTGTAATTTAAAAGAGTCGATTTGCAAACTTTTCATTAAACTTTCAGGTGCTTTGGATGAGAACTTTTCTGCTGCTGACGCTTCGCCATTACCAAAAACAATAGGTACGGACAATACGATCACTGTAATCATCACAATAAGTTTCTTCATAATATTGAGTCTCCTAAAAGTTTGAATTGATCTTTAAAGACAAAAGAAACCAAGTAACCTATATTTTATATCGTTAAGTTTATTGCAGTAATAAATAGGGAAAAAGTACTATTTTTGTTAACTTACACTATCAAACTGGTAATCAAATTATAACTAAAATATGATTGTGGCTTATTGATAAAAACCTATCGTTCGATTCTATATGACTGAATAAACAATCATTAAACGTCTACCTTCTTAGCTGTAGTAAAGATAGGCGGAAAAGGCCTTTATCCCCCAGCGAAAACAGCCTTTGACTTTCGTACACACATTTTAGTCGGTTTCTGGCTTTTTCTTCTTTGAAGGGAGCTTGGTCGTGAGCTTCAAAATGGGTGGCATCAATAGCGACCGCATCATCCGTGTTGAAACCTTCGGAAATAGTTTGACTTTTGAGGATTTCCTTGGCTTCTTCAAATCTATTTGACTCTTCCAACTTATCGACAAGTCTAGAGTAAGCCGCTTCTGAAGATGTCTTATCTGACACAAGAAAGCCACTATATCTTTTGAAAATGAAATCGTCATCTACGCGTTTGATTAAATGTTTTACTGTTGGAGTCCGTTCAACAATCCGAAATTGATTCACACAACAAAGATATTACTGGAATTATTTGAGCGGAATGGCTATTTACCAAATCAGCATTTAATTATATCATGAATATAATGAATATAGCGAATATATGGAGGTGAATAATGATGTTAAGCAGGAAGGAATGGCTGAAAAAATTTTTAAAACCCTTACAAGTACATCGATTTTAGATTCGGATTTGTCACCTGAAAAAGTTGAAAGCACGAAAATTTTTTCCGATAAGGAATTAATTGATCATCTTACAAATAAAGAAAACCTTTCCGATGAAGAAATAGAGCAACTCAAAAGATCGGCGAAATACCAAAGATTCTTAGGATAAGGTAAAACTGAATTTGAATGTTTGGCCTATAATTATCATATAGGTCTTCTTGTTATCATTGTTGAAAAACCCTCATTGATTACCCCTCCTTTTTTATCCCTTTAAGTACCAATCATTTAAGCGTGACGTATCATCACAATTTTTTAATAGAATTGTATGATGAAAATAACTAGGCTCCGCCAAACATTCACCATGTTGACAGAGCCTTAGTTACCCTAATGCTTTCCCTAATGGTTTATCAGTATAAAAAGCGTCTTATCATTGTATTCCTGAGCCTACCCAGCTACCCGGGAATGACCTTTTTAGCCATTGAGTGCCAGTTGGATGCGGCTGCCTCTGCCGGACGGCTCTGCAGGTAAGACAAACAGCTTGCGCGCTAGTCTTTCCTGGAGTTCTGGCACGTGGCTGATGACACCGATCGACAGACGTTCGGAATGCAGTTTTTCCAATGCTGTAATCACGGTATCGAGAAGCTCTGGGTCGAGCGTGCCAAAGCCTTCGTCTAGGAAGAAAAACTGAAGCGGGACCTCGCCGCGCAATTGAATCTGCGCGGATAATGACAAGGCCAAGGCCAAAGACGTCAGAAAGGTTTCACCACCGGATAAGGAAGACACAGGGCGTCTGAGCCCGCCATTTGCATCATCCCTGATGAGAAACCCGCCGCCGGAGTCGACTTCGATGGCATAGCGCCCTCTGGTTAGTTTTCGCAATCGCTCCGAAGCATCACGGCTGATTTGCTCCATCTGTTCTTCAGCCATGAATTCAACAAAGGCATTGCCGCGAAAGACATGGGCCAGCTTTTGCAAGTCCGCTTCGGTCTGAGACAAATCCGCCCGCTCTTTTTCAAGCATTACGTAACGCTCATGCCGTTCCTCAAGCCCTTTCCATTGATTCAGGCAGGTTGCCCTTGCCTCCAATGCTTGGTCACGCTCATCAGCAAGTTGTTCAAAAGCTTGCACCAAATCTTTAAATTCTCTTTCGCTGATGGCGCTGTCACCAATTTTGGCTTTCAAGTCTTTTATTTCATGATGAACTTGATGCCATTCTTGTTGAAAGTTTTGCACGACTTGTTCTTTTTCCAAAAGGACGGTTTCCGAAAGGCAGGCTTCCTTAACGGCTTGGGGTGAAGGAAAGGCTTTTTGCTTTAATGCCGCAAGGAGGGCTTTTCCCTTCTCTTCGGCTTGTTCGTTCAATGACTTCAGCAAACCTTCAAGTTGCGAAAGCCGTTTTTCAGCTTCAAAGCGCTCGGATTTCGCTTGTTCCCAGCCTTTACGCTTCTCAGCTTCTTCCCTTTGTAAGATCTCCCACTCTTCTTCCCATTCACGTAAAACATCCCCGGCTTCTCGATCATCGCCGTTCATGATGTTTTCATAGCTCGTTTTTAAAAGGGTCATTTGCTGGCCGACTTCTTTGAGATTTACTTCTAGCCGCACATTGTCTTGTTGCCACGTGCTCAGTTGTTCCGAGCGCTTTCTCATCGCTTGTTCCATGTCTTCGATGCGCTGGGTTAAGCTTTCGATTTCTTGAGACAGTTCATGGGCTTTGCGGTCTTTCACCCGAATGCGGACAGATTCGTCTTCAATCGTATTGAAGTCCAAAGGCGCATGGGCCACCGCCCATTTTTTCCGGCTGTGATCAATTTCGGCTTCAGTTTCCTGCCTTCTTTGCAGGAGAAGGGCCAGCTGTTTCTCAAGGGCTTCTTTTTTCGTTTGTAAAACCAAGCATTGATCCGATAACTGTTTGAATCGATCCATCTCTAGTTTGAGCTCTTCATCCAGTGCTAACACATCTTGTTTGATCCCTTGGAGGTCGGCTTTCGTTTCAGTCATCCAAGCTTTTAAATCAGCCTCAGCCCAGGTAGATAAATCCGGCAATGCATGTTCTTTCCGTCCCGAAGGTGCAGGAACTAAGCGGCCGTCCAGCTGTTGGATGGCTTGCACGCGCTGTTCGAGATGTGCTTGATAAGACGTACATGAAGACAATGCTTTCGATACCCATTGGCTGCATGATTTATAGAATTGGAGTTCAGACTTCACCGTCTGAAGAGCCCCCTCCTCCTCGGCCGTTGCCGGGTGTGGATGATGAATCGCCCCGCAGACCGGGCAAGGGTTGCCTTCGATAAGGCCCTTTGCCAGTTCAGAAGCGAGATGTTGGATCGTCAAGTCTTGAATCCGTTTGTCGCAAACTGCCTCTTTCTGATCGAGCCAGTCCAAGACCATGTCCAGCCCTTTTTTCAGTGCCGAAACATGGGTGTAACAGCTTTCGTAACGGGTAAAAAGCCGCTTGAGGCGGTCAACCGATTGTCCTAATGTTTTTTGATCTTTTTCTGCTTTTTCAGTTTGTTCCTTGCGTTCATTTTCCAGCTGTTGGATCTCTTTTTCTAAATCCGCTAATGCTTTGACATGATTATTGATGGTTTGCTTATCCTTGAGCGCGCACTCCACTTTATCGCGCTCACCAACCGTCACCGTTACAGCCTTTAAGGCTTCGCGCAGCTCGCTGCGTTTACCGCTTAGGGTTTCATATTCACTAGCCAAAACTTCATTTTGTTTGGAATGCTCTTGGATGACGGATTGAAGGTTTTGCCATTCCTTTTTAAGACTTTCGTAAGTTTCCACCTTTTGCACAAAATCTTCATGAATTTTTATTGCTTCCTGCAGACGATGGCGACGTTCTTCAAAGTTCGGGCGATTTTCCGTAAGGCGCTGTTCTATCTCTTTGTATTGACGGCTAGACTCCTCTTCGGCAAGAACGGAAGCCTTATAATGGCTTTCGGCGATCTCTTTTTCGGTCCGGCAGGATGCGAGTTTTTCCGAGATGGCTTCATATTCCGTCACATAAGGGAGTAAAGATACAGCCACGCGGGCTTTTTCGATTTGCTTACGAAGCGCATCGATTCTTCCGGTTTTTTCACTTAATGCCTGCTGTCGTTCAAGAGCCTTTTCAAGATCGGCTTGCCAACCGCGCAAGCGCTCTGCCCTCTCACAGCGATCTTTCATCACTTGGTATCGTTCGGTCAATTGTTGAACAAGCGCATCTTTTTCTAAATAAGCTTGCTTTGCCGCTTCAAGAGCTTCGGCGGAAGCGTCACCCAATTCCAATTGTGCGGACCGGATCGCTTCGAGTTGGGTGCGCACTTCACCCGTCCGGCGGCGAATGACATCATTGAGCCGATCGCCATACTTTTCCAAATTAAATAACCGCTCAAGCATGTGGCGACGCTCACTGCCCTTCAATGACAGGAATTCTGCAAACTTTCCTTGAGGAAGAACGACGGCGCGCGTGAAATCTTCGTGGGTCAAACCTAAAAGCGCCTGAATTTTACGGGTAACGTCTCGGTCTTTATCCGCCAGAACTTTGGGAGCATCTCCTTCGAAGTGCAATAAGCGGGAGCCAGCATTATTAAGGCCGTCCGTTTTCGTCCGCTTGTATATCCTTTCCACTCGATAGCGCTTAGGCTGATCCATGCCAAGTTCAAAAGTGTAGCTAACAGAGAGCTCATCCTCAGCATGGTTTAAAATGCCTTGGGTACCACCGGGAGCCCGTTCCACCTTCCCATACAGAGCAAGGGTCATCGCGTCGAGGAGTGTCGATTTGCCGCTACCTGTGGGACCAAAAATACCGAAAACACCGCCGTCACATAAGCGGCTAAAGTCCACTGTTTGCTTTTCCCTGAAGCTATGTAACCCTTTAAGCGTCAATTCAATCGGCCGCATCTTGCCCCACTCCTTCTTCCTCCACTTCTTTGACAAGCTCCAAAAACAGCTCGACCAGTTGGGGTTCAGGGGTAGCTCCGCCATTTTTACGGCTATAAAAGCGACGAAAGACGGTTTCCAAAGGAAGGTTCGCCAACCTCTCTTTTTCTTCAAAAACCCCTTCCGATAAAAATATCGGACGGATATGGATGATGCCATTGTGAAGGCGGCGCAGCTCCTGGATCTGGCGGATGCTTAAAGTATCTTCCAAAGTAATCTGCAGATCGATCCAAGCGTTCGCATCGCGACCTTCATCCAGCCATTGATACACTTCCTCTAAACCATTAGCTCGCCACTCGACCAAAGGTTTGCCGCTATTCAAAATAATTTCTTTGACGAAAGCAGGCTTTCCGGGTTCGACATCGATGATCGTTACCGATTTCGCCTGATTCGCTTCCGAAAAGCTATAAGCAAGGGGCGAGCCACTATAACGCGCCGGCGCATCAAACCCTTTTAACGTTTGCGGGCGGTGCAAGTGGCCTAATGCGATATATTGTGAGCCGACAGAAAGCGACGGTGGTGTCACCGTGTAAGCACCGCCGACTTGAATGGGCCGTTCCGAATCCGATTCATGCCCTCCAGCGATGAATAAGTGACTCATCACGATATTCACATCGTCCTTCTGAAAACCCCGCGCTAATTCCTTCATTAAAAAAGCGATGCGCTCATCATAGGCTTTTTGTAGGAGCCCCTCATCATGAACTTCACTTAAGCATTCATTCAGCCGGGATTCCGAAGGATATGGTAATGCCGCAATCCGTAAGATTTCCCCGGCCATTGGCACAGCGACTTTCAGCGTTTCCCGGACCGGGCGCCCCACTAAAGTAATATGGTGGGTGCGGGCAAGCGGAGAAGCCGCCTCTACCCGCTCGGGACTATCATGATTTCCGGAAATGACGATCACCGGACGCAAGCCATCCCGCGACATGATTTTAATCGTTTCATAAAAAAGCGTTTCGGAATGGGCCGGAGGATTGACGGAATCAAAGACATCGCCAGCCATGATCACAGCATCCACTTTTTCTTCTTCAACGATTTGGCACATTTCCGCCAATACTTTTTCTTGTTCGGCTTGCCGCGAGCGACCTTCAAGCGTCCGGCCGAGATGCCAATCCGCAGTATGCATGATTCGCACTTAAATTCCTCCTAATCTTCCAGTGGAAAATAATAGCCGCCGTCAAAGAGATAAAGCCCCATTTCTTTAATCTCCCGATGCCAAATTTTTTCAATGGCTAACCGGTACATCTCCAATTGTTTTCTGTATCTTTGGATCACCGCTTTTTTTGCTTCAGCAACCGAAGAAAAGCGCCCTTGGATAGCATCGGTTTTATAATCCAAAAGTCTCAGTCCATCCTCGCTTTCATAGAGGCAGTCGATGACCCCTTGAACCAATACCTTTTCGTCTCCACCCACTTTATGTCCGTAAATATCTGAGGTGCTTAAGGCTAGAGAAAAGGGCAACTCTCTTACAATGCGCTTGGCTTGAAGCAATCGCTTCCCGATTTCTGATTCAAAAAAGGTCAGTATCGCTTGTAAGTCGAGGCTTTCTGCTTCTTCATAGGTCATCAGCTCCGCTTCCACGAGCCGCTCGCATTCCTTATGCAAATCATCAATGGTCATCGGTTGCCGGAAATCAAGCAGCTGCATCATCCGGTGCATCGCGGTCCCTTTTTCCGCCGCCGTCAGTTCGCGTTCACTGAGAAATTTCGGGCGGTCCCCAATCGGCCGGCGGAATGTTTTTATCAAGCGGTCATCGAACCCTTCACTAAACCGCTCTTGTTGCCGCTTAATTTCTGTTACGGTTTGCTTAACCATTCTCTGTGTCGCTTCTTGGTGCGGATATGTCCATGAAAGCTGTTTGGCGACTTCTATTTCGATTTTCTCATCCACTTCAACTGGAAGCGAGCGTCTCACATTTTCTTCTCTTTCCCGATTCACCGCATTCACCGTTGGCACCGTTACAAAGCGATTTGCCGGATGAAGGGCAATCCGCCAATTGGATGGATGTTCCCAAACCGGCCTAAAGCGCGTGTTCGGTTCTGCGATCTGATGAAATTCATCGGCTGAACGATGTCGAAGAAGACTAGGTCCGACCCAATCCAAATAGGATTGCGCGTTTTCTCGAAGATAGGCAGGTAAAAGCCAGCGGCCGTCTTCAGCAGAAGCCCATTTTTCTAGCGTTTTTTCTTTCTCTTTAATCGTTCCGACAAGAATCAATTTCTCGCGCGCCCGCGTCAAAGCGACATAAAGGATGCGCATCTCTTCAGCCGTGCTTTCTTTAATGAGCTTTCTTTTTACGGCAGCATGCGGTAACGTTGGCGTCTCGAGCCGTTTGATCGGGTCAATGTTTTTCGTTGCAAAACCGAGCGTCTTGTGAAGAAGAGCTTTCGCTTTCACATCTTCCCTGTTGAAGGCTTTATTAAGTGCTGGAACAAAAACAACCGGAAATTCCAAACCCTTACTTTTGTGGATTGTCATCACGCGCACAACATCTTCTTGTTCGCTCAACGCCCGCGCTTCCCCGAGATCTTTTTGATTCTCACGAAGACGGTCGATGAAGCGAAGAAAGCGAAAAAGTCCTCTAAAGGATGTTTGCTCGTATTGACGGGCGCGGTCATACAAAGCTCTTAGATTAGCTTTTCGTTGTTCACCGCCTGTAAGACCGGCGACGTAATCGTAATAACCCGTCTCCCTGTAGATTTGCCAAATCAAATCACTGAGTGCCCCGCGGCGAGCGCGATCCCGCCAAGCTTCCAGTTGATCGGTAAATACGCTCAACTTTTCTGATAGATCGTCACGGTAAGTTTCGCAATAATAGCGCATCGCCTCGTAGTAAGGCCCTGATTTCTTGGCAACGCGAATTCTTGCGAGTTCACTGGCACTCAGTCCCACGAGCGGCGATCTTAAAACCGCTGCGAGGGGGATATCTTGGTAAGGGTTATCAATCGTTGAGAGCAGTGAAAGCATCACCGAAACTTCAACGGCATGAAAATAGCCGGATGTCGACTCCGCATAACTGGGGATGCCGTGTTGTTTTAAAACATCCATGATGGCCGGTGCCCATGAGGAAGCGGAACGCAGTAAAATCACGATGTCGCGATATTGAATCGGCCGCATTCGTCCGCTCGACTTATCCCAAACTTGGTATGGCTTTTGAATCAGATTTTTAATCTGGTTAGCGATAAAATGCCCTTCCAGTTCAGCCGTTTGATATTCGTCCACATCGATGGCCGGGTCTCGTTCATCATCCTGATCCTCTTTAACTAGGACATGGAGCTCCGCCGGATATTCACCTTCGGGGTAATATGACGCCCCAAATTTCAGTTTTGCGTCCTCATCATAATCGATTTCCCCTACTTCCTCATCCATGACTTGTTGAAAAATAAAGTTCGTGCCGTCCAAAATTTCTTTCCGACTTCTGAAATTCTGTGATAAATCGATGCGGATGCCAGAATGAACCGACCCGTCTTTTTTTCCGTAAGTTTTATATTTTGCTTGAAAAAGACCCGGTTCGGCAAGGCGGAAACGATAAATGCTTTGCTTGACATCGCCGACCATGAAGACGTTTTGGCCGCGTGCCACATGATTCAGAATCGTCTCTTGCACGAGATTAGTATCTTGGTATTCATCAACGAGAATTTCCTCGAATTGGGCGCGGTATTGAAGAGCCACAGCCGAAGGCACTTCCTTTTCCGGTGTGGAGCCTTGCGCCCGTAAAATTGCCAAGGCGCCATGTTCAAGATCGGAGAAGTCAGCGAGCCCCTTTTCTTTTTTCACAGCGCTAAATCTGTCACCAAATTCTTTGACGAGTTGAATGAGGCTTTCAACATAAGGCGCCATGTCTTCTAAATCGGCTAAAATGCGTTCTGGTGTTTGAGAGAACAATTCTTCTTTCAGCTTATTCAACCGATCTTTGACCTTTTTTCGAATGTCACTGGCGCGTTGTTTCAGTTCCTCATCAAAGTCGTCACCCTTACATGGTTTCAGTTTTGAAAAAGACAACGCCGAAAAAACATGATATAACTCTTCCCAAGGCCCCATGGAAGCGTCGATGATTTGCAATATGAGTTCTCGGTCTTGGGCAAAGTTGTCGATATAAGGGTAAGGGCCACCGGGTTCATTGGCGATTTGCTCACCGTTATCAACCATGGACAAAAGTCCCCGGCATTCTTCCCGAACGCTCTTTTTCACATCAGCCGTCCATGGCAATTCATCGACGGACGTGATCCCTTCCGTCTGGTAGAAAGCCTTCACTTGATCCAACCAATGATCCGGCCATGGATGGCTGCGTGAGAAATCATAAATTTTTTGCACTAAAGCCATGAGTTGAGTATCGCTTCGGTCATTGGAATACCGGTCGACGAGGTTGTAAAAGCTTTCTTTGTCATCAGCCTGGTAGTGATCTTCCAATAATCCTTCCAGCACTTCTTCTCTAAGAAGCAAGCTTTCCGCATCATCGATGACGCGAAAGGCAGGGTCAATATCAAGTTGATAATAGTAGCGGCGGACAACAGCCATGCAAAAAGCGTGGAATGTTGTAATGTTGGCTTTATTGAGCAGCGTTAATTGGTCGCGCAGCCTTAAGTTCCCAGGATCTTTATTGAGTTCCCGCTCCAATGCTTGGCCGATGCGCACGCGCATTTCTGCGGCTGCCGCGTTTGTAAACGTTACGACCAACAAGCGATCAATATCAACGGGATCCTTTGGGTCGGTGATGCGTTTGATAATCCTTTCGACAAGCACCGCGGTTTTCCCGGAACCGGCAGCAGCGGCTACGAGAATGTTGTCACCCTTTTCGACAATCGCCTGCCATTGATCATCCGTCCATTGGCTCCCTGCTGGTTTAGCGGTCGTTCCGGTCACCGTCCTCGCCCCCTTTCTTCTCGATTTTTTCACTCAGTTTTTGTCTCATTTTTTCATAAATCGCCTCGTCATTCTCTTTTTTCAGCACCCTGAATTGATTTTCTACCAGGGATTGATCGAATTGGCAAACCGGTTTAAACGCACAAAACCGACAAGGGGTAGCTTCCCCCATCTTGTACGGCGCAATATCGACGACGCCATCGGTAATCTCTGAGCCGGCCCGGGTCATCACATCCCGGACATGGCGACGAAGCATTTGAAAGTCTTCCCGGCTCGCCAATTTGGAGTTAGCCTTGAACGTGCCATCCTTTTTAATAGCGGCGGGGATCACCATTGAGGAAACACCCTTATCAAGGGTTTGATCCATAAGCTGGACGACATCCTCGTCTTTTAAGATCAAGCCTTTCATTTTAAACTTTTTGAAAAGCTCCTTTTCAATGTCCTCATCCGTTAACGCTTCGGAAACCGATAACATCGGATTATGAACATGGAAATAGAGGACACCCGCCGGTTCGCTGTCTACACCAAGCCATGTTTTCGAATGCGTTAACACGACATCCAAATAGGCAAGCATTTGCAAGGCAAGACCGTAGTAAACATCAGAAAGCTTAATGTCTTTTTCACTTGATTTGTAATCAATAATGCGAAGCAAAGTGCCTTGGCTTGTTTTCCCTTTATCCACACGGTCAATCCGCCCGACGACTTCCATTTTTACGCCATTAGGTAATGTAAACTGTAGCGGCGGCAAATCCTTGCCTGGTCCAAACGGCACCTCTAGGGCTACAGGGGAAAAGCCACTCGCTTTCGCCTGCCGGGTCAACGCCCAGGCTGAACGCGACACGGTGTTGCGCAGTTTGCGTTTTAAATAGTGGAAGCGCGCAGAACTCAGTAAAATTTCTCTTTGCAAGCGCGGAGCCAATTGTTCGATCACTTCATAGGCCAGCGATTCGCATTCCGCTTTCGTTAAATCGGCCCACAATCGGTTTTGGCTCGTCAGGATTTCCGTCATCTTTCTTAACGCCGCGTGGAAAAGCTGACCGATGTCGGGAGCTTCCAGGCGAAACACTTCACGTTCTTTAAGGCGCAAACCGTAAGATGAAAATTGGGCAAACGGACAGCCGTTAAACAATTCCATCCTCGATACGCTTGCTTGAATTTCCCGCCCGTAAAGCGCCTCGGCGAGCTCGCGCGAAAGTTTTTCTTCTTTATTTTCGTAAAAGCGGCTGCTTAACACCTTCATCGTCCGCTTTCGCCATTCCGGCGTTTGAATGAACCAATTATAGACACCCCACCAAAGTTCTGAAAGCGGGTAGCCCTTTTGATAACGGCGCAAAAGGCTTGCGGTATGGTTGATCGTCCGCATTGATGGCACGACAAACGGCCATTGTTCTTCTTCTGGCACCTCGTAAGGCTCTCCCGACACAAAAACCGGAATAAGTCCAGGGAACATCTTTTCCAAACGATGAATGATCGGCGAAGGCATCAGGCTGTCACCGGCTTCGGAAGCAAGCGGGTAAGAAAGATATAAGCAGTCACTCGGCGTCGAAAAGGCTCTATAGATGAAATATTCTTCATGCAGCAGCTGTTCGCGAGCATTCGGCGCCAATTCCACTTGTCGTTCTGATAGCTGTTCACGGTCATTATCGGATAAGAGACCGTCTTCGTGCGGTTTTTGCGGAAGAATGCCTTCATTCACTCCAAGAATAAATGCCACGCGGATACCCGATGTCCGGGTGCGGTCAATCTGCCCGACTAAAACTTGATCCAGAGCCGGCGGGACGAGTGCAAAACGCAATTCTTCCAAGCCAGTGTCTAAGATGCGCGTAAACTGTTCCAAAGACATCCTTTCACGCCCCGCCGCTTCGACTAATTGATCGAGCAAATCGATGACCGCCTTCCAAACTTGGTCATGTTCGCGCGCTTCATCCAAACGCCCTTCCTTTTCTGCCTGGTCTCTTAAACGTTCCATTTTCTCGGGAATGTTCAATCCCTCAAGAAAGCGATACAGTTCAAAGGCCTGATCCCTGACGGTTCGCGCCCGTTTGATTTTTTGTTCCAATTGGAGAAGCGGGTCGGAAAGACTCATACGGATGCGGTTCAGTTCTTTTTGCTTTGCCTTCTCCTGTTTACTCTGCGGCACATCGCGTTCATCGAGCCCGCGGTACTCCCGGTAAATCCAGGCTTCTTTTGTCCGCCAATGCTGACCGTGAATACCGAAGGCGAGCACGTAGTTCTCAAGCAAATCGACATCTTCGCGCCATTTTTGGATATCATCGCCAAGCGGATAAAACAAATCGGTTTTAAACGCCCGAAAAACCGCTTCATAGCGCCAGTTTTGCACAATTGCATCCAACGATGAGCGGATTAATTCAATGAGCGGATGGTGGTGCATGACCCGTTTTTGGTCAATAAAAAGGGGGATGCCGTAATCGACGAAAATGGTTTCAACCAGTTCCCGATAACCAGATAAATCACGGGTTAAAACGGCTAGATCGCGATACCGATACCCTTCATCGCGGACAAGTTGTAGGATCTCCCGGGCGCATGCCTCAATTTCTTCCCGGCGATTGACGGCTTCAACGATCTTCACTGAGCCGTCCACCGGGCCTATGACATACGGACGCTTCTCAAAATTTTTTTCAAGCGCGCGCAGCCCTTCAAACTTAAGCTTCCGGTTGCCTTCACATATGACGGGCTCTTCGCAAAGAATGCCTTCTTCTTCGACCAGATTGAGTAATTTTACACACGCTTTTGCTGTTGTGCGAAAGAGGGTTAAATCGTTCGGTGTCCGTCCTTCATAAATGCGGTCCAATGTCAAGGTGACTGTCACGCGCTTTACGGTCTGCAACAGGGCGGCAATGACGGTGAATTCCTGAGGTGTAAAACTGTCAAAGCCGTCAATGTACACTTCGGCGTTTTTTAATTCATCCCACATCGGAATTTTTGAGGCAGCTAGGTTAAGATAATCATCACTGTCAACATATTTACCGAGTAGCGCTTTTTCAAAATCATTGTAAATGAGATACAAATCATGCAGTTTGTCAATTAAAATCGCTTCGTCCTCCCGACCGTCTTCAGCCAATTGTTTTTGGCGGCGGGCGATATCATCCGGTGTGAGGCAATAGCGTTTAAATTCACTAATGGTTTGTTGCAAAAGGGTATAAAAACCGCGTTGGTCGGCGGCTTTCTTAAACACTTTCAATTCGGACTTACGGTTTTCGATAATTTTCCTCAACATCATCGCTAAACCGGCTGTCGTTAAATGCGTTCTCGTCACGCCGCCCATGCGCTCCAAAACGCGAAGCGAAAACCGTGAAAAACTGTAGACATTAAGCCGCGTCATGCCCGAAAGATTCGGCAATGTGGCAAACGCATACTCTGTATGAAAGGTCATTTGATCCGGAACGATATAGATTAAAGGCGCACCATCCGGTTCGTTGATCAATTTTTCCTCTACTTCTTTAAAACAAAGATGCGTCTTCCCGGTTCCCGAACGGCCGATGACCAACCTTAAAGCCATGTGTTTCACTCCGATCCT
The DNA here is from genome assembly GCF_000430685.1 of Tuberibacillus calidus DSM 17572. Classification (GTDB taxonomy): domain Bacteria; phylum Bacillota; class Bacilli; order Bacillales; family Sporolactobacillaceae; genus Tuberibacillus; species Tuberibacillus calidus. The sequence continues at coordinate 59,462 of NZ_AUMM01000008.1, read as the reverse complement.
ATTCTGTGATCCTATTATCTCATGGATTTTGACTCATGAGAAGATGAACGGATCTCAGCAGAGACAATAGATTCACGCCAGATTTTTTACTTATAGCTTACCCTATGACCATACCTAAAAAAGGGAAAGCTTCAGTCAAAGGATTGCGTCTTTTTACTTTGCTGTTAGGGGGAAAGTGACGGATACATAGGAAATGGCGATACCATTTCTGGAAACGAAAAAAATTGCCGTTAGAAAAGCCTTACCAATGCCCTTACTAAACTATTAAAAAAAGTGCCCTTTAAAAAGGGCACTTTAATGCGTATCACCTGTTTCGATCGGATTATTAGGATAACTGATCCAATCGCTCCAACTGCCAGGGTAAAGGCGGACATTTTTGAGCCCGGCTTGGGTCATCGCCAAAATGTTGGCACAAGCCGTGACACCTGAACCACAATACACGGTAACTTGCGCTTTTTTCTTCAATGGTTGGAAACGCTCTTTTAATTCTTCCGTAGGCAGCCATTTGCCATCTCTTAAATTATCTTCCCAAAACCAATTTTCCGCACCTGGTATATGACCGGCTTTGGCATCAATCGGCTCGACTTCGCCTCTGTATCGCTCCGGTGCGCGTGAATCAATGAGCGGTTCGCCATCCGGACGGAATTTGACACCCGCCATCGGCACGACCCACTCGTGATGCAAATTAGGAATAAAGGTCACCGTTTTTGGCTTTGCCACTTCAGCCGTGATCGGATACCCCCGTTTGACCCAAGCGGAAAACCCTTCGTTTAGCACAGCCACGTTTTGATGGCCGTGATAGCGGAGCAGCCACCAGAACCGCGCCGCATTCGATCCTTTTTCGTCATCATAAGCGACGACGGTTTTCGTTTGGTTAATGCCCGCATTTCCGAGCAGTTCCGCAAACCGTTTCGGGTCCGGAAGCGGGTGACGGCCGCCGTGACGCCCGACGGGGCCAGATAAATCTTTTTCAAGATCAAAATAGACCGCCCCTGGTATATGCGACTCAAAGTATTTTTTCTTTCCTTCCGCTGGGTCTGCCAGATTAAAGCGGCAGTCGACAATCACGAGCAGAGGGTCATCCAATCGATTCGCTAACCAATCCAGTTCCACAATTTGATCCACTTGCGCCTCACTCCCGTCATACCCTTTTACGGTAAGTATAACTTGAAGGACGCTTCCTTGTCATGATTTTTTTCCGTAAGAATTCACGTCAATTATTTTTTTAAAAGAAAGCATGTTTCATCATGAATGACCGGAATGATGCCTGCCGCTTGAAAGAAGCTTTCCGCGACCGTCGGGCCGACATGGTAAAAAACCTTACTGAGGGCTTTTTTCTTTTCTTCAACGTCAGCGGGCAGTGTTTCTAGAAATCGGTCAAACGAGCCGTGCTTTTTGACGAGTTCAGCGACAACCCCGGCGTTCTTAATCGTCGCTTCAATTTTACGGCGATTTTTAATGATCCCGGGATGCTGCATCAGAGCTTCCACCTTTTTCTGATCGAAAGCTTTTACTTTATTAAAATCAAAGCCAGCAAAAGCTTCCCGCATGGCTTCTCTTTTATGTAAAACTGTCCTCCAGCTTAAACCGGATTGGAAAAGTTCAAGCGTCAAATATTCAAATAAAAGTTGGTCATCATGCGTTTCTCTGCCCCATTCGTGATCATGGTACGCAATGAGAAGCGGATCATCTTGACACCACTTGCATCTTTCAACCATTAAAAACACCTACTTCTAAAACTATTGTAATGCTCTGACCGCCCATTTTCCTATGTCAACATAACCAAGTCTCTTATAAATCTTGCCCGCTTCAGGGTTATCGTAAAATAAACATAAGACCTTTCCTTCTTGTAACACTTCCTGCGCCAAACGGGTCAAACACCGCGTCGCATAACCCTTTCTCTTATACTCTTGAAGCGTGCAAACAGCAACAACCATTGCGGCATAAGAATTTTCCGCCGTCGTTGACGCGCTTGACACGATTTGTCCATCCTCTTCTATAAAAAATGAACGGGCGATGCCCTTTTCCATGCATCGTTTCATGCTTCCCGGATTGCGAGGGAATGTCGCAAATTCCGGTATTTGTGATTGCAAAGCAATCAAACGATCAATATCACCGATCGTCGCTTTGCGAACGGGTGTCAAATCCAGATCGGTTGGAAGTTTCGCGCCGTTTTCGCATTTTGCGTAATAACACAATCGGTTTTGTTTCACGGGCTTAGAAAGATATGGCACGATGGACTCGGTGATTTCTTCCAAACCTGAAAGTTGCTTCACCTCAGGATGATGGTTGATGATTTCAGCGAATCCTTGGGCATCAAATGGGCCTTCGGCATAAGGGATAAAATTGATGTTATACCGCAATAAGACCGCGCGAAGGCCCCCGTCTTCTGTAAAATCACCCCATATTTCCTGAAAGTCCTGCTCAAAACCAAACGCTTCAAGGTCACCGATAATAAATAAATTTTCCGCGGGTTTCTTTTTGACTAATTGAAAACAGGCGTCCCGGTCATTTTCTGTCAGCTTTCGAATCATTCTCTCTCCCCCCTTTTATTTAATTTTAAACTTTATCAAAGAATATTAAGTGTGGCAATGAGTTTTTAAATAAATCATAAATCTGTGATTGCAGCTGCCAAGGGCCCTCAGCCGTTGTCTATGAGCGCTCAACCTCAGTCGTTGCATGTGCTTCGGGACTAAAAATGAAAAACGCCTGGATAAAAGACGAAAAAACTGACCCCGTTTCATTCGGAGTCAGCTTTTTGCCTGTCTTGTTTATTCTTCCTCGTCCCACACTTTAACTTCTTGCATCACATCGCCGTTTTTCATATTCAGGACGGTTTCCATGCCGCTTATCACTTGTCCGAAAACGGTATGGACGCCATCCAAGTGCGGTTGGGGTTGGTGAACAATAAAGAATTGACTGCCACCGGTATCTTTTCCGGCATGAGCCATTGACACCGCCCCTTGCACGTGTTTGTGAGGGTTGCCTTCTGTTTCGCATTTTATCGTATAACCCGGACCGCCCATGCCGGTACCCGTGGGGTCCCCGCCTTGGCTGACAAATCCGGGGATCACGCGATGAAAGGTAACGCCGTTGTAGAAACCGGAATTCGCCAGTTTTTCAAAATTTGCTACCGTATTCGGGGCTTCATTTGGGAAGAATTCAATGAGTATTTCTTCGCCGTTTTCCATTTTGATAAGACCTTTTTTCATGGTGTTCGCTCCTTTCTTTTTCATTCTAGCCTATTAGGCTAACCGCGTGCACCTTTTTACCGGCAATGAACAAACAAAAAGCCCAGGCAACGCCCAGGCTTCAATTCCTTTGTTCATTCTATTCATATGCCAAAAACGCTCGAAACATCCAGCAATGTTTCTCAAATTTTTTAATGAAACCGATCAACATATCTTCTGTACCGTCATCGTTTGCTTCTTGAGCGAGTGTTAGACCGGTCTCCTTCATTTCTTTAATCATCTGCCTATAATCTTCGTTCAATTGGCGCATGACTTCGTTTTCCTTATCATCAGCCGACGCTTCCTTCAGCGTCGTCTCATCTAAATACTTGCTCATTGTGGCCAGCGGTTTTCCTCCAATTGCCAAAATCCGCTCAGCAAGTTCATCCAAATCCTCGGCCATCTCGTTGTAAAGCTCCTCAAAAAGCTTATGCAACGTATAAAAATGTCGTCCTTGAATAAACCAGTGATAACGGTGAAGTTTGACATACATCACGTTAAAATTGGCTAGTTCTTGATTGAGAAAATTAATCAGTTTTTTATCCGCCATGTTTTTATCCACCTTTCTCATTTATGTAATTTGGGAAAAAGGGCGGCATTCTATACCTTGCAGAACCACCCAGCACCCTTCACCTCCAAGCGGTTGTGCTCGTTTGGCAAGCCCCATTCCGCCCTTTCCTTTGCCTCTAAATAAAAAACGATGTGATCATGTAACCAACAGTGGCAACTGCTGCGGCAATCAAAGCGGTTTTTAATTTAAAACGCGCATAGGATACCGCCTCAAGATCCAAGACGCCGGCCATGGTGTTCGTATCATCACTGAGCGGTGAGGAAAACGTCCCAAAGGCCCCGCTGGCAAAGACCGCACCGACGACAACGGCTAAATCAGCCCCGGAAGAATGCGCGAGGGCGATACCTAAAGGCATGAGTATTCCCCATGTCCCCCATGACGAACCAATAAAATAAGAAATAACGCAGCCAACCAAAAAAAGAACGGGGGGAATGATCGACGTCGGAATCCAGCCCATGTGGTCGGTGACAAACCCGGCAAAGCCAAGCTTATCCGTGACGAGTGTTAAACCCCAAACGACGCTTAATAAAATGACGACATTCATCAACTGATTGCCACCGCTGATAAATTCCCGCAGAAGATCATCCAATGTAAACTTCTGGAACAAATAAAAAATAAATGTCACTAACATGGCGATGATCAAAGCGACCAACATGGCGCTCAAGACGTCGGCTTTTGTAAAGGCGCGGAGCCCGTGATAACCATTATGTACCCCGCTCAGATATGTGAGGACAAGGGTTAAAACGATATCCAAAAAGAGAGGAACGATTAAGTTGATCGGTTTTGCCGGTAAATTTCGCGCCACGACCGGATGACAATCTTCCCACCCCTTGGCTTCTGCCTGTTTCCGGTTTTCCGGCTGTTCGGTTTTCTTGACGGCTTTATTTTTATCGCGATGGAAAAAACTCAAGTAAATGCCTAAAAGTATAATCGCAAACGAGAAAAAATTAAACGGGATGCTTTGTATAAATAGTTCATACGGGTCGGCTTGAAGATGTTCATTTTGCAAGGACACATCAATCACCGACGTCATGTAGCCAACGAAGGCAGTGGCCACAGGAATTAAAGCAATTAAAGCCGTCCCCGTCGTCTCGATGACGTATCCCAATTCTTCTCCCCGCATCTTCATTTTTTCAAGCAAGGCGCGCATGATCGGGCCGACGGTGACAATGCGGAATGTTGGTGAACTGAATGTGCCGATCGTGGAGGCCCAAATTAGGAGCAAAGCTTGCCGTTTTGTTTGGACATGCTCCGCCGACCATTTCACGAAGCCTTTAATGCCTCCGGAATGTTTCATCATGCCGACCAAACCGGTAAAAATATAAAGGAATAAGATGATTTCGATATTGCTTTTATCGGTCAAAGCCTTAACAACAAACTGAACCGCTGACTGAATCCCCCCGATGGGATGCGGGTTATAAATATACGATCCGACGATTAAACCAATGATGAGTGCAGGCAGCACTTTATGTGTCAACATGGCCACGGGAATGACGACAAGAAACGGAATAATGGACCACCAATGGTCAACAGTCACAGTGATTCTCCCCTTTTTCATCCTCTCTTTCTCATAGCTTGCGAAATTCAGGGGAAAATATGCTTAAAGGGGGGTGGCTAATGGCAGTGATTCATAATAAAGGGTGGCACAATCCTGCCCGAATCTTGGTCTTATCCTATCTTTTTTTGATTTTCATTGGGACGATTTTGCTCAAATGCCCTTTCACATTGAAAGAACCGATCTCTTGGCTCACCGCTTTTTTTACGGCCACTTCGGCGACCACCGTCACCGGGCTTCTGACCGTTTTTAACGGCGATGTGTTTTCTCCAGCCGGTCATATCGTGATCCTACTGCTCATCCAACTCGGCGGGCTAGGCATTATGACAATCGCCGTCATTGTTTTTTCGGCATTGAATATCCCCATTTCTATTCACCAAAAGCTCATGATTCAAGAAGCTTTAAATCAACATTCCATTTCGGGCATTATGCGCCTCGTTCGCCGCCTTTTTGTTTTTTCGGCTTTTTTTGAAGGCTTTTTTGCCATACTTCTTGCCATTCGATTGATTCCTGAGTGGGGATGGGGGCGAGGGCTATCTTATGCCGGCTTTCTCTCGGTTTCCGCATTTAATAATGCGGGCATTACGTTTTGGCCAGACAGCCTGTCCCATTATGTTGGGGATGTGACAATAAACATTCTTATCAGCGCTTTGGTAATCCTCGGCGGCATCGGTTTTACTGTCATGAACGATATATGGGATAAAAAAAGATGGCGGGCATTCAGTTTGCATACCAAACTTATGATCATCGGCACAGTTATTTTGAATGTCATTGGAACCGTCGTCATTTTCTTGATTGAAAGGGACAATGCGAAAACCCTCGGGAATCTTCCTATGGGAGAAGCAATGCTTGCGGCTTTCTTTCAGGAAGCGATGACGCGGTCAGCAGGATTTAACACTGTTGACATTAGCAGTCTTGAACCGGCATCACTCTTTTTTATGATCATGTACATGTTTATCGGTTCCGGGTCCGTATCGACGGGCGGCGGCATCAAGTTGACGACCTTTTTATGTTTGATGGCGATGGTTTCGGCCTTTATTAAAAGAAAAAAAGCTCCGGTGATCCTGGGGCGAACGATACATCGATATGATATTTATAAGGCTTTAACCGTGACGTTGCTTTCTATTGGCGTTATTTTTTCCGCCCTATTTCTGTTATTACTCTTCGAACAGCCGGGCATGTCCTTTTTAAAAATAGCTTTTGAAACGGTCTCGGCGTTTGGGACAACGGGGCTTTCCGCCGGTGTTGTCTCACATCTTAGCCCAATGGGACAAGTCGTTCTTTCACTCATGATGATTTTTGGCAAACTCGGCCCGTTGACCTTTTTATTTTCTGTCGCTCAGCGCGAAAATGATGCCATTCGTTATCCGCACGGAAAATTATTTATCGGCTGACCGATGTTTTTCTTTTTCGCCAGCTTTTTTATTTAATGTCTTTTCGATCCATTTCCCGACGCCCCAAAAAACCACGATGCCGACGATGACTGGGATGATGCGCGACGGATCTGACACGATATTCTTCCAGTCGGTACCGATAAACGTGATGATGCCAATCATCACCATCTTTCCTAACATCACGGCCAAGGCAAAAGAGCGAAGGCTAAGGTTTGATAGCCCCGCAACGACATTGATGAGCGAAGACGGCGTAAACGGAATCGAAAGCACGAAAAACACGAGGCCAAAGCCGTGACGCTCAATCCATTGAAGCATGGATTGGATTTTTTGACTGCGCTGCAAAGACTGTTTCAACCGCTTGGTAGCAATGCGCCGAACGACGATAAAGACTATAAAGGAACCAAGACAAGTCCCGACCCATGAGAGCAAAAAACCAAGCGCAAAACCATAGGCAGCAGCGTTGGCGAGGACAAAGACGATTAAAGGCAAAAACGGGAGAAACGCTTCAAGACCCGGTAGCAAAATGCCAAGAAATGGCCCAAACCCGCGATAGCCTTCCAACAGCTTCTCGATTGAAGCGAAGGTGACATATGTATGAAAAAATTGTTCTATATCTTGTAATAGCCCCATCCCCGAGAACGACTCCTTTATTTGACACAAATCAAGACATCTGCTGACATTATAGCATAATCCCCCTTGGTTGCCTTTATAAATACGAAACCAAAACAATTAAAGTTTCGCTACCCGGCAAAGACGCAAAATGCGCCGATCTAAGCCTCCTATGTTAAAATAAAAGTATAACGAAAGGAGGAAGATGACTTTGAACTATACATTTACTGTAAACGGTGAGTGGCAAGGCGCAAGGGACGCTGTCGGCAGCATCGGCTCGAAAGGCTTCGAAACAAAAATTTCTGTTGATACGTCCATGAACGGCCCAGGCATCGGTACGAATCCCGATGAATTGTTGATCGCAGCGACACAATCGTGCTACATGATAACTCTCGCGAACATTTTAACGAAAAAAGGTTTACCTTATACATCCATGAAAGTTCGCTCGGAAGGCATCGTCAGTGAAGAAGGTGGCTTGCATTTTGAAGCCATTACGCATTATCCTTCTATTTATTTGACGAAAGAAGCCTCCGATGAGATCGCAGAAGCCGTAAAAAAAGCGGCCTTTAAGGCCGAGGAAAAATGCATGATTGGTAATGCCGTAAAGGGGCGTGTGAAAATCAGCGTTCAACCGACAGTCATCCGGGGTGACGCCCCAGTTGGGACACTGTAAAATTTTTTGGGGCCGGAGACGACGCATTTTTAGCGTCGAATGTCTGACCCCGACATCCTCATTAACCGCTCATACGCTTTTACAAATTGCTCCTTGGAGTCCCTTAATGTATCCACTAAGGCGAGACTTTCCGCTTTAAGGAACATGACCTCTTTCTTTTTTTGTTCGAAATTCCCGGCAATTTGGTCCGCTGTTTTCAACAACCTATCCTTTTGCTTAACGATCGCCTCGCTTCTTTTCCTCAATATTTCTATCGATTTTCCTAAGCGAATCACTTGATCTTTAACGTTGCGACTTTCCTTAACCGCATGAACGATCAGCCAAATGAAAGCAATACCCATAAGCGCAAGGCTTAACCAGACAATAATCACCATTTTTGCCTCCTTTCTTTTCTATTGTGCCCCTTTTCTACTCGTCCATCAAAAACTTATGAACATTCATCTGAAAGCGCTCGGTAAGTTTTTCGGGCCATCATTTGATCTAATAGAATGGCTGCCAATACCCCGATGACCAAGCCGTTATGTAATAATGAACGCAAGACGTTCGGCAATGAGGAAAGGACAGTCTCCGGAATGAACAAGACACCTGCGCCAATCATGATGGAAAGCGAAATCACCTGTACCTTTTGCACGTTTTGCAGATCCTGTTTTACCGTGTTCATGCCGAGACCTAAAATTCCCGCCATGGAGACAAATAAAGTGGCATAACCGACAGGAGCCGGTAGTGCGGCAAAAAAGGTCGTGATCATTGGAAAAAAACTCATGATGAGAATCATTGCGGCACCTATGAGAAAAGGTAGCCTTTCCTTAATGCGGGTTGTTAAGATAAACCCCGCTGAACCCGAGATGGGCACACCTCCGACAGTTGGAAACATGCCGGCTAGCATTTGGTTGATCCCCATGACAAAACTCGTTTTCCGCATACTTTCCGGTTTTTCTGGCTGGACGACTTGTCTTACCGCTTCAATGCTCGCAATCATATTGGTCAAAAGCAGAAGACCGGTTAAAAGCGATGTGATGAAGATCCCGGCATCAAAAGTTGGCACTCCCCAGACAAACCATTTCGGCACCGTCACGATATCCAGCTGGGCAGAAGACTGTGAAGCCGTTAATCCTAAGATGCTGAACAATACCCATCCGAAAATTAAGCTGATTAGTACAGAATAATTTTTTAGAAAAACCATGCGCGATTGTGATAAGAAGATGGATAAAGCGAGCGTGATGAGCGAAGCTAAAGCCGTCTTTCCGTCGACGCGCCCTACATCTGCTCCTAATATCCCAGAGATGAACGGACCGCTGAGCTGTATGATTAACAAAATCAGATAAGTGCCGATAACAGCGGGTGTAAACAACTTTTGCACAAAACGGATCATATTGAAAGCCGAAAGCAATATAAAAAGCACGCCCGAAGCAACCAACCCCATTTCCAAACCGCTTAACACCTTCTCAGGAGAGCCGGATTGTGCGGCGAGAGCGGCATATGCTAGAAAAACGCCCCACCAGAGTCCTGCCGGCCCTTCGGTGAGCGGCAGTTTATGGCCGAATAGCCCTTGCAATAAAGTGGTGATGCCTACGACAAAAAACGTCCGTTGTAGTAAGTCGGCGGTCTCTGCATGCGTGAAGCCAAACGCGAAAGCGACAGAAACCGGGGCCACGATCGTTCCCGCTAGAATAAAAACCATCCATTGAAAAGAAGCTAATGTTGTTTTTCCCATAAGTCGCAATACTCCTTAATATCGATCATCCAGCCCTTAGTTTACCAAATGTGATGCATTCATGCGGAAACTTTGCTTAAAGCACTTGGTGCATTTAAGATTACCAAAGCATAAGTCCGGTTTTTTTATGATTAGAGACCTATTGCGGGCCGTTCTAATTTATAGGCCTATCTGGCTCGCCTTCCTTTTCGAGATGGTCGATGGAATAATACTAAAAGCCATTTTGATCCTAATTCTATCTCAAAATGGTTTAGAGGATACAGATGTTGGGAAATCAACCTTTGGGCCAGGCTTTTTTTTCCAATAAGTTCAAGCTAAATGCCATTTCAAAAAATTTCTCAGCCCAAAATGGCAGATAGAGCCTCGCTAAAGGCCATTTTGGACAGCTTCCTGCTTCAAAGTGGTTTTTGGGATACAGATATTGGTAAAACATTGCGAGTCCGCAATATTTTACCAATAAATTCAAGCTAGATACCACTTCAAAAAGTTTTTCAGCCCAATCTATTCTTTTGAACCGTGCAAATAGCCCTTTGAATCCCCTTCAAAAAAACAGCTTCTCACGGATTGACCGAATGAGAAGCTGTTACCGCTTACCACCATGCGGGCAATTGAGGCGGACCGTAAGCCGGCGGGATTGGTGCACCATATGGACCATAGGGTAATGGTGCCATGCTCGTTGGGGTAGGTGTTGCCCAATAAGGTGGCGGAAGAGGGCCATAATACCCGCCCCAACCGCCGAAACCATAAGGCCCTGGGGACAAACCGCCATAATAATAAACGTTCTGCGGTAACTGATAGCCGACCGCACCGACAATCACTAGTAAAATAAACAAAACCAAAATGATGGTAAATTCTCTTTGTCTAGCTTGTCGTGTTTCTATATCCACACATCTACCCCCTTCGACGGGCTCCTTTTATTCTATGTATAAAGTTCGAAAGGTGACAGGGCCGCCTACTCGCGTGATGATATTTTAAAAATAATGATGATTTGGTAAGCTAGTAAAAGGTTAATAGAATGGAAAGGGTGTTACTCTAATGAAAAAGTTTGTCGCGATCCTCTGTCTTTTTCTACTCATCCCGAATATGGCCTCCGCGCACGCCGAATTGGTTGACAGCCAACCGAAACAAGGCGAAACCGTCAAACAAGCCGTGGATGCGCTGACATTGGACTTTAGTGAAGAAGTCAAAGCCTTTAAAAACTTTTCTTTAACGGATGAAAATGGCAAAGCTGTTCCGGCCGTAACACCGTCTGTTTCGGGAAAAAAGGTGACGGTTAACCTCCAAAAACCGCTTGCCGACGGAAATTACATAGCAAAATGGGAAATTGTCGCCGCAGACGGCCACCAAAGCAAAGGGCAGTTAACCTTTACCGTCGGCGAGGAAAAACAACAAACACCATCTCCAAAAAAGACGCCTATCGAAAAGCCGATAGAAAAAACAGATCATACAACGTTATACACCGGTGCAGCCATTCTACTTGGGATCATCATAATCGTCGCATTTTTGGCGCTCCTTAAAAAGAAAGACTAATAAGGGGGAAGCCGTGTGATTTATGTAACGGTAACGGAAGTTCTGCTTTATTTTTGTTTTGCGCTCCTCGGCGGAACCCTCACTTTTTATAGTCTAGATGAAGAAAAGCGGCCGGATGTCCGCATGAAAAAACAGTGGTTGCTATATGCTACTTTAGCCGCAGGGGTGCTTTCCTTTGCCCCCATTCTTTATACGATCATCCTGCTTGGTCAAGATACGGGGTATTGGCAAGCCTTAACCGGCGTCCTGTTTACTTTCCAGATCGGAAAAGCGTGGATGGTAACGCTTGTTTTGGTGATTTTGCTTGCAGGGCTTATCTATTTTAATGATTTGGAAAGAGATCACATTCTTTCAAAGCTCGGGCTGATCCTTTTTATCGGAATACTCGTGACGTATGCGAAAGCCGGGCATGCCGCAAGCCTCTCACCGACATGGGGATTTACCGCGCATTTTTTTCATTTATTAGCGGTTTCTTTATGGACGGGAGGTTTAATAACAGCCGCCTGGTTTAGCCAAAGCACCGAACGTTGGCCAAACTTCCTGCGGTGGTTTACGCCTTTTTCAATCGTTTGTATTCTCGCCGCATTGGCATCGGGTTTCGGAACGATGATGATCGATATTGCTAAGCCTCTTGACCATTCGCTTTCCGCAACAGCCTATCAATACAAGCAAGGCTTAATCATGAACTACGGCGAAGCACTTATCATCAAGCATCTTTTACTCATTCCGCTGATTTTGTGTGCGGCGTTTAACGGCTTTTATGCGAAACATCGCCTGCGTTTTGCCAAGCGCTCGCCGTATGCCTTTATCAAATGGGCGCGGGTGGAAAGCATCATCCTATTCTTTATCTTTGCGGCCACGGCCTTTATGGGGCAACAGAAGCCGCCGCATGATGTCGCGCAATCCATTTTATCGGGTGAGACGAGCCCCCTCTTTGCCGCGCTTTACAGCGGAACCGTTAAAAGCGACACCGTCCTTCATTTTTCGATGACATATATGACCGCGATCTTTTTTCTCATCGCCGTCCTTTTCCTAGTGATGACCGCCATCGTCATTATGAAAAAAAGATCAGCATTCATCGCGGTCGTCTGCTCGGTCGGCTACCTCATCAGCAGTTATTTGGGAGTGATGTCAGGGTTACATTAAATATGATATAATTATCTACTGTGACGATTTTTAAGGAGGTTACCTGAGATGGGAAACAAAGTGGCGCTAATTACGGGCGGCTCCCGCGGCATCGGCAAAGCGATTGCCGAAAGGTTTGCCCGTGAACAATATGATCTCGTCATCAATTATATGAGAAAAAAATCCAAAGCCGAAGAAACAAAAGCTGAATTAGAAGAAAAATACGGCGTGAAAGTACATACCGTTAAAGCGAATGTCGGTGAACTCGACCAAATTCGCGCATTGTTTGCCGAAACCGAGGAAGTTTTTGGACGGCTAGATGTATTCATCAATAACGCCGCATCGGGTGTGCAACGGCCGTTGATGGAAATCGAAGAACATCATTGGGATTGGACACAGGATATCAACGCAAAAGCTTACCTGTTTGCCTCCCAGGAAGCGGCGAAGTTAATGGAGAAAAACGGCGGTGGCGCTATCGTTTCCATTTCAAGCCTTGGCTCGATTCGCGCTTTGCCAAATTACGTCGTCGTCGGCGTTTCCAAAGCTGCGGTGGAAGCCCTCACCCGATATTTAGCCGTTGAACTGGCACCGAAAAACATCGTCGTCAATACGGTTTCCGGTGGCGCGGTCGATACCGATGCCTTAAAGCATTTTCCGAATCGGGAAGAGTTGCTGGAAACAGCGCGGAAAAAGAATCCATCCGGCCGCATCGTCGAACCGGAAGACATCGCCGAAGCCGTGTACTTCCTTTGCACCCCAGCTGCTTCCATGATCCGCGGCCAAACCATCATCGTCGATGGTGGATTAAGTCTTTTGGTAAGCGAATAAAAAGGATGGCGCACTATGCGTCATCCTTTTTTTAGTCAATTGGCTTATGGAAAGGCGGCAAATATTTTCTCGCTCTACCTAGCAAAGTGCAATGCGGTCAACCTTCTTTGGCATCAGAGCCTAGCTGTTTTCGATACAAATCATCATATTTTTGTATAAGTTCCAAATCCAAGTCTGTGATGCCTTTCATCCGCCACGAAGTTAATTTTAACGTGACAACCTTATAATCAATGGAAATAAACGGATGATGCTTGACTTCCTCTGAAAGTTTCGCAATGTCATTGACAAAAGCAATGCCTTTCAAAAATTCCGGAAAGCGATACCGTTTGCGCAGCCATTTTTCCTCTTCGACCGTCCAGCCGTCCAATTCGTTTAAGACGTTGGCCACTTCCTCATCACTGACCCGTCGCACTTTGCCCTCCCCTTTCTAAAATTGACTCGTCCCTCAGCGCTTTAATTGAGCAAGACATCGATTTTTTCATATAAATAGTCCCGCGCCTCATTGAGATAGCGGATGGCGGTTTCACGATCCGTCAATTTTAAATAAGCATTTAGGACCATGTCCTGCAGCTTGCCATCACCTGTTTCTTGCACGACTTCCAAGACAAGCTGCCCCATTTTTTCAGGCTCATTATCATTTAATATCGCAAAACGAAATTCACTCACAATCTCTGTGAGGACTTGTAATCTTTCTAAATCGCTCACCATACTACCCCTTATTCATATGATCATTCCTTTTTTAGAATACCATATGACGAGGGAGAGTTTCAGTCAGGCGCTCAAGATTTTTAAAATGGGTTAACCACAAGCAAAAACGGCCGGACAGATATCGATGATGGACCTAGGTTTTCCATCAATGATAAGTTGCCGGCCATTTCACCTTTACATCCATTTATGAAAGTTTTTGTGGCTATTTAATCTCTCCGCAAACAATCCGCGCTCCAGAGTTACCAGATGGGTCCGTCATTTGGTCATCTTCATCCGCGTGAATGATGAGGGCTGAGCCATCCTCGTCCCTGAGCGAATTTTTCTTTCCTTTTTCTAAAGTCACGCGTGATGTGATAAACGATGTTTGGGCATGGCCATTTTGGTCGGCAAAAAGATTTTCTAAATCACCAGCATGCGGACCTTTGGGGTTTTGCAAACCATGCTTTTTGCCGTATGGATTAAAATGATCTCCGGCGCTTACAAAATCAGCCGGTTGGCATACCCCTTTTTCATGAAAATGGATGCCGTGTAATCCCGGCTTGAGCCCTTGCACCGTCAGCTGGACAACGACCCCGCCTTCCGATTGGCTGAGCAAAGCTTGCCCAACGACGTCACCCTTGGTGTTTTTTAACACAACAGCATAAGAAGCCGGTGTCTTCTCCACTTTTTCTTTGGCTGATGCATAAGACCCAGTCATCGCGAGAGGAGCTAATGCCATAATAAAGCTAGTGACAGAGATGACTAAAGTTTTCAAAAGCATTCCTCCATACCTAAAGGTTTACATTCTTATCTTGGTCCATATTAAAACATCCTATAACTGCCAAAGAAGCGGAATGTTTTTTATGGAAAAGCCACCGATTTTGAGTCTTGGAGGAAAGTTTTCGTACCTATCGGTTGTTGATGCAATTGAATTTTTTTATTGGTTCCGTTTACTCCCGCAAATCGAGATCTATAGCATTGGGCCCGGTTTGGACGGCACTTCCCCCTTGTGGCTCGATGCTGATGACGATCCGTTCAACCTTTGGAATATCGGGGTGGTGCACAATGACATGAGCAAAATTTTGGTCGATCTGCAAGATGCCGGCATTTTCTTTATTATTATTTGAAATAAGCCACGCTTGATAATCCCGACCTTGAATCGGTTTCAGGCCATCTAAAAACAACATGATATCATTCGTACTCGCATTGACCCAAACATAGCCGTCCATATTTCGGGCATGGACCGGCACAACCCGATAGGCATGGGTTTGGTGTGGGATGACGCCCGTTTTTACGTTAGAAATACTGTGCCCTAGTTGATGACCGTCTGGCTGCATGGACCAACGCCCTGCCACAAAACCGACACCTAATAACAAAAATGCCATGCAGCACGCAGTGAGCAATCTTTTATTCAAGCGAAAGCTTCTCTCTTTTTTGCCGATGGTATGATAGATTCTCTTCTTCACATATTCGCCGGGTTTTGGTGGAAGTGAGGCAACGCTTGGGAGTATCTTTGACCACTCTTCATGAAGTTTTTGGCAATGCGCGCAATAGGTTAAATGGTTATGTAGTTGTCGTTTGGTGTTTTCATCCTTGATATGACCTAACAGATCATCAATGATGTCTTGTTCGGTCCACTCACATTTTATGCTCATGGCGATTGTCACCTCCGTATGCCCGGCTTTCATTTTCAGCAAATTGCTTGCGTAGGTTTTTCAAGCCGTACCGAATCAATGATTTCACCGTGCCAATCGGTTTTTTCATCATGGCAGCAATTTCCTCTTGCGTCTGGTAACCGAAGTATTTTTGAAAAACGGCTTCCTTCTGCGATGCTGGTAAAAGTTCAAGTGCAGAAAGCAGCCGTTCCCGTTCCAATTTGTTTGCGACCACTTCTTCTGCAGCGGGGGCTTGTTCCTTGCTCTGGCGAATGCCGACGATGATCCGCTTTTTCTTTCGCAGCCGATCAAGATAGCGGCTTTTGGTTTTGACGGCCAGCCAAGCTTTGACACTACCTCGGGTAGAATCAAATTGTTCAGGATGCCTGAACACTTCGACGAACACATCATGGCACAAATCTTCCGCCTCAGAGCGGTTATTCGTCATTTTAAGAGCAATCTGATAGACAAATCCGACATGTGTTTCATAGAAAAGGTCGAAAGCTTCCATAGACCCTGACCGCATTTCGGCTAAAAGCCGTTCCGGTCGGTCATCGGTATACGCCACTTTACCCACCCCTTTTCTTTTCACTTTTTTTTTATTATCGGGAAGGTCATAAGAAATCGCAACCCGGTTAGCCGTAAAAGGCATTTGGCAGTCGGTTGCGGAAAATTTGTTTTTTAAATAATTTCTCATGACTCACTTTCAATAGGTCGGCTTACGCATTGTGCCTCTTCCAATACCTTTCGCCCCCGACCGCATCATAAGACTGCGTTTACAAATTGCCTTCAATCCACTTTTTACCGAATAGACATGCCGAGCTTACTCATCACCCAAGGACGGATTAACATCGGTTTTTAATAAATTCTTATTTTGATAAATCGATTTTTCCCGATCGTGCGTATACCGTATGAATCTATTTATTTAAGGGGGAAATGTCGATGTTGAAAAAACTTAGCGCCATCTTAACGCTTATATTGCTGCTTTTTACTAGTAGCACCCACATCACACATGCGGCAGGCGGCATTGAACTCTACACGCCTTATACCGGCATTTCCGTGACGCCAGGAGACAGTGTCACTTATGATGTCGATGTCATTAACCATACGGGAAGCATTCAAAATGTAAAATTTTCGGTTAAAGGTTTACCGAAAGGCTTTACAGCCAAACTGACAGCCGGAAGTTGGGAAGTCCATCAACTGTCGGTTCAACCTGGAAAATCAGAACAAATGTCAGTCGAAGTGAACGTTCCTTTGAAAATTGAAAAGGGAACGTATCACTTCAGCATTGTTGCCGATGGCGAAGGAACTAGTGCCACGCTGCCGCTGAGCATTACGGCTAGTCAAAGCGGGACTTATGAATCGGATTTTAAAGTCGACCAATCCAACATGGAAGGCACCGACAGTTCCACCTTCGATTTCACCGCCACTTTGCAAAACCATACGGCAAGAGCACAGCGTTATGCGCTCACATCGAGCGCTGAGTCCGGTTGGGATGTCCAATTCCAAGTCGATGGAAAAGGCGTCACCTCGGTAGAACTTGACCCCAACACGACCAAAGACATTACCGTTCATGTCGAGCCGCCGAAAAACGTCAAAGCTGGCACATACGAGATTCCCATTAAAGCAACGTCTGGGTCAACCGAAGCCAAGGCGACGCTTGATGTCGTCATTACCGGTACGTATCAGATGGAAGTCACGACATCCGATCAAAATTTAAATACCGATGTCACGGCTGGACACGCGAAAACCATTACGATTCTCGTCAAAAATACCGGGTCCGGCACGCTCCGGAATGTCCAATTAAGTGCGACAACGCCCGATGACTGGAAAGTAGACTTCGACCCCGAAAGCTTAAAAACGATTGCACCGGGGAAAACATCTAAAGTCAAGGCGACCATCCATGCTTCTGATAAAGCGATTGCCGGCGACTATATGGTCAATATCAGTGCACAATCCGACGACACATCAGCCGAAGCCGATTTGCGCGTGACGGTCAAAACGTCCTGGCTTTGGGGATGGATCGGTGTCATTATCATCATCGCCGTCGCAGCTGGTATCTACTATCTGATTAAAAAGTACGGGAGGAGATAGTCGTGACGGAGGTGATGATTCAACTCCGCGGACTGACAAAAAAATATGAAGACATCACGGCTGTTGACAATTTGACACTGGATATCCTACGCGGGGAAATTTTTGGCTTGCTCGGACCAAACGGCGCCGGTAAGTCCACAACCATATTAATGTTGCTTGGGCTAACGGAGCCAACGAGCGGGTCGGTCCATGTGAACGGCGTGGATGCCACCCGTTACCCGATTCGGGTCAAACAAATAGTTGGTTATTTGCCGGATGACGTCGGCTTTTACGAAGATCGCACGGGAGTTGAAAACCTTGTTTTAACGGCACAATTAAACGGGGTTGCACAAGATGAGGCGCTTGATCGCGCACAAACGCTTTTAAAAAGAGTCGGCCTCGAACAAGCCGGCGACAAGAAAGTGGGCACTTACTCCCGCGGCATGCGCCAGCGGCTTGGGCTGGCAGATGTTTTGATCAAAAACCCCGATATCATCATTCTTGACGAACCGACGCTCGGCATTGACCCAGAGGGTGTTCGGGAATTTCTTAGGTTAATCCGCACTCTTAGCCGTGACGAAGGGCTGACGGTTCTCCTTTCCTCACACCATTTGCATCAAGTCCAACAAATCTGCGACCGCGTCGGTTTGTTTGTAAGTGGACGGCTACTTGCAACGGGAAACATCGATGAACTCGCGAAGGCATTATTTGAAAAGGATCCAATTATTATTCGCATCCAGTTACGCTCGGCTGACGACCGCCTTCAGCATGTGCTCGAGAATATGGAAGATGTCCATAAAATAAAAAAACTCGACGAATCGCGCTTTGAATTGCACTGCACTCGAGACATCACATCGGAAATCGCTCGGAAAATCGTTCGCGAAGGGTACGATTTACAAGAGTTAACAAAAAAGCATTACGGGTTGGATGAAATATACCACCGCTACTTTGAGGGAGGTGACAGGCATGAGAAGCCCCTTTCAAAAGTTAAATGAAAGCTCTATCGAATTAGGCACATTAAAAATCCCCTTCCTAACGCCACTTAAGAAAAAAAGAACCGTTCAATCCGGGCCGTTCTGGGTGCTCGTGCAAAAGGAAATCAGTGATCATATTCGCAGCTTACGATCGATCATTCTTTTTGCAATTATTGTTTTAACGTGCCTTGCTTCGCTTTATACTGCAGTTTCGGGAATAAAAGACAAAGACCCAAGTGATTTAAGCCGTGACAATCTATTCCTTATGCTTTTTACGATGTATAAAGATCCGATCCCGCCGTATATCACGTTTATCGGTTTTCTGGGGCCGCTCCTTGGCATTTCATTAGGGTTTGATGCCATCAATTCGGAGCGGAATAAAGGGACGCTTAGCCGGCTGATGAGTCAACCGATTCCCCGTGACTATATTATTAATGCAAAATTTGTCGGTGCACTTTCCGTCATCAGTTTTTTATTCTTCGCTCTCGGCTTCTTGGTCATGGGTATAGGGTTACTCGTCATTGGTATTCCACCAACTGCGGAAGAGTTTTGGCGCATCATCTTTTTCATTATGATCAGCATTGTTTATGTCGCCTTTTGGTTGAATCTGGCCATACTCTTTTCCGTGCGCTTTAAACAGGCGGCCACTTCAGCCTTATCCTGCATCGCCATTTGGATTTTCTTCAGCGTGTTTTTCGGCATGCTCATCAGTTTGATTGGTTCTGCGCTTGCCCCGAGTCAAACGGCACCGGTCGAGGATTTGCTCAGTTATTCTAAATTCATGCACGGGTTGTCGAATTTTTCACCGAATGAATTATTTAGTGAAGCGACATCGACCCTTTTGACACCATCCATTCGCACGCTTGGGCCATTGACGATGAGCCAAGTCTACGGAGCCGTGCCCAACCCGCTTTCCCTCGGGCAAAGCGTCTTGCTCGTCTGGCCCCAACTGACCGGTCTGATCGCCGCCACCATCGTTTGTTTCGGCTTATCGTATCTTTTATTCTTGCGCCAGGAAATCCGTTCCCGTTCTTAAATTCTAAAATAACTCTAAGGGATTTGAACGGTTCCCATTTAAATAGATAGTGGAAGTCATCCAAGAGATTAGGTGCCTTAGTTCCATATTCCATTGGGCTAAGGCCGTTTCGTTTTTGCCTTAATATTAAACTGAGTCCGAATGAGAAAAAAGGAATATGCGGAGAAGATCAAGGAAATGCCCATGAAATCCAAGGGGATTTGGAAAAGAGGTATAAAGAACTTGCAAAAATCATGGGGGTTCGGCGCTCTAACTATAATCTATTCATCCCCATTTTTTATTCAATAGGGATGAATAGATGGTTTTCAGTATCCTTCTCTAAATACAGTACGGGCGAGAACCGCCACCGTGGCTTTATTATTTTTGATTCGCGCGGACGACCGATTCGAAGAAGGTTTTATGCGTGCCGTCACAAAAAGGTTTATTAGAAGATTGGCCACAGCGGCAAAGCGAAAACGTTGCCTTTGTTTCAAATTCATTTCCTTCCGCATCAATTAACTTTACCGGGCCGGAAACCACATATGGGCCATTATCACGCACTTTAATCGTTGGCATGTCTGACATATACGTCCCTCCAATTCTTTTTGTATAAAAATTCTATTCTTTTCCTCATTGTTGTGTCAAGAAACGACCGCATTGATGTTGACGCCACAAGTTTGGTAGCGACTACATTGATACCTGTTTTCTCCTAGATGAGGATGGAATGTTTAATTCGCTGCGATACTTGGCGACGGCCCGCCGAGAAATGACAATCCCTTGATTCCATTTTAATGCGTTGGCAATCGCTTGATCCGATAACGGCTGCCTCCGGTCTTCGGTCTCGACGAGTTCCCGAATGAGGATTTTGACACTTGTAGCGGAAATCCCCCTTGAGCCATGTGTTTTAACTTCGGAAGAGAAAAAGCGGCGAAGTTCAAAGATGCCATGTGGTGTTTGCACATATTTTTCACGGGCCGCCCGGCTAACCGTTGATTCATGAATATTCAAGTCATGGGCAATATCCTTCAGGGTAAGAGGTGCCAAGGCTTTCGGCCCCCATTCCAAGAAACGGCCTTGCCGCTCCATAATCGCCCGAGTGACGTTCAGGACGGTTTTTCTCCGCTGTTCGATGCTTTTCACCAACCACGTGTAGTGCCGGTATTTTTGATGAATAAACATTTCCGCCTCACTGCGTGCCGGACGTTTTAGCCATTCATCATAATGATGGTTAAAATAGATTTTCGGCAATGGTTCGACGAGCGCAATGTCGTATTGGCCGTCTCTTTTTTCAACGATCAAATCCGGCCGAATATATGGCGTCCGCTTCGAAGGTTCAAAACGCACGGGTTTCGGGTTTAAAGCTCGAATGTCAGAAACCGCCTCTTGAACGGCTTCCAAGGAGGTGCCGAGGCGTTCGGATAACGCCATCAAGTCGCCGGATGCGAGCTCTTCCAAATGGTTTTCAATGATTTCTTTAGCTAATGATCGATGGGGCTTCATCCGATCGATTTGAAGCAACAGGCATTCTTTTACACTCCTCGCGCCGATTCCAGGTGGGTCCAATGCCTGTAAGCATTCAAGCGCTTTCATCGCGACAGAAAAAGGGACGTCGAGTTGGTCAGAAACATCGATGATGTCTTCGCGGAAATAGCCATCATCATCCAACAGTGAAATGAAATAGGACACGATCTTGAGTAAGCTGGGATCGGTGATCGTAAGCCGCGCTTGTTGCATGAGATCTTCGCGAAAGTCGGGGGCATCAGTAGGAATCAGGTTCAAGACATCCGTTTTTCTTTCGCCATGCCCGTGCGGTCTTATGTGGAAGTGGCCGACATCATCGACCGATTCTTTAATATCGATAAGAGGATTTTCAGCGACTTGTTCATAAAGAAAATCCCTCAGTTCTTGAGTGGAAAACCTGAGCATGGAAATCGCCTGTTTTAATTCCGCTGTCATTTTGAGTTTCAAAGATTGCTGTTGGACTTGACGGAGCTCCATAGCCTCCACCCCCTTACTTACCTCCATTATAAAACCAGTTAACGGCCGTAAACAATAAAATGATTTGGTACCATTACCACAATATAAAATTTTTGAAGTATAATAGATAGAAAGTTTTTATCGGAATAGGGGAAGTCCATTGCAGAAATCAAATGCGTTCATCAACCCTTACATTGCTGTTCTTTTTGCTACATTCTCTATTTCAACATCGGCCATTTGGGTAAGGCTTTCCGATGCTCCTGCCGGTGTGACGGCCTTTTATCGGCTCTTTTTTTCGGTCGTCCTGATGTGCCCTTTAATCTATAAACATCAGCATGAATTTAAAATGATTAAAAAGAAGCACGTCTGGAGCTGTTTAGTTGCCGGCATCTTTTTAGCGTTTCACTTTATCCTCTGGTTTCGCTCTCTTGACTATACGTCGGTAGCCAGCTCCGTCGTTCTAGTGACGTTGCAACCACTATTTGCCTTTATCGGGTCGATGCTGCTCTTTAAAATACGGCCACATGTCGGGGCGTTCATCGGTGCCTTATGTGCGATTGGCGGGAGCGTTCTGATTGGCTGGGGAGACCTAGGCATTAGCACAAAAGCGTTGTTTGGGGATCTGCTTGCGCTTCTTGCCTGCTTTTTGATCACGGTGTATCTCATGGCTGGTCAAGTTGTGCGAAAAGATGTCCCCGTTTTTGCTTATACCTTTGTGGTCTACGGGATCTCAACGCTAACCTTGTTTCTTTATGTTTTACTGAACGGGCAGTCTTTTTTTACTTATGAGGCAAATGACTGGCTCATGTTCGTTCTCTTAGCGATTTTTCCGAATCTATTAGGGCATTCCATCTACAATTGGTCGGTCAAATGGGTGGGCGTCAACACCTTATCCATGACCATTCTTGGCGAACCGATTGGCTCTTCAATTCTTGCATATTTTATATTTGGTGAAAAACTCCATTTCCTGCAAGTCATCGGGAGCTTGACGATCTTTATTGGTATCACTATTTATCTGTTTTCAGAAAAGAAAAATCGATCCGGCAAGATCAGGGGGGCGGCTTGATCGTTAATTTGTCAACGGCACATGCCGTTCCAATAAAAATCGACAATGGTCTGTGCCGCCTCTTCCGGTGATTGGAAAAGGCGCTTGCCGTCTTGACGAGTATAATGTCCCACTTTAAGGAGCGAAACCAACGCTTGGGAAGCAAACATCGGGTGAATGCCGGCGGTCAACCGACTGGGCATTTCCTCTGCAATCGTTTTCCCAATGACCTCATAAAGCTCGTCCTCAGCCCTCTTCATTCTTTGCCTTTCTTCCGGCGTCAAGGCTGTTTCGCTCTCACGTAAAAAACTTTCTATATCAATGGTTTGGGTCGCCTTTAAATGGGCCAAGATGACTTCATAGAGCCGCTCTTTTAGCGGTTTTTTTTGCGCCAAAATGGCAATCATTTTTTCTAGAATATGCTTCATCATTCGAACCATGGCTTCAGTAAACAAATTCGACTTCGATTCAAAATAATAATAAACCGTCGCCTTTGTCACCCCGCAGGCTTCGGCGATCTCATCCACGGACACGTTTTTGTAACCAAGATCAATAAACAAGCGTGTCGCGGTGTCTAGTATCATTTGATCTTTCGGTGTATCCGTTTCTGACAATGGCGGGCGTCCCGGCGGACGTTTGGCAGTTTTTTTCATCTTTCAAAGCCCCTTAAACAATCTTCTTTTTGTATTATAACTTGTGTTTTAAGTTTTGTAATACCTTCCGGCTCCTTACCAGCTAAGGCGTGGCAAGTTAAGAGAACGAAAAACATTTTTTCTTGAATAATATACTAACCAGTATATATAATTATTATGACATTCAGGAGGTGGAAACATTGAACCGTTTGATAGATCAAATGACGAGTATTCGCGGCCGATGGGTAACGCTCATCATCTGGGTCGTCCTCACCGCGGTTTTATCCATGACGCTACCTAACGTTAATTCTGTTGAGGATAATTCTTCCCAGCTGTTAGATGATCAAGTCATGAGCGTCAAGGCCCAAAAAATCATCAAAGAAGAATTTCCTAACGAAAATGGCATGCCTTTATTAATTGTTTGGGAGCGTTCTGGGGGTTTGGAAAAGGATGATTATAACACGATTAAACAGCTCTATGTAGAATTAACAAAACACCCCCTTAAGGAAATGGGAGATCTTCCGCCATTTTCGAAGCTCCCTATTCAAGCTTTGGCCAAAGGTACATCTAAAGACGGGGAAGCGATCATCACGCCGATTTTTATCCATAACGGGGCAGACCAAGACGTTCTTAAAGCAGATGTCCAAGCGGTCAAAGATAAAATTAAGCAACTCACCAACAAGGAAACGGTGGAAGGAGATGTATCCACCCCAGGCCTTCATGTCCGATTAACCGGACCCGTGGGCATTTCAGTCGATGCGGTTTCCCTTTTTAGCAAAGCCGACCTGACATTATTGTTCTCGACCGTTCTTCTCGTATTAATCTTACTGATTGTGCTTTACCGTTCCCCTATTCTAGCGATTGTCCCGCTCATTGCCGTGGTTTTTGCCTATGGATTGGCAGGCCCAATTCTCGGAGCCATGGCTAAAAACGGTTGGATTACGGTGGACGCCCAAGCGGTTTCCATCATGACCGTGCTCCTTTTTGGGGCGGGGACGGATTATTGTTTATTTTTGGTATCCAAATACCGCGAGAATTTGCTTTATGAAGAAAATAAAATAACGGCGTTGCAAAAGGCGCTGAAGCATTCCGGCGGTGCCGTGGCCATGAGCGCTTTAACCGTCGTCCTCGGTCTTTTGACTTTACTTTTAGCCCGCTATGGATCCTATATCCATTTTGCCGTGCCGTTCAGCTTGGCCGTTTTGATTATGGGGCTGACAGCGTTAACCTTTTTACCGGCTGTGTTATCCTTACTTGGGCGTAGCGCCTTTTGGCCTTTTATACCAAGGACGAAGGAAATGACGCAAAAGCTATCGGAAGCCAAAAAGCGGCCCATTAAACAACGAAAAGCTCATGGTGCCTTCAGCCAGCACCTCGGCGAATGGGTCACAAACCGACCCTGGCAGATTTTAGTGGGATCGGTGGTCATTCTCGGCATCCTCGCATTGATGACCCCAAACATTAAATATACTTACGGATTATTGGATTCATTTCCGAAAGATATGCCTTCGCGCGTCGGTTATAGCATGATTGAAAAACACTTTGCATCTGGTGATTTGGCACCCGTGCAAGTCATTGTGGATACGGAAGGAAAAACGCTATCTGTGAGCGAGCGCTTAAAAGATTTGCCTTTTATCGAAAGTGTTTCAGAGGCTCAATCCGGGACGCATCATAAAAACCTCGTGCGTTATGATGTTGTCTTAAACCAAAACCCATATAGTACAGAAATGGTCAACGCCATTCCGGAAATCAAAGATCAAGTGCGCTTGGCGTTGAAAGATGCCGGCATCACAACAAAAGATCATTATTGGATTGGCGGTGAAACATCCGAATTATATGACACAGAGCAAATTACCCAACGGGATCAAACCGTTATCATGCCTACAGTCATCGCCATCATCGCCTTGCTTTTATTGCTTTATCTGCGATCGATTATCGCGATGGTTTACTTGATTCTGAGCGTTCTTTTATCATACTTTGCCGCTCTCGGCTTGGGCTGGGTCATTCTCCATCATCTAATGGGGGCCAATGCACTTCAAGGGCTCATTCCGCTATATGCTTTCGTGTTCCTTGTTGCACTCGGAGAAGATTACAACATTTTTATGATGTCGAGCATTTGGAAACATAGAAAAACCCACTCGATTAAGGAGTCTATTCGTAAAGGGGTCACGGAAACGAGTAGCGTGATAACGTCATGCGGATTAATTCTTGCCGCGACTTTTGCGGTTTTAGCTACCATGCCTATGGAGGTCTTGCTTCAATTCGGCATCGTGACAGCCATCGGCGTTTTACTGGATACGTTCATCGTTCGCCCGCTTCTCGTTCCTTCCATTACGGCCATTCTCGGCCGGTGGGCGTTTTGGCCGGGGAAATGGTGGAAAACGGACGCGACGATTGCCGAGTCCAAGGGCAGTTTCGAAACGGACCAATGACACGTCAAAAGCGGGGTTAATTCCTTTTGATATAAGAAATGCCGGGCATATGCCCGGTCTTTTTTTTAGTGATATACTGTTGAGCGTGCTAATTGAAAGGCCATTTTGGATCGTTTCCTAATCCAAAAGGGCTTTTGGAACCGGGCTAAAGGCTATTTTGGTTCGCTTCCTACTCCAAAATGGCTTTTTGGATACAAATATTGGAAAAACAGTCTTCAATTCGGTATCGTTTTTCCAGTAAATTCAAGCTAAATGCCATTCTAAAAAATTTTTCAGCCCAAAACGGCTTTTAGAGCCATGCTATATGCCATTTTGGTTCGCATCCTACTCCAAAATGGTTTTTTGGATACAGATATTGGCAAAACAGTTCTCAAATCAGGCTCGTTTTTACAGTAAATTCAAGCTAAAGACCATTTCAAAAAATTTCTCAGCCCAAAACGGCTTTTAGAGCCGCGCTATAGACCATTTTGGTTGGCTTCCTGCTCCCAAATGGCTTTTTGAATACAGATATTGGCAAAACAGACCTCAAATCAGGCTCGTTTTTCCAGTAAATTCAAGCTAAAGACCATTTCAAAAAATTTCTCAGCCCAAAACGGCTTTTAGAGCCGCGCTATAGACCATTTTGGTTGGCTTCCTGCTCCCAAATGGCTTTTTGAATACAGATATTGGCAAAGCATCCATCAGATCAGGATCATTTTTCCAATAAATTCAAGCTAAAAGCCATTTCAAAAAAATTCTAAGCCTAAAATAACTTTTGGAACCGCACTAATTGCCATCCTAAACGACAAAAAAGCCCGGTGCTCGTCACCGGGCCATGCAATATTTAGGGAGGTCAGGTAGTCTTTGACGACTTCCTTTACTTTATGATAATGAAGCGCTCCAAATAATGTGACGGCGAAAGCCTTAATGAAGTAGTCCAGACTTCTCTCAAGCATCCTCTTACATGCACAATCATAAACGATCGGCTAAGAAACAGACAGCGGCGCTGGGATGGTTTTTTACTAGATTAAAAGTCGGAATGGCCATAGGTCTCAAGTCCGAAAACCGTTGTTTCTAAGTTGTTGAGGTGGATCGCTCTTCAGGCTTCACTCGCCACCGGACAAAGAAACTTCCTATAATCAATACCACTCCTGAAAAAAGAAAAACATAATTCGTAGCCAAAGCTCCCGAAATATATCCCCCGACTATCGGTCCCGATAAATTTCCAAGAAAACGGCTGCTAGCGGTCACACCGAAGGCTCGTCCCTGAACCATTTTCGGGCTTCGTTTATGAATCAACGACTGGATGGCCGGCCACATACCGCCGATAAACAACCCTTGCAAGAACCGCCACAAATACAGCTCATAAATGTTCTTCGTCCATATTTGCGGTAAGGCCAACAATCCGCTCAATAACATCACAACTGGTAATATTTTTGCTTGCCCAAGTTTATCTCCCAACTTCCCGATATAAGGCGCACCAATGATGGTTGCAATCCCCGTTAAGGATGAGGCAAGGCCAGATAGGAAGGCTAAATTGCCCACATTGCCCACCAGGGTTTTTACAAAAATCGTCATCATGGAATTCGTCCCTTGAATCGAGACCTGGACGAGAAATGTTGCCGCAAATAATGAGATCAGAACGGGGTTCGTCAAGACTTGTTTATATGATCCATGATTTTCTTTCGTTTGTTTGACGACGGGATCCTTCTCTAAGAGAAATATGACCGGAATGAGAGTCAATAAGATACAAATCCCCGTTATGGAAAACACCATGCGAAAACCGAATAGGTCGGATAAAAATCCGCCAATTAAAGGGCCGATAATACCGCCGGCGATGTTTCCGGTTTGCAGTGTCCCGAGGGCCTCCCCAATGTTTTGTTTAGGTGTGATCCGCGATAAATATGAAAATGAGACCGTGATAAACCCGGAAAAAAAGCCGACGACAAATCTCAGAATTAAGAGCATGAACGGCGTATGGGCAAAGGCCATGGAAAATGTTATGAGCCCCATGCCAATCCCCGCGCGGATAAGGTTAGCCCGCTGGCCGTATTTATCGGCAAAAACCCCCCAAATCGGTGCCATCACGGCCGCCGAAAGGAAGGTCGCAGAAAAAATGGCCCCGGTCCACATGCTCAACGCATGGTGTTCTTTAATGCCCATTTGCAACAAAAAAAGCGCCAAAAACGGTATGACCATTGTCATTCCAGCGGAAATCATGAAGTTACAAACCCATAAAATCCTCGCACTTCGCTTCCAATTCATTCCCGTCGCCTTCTGTCATGTTGTCATTGGGTTTTATTCTAACATGCAGAAAAAATTTTTTTGAGAAATTTGCTTAAATGGCTTGTCATCGTACTGGCGATTGTATATAATAAAAATGCGAACGGATGTTCTATAATTTTAAAAAACCTATTGAAAAAGGAGTGATCTCAATGCCAGATTTTAAATTTGAAATCCTAAAATCTTACGGAGCTCTCTCCAAATCTGAAAGCGGTTGGCAAAAGGAACTGACGATTGTCAGTTGGAACGACCGGGAGCCAAAATATGACATCCGCAATTGGTCACCGCAAAAAGAACGGATGGGCCGCGGCATTACCCTGACGAAAGAAGAACTGCTCTCCTTGAAAAACATCCTCGATCACATCTTCGCAAACCAGGATCCATCCCAGTTATCTCAAATTCCCAGGTAAGCGCTCAATAAGTAAACGCCGCAATAATTTGCCCGATGCATTTCTCGGCAATTCATCAACAAAGAACACATATTTAGGAATTTTATAGCCAGCCAAATGATCGCGTAAAAACATCTGCACATCGGATTCGGTGATATCTGAAGAAGGTCGTACCCGAATAAAAGCTGCTGGCACCTTTCCCCACTCATCGTCATGAACACCAATCACACCGGCCTCAGCAATGTCGGGATGGGCGAGAAGCGCTGCTTCCACTTCGGCAGGATAAACGTTTTCTCCGCCGGATATGAACATATCTTTACGCCGGTCAAGCACATAAAGGAAGCCATCATGATCAAGGTAACCGATATCGCCGGTTTTTAACCATCCGTTCGCCAACACTGAATTGGTTTCGCTTGGTCGATGCCAATAACCCGGCGTGACATTCGGTCCTTTAACGATAATTTCTCCTTCTTCCATCGCGTTAAGCTCCGAACCTTCTTCGTCAATGATTCGAATTTGTGCCGGAAATAACGGTTTTCCTGCTGACCCTAATTTTTCAAACATATATTCTGGTGAAAGCGTCACGATTTGTGATGCCGTTTCACTAAGCCCATAGGTTTGAAAGACTGGGATCCCTTTATCTCGGCATTCTTCTAACATCGGTAATGGGGCAGGACCGCCACCAAGAAGTAGACAGCGAAAATGTTCAGGATATGCCTTTTCCTTTAAATCATCCAAAAGTTTTGTGACCATCGCACTGACGGCTGACATCATCGTTACCCCGCGCTCGCGGATCACCTGATTGACTTCTGAGGCATTAAATTTGGACTGAAGGTATATGGGCATACCATAAATAACGTTTTTCATCAAGATGGATAGCCCGCTCACATGGAACATCGGTAAACAAAGCAGCCATTTATCATTCATGTTAAGGCCGAGATTTAAGGCTGAGCCGACCGCACTCCACCAATGGTTTCCATATGTCAAAATAACCCCCTTTGGTCGGCCGGTTGTTCCAGATGTATAAATGATTGTATGGGGTTCGTCTAAAGCCAACTCATCTTTAAAGTTGATGCTTTCAGCGAGATCTGATTCATCCAGAGACTGGATATGATACGCCTTAATGCCTTCCTTTTCAAGCGCTTCCGCCTGAGTCCGACATCCTTCATCATAGAGAAGGCATAACGCCTCACAATCACGAATTTGCCACAGTAATTCCGGAACACTGAGTCGGATATTTAACGGTACGGCGGTTGCACCTAAATAAGATAAGGCGTGATAGGTGCCAATCATTGTAACGGAATTGGTTTGCAAAATGGCTACTCGTTTTCCTTCCTTGATCCCTAACCTAAAGAATTTAGCGGCCAGTGACCTCGCCATTTGGTCAAGTTCGGCAAACGTCCATGCGGCATCCGCTGTTTCTACGGCGATCCGCTGTGGTGACAGCGCCGCCCTCTGCTTTAACCAATTCGGCATCGTTGTTACAGTCATCGTTGTATAAACTCCTTCCGACTAAATTGGAAAAAGAGGTCAACTCATGCGGAGTCCTCCACGAGTCAACCTCTTATAAACATTCTATCACGGGAATCTTGGAAACTTGCCGAAGTCGGGCTTGCGTTTCTCCTTAAAGGCATCCCGTCCTTCTTTAGCTTCATCCGTTGTATAGTAAAGGAGTGTGGCATCGCCGCCGAGTTGTTGCAGGCCAGCCAGTCCATCCGTATCAGCGTTAAAGGAGGCTTTTAGGAAGCGAATGGCTGTCGGGCTTTTTTCAAGAATTTCGCGGCACCATTTGATCGTTTCTTCTTCCAATTGTTCAAGCGGCACAACGGTATTGACAAGCCCCATCTCCAAGGCTTCCTGTGCATTGTATTGACGGCAGAGATACCAGATCTCACGCGCCTTTTTATGACCGACAATTCGGGCAAGGTAACCCGCACCGTAACCTGCATCGAAGCTGCCGACTTTTGGTCCGGTTTGTCCAAAGATCGCATTGTCAGCCGCAATCGTTAAATCACATAGAATGTGGAGGACATGCCCCCCGCCAATCGCATAACCCGCTACCATCGCAATGACTGGTTTCGGAATCATCCGGATTAAACGCTGTAAATCCAAAACATTTAACCGTGGGATATTGTCCTCACCAACATAGCCACCATGGCCGCGCACTTTTTGGTCTCCACCTGAGCAAAACGCCTTGGTGCCTGCACCCGTTAAAATAATGACACCGATACTGGCATCATCCCTGGCGCGGGAGAAAGCATCATACATTTCCATTACGGTTTTAGGGGTAAAAGCATTATGCACATGCGGGCGGTTAATCGTGATTTTCGCAATTCCGTCTGTTGTCTCATAAAGAATCTCATCATATGTATGAGCCGTTTTCCATTCAACCGTCATTTCTGCCATCCTTTCAGTTCATGAATTGATAGAATCGATCAAATACTATTTTACCAAATGTTTGGGGAGATTCCACGTGAACGGCATGACCAGAACCTTCCACGATCACATGTACACTATTTGGAAGACTTTTTTTCATGCGTTCAGCGATCTTGACGAATTTCACATCCTTGCGTCCTGTTACAAGCATGACGTGTTGTTTGATATATGGAAGTGCCTCCCACAGTGAAGGTTGTCGGCCCGTCCCCATGCCTCTTAAACTGGCGGCTAGACCGATAGGATTTTGGGAGAGCCGTTCTTTCCGAATGGCATGCTTCACATGTTCCGGAAGCGTCTTTTGGCTCGCAAATAAAGGCAGCGATTCCCATCTGTTCACAAAAGCGATAAGGCCATTTTCTTTAATGAAGTCGGCAAGCGCTTCATCCTGCCGGATTCTATCCAGCCTTTCCGCTTTCGTCTCGAGTCCGGGAGAGGCGCTTTCTAAAAGTACGGCGCGGATGAGCTCGGGCTTTTTCACGGTCAGATACAAGGCGATGCGGCCGCCCATGGAATACCCTAAAACGTTGGTCTTTTGGATGCCCAAGTCCCGGAGCAAAAGTTCTAAGGCGTCTGAAAAAGCTTCCATAGAATATAGCGAAATCTGTTCAGGGGAATCGCTTTCCCCATGCCCGATGATATCCACAGCAATGGTTTGGTATCTTTGTGACCATAAAGGTATAAACGGTTTCCAAGTCGCTTTCGAACCCGTAAAGCCGTGAAGCAAAAGAAGCGAGGGTCCGCTTCCGGCAACTTCAAAGGCATAATGGACACCATTTAATATCGTTTTCATATGAGATTCCGCTCCATGGCATGATCCACCGCCCGAACCACACGGCTCCATAAGTCACGGTGAAGCGCGGCATTTTCTTTACGCACCGTTACAGCCTCAATGATTTTCAAGCCTTTAACCGTTTTTCCTTCGTCCAAAGCCTTGGTAAACGATGGCAAATCAACGGCCTTACTATAGTTGGCCCCATATAGCCGTGCGACGGCTTCGATATCGATGTCTAACGGAGTGCCAAATAGCGTTTCGAACGTCTCTTTCTTTTCTTCCGCTTGGGAAAGAAAGGAAAAGATACCTCCACCGTTATTATTAATGACGACAATAGTGATATCTAACGCGTAGCGTTTAGCAACCATTAAGCCGTTCATATCATGGAAAAAGGACAAATCACCGATTAAAAGCGTCACTGGCTTTCGAACCGTGCTGACCCCTAATGCTGTAGAGACAACGCCGTCGATGCCATTGGCCCCGCGATTGGCATAAAGGGCAAGCGGTGTCTTGCGTTTAAGAAGAAAAGTGTCCACATCTCGAATTGGCATGCTATTACCGACGAAAAGCACTGCGTGATCATCTAACTGCTTCAAGAGATGGGCAACCACTTGGCCTTCAAACCAAGGACTATCTTCAACGAAATGATGAATCTCGGATGCCGTCACCTTGTCGATGCGTTGCCATAGGCCAAGCCAATCGGGAGTCGGTCGGTATCCCACCTTTTCAAGCGCCTTCGCCAAACTTTTACAGAACAAAGACGCATTGCTTTTAACGAATCGTGTCGCTAAATGGGTCGGTTCCCGAAAGACAGCCGCCTCATCAATCACCCAGTAATGTTTCGGGGCACATTTCTCTAAATATTTCAGAAAAGGTTTTGACACGGGCATGGCCCCGAAGCGGATGACAGCATCCGGTTGAACAGATGTGGTAAAACGATCAGACCTTAGAAACGCATCATACCCGCTGATGATCGGTGATGCCTCATCACCGCCTATGCGGAGCCCTGAGAGCGGATCGGCAATAACCGGAGCATTTAAAAGGTTCGCAAGCTCCAAAATGTATGGTCTCAAGTTCGAATTTGTTTGCGGTCCCACACAAATCAGCGGTCTTTCAACATTTTTCCAAAGAAGAGCCCATTCTGTATAAACCACCTCATCGACCGCCGGTGACCCTAGGGTAAGGGACTGAGTGAAAGCAGGTGATTCCGTATGAAACAACTCTGGTTTCATTTCCGGGACGAGCGGTTCGCGAAACGGAAAGTTTAAATGGACTGGGCCGCTTGGCGCGTCGATCGCCGCCCCGCACGCGCGGATCGCACTCGCTTTGACAAAGTGGTTTAAACCCGGGCTTCCGTCCGGTATCGGCATATCCTGATAATGTTTAACGTGGTTGCCATATAATTTGATTTGATCAATCGTTTGCGGTGCACCAACTTCCCGCAATTCATGTGGGCGGTCAGCTGTTAAAACGATGAGCGGGACCCGGCTGTAACGCGCTTCAATGATCGCTGGAAAATAGTTCGCCGCAGCCGTTCCCGAAGAACATAAAAGCACGACCGGCTCATGTAAGGCTTTAGCCATCCCTAACGCAAAAAATGCAGCGGAACGCTCATCCACATTGATCCATGTTTCTATTTGCGGGTGAGCATGAAAGGTGATGGCCAACGGGGTTGACCGCGAACCCGGACTAATAACGACCTTATGAACACCCGCTTGATACAATCCGTCAACAAAAGAAGCGGTATAGCCGCCTAGATCCGTTTGATTAAACATGTAAGACACCTTCTAACGCTCGGAGTATGGGACGAAATTTCATTTCCGTTTCCTCATATTCTTGATCGGGTTTGGAGTCTTTGACAATACCGCAACCGGCAAAAAGGCGGAGTTTTTGGCCACTGAGAAGCACCGAGCGTATCCCGACGGCAAAATCTCCGTATTGAAAACCATCCGTCCACCCCACAGGAGCAGCATACCAACCGCGCTCATGCGGTTCTAATTCGCCGATCATGGCAAGGGCACGCTCACGAGGGCTCCCACCCATAGCCGGAGTTGGGTGGAGGGAGCCAATGACTTTAAAAAGTGATGCCGTTTTTTTCATCTGCCCTCTAACAGGTGTATACAAATGCTGGACGCTCTCTGTTTTTACCAGCCTCGGGTACCCAGGGGCAGAAATCGTTTCACAAAACGCCTGCATCGTCTCTATGATGCTTTCAACGACAAATCGGTGTTCCGCAAGGTTTTTTGAGTCTTGAAGCAAGCTTTGACCGATCGCTTCATCTTCAGCAGCCGTTTCTCCGCGTCGGTCAGTTCCCGCCAAACAATCGACGTAAAGATGTTCCCCATCCCGCTTAACCAGCCGCTCGGGTGTTGCCCCTAAGAAACAATCACCTTCGCGTTCAATGGCAAACACGAAACCATATGTCCGATTGGCGTAGAGTTTTTCCAGAAGGATGGCGGGCTCCAAGATTTTGTTCAATATTATATTTAATGTCCGAGATAAAACAACCTTATCCACGTGTCCCGCGCGAATGCGATCAATGATTTCGCGCGCCGCCTGGAGCCAATCCCCCCTATGATCTGAAACCTTTTGCAAGATTTTCAAGTCAGGCGTGTCCTGTTTTTCCTGCGAAAAAAGTAAGATTTGCAAATCATTTTTCAAGCGGTTGAGCATTTCATCTTTAGAAAATCCAGAGCGAAGATGCATATTAATGGTCAACCACGCTTGGTCATCTTTTTCAGTAAAAAGATAACGCGGGATAAAGAAACCAGCGCTGGGGAAATGCTGCCATTCCCCTACGGACTGAACCTTGTCGGAAAACGAAAACCCGCCGATCATTAAGGGGCCTGTCCCATAAATTATTCTATTTTTCACCGCATGATGGATGACTTGCTGGTACCATTCTTCAGTTTCCTGAAAACGCCTGTCACCTTGGGCGTTATATTCCAAAGCGGCGCCAATACCAACGAACGTGACCCCGCGATCTTCCGACCAAAAAGCGCGCCGGTGAACGGATAGTTTCGAACCGTTTGCAAAGACGTTCAGTAGATCAGCGGGCGGAATCGGTATAATATAGCTGACCAGGCCTCTTCCGGCAAAGCCAGCCATCCATTCGACCGCTTTTTCTAATTCTAGTGTTAAGTATTGTTCTTCCATTGTGACCACCTATAACCTCCTCATGACCGGAGGAAACCACTTATCTAAATAAAACAAACGCACTGAAAACCAATGTAAGCATACACCTACGGATTTTTCGATGTCAATTTTAAGCGCCCGTTTGACATGGCATTTCATCAGGGTTTTTCATCATCGCTTACAGCTCTTGCTAAGGGGTTAAACTTCGCAGCCTTCGTTTTCCGTCGTTGGTGGACTTCCTCTTTATCAAGTCTCGTTTCGCTGGATCGACCTTTGTTGACACTTATTCAGGATTCTCTTAAACTTATATAGAATAACCTGAACGATGATGAAAGAAAGGCGAATGGCAATGATGACTGAACAGAAGCGTTTGGAAAAAAATACGGGTTGGCGCATCTGGTGGAAATTGCTTAGACCACATACCCTAACAGCCTCTTTTGTTCCGGTTATTTTAGGTACAGCTATGGCCCTTTCCGTATCTGAAATTAAAGTTTCGATATTTATTGCCATGTTAGTCGCATCCCTTTTAATTCAAGCGGCAACCAACATGTTCAATGAATATTTTGATTATAAAAGAGGCTTGGATACCGCCGAGTCCGTAGGCATTGGCGGCACGATTGTCCGCGACGGCGTTCGGCCGGAAACCGTCCTTTATTTAGCCTATGCTTTTTGCGGCATCGCTACTTTAATCGGTGTCTATATCTGTGCCATGAGCAGTTGGTGGCTCGCTTTGATCGGCACGATTTGTATGATGGCTGGATATTTTTATACGGGCGGCCCTTATCCGATTGCTTATACCCCTTTCGGTGAACTGGTATCCGGACTTTTTATGGGACTTATTCTTGTTTTAATTTCTTTCTTTGTTGAAACGGGGACGATCACCGAAACAAGTGTGCTCCTTTCAATCCCTATTGCCGTATTAGTCGGCGGCATCATGATGGCCAATAACATCCGCGACCTTGACACTGATAAAGAAAAAGGACGCCGGACGTTAGCGATCCTTCTCGGCCGAAAGAAAGCCATTTTATTCTTATCTGGAATGTTTGCCGTTAGCTATTTATGGATTATCGGGTTGATGATCTTTCATGTCGCCTCATTATGGCTGTTACTCGTCTTTATTAGCTTACCGAAAGCGATCCAAGCCGCCAGCCTATTTCGCGGCCGGACATCATCCTTACATCTCATGCCTGCCATGAAAGCGACGGCTCAATTAAATACGTTGTTCGGATTCTTACTATCCCTAGGACTCTTATTAGATTATCTCTTTGTTTAAAGGCACAACTCCCTTAGACAGTATTACAATAGAGAAAAGGTTGACCCTTGCTTCCCAGCATTTTTTGCCCATTAGGCGTGCGCTCTAACCGCCACAGGACAAAGCTTACCGGAATGCATCGGTCAACCTTTTTTATTCCATCGAACCGTATAAACCCTCTATACCGATTATGAGAACTTTCAATAACCTACCGCTTTGCGGGTGGGCGTCCCCAAATTCTCCCCCCTAAACATGATCGAGGTGGAAAGTTTTCAAATGACTCCTTCTTCAGATCTCTAATGAAAAATCAATTGATACAACAAGAAAAGATTCAATCCGATGATCAGCACCGCGACACACCAAGCCACAATCGTTGTCACCTTTTTATTTACCAAAGCACCCATCAATTTCCTATCACTTGTAAAGACGATCAATGGAATTAAAGCGAAAGCGATGCCGAATGATAAAATGACTTGGCTCATGACAAGCGCCCAAGTCGGGTTGACGCCGGATAAAATGACGGCAAGCGGTGGCAACATCGTGATGACGCGGCGAACATAGAGGTTGATGTGCTTTTTAATAAATCCCCGCATCATGATGTCCCCCGACATCGTACCGACCGATGAACTCGATAATCCCGCCGAAAGTAGTCCAACGCCGAATAAGATGGCAGAGGCCGGCCCAACTAACGACCCCAGTTCCTTAAAAGCCACATCGAGATCTTCAATAGCGAGCCCGTTTTGATGGAACAGGGCACTGGCCATTACAAGCATGCTGCCGTTGATGAGTCCGGCGACAACCATTGCGATCAGGATGTCGATGAATTCAAAACGGAAAATCTTTTCCTTTTCTAAATCATTGATGCCAACGACTCGGTTTTGCGTCAGGGATGAATGTAAATAAATGGCGTGGGGCATGACGGTTGCTCCAAGTATCCCCGCAGCAAGCATAATGCTGTCAACCCCTTGAAACTGGGGGATCAACAGTCCCTTTACCAAGTCGTATCCGTTCGGTTCCGCCCAAAAAATCTGAAAGGCAAAAGCCAAGACGACGACAATGACCATAGCAGTAATACCGGCCTCGAGTTTGCGAACACCGCGCGCCTGCAACATCAGAATCAAAAACGAGAGGATGGCGACGATGACAGCTGAAACAAGCATGGGAACGTGAAAGATTAAGTAAAACCCGAGCGCCGCCCCGGTAAATTCGGCTAGATCTGTTGCCATTACGACCAGTTCGCTTTGTAACCATAAGATGATGTTTACCGGCTTGGAGTAATGATTGCCAGCTACTTCCGGCAGGTTTTGTCCAGTGGCGATCCCTAACTTAGCCGATAAAGTTTGAATGAGAATCGCCATGATATTTGAAAGGGCGATGACCCACAATAAAAGGTAGCCGTATTTAGATCCTGCCGCGATGTTCGTTGCAAAGTTCCCTGGGTCAATGTAGGCCACAGCGGCAATAAAGGCGGGACCCAAAAATGGTAAAATCCGTTTTAACCCCTTTGTCTCACCGCGGAGAGCAGCATAAGCCGCCTCTGCCTCCACTTTATTTTTTTTATTCACTAAAGGATTTGACACCGTTTTTTCATTCATCGTTCTCTCTCCAATCAGACGGTCCGTGCTTAGTATATTCCCTATTGAACGATTTATTGCCTGATGCCATATTATTTTACATATAAAAAAATGTTTCCTTAAGGAAAATCTTCTTTAGCATCAATATATGCCTTCATTTGAAAAATGTCAATAATTATACACATTTAATAAAAAGAAACCTGGCACCGCCATGGCTTTGAGGTAAAGACATCACTTTATGATGAATGAAAAAAAGACGGTTAACCTGAGCAGCCGCTTCCCCTATCTTTTCGTTAATGGTACGAACCTTAGCTTCCACGGTCTTTCACCTGCCTTTTCTAAATGGCACTTTTTCAGCCAATCCCTTTATACAAAATGATTGCCGCAATACGCCGAATGAGCTATAATATATCTCGAATTAAAGACGTTCCTTCAGGGCAGGGTGAAATTCCCGACCGGCGGTGATAAGATTTTTCTTTAAGTCCGCGAGCCGTTTATACGGCAGGATCCGGTGCGAATCCGGAACCGACAGTACAGTCTGGATGGGAGAAGGATGATGATTGCAATGATTTGGCACAATTATTGCGCCAACTTGCGTATAACCATAAAGCCCAAGGGAATGTCCCTTGGGCTTTTTTATGGATTTGATCATCATCAGACTGACCCCGCAGAAAATAACAAATGAGGTGATCTGATGAAATCAACGTCTTTAAGAAAAAACATTATGGTCGCATTACTTGCTGCCATCGCCTTTATCATCATGTTTTTGCAGTTTCCGTTGCCATTATTCCCCACATTCTTAACGATTGATCTGAGCGATGTACCAGCGATCATAGGGGCGATTGTCTATGGACCGGCGGCAGGCATTATTATCGAAGCGATCAAGAACCTGCTCCATTGGCTGACAAGCGGTTCAGTGACAGGGGTTCCGATCGGCGAATTCGCGAACTTTTTAACCGGAACGGTTTACATTTTAGTTAGCACTTGGCTGTTCCGGAAACGGAAAACCTTCTCATCGCTCATCAGCGGGATGGTCGCCGGGACGATCGTGACAGCCATAGTCATGAGCATTGCCAATTATTTTGTCATTTTTCCAAGCTATGCGTATTTCCTTGGTTTCCCGATTGACGCCGCGGTAAAAATGGCACAAGCTGCAAATCATTCCATTAACGACTTGTTTAGTTTAGTCGTCCTAGGGGTTTTGCCCTTTAACATTATTAAGTGCATCATTATTTCCATTATCGCCATTCCGATCTATGCCCGCGTGCGTCCTCGGATGAACCTTAACATATAATAACGAAAATAATTACTAAACCACCTTTTCCCCCTTTTGGAGGATGTTCTCAACTCTCATGCCGAGAACATCCTCCGCTTTCTTTTTATACTCTTTCCAGTATAAAAAGAAAAGCCGCCCGTAAGTCCTTTTTCAGGACTTTTGAAGCGGCCTCTTGGGGGCTTACCAAACGTATGCCGTACCTACAATGATCAAAAGAATAAACAATACAACGATCAACGCAAAGCCGGCGCCATAGCCGTACCCACCAGCAAAATAACCCATATCGTCAATCGCTCCTTTAACAACGTTTTTGAGGCCATTTACCTCACAATAACAACTTATGCTGGATGGATGATATGGTGTGGACGGACGCGGATTTCCGCAACAACTCTTTTTCAACCGGCTTCGCTCATCATCTTTCTGGTATAATAGGAAGAATCATGCAAGAAGGGTGTTCCGGATCATGGTAAATGACTTGATGGGCGCACTTCGTCTCTGTCGTTTTGCCAAGCGGCGCGCCGGTATTTAAATTGACGTCATATTTCGGAAAGGCGCTGGATGATACCTCAATCCGGATGCAATGCCCTTTCTTAAAAACATGGGATGTGTTCCAACAGTCAATCTCGTATTTATAGATTTTACCAGGCTCGATCAGCTCAGGATTTTCCATCCCATTGCGGAAGCGGGCGCGTACCATGCCATCGGTTAATCGTTGGACAAATCCGTTGGGATGAACGTCCAACAATTTCACCATAAAATCCGTATCGACGACGTTCGATGCGGCATAGAGTTCCATTTTTATCGGACCGGTGACCTCTGTATCTTTCTCCAATTTTTCAGTGGTATAGACTAAAACATCATCACGGCGTTCGATGGCCGCGTAATCATCTGCACCGCCGATCTGGCTTGACGTCATATCGGTGATAAAAGGGACGGGGTTTTTCGGGTCATAATCATACTCATCGAAAGCCCTTTCCGACTCAAGCGGCGGATTTACGCTCAGCATCCCATCTCCGAAACGGCTGTTCGCTCCAAGGGGACCGCTATGAATAAAAAAGCGGGTATACCTCGTATTCGGCAGTGGCCAAGCGTCTTCTTCGACCCACTCGTTTCGGCCCATGATAAAGATTTTTACCGGCTTTTCTTCATCGATGCCGTTCGGGATGTTTTTCAGCCAGCGGTCAAACCATTTCAGTTGAATACCTTTCAAGTCGATGATGGCATCCGGGCCGAATTCCACATCACCAATGCGCGTTGACGTATTAATCTGGTGAATCCATGGTCCCATGATAAGTTTTTGATTGCGGCGTGCCTTCTCCGATGGTGCATGTTTCGTCATTCCGATAAAATTTAACGGTGTGCCAACTTGTTCGTCGTCATACCAACCCGAGATGTGCATGACCGGGAGATCGATTTGGTCGAAATGTTGTTGATAACAAATTTTCTTCCACCAGTCGTCGAGTCTTGGATGTTCCAACTCCTCGCGCCACATGGGTAAAACTTTACCGGTTTTCTCGTCCATCGTCATGAGCGGAAGGTGTTTGTACACGTCCTCCCATGGAACGACGTCGGTATTTTGCATGACGCGACCGCTTGTCATATAAAGCCAACAGACGTGCATCGGCGTCGGCGTTCCCGTCGGCCATTCCACAAAGGGATCCGATGGCGAAACCGAAGCAATCATCGTTTTTAAATGCGGCGGCTTCGTCAAAGCCGTTAACCACTGGATGCGGGCAAGATAAGACCCTCCCATCGTGCCGACATGCCCATCACACCACGGCTGAACGGCTGCCCATTCAATGCAGTCATAACCGTCTTCTGCTTCTTGGCGATACGGAATGAACTCCCCTTCGGAATCCCCTCTCCCGCGGACGTCGATGACAAGTACAGCATAGCCGTGTTCGGCGAAATAACAGCTCGTCTCGTGGTGTGCCGTCGTATTTTTTAAATAGGGCGTGCGGACGACGATAGCCGGATACCTTCCCTCTTTTTTCGGCCGATAAAGATCGGCACTGAGGGTGATGCCATCCCTAAGCGGGATGCGCACGTTACGGGAAATCGCGATGTCCATTGTTTCCGTCATGTTACAGCCTCCTTTTTATTTGTTTATTTCGCCATATGCACCTCTTTTCCTCTTTATTAAAAGAAAAACCAGGCGAACGCCCGGTTTTTGTATGGAAAAGAAAGGTCGCTCAGCCCGCGTCCGCACCAGGCGCCTCATTAAGTGACATGTTTGGAAACTAGAAGGCCTCCGTTATTTCTTACATGTAAAAAAAAACACCTGCACGATCCAGGTGTTTGAAAAGGTTCTGATTTATTCCCACGGTTTTTTCGTCGTAAAAATCTGTGCAAATCGGCGGCTGTCTTCTTTCCGCAGCTTCCGTATTTCATGGCGGGCCGGTGCGCTTTCGTGAAGCATAATCTCTTCATCGGTTTCGGGAATGACCGGCGGCACTTCCGTCGGTCGACCATCCTCTCCCAATGCAACGAAGGTGAGAAATGAAGTGGCAGCCAATACTCTTTTCCCCGTCAGGAGATCTTCACTGATGACTTTGACGAAGATTTCCATCGATGTTTTATGCGTCCATGTCACAAAAGATTCCAAGCAGACCGATGTCCCTGCTTTAATGGGATGTAAAAAGTCCACCGAATCAGTCGAGGCGGTCACGACCGGTTTCCGGGCATGCCGAACAGCAGAAATGGCCGCAATATCATCTATATAAGACATCAATTTCCCGCCGAACATCGTGTTGTATTGGTTCGTATCCTGCGGCAAGACATGGGCCGATTTGACGGCGCGGGATTCGTTGACATACTTTGGTTCAAGCATACATCACACTTCCTTCCGTACCAAGTATATAGACAATCCACCGTAAAATCAAACAGATATAAGCTATGATCCCATTGAACTTTTCGCCTGCATAAAGCGGTGGTTCACCTCCCACTCGCTTAAGGGCTTTGTCAATACGATCACACTATTTAGTCGCATCGTTTTTTTGATCATTCATTGGCGAATTGGCAACTGCCAACTTTCCATGGACTGTTCAAGATAGCGCGATAATGTACACGAAAAAAACGTTAATGGGGCTAGGTAAGAAGGAATATGTTTTATGACAAAAGAATTATTAATGAAAAAAGCGTTTTAAACCTGTTTTTTCCATCTTTAAGGATAAATGAAGGAGGCGATGGTGTCATGTTGCATACCGTAAGCATCGTGAATGGGAAATCTCTCGGAGGAGCTGGCGATTCCATCACTGTAAAAAATCCTTCCGACCTTTCGGAAATTGTCGGGGAAGTCACTTTCTCAACGCCAGAAACCGCACAAGAAGCCGTACAAGCGGCCCGTGTTGCTTTTCCAAAATGGCGGCGTCTGACCGGTGATGAAAGAGGCCGTTATCTTTATGCCATGGGAGAAGCCCTAGAAAGGCATTTAGATGAGGTAGCGACATTAGCAAGCCAAGAGATGGGGAAACCTTTGGCAGAGATGAAGGGCGAAGTGATCCGCGGTGTGAATCTTTTAAAATACTATGCCGCAGAAGGTGTACGCGCGGTTGGGCATGTCATTCCGTCAAGTGCCCAAAATGTTTTACAGTATACAAAACGCGTGCCGCTTGGGGTTGCCGCTCTCATCACGCCGTGGAATTTTCCGGTTGCTATCCCTATATGGAAACTCGCTCCCGCTTTAATCTGTGGGAACACAGTCGTTTGGAAGCCAGCGGAAAACGCCTCATTATCCGCTTATAAACTTATGGAAGTTTTCATGGAAGCGGGTCTTCCGGAAGGCGTTGTCAACCTTGTCATCGGCCGGGGCCAGGATGTCGGCGCTTACTTATCTGAAGAAGCCCCCATTGATGTCTTATCCTTTACTGGGTCCACCGGCACTGGCTTGTCCGTCGCTGCCGGGTGTGCAAGGCGAAATGTCAAATATCAAACGGAAATGGGCGGTAAAAATGCTGCCATCGTTTTAAATGATGCCGACCTTGAAACAACTCTACCCGCGATCATAAGCGGCGCTTTCCGTTCCGCCGGACAAAAATGCACGGCCACAAGCCGGGTGATCGTTGAGGAAGAGATTTTCGAACCATTTATTGAATCATTCATCGAAAACATGAAAGCGGTTAAATTAGGTCATGCCCTAGAACACGGAACTTATCTCGGGCCAGTCGCTTCAAAGGAACAATTTGAAAAAGTCCAACATTATGTACAGCTTGCCAAGTCTGAAGCCGACGTGATTTATGAAAACCAAGAAGCGATCGGCTACGACGGCTACTATATCCATCCATTGATTATCACCGGGGTTTCAAGCGACCATCGTCTTTTTCAAGAGGAGATTTTCGGCCCGGTCGTCACAGTGATGAAGGTGAAAAACTTTGATGAAGCCATCCACCTTTTAAACCAAACACCATAC
Source organism: Tuberibacillus calidus DSM 17572 (assembly GCF_000430685.1). Classification (GTDB taxonomy): domain Bacteria; phylum Bacillota; class Bacilli; order Bacillales; family Sporolactobacillaceae; genus Tuberibacillus; species Tuberibacillus calidus. The sequence goes on along the minus strand of NZ_AUMM01000008.1, from coordinate 16,239 downwards.
GGTTTAAGCGGTTCTGTTTTTACAAACAATATCAGCCATGCCTTGCGTTTTCTTGATGAGGCAGACATTGGTATGGTTCGGGTCAATCTGGAAACCGCCGGCGTGGAATATCAAGCCCCGTTTGGTGGAATGAAACAATCCAGCTCCCATACGCGTGAACAAGGACAGGCAGCATTAGACTTTTATTCCATCGTGAAAACATGTGCAATAAAATATTAACCAAAAACCACACATACACAGACATCGATGATCGTTGAGCTTTTTTGCGCAAGATTTTGTAGGACCCCGTCAGAAATCTTGCGCCATTTTTATTTACTGCTAAACCTTTCGCTAGCTTTTTCATTGTATGGCATGACTTGTTTCGCCCCATCGATTTAGGGCTACAAGTCGATGGTAAACACGTATTTGTTGGTTTCTGTGCCCCGCTATACATGATTTGTAAAATTTCTCTCTTTATGAGCTTGATTTCAATCACCGGAAATGAAGTCCCATTTTCAATTGTAAAAAACCACAAAAAGGTTTTTATATCTCCGAAGACAAGCCGCACTTGGCTCCGCTAATAAAAACTTGGCTCAGCTAAGCCGTTTTGAGTGCGGTCAGAACCTTCGTTTTCTTACGCTGATCAAAAAAATAAATCCTTTCATACCCGTGCAAAAAGAGACAAGCCAATGGCTTATCTCTGTTGATCCGTTGCTTGATCCAAATATTCATTGGCCATTTTCTTGAGTTGAGCTTTTTCACCGCGATTGAAGCGCATCAAACCGACGGCTGCTGCCCCGATGCCGGCCCCAGCAAGCATTGACATCATCGTTCCCTTTCGCATTCGCATACGCATGTATCCCACCACCTTCTCAATGATTTCACGATTAGTTTTTGCGGCCGGAAGCATTTCATGCAGGAAAAAGTCCCCTCTATATTTTCCAAATATCGTCGGGCATAGGCCGCTTGCGTTCGCCCATATTAAGGATGTGGAGGTGAGTGCTAATGACGATCGGGACCAAGATGCAACAAACGATTGCAAGCTGTGAGGCGACCTTGGCAAACTTAGACAGCTTTGCCTTGGAAACGCAAGACCAAGCAGCCAAAGCCATGTTTAAAAATTTGGCCCAACAACAAAGGACGATACTGGAACAGCTGAACCAACGGCTGCAATATATCCAAAGCGAAGAACCACAATACAATCAATAACCATTGCAAGATATTTCGCTGGTGCTCAATGCCAGCTGATTTTAGCTTTATACGAAACCGGGCACCCGCCCGGTCTTCCGGATTAGTGCTTGTTGGGCCAATTCATAAGACCATAATGGCGTCATCATCACTCCAAAACGGCCTTTTTGATACAGATATTGGAAAACGGCTCTAATTTAGCTCTATTTTTACAATAAATTCAAGCTAAAGGTCATTTCAAAAAATTTTCAAGCTCAAAATGGCTGATAGAGCCACGCTAAATACCATTTTGGTTTGCTTTCTATTCCAAAACGGCTTTTTGAATACAGATATTGGTAAAACCATCCTCAAATCACGCTTATTTTTCCAGTAAATTCAAGCTAAAGGTCATTTCAAAAAATTTTTAAGCTCAAAATGGTAGATAGAGCTGCGCTAAATACCATTTTGGTTTGCTTTCTATTCCAAAATGGCTTTTTGAATACAGATATTGGTAAAACCTTCCTCGAATTGGGCTCATTTTTCCATTAACTTCAAGCTAAATGCCATTTCAAAAAAATTCTCAGTCCAAAATGGCAGATAGAGCCACGCTAAAGGCCATTTTGGTTCGCTTTCTATTCCAAAACGGCTTTTTGAATACAGATATTGGCAAAACACTCCTCAAATCAGCCTCGTTTTACCAATAATTTCAAACTAAATGCCATTTCAACTAAATTTACAGTTCATAATGGCTGATAAAACTTAATATAGCAACCCAAGCCAAAAATTTCTTAGGCCATTTTTACTTCCTTACGAGGATAAAAAAGAGGACAGCCCACGTTCGGACTGTCCTTTTTCAGGAGGCATGACATGGTATAACAATGTCCATAAACAGCGAGGAGGTATGGGTCAGACATGATTTGACGGCGGTTTTAATCATGTCCACTATAGAATATTCACTTGGTGTTTCTTCGTAAAAGACAAACGTGGAAAAGTTTGAAAAATAGGTATACCACTTAATGCCGCGGTAAACGATTTTTTTAAGGAAAAGTTAAACATCCCGCTTTAACGTCTTGACATTCTCGCCGTTTGCGAGAATCACGCAATCGGCAATATTTAAAAACAAACCATTTTCGATGACACCAGGTTGTCCGTTCAACCATGACGAAAGCGTCTCAGGATCATCAATACGCCCGAGATGAAGGTCAATGATCCAATTTCCGCTGTCCGTCATATACGGTGAGCCGTCAGGATTCGTACGGAAAACCGGTTTGAGGCCTTCTTTCTCAAAAAGACGGAAAAGATGTTGGGCACCAAACGGTAAAACCTCCACTGGAAGCGGAAAGCGCCCAAGCTGCTCGACAGCTTTGGAGCTGTCTGCCACCCATATATTTTTATCAGATGCGGTTGCGACAATTTTTTCAAATAAAAGCGCGCCGCCGCCGCCTTTAATCCCCGAAAGCTGGGGGTCGAATTCATCGCAACCGTCAATCGTTAAATCCACCTTTGGCACGTCATTCAAATCATAAATTTTGATGCCGTTTGCTTCAGCGAGTTCTGTCGTTCTTTTCGACGTTGACACCGCTTGTATCGTTAATTTTTCTTTTTGAACCCGCTCAGCTAATTTGAGTATTGTAAAGTAGACCGTTGAGCCTGTCCCGAGACCGACTATCATTCCATCCTCTACATAAGCCGCCGCAGCTTCACCGACTAGCTTTTTTTCAGCAGTTTGATCCATCGTTCTTCTCCTTTTGTCTGTTAAATAATAATCTATTACCAAAAATATTTTATCGATTTTTGTCTTTTAAAAAAAGAGCTCTGTCTACACTCTATACATGACAGCGCGCAAAATATTAGTGGAGGTGTCTACATGACCCATAAAGAAAACTTAGCTCCGCCTAGCCTTTGAACCTAGTTGCCCTTATATCAACCCGAAATAGGACCGTTTCTTACCAAAACAAAAAAACGGCAATGACACATTGCCGAAATTAAGTGAACAAGTTCTTTGTGAGTGCCGTCTTTTTAATTTTTACTTGAGCGCAACTGCTCTTTGATTTCCTCGATTTGGGCAAGATGTCTTTTTTCGTGTTGTCCGACAAATTCCACCCATTGCTTTAAATTCAGCGGTCCAAAAACGGGATGTGGAAGCGACTTCTTTTCCAATGCCTCTTCCCCCGCTTCCGCTATAACAGATAAAAGTTTTTCGCGGGAACGGCTGAGCTTTTCTTTCATTTCTTTTAAGGTTTTAAATTCGTTGTCCGGCACAAGATACGCCGGTGCCTTGCGCTTTTGGCTTCGGTCCGCAGCCAAATAGACAGGCTTTGTTTCGACTGGCCCATCACTCCCATTTTTCAGGGCATGGCTTACCGACTTGACGACGGCTTCCTCTAATAAATATAAATGTTCTAGCACTTGGCCGATGGTCCAATTTTCATCAGTGATTTTTTTATTGAGTTCATCATCGCTTAACCCTTCCAAGCTTTGTAAAACCTCAGCCCGGATTTTAGCGTTTTCCTCCATCACGTTCACAACGGCCCATCCTTTCCCAACTCGATTTTTCATTCTATGATTTCTAGTAATTATCATACTTTTTAAAAATTATAATACCACGTACGGAATTAACTTGACTATCGTCAAATACATTTTTCACGGTCAGGCGCCGTTTATCCGTTAATCCCATCTTAACCGCCTCCATTTAACGAGGAATGTAAACAAAAGGGCCATCAGCACCAAATATAAATAGTCCCCGAAACGGTCGTGATAGTGGATTTGGTTTATCCATAAGTCTTGTAATATTTTTATAGAATGAGACATAGGCAGTATATCAACGGCATGCTGAAGGTACTTCGGCATTGAATCCAGCGGTATGGCTACGCCGGATGTAAATACCATAGCCAAAAAGCTGATTGTTGAAACAATATTGGTTGTCCGGGGATTTTTGATATTTATGGCAATGAAATATCCGGCGATAAAGAAATCGTAGAGTATTAGTAAACATGTGATGAGAAAAATGACAGTGTTCGCCCCATTCATCCAGAAAGAGGCATCATAGAAAATAAAGCTAATCGCTCCGAATAGGAGAACGGATGCAAAACTGACAAAAGCAAATGTCAAACCGAGCGAGAAAAAATAACCAAGATATGTGACAGGTAAGGTAAAATATCTTTTCAAAGCCATTTGGCTTCTCACTTCGCTGATGGTAATCGGTATCCCCATTAAACCAGCATTTGCTAGCAAAAAAACAATATTATTAGGAACAACCAAGTCAATCCCTAAAACTTTTGACCCTTCCTTAATCGGTGAATCTCCAAAAGTGCTTCCGAAAACAATTGTTAAAATAATTGGCAGAATGATCATAAAGAATATGGTCACAGGTTCCCGAAATAAAGCTTTTAATTCTACTTTAAAGAAAGCTTTTACAGCAATCATACGCATTCTTCCTCATCATAAATCGTAAAATTTCCTGTCAGATAAAAGTAAATATCTTCAAAATCAATGGCATGAAAATCAAGAACTGCATGAGGATTGCTTATGGTTTCCCACACATGTTGAATGTTTTTTTCCTTAGGAAGTTTTATAAAAACATAAGTGACTCCATCGAAATGAAGGGTTACAAAATGTTCATCGATCATGGACAAGCTTTTCGAAAGATGACGGAATTCATTGGCTTGTATGTTTAGGACGTGTGTTTTATCCAATTGATTCAAAACCTCTTCCTTTGAACCACTGCTAACGATTTCCCCCTTATTCATCAAAAAAACATAATCGCAGAATTGAGCCGCCTGATTTAAGTAATGATCTGAAACAAAAATGATTTTTTGCTTAGAAAACTTTTTGATAGTATTCCATATTATGGAGCGACTTTGCGTGTCAAGTCCTGATGCCGGTTCATCTAATATTAAGACTTGGTAGTCAGGCATAAAAAGCAGCACCAGCATGATTCTTCTTTTTGTCCCACCGGAAAGCTTTTGTGTTTTAGTTAAGTAATATTGGTCTAGGTTGAAAGATTTTAAATAACTTAGATCATCTATTTCTAATTGAAATAAATCTTTGATTAACTGCATTTCTTCTTTAACGGTCAAATTTTTTCTTAAACCCGTTCCTTGAAGTAAAAAACCGACATGGTGATGAAGGTCTTTATGGTTGTTTGCTCCACTAACGAAAATTTCTCCATTATCAATTTGTCTCAGTCCGACCATTGACTCCAGCAGTGTCGTTTTGCCGCACCCGTTAGGCCCGGCGATAAGATAAACGCCAGGTTTGTTGACTTTGAAACTGATGTTGTTTAATACCTTCTTTTTATCATAGGATTTTTCTACATTCTTAAGCTCTATAAACGGCTTCATCCTTCATATCTCCTGTTCTGAACTCTTTTAAAACAAAATAATGAATGATTTTTACGAAGGGTCTAAATAACGTGTTAGTTTTCAGGTGGAGAAGGTTTAATATAATAATTATTCCAAGAGGCATGTTAGTCCTTAGAGATGATCACGCAATTGCAAATATGGATATATTCATCTTGTTTAAAGGTCTACAGGAATTACACCTAAAATGTACCAAAATTATGTATTATTTGAGATGGGTAAAAAGGCCTAATTTTTATTTTTGCAGGACTAATTTACCATTTTAAATTCGTCAAAAGTACTTTCTCAATATAAAAAGTTCCACAGTGCTCTCTCGGACCTTACTTCGGCATGGTATAAGTTTACAACATTATCAATGCGTTCTTGAATGTTCATTCCATTCATTTCCGAATTATGATAATGATCGCTTTGCGTGTCTATTGCCGACACAATAATTACGATAAGACTGACTCATCACCTGGTTGAGAAGGCCTCTTACCCAATGTATTTTCTTGATCTCATACATTGATAAAGAGCGCCTTCTCTATTTTCCCTTAAGAAATCATTGACTCATACGGCACGAACTCAAAAGCTAGCTATTTTTTTATCGGATAGGTTTCAAGAAAATGAATGCGCTCCATCATCGTCGGGTGATCATACATAAAGAACTTCACAAGGGCTGGCGGATTGACTTCCCCGAGTCCGGAAGTTGTCAGTTTTTGAAAAGAATCGATGCCAGCTTCTTTATCATGCGTTAATTGAATCGCGTAAACATCGGCCGAATGTTCCGCGTAGCGGGAAACGGCATTTTCTATAGGTGAGGCCGCAAATGATAACACAGAGATAATTAACAGGAGAATCGGCACGCACGCTAAGTCACATGGAGAAGTAACGCCGATCTGCCCGCCCCATTTACGAACTGCCCCATGATACAAATGGCGAGTGATGAGGAGCCCCACTAAAGTCGCGAAAATCGCACCGATTAGACTCCAAAATAGATGATGTTTGACATAGTGCCCCATCTCGTGAGCCATGATAAACAATACCTCATCATCTTTTAATTTATGTAAAGTGGTATCCCACAAAACGATGCGCAAGTTAGACCCGATCCCGTTTACATAGGCATTCATCGCATTCGTTTTTTTCGACATGTCGACCTCATAAACATCGTCAGCCGGTATGTTGGCTTTGGCGGCCAAATCTAATATTTCTTGTTTAAGTTCGTTGTCTTGAAGCGGTTTAAAATGGTTGTATAACGGGTCGATCACAACAGGTTGGATATACATCAGAAATACGGTAAACGGAATGGATAGGAGCCAAACGGGCAGCCACCACCGCCGGTATTTCCGAATAAAAAAATAAATGACAAGGACAATTAAAAAGGTAATCAGCCAATTAACCCAAAACGAAATGATATGATCTCTGAGCCAATCATGAAAAGGCTGCACCGACACCCCATAATGAAGGGAAACAAGATGGGCGGCATAATCGATGGGAAAGGCGATGAGCCATGTTAAAACGGATAACGCCAAAAAGTAAATGGCCGTATGAACGATCGAAAAGCGCGTGATTTCCCGTGACCTTTTTTCAAGCCACTTCGAAAAGCCAAAGGCCAACACAAACAGATAAATGCCCCAATCGAGCGGTATACTGATGAACGATAACCAGTACTCAATTTGAGAGTAATGCGTGCTCATGGTTAATTGTTTTTGCGTCATGAATAATTCGGGATCCGCCGCCGTTCCCTTATATGAAGGCGGTACGTTCCAGCCGGACCAAAGAAACAAATAACATGCCATGAGGATGATGTAAACGGTGTAAAAAGCCAAAAACCACCATGCCAGTTTTTTCATCGAATCCCCCATTTTTGTATATTTCTCAAGACACCTTGCCTTACTAACAGTTTAATCGTTTGTCCAAAAAATTAGAACCTTTGCCGTCCGACAAAGACCGGACGAGTTGACGTAGTTTAGAAAAGCTTTGATTTTTTTAACATAATCCGAAATCGACCGTTTTCAGCCAAATGAAAAGAGCTCCGAGATGGAGCCCCGCAAACTAGGTTTTATGATTAAAATAATCATTTAAGAGCTGAATGAAAGCTTTCCAGAATTCAATCCCCTGAAAAGTTATGAGCAGGCTCGCGGTGATTAATAAAAAGACGGATCCGGCCAATGTCAGCCAGCGAAGCCACACATCACGCCACCCCTTTTCCGATTCGTTAATTTCAATTATATTCACCGCCATCACAATCATGTCGCGCGAAGCAGGAAAAGGGGCAAGCCGCCTAGAGAATGAGGGAATAAACGGTTAAAACGAAGATGGCGGATAAGACCACAAAAATGATGTTCCATTCCAAGTAACTGGCAATAAAAGCCATCGCACCGCCAATCAGACCAAAGAAAAAATCATCCCAAGTTATGTGTAATAAGCTTCCCGATTGGATGGTGAAGATCGCCGGAAAGATGAGGGCGCCGAGAACCGCAAACGGCACGTTTTTCAAGACACCTTGTAAAAAAGGCGGCACGCCTTCTGCTTTGATGGCCACTAGCGGCAACATTCTCGGAACGTACGTCACAACGCCCATACCTAGGATCACCCATATGACGGAGCTAAACATGTGCCTCACCTTCCTTCTTCATCAACAGCCCGTAAGCCCATTCAATCGTGACAGAACTAATGAGCGTTGCCGCAACAATCGCCCAGCCAAAGGGGATGAAAAGCGAGAACACCGAGCAGAGGATGGCAGATAAAATAAACAAAGCCAGCGCCTTACGCTCTTTCTTTAGAGACGGCACTACCAAACCGATAAACATCGCATATAGCGCAATGCTCATGCTTTTTTGTAAAACTTCAGGAAGGCTAGCACCGATGACATAACCAAGCCCCGAAAAAACGACCCAGCTGCCGTAGGACATCAAAATTAACCCGCCCATAAACGCCGCCTCAATTTTATCCCGGTTTAAAGACGCGACAGAAAACGTCTCGTCTGTAATGCCAAAAGCCATCGCCGCCTTTTTCCACCGGGAGCGCTCGACGGTCCGTTCGTTGATCGAGGCACTCATTAAGAAATGCCGAATGTTGACGATGAAAGTTGCAATAATGATTTCAATGGCGCCGGTTTCAGCTGCAAGCATTTGAAGCGCCATAAACTGAGAGGCTCCGGCATAGACGAACACACTCATGCCCACGGCATCCATGAATGTCAAACCTGTCGTCCGGGCAATTAAACCAAAAGTCAAAGCAATCGGCATGTAACCGATCGCAATCGGGATTCCCGCTTTTACCCCATCCGTAAAAATTCGAGCAGACTTTTTGACGGGCGTTTGATACGATAACAAAGGATCCACCTCTTTCGCAACGTCGTCGAAACATTTATAATATATTATAAATATTGTATGTTATGTTGAACTTTTTTTCAATTTCTTTTTTACATGTTTTGAGTCTGAAATTTGTATTCCTAGCCCGCCCGGAATATAAAACCTATATTCACTAGTCAATTTGCAAAAAAGAACTGGAAATTGACATCAACCATGGATTTGGAACCTATTATACGAGGGGGAAACGCGATGGATAAACGCGATTTGAATCGGATGATCGGGGAGCGGTTAAAGCGGATTCGCTTGAAAAAAGGCTTAAGTTTGGAAGCGGTTTCTGAATTAACCGGTGTCAGTAAACCGATGCTTACTCAGATTGAGCGGGCGTTGTCCAATCCGACGGTCAGCACATTATGGAAAATTGCCGAAGGATTGAACGTGCCCTTTACCGCTTTTATTGAGGAAAAAGAAGAATCCGTGAAACTTGTCCGAAAAGACGCCATCACCCCTTTTAAAGAGGCGAATGACCTTTATGAAGTGTATTCCGTCTTTCCAGCAGCAAACGGTCGGCCGTTTGAAATCTATACCGTCAGTCTCCTCCCTGGCTGCGATTACCTCGCCAATTCTCATCCGCACCATGCGGTAGAATTTATTTGGGTGTTGGACGGCGCAGTGACAATCGAAGTCAATCAGCGCCGATATGCCTTATTCAGAAATGAAGGCCTGCGGTTTTCCGCAGATCAACCGCATCGTTACGTTAATGAAGGAAAGAAACAAGCTGAAATCATAATGGTCATTTATTATCCGGATCAATATTGAAAGCTTTCACATCACTAATCGGTGTATCAATGATATCACGGTCATCAATAGCATTGACGGTATCCGTGATAATGCTCACTCCCGTTCCATTACCGAATCCTTTATTCTCCTTGTGATGCGCGCGCCAATCGTTTAAGCGATTATTCCCCATCACAACGGCTGAATTCGTATTTAATGCATTAATATTTAAGGCTTCAAAATTGATGAGTTGGTTGGACGGGGCTTCGTGATCGACATTCTGCCCAGAAGTCCGACCGGTATCGCAAATCACCGTATCGACGGCATCATTATCGACAACGATAGAGAGGGTTTTCGTTATGACCGACCCGCTGACGTTGCCGAAACCTGTGTTGTTTTTTGTCATTGAACGCCAGTAATTTGCGCGATTATTACCGATAAAAACCCCCGCCGCTTCATCAAGCCGGTTGACGTTGATATTCTGGAATTGTACGATCGCATCCTCACTGGTCATCGTATCCCCCCTACAATGTTTGATTTTGGTTGCCGGGAATGCCGTCTTGATCGTTAATCGGGGCATCAATGACATCATTATCAGCAATCACATTGAATTGATTAGCCGTAAAACTTATTCCGAATTGTAAGCCGAGACCAAAATTAGCTTTATTATGCGCTGTCCAACCGGGCTGGTTGTTTTCTCCAATGGCAACAGCGGCATCGCGGTTCATGGCATTAATATTGATAGCAGCAAAGTTAATGGCAATCGCCATGAAATAACCTCCCGCCTTTTTTACCTCTCTTTTATCATATGGAAAAGACCCCATAAGTGGTGAAGAATTTCTTTCGGACGATGACAAAAGAAGAACGCACCACATAAAATTTAATAGAGGTGATTCAAATGGCCGATAAAGATGACCCGCGTCCCTGTGCTCGGTGTGGGTATGTCAATGATAAAAGTCACGTCTATTGCATAAAATGCGGTGCGCCGCTGTTAAATAAATGCGCCGACGAACCCGGGCGCATACACAAGGGTTGTTCCTTTGTGAATCCGCCGGATGCCGCTTTTTGCGCGAAATGCGGGTTTCCTACCATTTTTAACAGGGAAGGCATCGTCGTGCCGCATCCCGCAGCAGCCCCGCCCATCTCATGGCCGATTCAAATTAATTAAAGGAAAAAATGGCTTCGCTAAAGTAACTCGGCTCTCTCAAGCCTTTAGGCGATGGCTGCACCTTCGTTGCCCTTATGCCTGCCTGATAAATAAAACCTTTCTTACCCGTATAAAAAAGGGGTCTGCCTTAAATACTTGCAGACCCCTTCCGCTTATTTTAATTCCAAAAGCATGATTTCGGGATTTTCCAGGTATTCGGCAACTTTATTCGTAAAAGCAACCGCTTTGGCACCATCGGCCACGCGATGATCAAACGATAATGAGATATTCATCATGGAGCGGACCACGATATTGTCCGAATCATCGACAACAGGCCGTTTTTTCGTTTTGTGAAAGGCCATGAGCGCCACTTCAGGGTAATTGATGATCGGCGTCGCTCCAGTGCTTCCAAGTGGTCCGACATTGCTGATCGTAAACGTAGACCCCGTTAATTCATGATGGCGCAGGCGGTTTTCCTTGGCCTTCCGCATCAATTCCTTCATCTCAAGATGGATCATTCGGATGGATTTGTCTTGTACATTTTTGATAACCGGGACAATCAACCCTTCCTCGGTATCCGTCGCCAGTCCAATATGCACGGCACTCTCCAGTCGAATGACGCCTTTTTCCTCATCCAACTTCGCGTTAAAAATCGGAAACGCTTTTAGAGCGAGGGCGATCGCTTTTATAAAGAAAGCAGCCATGGATACATCGAGCATTCGGCCCGTACTTGCCTCTTGTTTTTTCAACCCATCTTTTAAACGAAGCAAATTCGTCACATCGATTTCGTCAAAATGAGAAACATGAGGAATTGTAAATAAGGAACGAACCATGCGGTCGGCAATGATTTTCCGGCGGCCACTAAACGGAATTTCCACGCCATTCGTTACCTGCTCCCTAGTTTCAACCGTGGGCGAAGGTGCCGGATCTTCTACCATCCCCCTGGCATGGGCGTAAACATCATCATCGGTAATGCGGCCCAATCGTCCTGACCCTTTAATCATCTCAAGTTTGACATTCAATTCCCTCGCCAATTTCCGCGTATGTGGGCTGGCAAGAATCCGCGCCGGGCCTTTCGGTTGAGGCGGTTTTATCTCGTGCCTCGACGTTTGGACGGTTTCCATTTCCAAAGTTGGTGCGGCCTCTTTCTCCGCTTCAACAGCGTTATGGCCGGGTTCAGCAATTAAAAGCAGCGTTGTTCCGACCTCGATGACATCTCCTTCATCCACGAGCACTTTATGCACTTTTCCTTGCGCAGGGGACGGGAGTTCGGCCGTCATTTTATCTGTCTGCACTTCTAAAAGCGGCTGGTCGACCGTAACGTGATCACCTTCCTTGACAAGAAGGCGAACGATTTCCCCTTCCGTCATACCTTCTCCGATGTCATGCAGTTTGACTTCAACCATAGTGCCCCTCCCCTCAATATTCAGCTAGAAAGCGAATTTTGTCGTAAACCGCCTCTATACTCGGCAAATACGCCTCTTCCAGAGAAAACATCGGTACCGGTACATCGAAGCCCGTGACGCGTTGGATCGGGGCTTTCAAGGATAAAAAGGCGGTTTCCGTATCGTTAATCAGTGCCGTAATTTCTGCTGCTAAACCATTCGTGCGATGCCCCTCATGGACAATGATGACCTTACCTGTTTTTTCCACAGAAGACTGGATCAGCTCGCGATCCAGCGGGAACAGCGTCCGCAAATCGATCACTTCGGAACGAATGCCGTCTTTTTCCGCTTTCTCCGCCGCCTTAAGCACAATGGGCATCATCGCCCCGTAAGAAAGGATCGTGATATCCGTGCCCTCTTTCACTATTGCGGCTTTTCCGATCGGCACCTTGTAATAACCTTCAGGTACTTCTTTCCTCCCAGCTCGGTACAGTTTCATCGGTTCCAAAAATAAAACAGGATCCGGATCTTCGATGCTCGCAATTAACAACCCTTTCGCATCATACGGATTGGACGGCACGACCACTTTTATCCCTGGCATATGGGTAAAAAGGGCTTCCATGCTGTCAGAGTGGATTTCCGGTGCGCGCACTCCTGCACCGTAGGGAGCGCGAATGACCATTGGCACCGTAAAACGACCAAGGGTACGTCCTCTAATGCGTGTCGCATGGGTGACAATTTGGTTAAAAGCTGGATAAATAAAGCCGAAAAACTGAATTTCCGCGATCGGTTTAAAGCCGTTCATCGCTAAACCGATCGATGTCCCGATAATGCCAGATTCGGCGAGCGGTGTATCGATAATGCGGTCTTCGCCATATTTTTCATATAACCCATCTGTTGCGCGGAAAACGCCACCGTTGACGCCGACATCTTCACCTAAGACGAGGACACTTGGGTCCCGTTCAAGCATCGTGTCCATGGCTTCCGTTATCGCTTGTATAAGGGTTATTTCCCGTGTTTTCACGGCGGTCTTCATCACCGCACCCCTCCCTTAAGCCGATGATAATCCGCTTTTTGGTCTTCGATTGGCCAAGGGCTCGCAGCAAATACATAATCAAATAAATGGCTGATGTCGGCGGCTGGCTCACTTTCCATCGCTTTGACCGCCGTCTCAATTTCCGCTGTCGCTTCGGTTTCATAGGCTTTGAGGTGCTCATCCCAATATCCGTACCGTTTTAAAAATTTCTCCATCCGCCCGACGGGATCCGCCGTTTTTCTTCTCAACTCATTTTCGGACTGATCCCGATATTTTGATGGATCGTCGGAAGTGGTATGGGCGCCGTAACGCCACGTGACAGCCTCTATCAGCGTGGGCCCCTCACCTCGCCGTGCTTTTTCCGCGGCTTCCTTCACTGCAAAGTACACTGCGCACACATCGTTTCCGTCCACACGAATCCCTTCCATATCATACGCTACGGCTTTTTGGGCAATGGTTCTGGAGTGCATTTGTCTTGTGGTCGGAACACTGATGGCATAGCCGTTGTTTTGATTAAAAAAGATGACTGGTATCTGGAAAACGCTTGCAAAATTAAGCCCTTCATGAAAATCACCTTCCGAAGTAGCCCCGTCACCAAAATAGACGATGGCAATGCGGTCAGTGCCCTTTTTCTTTTCCGCCCATGCCGCTCCCGTCGCATGTAAGAGCTGGGAAGCAATCGGCACGGCTGGTGGGAAAATGCGTTTTCCTTCCGGCGGAACAGCCCCTTCATAACGCCCATTCCAGTACATTAAAATATTTTTAAGCGAGTGACCAAAGGTGAGTGTCGCCCCGTGATCCCGGTAAGTGGGAAACATCCAATCGTCTTCCCTCATAGCAAGGGCACTGCCAACTTGTGATGCTTCTTGTCCTTCAAAAGGAACATAGGTGCCGATTCGTCCCTGTCTTTGCAAGTTCACACACTTACGGTCAAACAAACGGGCGAACACCATCTTTTTATACATCTCAACGACCAGTTCCGGAGTCAATTGGTCTTTATAACGATCATCGACCAGCGCCCCGTCCCCGTCTATGATTTGCCTCATCGGATAGTCGGTCAAGCGAATCCCTCCTAAAAATGTTGGCGGATTTGCCACTTGGGCGGTTGTTTCGCCGTAAAGAAGCTGTTACGTTCTTTTCGTTTGGCGATTCTTTCCTCGCAGAAGCGATTGGCGGCGAGGGTTGTAGAAATATTTTCTCGGGCGGCTGTGTCAAAAATTTCGTTTAAGGTATCATAAATGGCTTTGGTTTTTTGTAAAACGCGTTCTTTATTCGGTTGGCTTAATTCATCGGCCACTTGGATTAAACCGCCGGCATTGACGATATAATCCGGGGCATAAAGAATCCCTCTTTCACGCAGGGCGTCGCCATGACGGTCCTCTAACAATTGGTTATTGGCAGAGCCAGCCACAGCCTTCACTTTCAGACGTTCAACCGTTTCATCATTAATCACGGCACCAAGCGCGCAAGGAACAAAAATATCAGCCGGAGCGTCATAAATCGCATCACCCTCCAAGACGTGTACTTTCCCGCTTGTTTGTTCGGAATATGCGAGGAGATCCTTGACGGCACTCCCATTAATATCGGTCACATACAACTCCGCACCCGCGTCAAGCAGCGCTTTCGCTACTTTGAAGCCTACTTTGCCAAGCCCTTGGATGGCATACGTTTTATCGCCGAGCGTTTCATCTTGCCATAAACGGCGCAATACCGCTTTAATGCCATAGATGACACCTTGGGCCGTTGGAATAGACGAATCGCCGTGACCACCGTACGTTTCCGGCACCCCAACAATGTTCGGGGTTTCTTTTAAACTGTGGACAAAATCTTCAGGGGTTGTGCCCATATCAGTACCGGTATAAAACCGTCCATTTAATGAATCGACAAACTGTCCAAAGGCGCGAAACATCTCTGGGCTTTTATCTTTCAAAGGATCGCCGATGATCACCGCTTTACCGCCGCCAAAATCCACATCACATGCCGCGCATTTATAAGTCATGCCTTTGGCGAGGCGAAGCGCATCTTCCAGCGCTTCATCCGTTGAGGCATAAGGACGCATGCGGCAACCTCCAAGTGCGGGGCCAAGTGTCGTATTATGAATGACGATAATCGCTTTCAGGCCGCTTGCAGGGTCATTGCAAAACATCACTTGTTCATAGTCTTTGATTCGTTCAAACTCTAACACTGCGAATCCCCTCTATCATTTTTATTGGTAAGCGCTTACATTATTTTATTAAAAAAATTAGGCCATTCCCGTTTCGGTGCGTTTCAGTTTCTGTTGGATTTCTTCTTTGCCAAGGATAAATTGCGTGACTTGACCGCGCCCGATGACGGCACGTTGCGTCTTAGCTTCTACATCGGTGACGACTGCTCTTCCCTTCAACTCTGTTAATGTTGCCGTAACCGTCACCTTTTCTCCCTCAGCCGCCGGTGCGAGATGCTTGACACAAACTGCACCGCCAATGCCTTCTTCATGCGGCTCAAGATACGGCAAAATGATTTGCCGAGATGCCCACTCCATATGGTAGACCAAGGATACTGTTGAGTAGGCGGGATGAACAGTGTTTCCCTCAAAGCGGGCAAACATGTCTGGTGTCACGGTCAGTGAAATCTCCGCCTTTTGACCAATTGCCATCCCTGGTTTCATAGAATCACCTCGCACTTTAGCGAATAAAAGCTTAAAAGCATTACAGTATTTCGTTCGCCGTTGATTTTTCGTTATAATGATACCATAATTCATACAATTGCTTCAATCCGTCGTTTTGTCGCGTATGTGTCAAGATTTTCTCGACAACCTTTATAGATCAATATCTCCGGCACCCTAATTTTGTACGCCTACCCTACCGCGCTATCGCTTGGTATCCTGTGTGATTTCGTTCATTCAAAGAATGAATCAAAATCACACAGGTTGATATTTTGGGTTAATACTTGAACCCTTTGATAAGCTGTCCCAAAGCGGATGAACTTGGGCCGTTCAACGGGATACGCCCATGCTTCACACCAATGGAAGGGCGCGTCTTTTGATGGAGAATTTCAGCCTTTTTGACGACCCTCTTCACTTCACGGTGTTTCCTTGCGCTTCTCCTCTGATGTT
>NZ_KE387194.1:4290-115540 GCF_000430685.1 Tuberibacillus calidus DSM 17572 | reverse complement strand
CCAGCCGAACCTCAAAAGGGAGGAAAAAGAAAGGGAAACCAGGAAGACCGAGAAAACATCCCAGAAAACTAAAAGCAGTCAAATTTATGGTTAAATAATTGAATTCCACAAAATGGTAACTTGTCTATTTCTAAGACAACGTTGCCTTTTTTCATTAATTAAAAGAAAAACAAATTCCATTAAATTACATTAAAGGATAATAAATGAAATCCAACTTTTTATCATTATGGTATTTTAAAAAATCGCCAAGATTGATTTGAGCCATTCCACATAAATGTAATTATATTCCAGCTATTTGCAAACCTAGTGCGGTAAATAACCAAAATCCAGCGGTAAACGGACAAATCTTGACGGTAAACAGCAATAATCCGAAGGGCACCAGTTGTACCTCGCGAGTTAACTTATGAAGCTAAGTCAAAACGAATAAGAAAAAGGCTGGGATATAAAAAGTCACATTAAAACCAAAAACCCCGGATCTCTTTTAGAGGGATCCAGGGTTATTTTTGAGAATCGGTCAAACCTTTTACTGGTTGGTTAACCGATGGAGCCTTCCATTTCGAATTTGATTATTTATGGTTTTCACACAGTATAATGCCATTTAAAAAACCTTGATTTTATGCGGTTATTTAAAAATGGTTTTTCATGAATTATGATGTTTTTTCACACCAACTTGGACAAAACTTGGACAAAGCAGAGAAGGTGTTTTACACCTCTCCGCTTTGTTTTTTAGCGGCAAAAGGGGCTAGATTGATCACGCTCTATGCCCTCCGAGAAGCTTGCTTCGCTCCAACGCGGTGCCCGCTTACGTATAGGAGACGGCGCGCAGCAACGCGGTCGAGCCGTATTTTTCGCAGATTTGGCCCATCACATAACCGAAGCGGCGGCGCTTTTCATAGTTCGGATCAAAAAGGTCCAGCTGATAGCCGTCATCATCGGAGACGTTGGAGAGCGTCACCGAAAGCTTGCGCACGGTCTGGCCGCCGTAAAACTTATGAAAAAGATCGAGGCAGGCGCGATAAATGTCCATTGTGATGTTGGTCGGCCGCTCCATCGTTTTGGACCGGTGAAAGCCTCCGCCGCCTTCCGCTTTGCTGTAGCCGACGCCGAGGCAGACGGTTCGCCCGACTTTGCCGTCCTGGCGGGCGCGGCGCGCGACTTCCTCACACATTTCTAGTATGTTCTTTATCCAATGTAAAATAACACCATGGTGATAAATGGTATGCTTAAATGGCAGGTGTGGGGATTTCGATGAGTGGCCGTGGTGAGAGGCTGGACATACAAAATTATTTATTATCTGAGCGTGGCTAAGGGAAGTTAATGGAAAAATCGGCGGTATATAAAAAACCGACGATTAGTCGGTCTTCAATGTGCGCTTGCCAACACATCCAAGCCGCGATTAATCACTAGGGGTATCCCGCTATTACAAACTCCATTTTATTTTAGTAAATAGTCTATCATAAAAACGCCCCTTTTAACTCTTCCAAATGATACATTACCCTTGTGTGATTATTATAAAGTAAATGTTAAAGTTTTTATATTAGAAAAAGGATTATTTCTTTTAATGCAGAAAATAAATATTTAAAATTTATTCCAATCAATATTAATAATTAAATTAATATGGAGGCAATATTATGCTAAAAAGGATTAGTGTGTTAACACTAGCCATTCTTCTTTTATTCACTATAGTCTACACGCCCAAAAATATGGCAAGCGCAAATGCTGGGCTTGCGTGGGGACCTGTTTTTGTAGGGAACTTAAAATTTTATATGACAAATTTAAGCCTACCTGATGATTACGATCCAAAGGACTATATAACTGAACCGCAACCAACTGAAGCAACAATCGGGATTGATATCTATGATATTCAACTAGATGATGATGGTAATGAAATGTTAAACAATACTAGCTATATTCCTGTCTTACCTTCAGTTGAAGTTGTTCCTTAAGAAAGGGTGTGTCATATGACAAAAAAAATTGTTATATTAAACCTTGTTGACTTCCCACACTGGGAAACGCTGATCGATTTTTATTTTGATGAATGTGACGCTTTTGAAATCTTCTTTCCCGATGATACAGAATCAACGGAAGATTATAACCCACTCATTACTGGATATAAAGATTTTTTAAATTTGCCACAAATAAATGTCAACCAATGGGATGGCATGGAAAATAGCGTCTGTATTACTGGTCCATTAAACGATGAAGCTAAAAATACATTTTATAAATATGTTAAAGATAATCATGATGATAAGTACCCAGCACGTTTATGGACATTTTTCTTAGTCAAAAACAAAACAAAAGTTTTTAAAATTGATGACTTTACTGTTTGTATATTAGAAACCAAACCAGAATTAATGGAAAAATTAAATAAACTAGGCATAGATTTTGATGATATCGATAATATAAATGTTAGCGATTTTGATTTTGATGATGTATAATTTCTAGGTTGTCATTTACAAAAAAATGAGGTAGGGTTTCCCGTGGAGAAAGACTAAAAGAAGAAGGAACCCTACCTCATGTCTAATTTTTTGTCCTCCCCATGCCCCCGGTTTCCCCATGCCTTAAGACATACTCACGCTGTTCACTTGCTTGAAGCAGGCGCAAATATAAAATACGTGTCCGAAAGGCTCGGACACGCAAGCGTGAAAGTGACCGCTGATACCTACCTTCACGTCACGAAGAAGATCGAAGACGACGCGTTGGCGATGTATCAGCGGTATATAAATTCTTAATTACTTGGACAAAACCTGGACAAATCGACTATTTCCACGCAAAAACCCTTGATATATCAGCTTATCCAATACTACCTTCCATTTCGAACTTAATGAGACGGTTCATCTCGACGGCGTATTCCATCGGCAGTTCTTTGGTGAACGGTTCGATGAAGCCCATGACGATCATTTCGGTCGCTTCTTGTTCGGAGACGCCGCGGCTCATCAAATAGAAGAGCTGTTCTTCGGAGACTTTCGACACTTTGGCTTCGTGTTCCAGTGAAATGTCTTGGTTCAAAATTTCGTTGTATGGAATCGTGTCCGATGTCGATTGATTATCCATAATGAGCGTATCGCATTCGACATTGGAACGCGAATTGGTCGCTTTGCGTCCGAAGTGCACCAGCCCGCGGTAGGTGACTTTACCGCCTTGTTTCGAAATGGATTTCGACACGATGGTGGACGATGTATTCGGTGCCAAGTGCATCATTTTCGCGCCAGCATCTTGGTGTTGGCCTTTTCCGGCAATGGCAATGGAAAGGGTATTGCCGCGGGCGCCTTCCCCTTTAAGAAGGACGGCCGGATATTTCATCGTCACTTTAGAACCGATGTTGCCGTCAATCCATTCCATCGTGGCATTTTCATAGGCGACGGCACGTTTCGTAACGAGGTTGTACACGTTGTTTGCCCAGTTTTGAATCGTTGTGTAACGGCAATAGCCGCCTTTTTTCACAATGATCTCAACGACAGCGCTGTGCAGCGAGTTCGTCGTATACACCGGTGCCGTACACCCTTCGACATAGTGGACGGATGCGCCTTCGTCAACGATGATGAGCGTTCTTTCAAATTGCCCCATATTTTCGGAGTTAATGCGGAAATACGCTTGGAGCGGTGTTTCGCATTTCACACCCGGTGGCACGTAGATGAAGGAACCGCCAGACCAAACCGCGGAGTTCAGCGCGGCGAATTTATTATCAGAAAACGGGATGACGGTTGCAAAATATTGTTTGAAAAGTTCTTCGTGTTCTTTCAACGCTGAGTCCGTATCTTTGAAAATAATCCCTTTTTCTTCGAGATCTTGTTTCATGCTGTGGTAGACGACTTCGGATTCATATTGAGCGGAAACACCGGCCAGGTATTTTTGTTCCGCTTCAGGGATGCCGAGTTTATCAAACGTTTTTTTGATTTCTTCCGGCACCTCATCCCACGTTTTCCCTTGTTTTTCAGACGGTTTGACATAGTAGGTAATATCGTCAAAATCAATATCGTTTAAATCGGCGCCCCACTGCGGCATCGGGCGTTTATAAAAATGATCCAGCGCCTTTAAGCGGAATTCGAGCATCCATTGCGGTTCGTTTTTCATTCGCGAGATGCTTTCCACAACTTCCTTAGTCAGACCGCGATCCGTGCGGAACACGGAGACGTCGGGGTCTCTAAACCCATATTTATAATCACCGATTTCGGGCATTTTCTTCGCCATCGACAATCCCTCCTTAAAGAATGTGATCCGGAACGAGTGGTGTTACGCTTTCGCTCCATGTCGTTCTAAAAAAGAACGGATCTATTATGTCACACAGCCGCTTTGGCTAATCTTCTTCGTTCCATTTTTCTTGCGCAAAACCCTTTTCCATTGCTTTCCACGGGAGGGTTGCGCATTTTATACGTGCCGGAAACTTCGTGACACCGGATAACGCTTCAATGTCTCCGAGGTCTATGCCCTCTGCATGATAGTCCTTACCTAAAACCATATCAGAAAAAATGCGGGCCATATGCAAAGCTTCTTCGACGGTTAACCCTTTAATCGCTTCCGTCATCATCGAAGCGGAGGCGATGCTGATCGAACAGCCTTCGCCTAGAAATTTAGCATCCGTAATTTTTCCATCTTCGACTTTCATGTGTAAATCGATGCGATCACCGCATGTCGGGTTATTCATATTGACGGTGAGTTTCCCATCATCATCAATCGTACCCTTATTTCGCGGTTTTTTATAATGGTCCATAATGACGGACCGGTAAAGTTGATCTAAGTTATTAAAGGACATCGCCGAAATACTCCTTCGCTTTCCGAATGCCGTCGGCTAATTTTTCCACTTCCGCCTTCGTATTATACAGATAAAAGCTGGCGCGGGCCGTGGCGGAGACGCCGAGCCATCGCATTAAAGGCTGGCAACAATGGTGTCCGGCCCGAACGGCAATGCCCATGGTGTCCAAAATTGTCGATAAATCATGGGCGTGGACGCCCTTTAAGTTAAAGGTTACGATGCCAACGCGGTTTTCCATCGGTCCATAGATCTCGATGCCATCAATGTCACTTAGTAATTCCAACGCATAACGGGCAAGTTCCGTTTCATGTACGTGAATATTTTCCAAACCGACTTCCGTTAAAAAGTCAATCGCACTAGCTAGACCAACCGCCTCAGCGATGGGCATCGTGCCAGCCTCGAACTTCCAAGGCAGCTCTTTCCATGTGGAGTCGTATAAATCGACAAAGTCAATCATTTCACCGCCGGTTTCAAACGGCTCCATGTTCTCAAGCAAGGCTTTTTTTCCATACAATACGCCGATGCCGGTCGGCCCGGCCATTTTATGTGAGGAAAAGGCGTAAAAGTCGCAATCGAGGTCTCTGACATCGATTTTCATGTGCGGTGCGCTTTGCGCTCCATCAACGACCATTACTGCTCCATTTTCATGGGCGATCTTTGCCACTTCTTTCACCGGGTTGATCGTGCCGAGCACATTGGAGGCGTGGGCCATCGCCACGATCTTGGTGCGAGGTGTTACGGTCTTTCTGACATCGTCAAGGTCAATCGTTCCGTCCGATTGAAGCGGGATATATTTTAACGTTGCCCCCGTCGCTTTACAAGCTTGTTGCCACGGAATGAGGTTCGCATGGTGCTCCATCGGAGTGATGACGACCTCATCGCCTTCTTTCAAATTGGCCCGCCCATAGCTATAAGCCACCGTATTCAAAGCCGTTGTCGTCCCGCGGGTAAAAATGACTTCCTCGGTCGATCCGGCATTGATGAAACGGCGCACTTTTTCGCGCGCCCCTTCATAGGCATCGGTCGCGAGCGTTCCAAGCGTGTGCACGCCACGATGGATATTGGAGTTATATTCTTTATAATAACGCTCCATCGCTTCAATGACCGCTTTCGGCTTTTGGGATGTGGCACCATTATCCAAGTAGACGAGGGGAGCGCCGTTTACTTCCTGATGCAATATGGGGAATTGTTCACGGATGGTTTCGATATCCATTATTGCACTTTCCCTTCGATCACTGCCGCGAGCTGTTCCTTGACGCCTTCAATCGGAAGTTGTGAGACAACGGGTTCAAGGAAGCCGTGGATGATTAAACGTTCCGCTTCATTTTTCGGAATGCCTCGGCTCATCAAGTAATACAGTTGGATCGGGTCGATGCGCCCGACTGAAGCGGCGTGTCCTGCGACGACATCATCTTCGTCGATGAGGAGAATCGGGTTGGCATCGCCACGGGCTTTCGAACTCAACATCAGGACGCGTTGCGTTTGTTCACCGTCTGATTTTGAGGCCCCGTGTTCGATTTTGGTAATGCCGTTGAAAATGGCTTGTGCTTCCTCACGTTGCACGCCATGGATGAGCATATTGCTCGTTGAATTTTTGCCATAGTGTTTAATCCGGTTAACAAAATTTTGTTTTTGCGTACCGCGTCCGATGCTGACTGCTTTCGTGTCAACAGAGGAGCCGTCACCAGCGAGCTCACTGTAAGTTTCCGTAATTAAATCGCCGTCATTCATTTGCCCAAGCGCCCATTGTAAGTTACCGTCGCGCCCGACATAACCCCTGCGATTGATAAACGTCGTGACATCGCTCGACAAGTATTCAACACCGCCGAATTGAACGCGGGCATTTTCTCCGACATACACTTCGGTGATGATATTCGCCACGGCTTGGCCACTGTTCGTTGTTGACAAGTAGTTTTCAACGTAGGTGACCGAGCTATTCGCTTCCGTAGCAATAATGACGTGGTTGATTAAGCCGCCGTTGTCGTGGTCAAGCCAAAATACAGCTTGAAGCGGTACTTCGATATCAACGTTTTTCGGTACATACAGAAAGAGACCGCTGTTCACTAACGCCGCATTCAATGCGGTTAATTTATGTGCATCCAGCTTCGCTGCTTTTGAAAAATAATACTTTTTCACTAAGTCGCCGTGGTCGCGCAAGGCTGTTGCGAGATCCGTAAAAATAACACCCTTGGCCTTTAAGTCCTCTGAAAGTGTAGCATAGGCCGTCGAGCCGTTGTGCAAAACGAGCAAATTCCCTGATTGCTCTCCTTGACCGATCAACGATCGAACGTTTTCGGGTAAATCCGCAACGGCATCGACCGTTCTTGTGGGTAGCTCATGCTCGAATTGCGTGAAATTCCAGCCGATGATCCGCGTTTTTTCCGGTTTCGGAAGCGGTAGTGTTTGCGCGAGTTCCAACCCTTTTTTTCTTAAGTCAAGAAACCAATCGGGCTCACCGCGGCGGCCGGAAAAGTTTTCTAAATATGATGTATCATAATGAAGGTTTTTCATTTCCGTAGCCATTGTCATCCTCCTATTCGTTTGATTCTCCTTACGCTTCTTGCTCTACCGTTCCTTCTTCTTCCTCGATGCCGAGTTCTTTTTTCAGGCCATCATAACCTTCTGCTTCCAAGCGCTCGGCAAGTTCCGGACCGCCGGATTTGACAATACGCCCTTGCATCATGACGTGAACTTTATCCGGGGTAATGTAGTTAAGCAAACGTTGGTAGTGAGTGATGATTAAGCAGCTGAACTCCGGTGACCGCATGGCATTGACGCCTTTTGCGACGACTTTAAGAGCGTCGATGTCAAGGCCAGAGTCGATTTCATCAAGAATCGCCAATTTCGGTTCAAGCATCATCAGTTGGAGGATTTCATTGCGTTTTTTCTCACCACCGGAGAACCCTTCATTAAGGTAACGTGTGGCAAACTCTTCGCCCATGTCTAACAAAGCCATTTTTTCATCGAGTTTCTTAATAAATTTCATGAGCGGGATTTCGTTACCTTCCCCGCGGCGGGCATTGATCGCCGTTCTCAAGAAATCGGAGTTCGTCACACCAGCGATTTCACTTGGATATTGCATCGCTAAGAACATCCCAGCACGCGCTCTTTCGTCGACTTCCATTTCTAATAAATCTTGTCCGAGGAAAGTGACTTTTCCTTCCGTGATTTCATATTTTGGATGACCCATCAACGCTGAAGCCAAGGTTGATTTCCCGGTTCCGTTTGGACCCATGATCGCGTGA
The DNA here is from genome assembly GCF_000430685.1 of Tuberibacillus calidus DSM 17572. GTDB lineage: Bacteria > Bacillota > Bacilli > Bacillales > Sporolactobacillaceae > Tuberibacillus > Tuberibacillus calidus. The sequence goes on along the minus strand of NZ_KE387194.1, from coordinate 107,542 downwards.
ATTTCGCCGCCATGAATTTCCAGGTCGAAGCCTTTAACAATTTCCTTACCTTCTATGGCAACATGTAAATTTTCAATCTTAAGTACAGGTTGAGACATAAAAAGACCTCCATTTTCCGCATTATTTTTATCGAATACCCAATGGATCGGCTATTCTCAATCTATTCTCATTCTAATCTAGTATTAAATTTAAATCAAGAAACAACTTCAACGTGAAGGATGTCCCTTTGGTCGAAAAGTTTCTTCCTATTTATATTATTAAAACTGGGCTCGGCTAGGTTTTTGCGAGAAGCTAAAGCTTTCGTCCTGCTTATGGCTGTAGGCATATTACTAATCCATACTGTTTGTGAGAAAAGTTGGCCGACACCCTCCTTTAAATGATATATCTCATACCAGTATAAAAAAGATGGCAGGCGTATTCAAAAATTGATGTGTTTGTCAGAGAGAAACTCATTGGCTGTCCATGGTGACATGCATGAAAGTTAAAAAAAAAAAACGGTTTTAGCGCTGTTTTTTGCGCGATTTCTTGGCTCGTTCTATTTGATGATCGCGTATGCGCTTCAATTTGAGCTTTTGCTTTTTCCATATTATGGAGCGTCTGCGCATTTTCTGCCCTTTGTCATATAAAAAGTGAGCATAAATCACGTTTTTGTGCATTTTGGTGCTCTTTCCAACGCCAAAGTGAGCATACGCTCCAGGTTTTTACATTTTTAAATTTGGTTCTTTTAAACGAAGACAAAAACTTAGTCGTGCTTATGCAGACCAAAAAATTTTTCCTTTCTTACGAGTAGAATTTAGCAAAAAACGGCCTGCTGCATCACCTCGTTAAAGAAGACTTGGCACAGCAAAAAACATGGCCCTGCCAAGCCTTTTAGACGATGGCAGAGCCTTAGTTGCACTTTTACAGGCTACTTAACCTTTCAGGAAAAGGTGGAGCCTTAGTTGCACTTATACTGGCTGGAATCTCGCCAGTACAAGAAATGGGCGGACAATGTTGATTACTATGATCAGGCCTTAAATGGAGCGATGGGGTTTAAGTGAATGGCCTTCCAGCCATGTTTTAATTTTATCCCCCCATTTTTCAAATTCAACAAGGAAACCGTCATGGCCGTAACGGGTATCTACCTCAAAAAACGAAGAATGATCGTTGACGGTGCGGTGGACGTTGACCATTTCCCGAATCACATCGGATGGATAGATTAGGTCACCGGTAAAACTAACCGCGAGCAAATCGGCCTTCATCGATTTCATGGCGTTTTCCCAGCCCCCACGCCCGCGGCCAATATCGTGGGTGTCCATGGCTTTTAATAGATAAAGATAACTGTTGGCGTCAAAGCGCTCGACTAACTTCTGTCCCTGGTAGCGCAGGTACGATTCAACTTGAAAGGCATCTTCCGTGGCGCTTTTCCCCCAGCCTTCCCGATCTTCGCGGTGAAATTGCCGATTAAATAAATCTTGCGAACGGTAAGTCAACATGGCTAGCATTCTCGCGGTCGCTAAACCCGATTGAGGCTTTTGATCATAGGAGTAAAATCCGTTTTGCCAATGTGGGTCATCGGTGATCGCTTTTCGGCCAATATAATTAAAGGCGATGCCAAAATCGGATAAATAGGGAGTCGCGGCAAGACAGACTGCCTTTTGAAAACGCTCCGGATAACTCACCGCCAGTTCCAACACTTGCATGCCGCCCAAAGAACCGCCAATGACGCAAGCCACTTGGTCGATGCCGAGATAATTGAGGGCTTCTACTTGCACCATGGCCATATCGCGAATCGTAAAAAACGGAAACTCGCTTTGATAAGGCTGATTCGTTTTCGGATTGACGGATGTTGGCCCCGTCGAGCCATAACAACTTCCAAGGGCATTAAAAGTGATGACTTGGTATTGATTCGTATCAATCGCTTGGTTTGGACCGACAAGACCGCGCCACCAGCCTTTACGGCTCACGGTTCCGACGGTTTCATGACTTCCGGTTAAAGCATGGCAGACAAGAACGACAGGGGCATCCGGGTCGCCGACTTGCTCAAATCTTAACGAAACATGCTCAAGTTTTCTTCCGGATTCTAATGTCACGGGACCGATGGCGATATCTCCATAAACCGGAACTTGGGCAATGCTTTCCGTAATCATCTGCCCCACCCGTTCAATCGGCGGACACCGGAACGGCGATTTGAGCCAGTGCTTGATCTAAATCTTGGATGAGGTCATCCACATTTTCAATGCCGACAGACAAGCGAACCAAATCTTCCGTCACTCCTGTTTTCACTAAGTCTTCTGGACTGAGTTGTTGATGAGTGGTGCTCGCCGGATGAATGACCAAGGATTTGGCATCGCCGACATTAGCCAGGTGAGACCATAATTTCAGCGAGTCGATGAATTGGGCGCCTGCTTCTCTTCCGCCTTTAATTCCGAAGACGACGATGCCTCCGTAACCGTTGTTGAGATATTTTTTCGCTAAGCCATGTGTCGGATGGTCAGCGAGCCCTGGATAACTGACCCAAGCCACTTTTGGATGTTTTTGCAAGTGTTCGGCCACTTTTTCCGCGTTTTTAAAATGCTGCGGAATCCGCAAATGCAAGGTTTCAATGCCTTGTAAAATTAGAAAGGCATTAAACGGGCTTATCGATGCGCCAATATCTCTTAAAAGTTGCACGCGGAGTTTAGTAATATAAGCTGCTTCCCCCACATCTTGAGCATAGCGAATGCCGTGGTAGCTTTCATCAGGCGTTGTAAAATCCGGAAAATTCCCGTTCGCCCAATCGAATTTTCCGCCATCGACGATGATTCCTCCGATCGCCGTGCCGTGGCCGCCAAGCCATTTTGTTGCCGAATGCACGACGATATCGGCACCCCATTCAACGGGCCGGCATGCATAAGGCGTCGCAAAGGTATTATCGACGATTAGCGGGATGCCGGCTTCATGGGCGATATCCGCGACTTTTTCCACATCCAAAACATTCAAGCTAGGATTGCCGATGATTTCACCGAATAAAGCTTTTGTTTTCGAGGTAATCGCGGCTCTGAAGTTTTCCGGGTCCGTGCCGTCAACAAATTTTACATTGATGCCGAATTTCGGCAATGTCACCGCAAACAAATTATAGGTTCCGCCATACAGGTCGCTTGAGGCGACAATCTCATCACCAGTACGAGCGATATTCAGGATCGAAAGCGTAATGGCTGCCGCGCCGGAAGCTACAGCAAGAGCCCCAATGCCTCCTTCAAGGCTAGCCACTCTTTTTTCAAGCACATCGGTTGTCGGGTTCATGATACGGGTATAAATGTTCCCTGGCTCTTCCAAGGCGAACAGTTTGCGGGCATGCTCCGTGTTTTCAAACACGTAAGACGTCGTTTGATAAATCGGTACCGCGCGCGAGCCTGTCGCCGGGTCTGGGTTTTGTCCTCCGTGGACGGCTAACGTTTCCAACTTTTGAATGTCTGTCATGGTCATCCTCCTCAGTCATCATGGAATTGAATGGTATAAAAAAACTCCTCTTATTTAAGATAAGAGGAGTTTTTTTACTACTCTTATCTCTCAGGCATACGCTGCCTGCAGGAATTGGCACCTTGCGCATCGCGCAGGTTGCCGGGTTTCATCGGGCCAGTCCCTCCACCTCTCTGGATAAGAAAAGCGTATAAAGTTGTTTTGGAGAAAAATAAAAAACCTTCGATAGACAGAAGGTTTAAAAGCAATGCCCCTCCTTATCTATCAAGCTTAAAAGCTTGCAGGAATTAGCACCTTGCGCATCGCGCAGGTTGCCGGGTTTCATCGGGCCAGTCCCTCCGCCTCTCTGGATAAGTTCTAAAGCTATAAATATTTTGAATGATGATCTTGAAAAGAATTTTACCTCGGCTTTTTCCAAATGTCAATCCATTATATATAAAATTTTTAGTTAGTTATGTAGAATGGGCGATGTTTCGCCTGTCAAAACAAAGAGAGATTCCAGAGACAAAAGATAACGAAGGCTGCCGTTAGCTGTAATCCGCCCTTCTTCTTCCATCCGCATCAGCCGGTCAGCACCGCGGAGCAATGATGCGATACAACCGCTGTCCCCGCTTAACGTGACGTCGACATGGTCGGGTTCTGTCAGCATCAGCTGACAGCTTCCGTCGTGAAAGTGTAACCATACGCGCTCTTCGTTTCCATTGATTTCGCAAATCATCTCTTTGTTTTTATATAACGGAATGAGTGCCGGTTTCGCCGATAATGCCGTAACAAAGTGTTCTGAAGCCTCTTTGATCATTTTCATTCACCTCGAAAAATTAAAAGAACAATTAATGCGGTTTGTTTTTATTTTACAATGATCTTTCTGATGTTTATACATCCATTATCCGGCTCGGCGATTCACTTTTTCATTTTTATTCCAGTGCTTGTTCGGCTTCTTCTTCTGCATCTGATGCGGCATCTTCTTCTGCTTTAGCGGATGGTTCGGCTTCTTCCGTTTTTCATCCAATACCCTTTTTAATTTCTGTGGCTGTTTTTCCATATTATGAGCAGAACGAATCGGCCCTTTTCGGAAAGCATCCGGGTTCTTCAATAACTTCAACTTCGGTTCAGGCCCATGTTTCCCTTTTAATTCCGGCTTCATCCCTTCCCATCGTTGGGGTTTGACAAGACCTGCTTTCCCCTTTAATTCAAACGGTTGATCATCTTTAGCATGAGGCTCTCTTGTTGGTTCAGAAGCTTTTGTTGTTGCTGCTTCCTCTTGTAAATGGACTTGATGTAATTCCTTCAATGTCATATGCTTGACATCTTCTAATTTAAGGTTCGGGTTCTCTTTGCCCTTTTCTAAATAGATCATGTATTTGCCTGTTGAAAGGCCGGCTTTCTCGGCTTCTTTACGGCGATCCATCGTCGTATGAATCACCTCAAGCGTTCCTTTGCTTTCTTTAAAGCGACGGTTTGTTTTTATTTGCTTGACGGCTGAGTTGATTTGGTTAGCTAAACGCGCGCGTTTAGATGATGCCACTTTATCCGTGATGATCGTGCTCACGATTAGTTCCGGTGCATTTTCCAGATATCCTTCGCTTGCCAAAGCTTTGGTGAGCGCAGCCGTAAAGGTGTCAAAAGGCATATTTACACAATCGTCGACTTTAGCCAACAAGTTTTTGCCGTCATCGTTCAGGGCTTTCACACTGATGACGCGAAAATGTTCATTTAAAGCGGCTTCGATGCTTGGATTCACATCAAAACTGACATATGCCGCAACCGCTTTATTATTAATAAATTGACTGGAAAGCCAAAAAAAGATGGCAACAGAAAAACAGGCGACTAAAACCATTGGTAATTTCCGGGCTAAACGCGGCTTTGAAACAGATCGCTATCAAAGACGGATTGACCAATGGAAACGCTCGCCTCTTTTTTCAGCTTCACTCTTTGAAATGACCCGTCATCGGTTAACAGAACCGCTTTGCGGCCTTCCTTCTCCATTAAAATCCCCCGCAGCAACCACTTTCCTCCTTCCTGTCAATCTCTCTCTTCTCTTTTTAAGCGCTTTATTCGATGCTTTCCGGCTCGATATACGGTTTGAGCGCTGTAAACCCGCCCAGATGAATCAACGCCACCGCTATAATAAATTTTCGATTCCGCTCAATGGTTTTTCGACTGCACGAGACGAATTGGAGTAATTCTTTGATCGGTAATTGTTTTTTCTCTTTTAGATACTGGGCCAATTCCGGTTTTTCAACGAGCATTTTCGCGATTTGTTTAGCATTTTCCCGGGCATCGATATGTTTCGGGCAGTTTTTGCTCAACACTTTAAAGGTAATGCCGTATTCCGCTAATAATTCTTTGTAGGCTTCAATTTGTTCGAGCCGTTCTTGAATTTGCTGCTGTTCTTCATAGTATTGGAGTGCGGCTTGCTGTTCAATATAGCTCTCCTCTTGACCCTCTTCATCGACATCTGGCTGTTCAAGGTAATAATTTTTCGCCGATCTTGCTTCTTTTCGAATATAATCGATGATTCGGCGGCGGATCACCATATCAGCGAATGTCAAAAATCGCGTGCCTTGAGTATCTTTATATTGATTGATGGCTTCATTAAAAGCAAATAATCCAATGCTATATTCATCCATTGTATGGTCAATAAATCGATTGCAAACTTTAGATGCGACTTTCTTTATAAAAGGTTGATAATTCGTAATAATGCGGTTTCTCAGTCGTTCGTCACCGTTTTGTATTCTAAAAATCTTATCTTCTAGCTTTAAAACCGTACCGGAATCCGATACAAGTGGTTGTATGTTATTCATCGGTTTCACCTCTCACCTTTCAACGTTTTGAGGTCCCTTTTCCCCATTGATGTTCAATCTATTTTTGTCTTCCGGTGCGCTGTTACATCTTTTATACCACGCGATGACCATTAATAAATATACATTTTTATAACAAAGCGCTTCATTTGCTTTACATTTGTCATAGAGTGACCATTATTTGGAATAATAATAGGTTTTTCGTCCTATTTCGTAAACTTTTGATACTGCTCAAACAATTTCGAAACGGATTCGATGGCGTACATTTTTTCCAATACTCGGCCATTTCGTTCAAAAATCAGGCAAGGCACGCTTTCGATTTGCCACTTCTGAACATACGGTTTCCATTCATTGATGCGGCATTCATAGGTCGGAAGCGGCTTCGGTAATGACGCCAAACAAATTTTTAACATCTCCCTTGCCAGTTGGCAAGTCCCGCACATGGGCGTCGTAAAAAACAACACGCGTACAGATAAAGCCGAAAGTTGTTCATAACTTTCCATGGACAATGTTTCCATTGCCTCACCTCATTTCAAGTCACATAACGAGTGCGTATCATCGTTTTTTTATCTTTGAACTCCCCCACTTAATGTTCTGCCGAAAAATTGAAGTGGGAGACGCTAAGTGTCTGTTTGTTTTTGAAAACTAGAGAGATCTCCACCCTAGCACAACTTAAGGATGAAGTCTTCTAACATTAAATGATAAAGAAACCTCGCCAATTGTTCAGTTTCTTGGCGAAAAACTTGGCTCATTAACATTGATACACTTGCATTGTACGACGTCATAATGTCACTGGCAAAAGTTTTACCCTTCCATATAGTGTAAAAAAAATGCCCGTCGAATCCGACGGGCATTTCACATATCTTTCTTATTCTTCGCTCGTGGCTTTCTCATATTCATCCGGAGACAAAAGCTCGTTAAGTTCCGCTGGGTCTTTCATCTCCACCTTAATCATCCAAGCCTTTTCATAGGGGGATTCATTGACCCATTCCGGGGAATCAGCCAGTGCTTCATTCACTTCGATGACTTTACCGCTAACCGGTGCATAAAGCTCGGAAACGGTTTTAACCGATTCAACGCTTCCGAAGGCATCATCTGCAGTGACTTCATCACCGACTTCTGGAAGTTCGACAAATACAATGTCACCGAGTTCATCTTGGGCAAAATCGGTAATGCCGACAACCGCTACATTACCTTCAACTCTTACCCATTCATGTTCTTCCGAATACTTCAAGTCCTTTGGTATGTTCATGCTCTTTATCCCTCCGCGTTTTATCAAATCCATCATAGCCCAGAAACAAGCCTTCTGCAAGCCATGAATTTATAAATTTCCCCAAACCTTTTCAAATGTTTCTTCATCAAAGCCGACCGTCACTTTGTCTTCATTATCGGTGACGATCGGTCTTTTAATGAGCCGTCCGTCCGATGCTAGCCAATTTAACAGTTCGTCATCGGACGAATGTTGAATTTTATCTTTCATCCCTAAATCTCGATAACGACGACCGCTTGTGTTGAAAAATTTCTTAATTGGCAAGCCGCTTTGTTTATAAAACTTTTCCAATTCAACTTTAGTTGGTGGCGATGTAAGAATAGGGATGACATCTAGTTCGTAACCATGGGCCTCCAACCATTTTTTTGCTTTACGGCATGTCCCGCAATTTTCATAGCCATAAAAAGTTAAACGCATCACTTCACCCCTCGTAAGAAACGATGAAACAACTACTTGTTCAGCCGTTCATCTTCCTTTATTTTATTGATCGCTTCTATTAAGCGATCATCTGCACCTGTTAAGACGAGCATGATGGCCAATTGCTCAAAAGAAATATACGAACTGCCGATATCTAATTCCCTTATGCGCAATTCCTGATCACTGACCGATTCCATTTCCAGCAAGCCGCCTTTTTCCCCGGAGCTGAGTCTTGCGGACAAATGCCCTTCGTCGGTCTCGCTGACGGTGATGGTGTAGTCACCCATTTGCAAGTCCCGGACTACGTTTGCCATTTGGCACCTCCTATGTATAAAACACACCTTTATAGACTTCTCTCGACAATATCTTTTTTCTTATATTATAACAGAAACAGCGCTTACATCATACGTATTAGGATCTTTTTAGTATAGGATGCAAATGAGATGAACAGGAACGCGGGCCATAACAAAAGTGGACCATGTGAATATAAACCTCTACTGATTTGTAATAAAAAAACAGGGTACAAACATTCATAACATTGTAACCCCTGTTGAAAATGATAGCTCCCATTCATTTCGGACAGTCATAGCTTTGTTTTCAAAGGATCTCCAATCCCTCGTTTTTAACTAGAACTCAGAAGGTAACTGCTAATTGATGCGTGGATCCCACGAGGAATTACTTAATATTTTCGACAAGCACTTTAGGCTCATACATGCTCAGTATTTCAAAGGTTGAATCAACGGTTGCAATAACATGATGTTCAATATGATAAACATCGGTTCCCGGTCCGGGTAGCTGATTGTACCAATCAATGAAATCAGAACTGGTGCTTTTGTAGAGATACCAAGGAAGTTTTCGATCTCCAAAATATTTTTGTCTTGCCTCTGACGCTTCATGAACTAAATAACTCGCTTTTATTTCATCCATAAATCGAAACGCCTCAACAAAATTTGCCGTCTTAAGTTGCTGATTATAAATGAAACTAAAAATTTTACGATCATCTCCAACCTTAATAATTAGACCCCTTGGACCGTAATGAACATCTATTTGTTCCAGTATCTCTACATGTTCATAGTTAGTGGGATGCCATATCTCCATCATGTTATCACTACCTTTCGTTACCTGTATCGTATTTTGTATTTACCCCAGTTCAGTGTAAGCACGGCCTGACCTTTCCTTTCTCATCTTCTATCAATTGTTATTTTCTTAATATTTATTATATATTAACAAATACCAATTTCCACCTAAACATGGTCAGACAAAAGGATTTGCATTTGTAGCAATGCTCGGCAAAATGTACGATTAGAAACACGGCCGCCGTCACAGTCCTCAGCCCATAGAGCTAATGGCTTGTCAAAAGGTACGCGATCAGAAACGTGTAACTTTTAGGGCTAATAGGTTCGTCAAAGGTAAAGCAAACCGGAAAAGCGTAATATTTTATGAGCTGGAGGCCGCGCAAATGATACGCAATCACGGGAATTGGAATTATCTGGACGCTATTTCGGCCAAAAACCAAAAAAGCATATTATTTTGAGGCCATTCCGCCAGCGAAATGATACGCAATCCGAAAAAGCCTATCATTTCATGAGCTTGGGGCTGCGCTAATGATACGCAATCACAGGAATTGGAATTATCTGGACGCTATTTCGGCCAAAAACCAAAAAAGCATATTATTTTGAGGCCATTCCGCCAGCCAAATGATACGCAATCCGAAAAAGCCTATCATTTCATGAGCGGGAAGCCGTGTAAATGATATGCAATCACGTAAAATAGAAATAACTGGTGCCAATTAGTGAATGCGGACAAGTTACCACCTAATTACGATTCTTTGATAACAAAGTTTCATTTACGTCACACTAATGATTTTTCATCAAAAAAATTCCCCCGGCCAGGCCGGAGGACAAAGTGAGGAATGTGTTCATGGAAAGGCATGGGTGTCAAATTTTCAAACGATATACGTTTCAGCTTTCATAACGTTTTGGGCAATGGCACGTTTTTTGGCAACGACATTGGACGGTGTAAAGCGCGTTAGTTTACGCAAGGCGGAAAGCATCATGCGCAAGTTGTCGCCTTCTTCGATCACTAATAGCGATTCTTTGGCGAGTGCTTCGATTTTTTGGAAGGCTTCTTGGCAGAAGACCTCGGTCATGAGAAGCTTTTGCTGATTTTTCTCAAGACCCGTTTTGTCGATCGCCTTTTGAGTCCGCGTGATGACGGATTCCATCGCATAAATGTTGCTGACGATATCCGCCACATTGGCGAGGAGCTCTTGCTCGTGTTCAAGGTTTTTCCCGAACTTTTGCACGCCGAGTCCGGCGACCATTAAGAACACTTTTTTCGCATTCTTTAACAGATAGCGTTCTTGATCAAGCGGGGCATCTCCTGGCTCTTCCGGCATGAGCATGAGCAATTCCTCTTGAAGCGTTTGCGCTTTTTGTAAAAGTGGCAGGTCCCCCTTCATCGTCTTGCGTAAAATTTGCGACGGCACGAGCAAGCGGTTGATTTCGTTTGTGCCTTCGAAAATCCGGTTGATCCGGGAATCCCGGTAGGCCCCTTCTACTTCATACTCTTGCATGTAACCGTAACCGCCGTGAATTTGCACCGCTTCATCAACGATGTAGTCCAATGCTTCTGAGGCAAAAACTTTATTGAGCGAGCATTCAATCGCGTATTCCGCAATCGCTTCCGCTACTTTGGCTCCGTCATTGATTTCTTCTTCCGTGAGATTGTCCATGCGGTCGCGGAAAAGACCGACTGTGCGATAGACGGAGCTTTCGGCCGCATAGGTTTGAATGGCCATATTGGCCAGTTTGTTTTGAATTAACGTAAACGATGAAATCGGTGTGTTAAATTGTTTGCGTCCGTTGGCGTAACGCACGGCGACTTCAAGCACGCGTTTGGCAGCGCCGACGCAGCCGACCGCTAATTTATAGCGACCGATATTCAAAATGTTGAAGGCGATTTTATGACCTTTGCCGATTTCACCGAGGACGTTTTCAACCGGCACCGGCACATCTTCTAAAATCAGAGTGCGCGTTGACGAAGCTTTAATCCCCATTTTCTTTTCTTCGGCGCCAGTTGAAACACCCGGGAATTCCCGTTCAACGATAAAGGCGGTAAACTTATCGCCATCGACTTTGGCGTAAACGACGAACACATCAGCAAAGCCCGAGTTCGTAATCCACTGCTTTTCCCCATTTAAAATGTAGTGCGTGCCGGCTTCATTCAATTTCGCGGTTGTCTTGGCACCGAGAGCGTCTGAGCCTGAACCCGGTTCCGTTAAAGCGTAAGCCGCAAATTTCTTACCTGTAGCAAGGTCTGGCAAATACTTTTGTTTTTGTTCGGGTGTCCCGAATAAAACAATCGGCAGAGACCCGATGCCAACATGGGCGCCATAACTCAGTGAAAACGAGCGGGCGAGCGCAAATTTTTCTGTAATCAGGGATGAGGAAATTTTATCGAGTCCCAACCCGCCGTAGGCTTCGGGAACGTCAGCCCCAAGCAACCCAAGGTCGCCGGCTTTCCTCAGCAATTTTTTCGTTAATTCCAAGTCTTGTTTTTCGAGCGTCTCCATGTGTGGCAAAACTTCATTTTGAATGTAATCTTGCGTCGTTTTCGCGATCATTTGTTGTTCTTCGGTGAGGTCCTCCGGCACAAACATTTGATCCGGAGTAAGTTCATCAACGAGAAACGAGCCGCCTTTTAAGGCTTTTTCCGCAGTGTTACTCATTTTCTTCCCCTCCGTAGTATTTTTATAAAAGTTCAAAGACACCAGCCGCCCCCATACCGCCGCCGATGCACATCGTCACGAGGCCAAATTGGGCACCGCGCCGTTTCATTTCGTAAATGGCTGTCAGCGTCAGTTTTGCGCCTGTACATCCGAGCGGGTGTCCGAGAGCGATGGCACCGCCATTGATGTTGACGATTTCTTCATCCAAGCCTAATTCACGAATGACTTGAATGGACTGGGAGGCAAAGGCTTCATTCAACTCAATTACACCAATATCTTTCAATGACAGGCCTGCGAGTTTCAAAGCTTTTGGCACCGCTTTGACAGGTCCGATACCCATGATTTCCGGCGGGACACCGGCTACAGCAAATGAACGAAATTTGGCTAACGGCTTTAAGCCTTCGCTTTCTGCCTTTTCCCGGTCCATGACGAGAACACTCGCTGCCCCATCACTCGTTTGCGAGGAATTCCCAGCGGTGACCGTCCCTTGGCGATGGAAAACCGGTTTAAGTTTGGCTAAGGCCTCTAAAGATGTATCGCGGCGGACGCCTTCGTCTTGAGTAACCGTGAATGTTTTTTCTTGAAGTTTATGGTTCTCGTCCACCCATCGCTTGGTCACTTCCACTGGGACGATTTCTTCGTTGAACTTCCCTTCATCAATCGCTTTAGCCGCTCGTTGGTGGCTGCGAAGAGCAAAGGCGTCTTGTTCTTCGCGGGTAATGCCAAAGCGGCGCGCGACTTCTTCAGCGGTATGTCCCATGCCCATGTAATATTCTGGTTGGGTTTCGACCAGTTTGGGATTCGGCTTGATGACGTGTCCGCCCATCGGCACCAGGCTCATCGTCTCGGTTCCGCCGGCAATGATCGCTTCCGCCCCACCGGCAATAATTCGTTCCGCCGCGTAGGCGATCGCTTGTAAACCGGAAGAGCAATACCGGTTAATCGTAATGGCTGGAGTTGTTTCCGGGAGTCCGCTGAGCGCTCCGATCAAACGGGCAACGTTCAAGCCTTGTTCTGCCTCAGGGATGGCACAGCCGATAATAATGTCATCGATTTCCCCTTCATAGCCAGATCGCTTTAACGTTTCTTTAACGGTGATGGCGCCGAGATCATCGGGCCTCATATTGGCAAAACTGCCTTTGCCGGCTTTGCCGACCGGCGTTCTTGCACCGGCCACAATAACAGCTTCTCTCATGGTTTCACCCCTTTTCCTAATTGCGTAATGGTTTGCCTTTAGCGAGCATGTATTGCATGCGCTGTTGGGTTTTCGGTTCACCTAACAGGCTTAAGAACGCTTCTCTTTCAAGGTCGAGCAAATATTGTTCATCCACTTCCGTCCCTTGTGGCACCGGCCCGCCAGAGAGAACATAAGCCAGTTTTTTAGCGATTTTCACATCGTGGTCTGAAGCGTACCCCGAATACCGCATCGTTTCAGCGCCCATCACCATGGCGGCGTAGCCTGCTTCGCCGGATACCGGAATCTTGCGCGGGACAGGCGGACGATAGCCTTCGTAATAGAGCGTTAAAACTTTTTGTTTGGCATCATGGAGCAGATGGTCGCTGTTCACGCTGATGCCATCGGTCGGCCTTAAAAAGCCCAATTTGCGCGCTTCTTCCGCCGACGTTGACACTTGAGCTGTCGCAATCAATTTAAAAACTTGGTTGCTGACAGCGGTTAGATCTACGGGCACGCCCTCCGGCAGGCGCTCTAAATAACGGATGAGCAATTCCTTATTGCCACCGCCGCCGGGAATCAGCCCGACGCCGACTTCGACTTGACCCATGTAGGTTTCCATCGAAGCTTGAATCGCATCGCAAGCAAGGCTCACTTCCATGCCCCCGCCAAGCGCCATTTGAAACGGTGCGGCCACGACCGGGCGATTCATATATTTCAAGCGCAACATCGTTTTATGGAATTGGCGGACGACCAAGTCTAATTCAAAGAAGTTGTCGTCTTGCGCTTCCATTAACATTAAGGCGATGTTCGCGCCGACGCAGAAGTTTTTGCCTTGGTTGCCGATGACAAGCCCTTTATAATTTTTTTCCACTTCATCAGCCGCTTGGTTCATCAATTGAAGAATATCCAGTCCAAGCGCATTGTTTGGCGAGTGAAATTCGAGTAATGCCACATCATCGCCGATATCGATTAAGCTTGCGCCGTTGTTTTTCTTAATGACGCGGTTTTGCTTTTTCAGAAGGTGAAGATGAATGACTTTTGGGTTTTCTGTGATGTCAACATAAGTACCGTCCTTGTAATACGCGCGCTTGCCGTTTTCTTCCTTATAAAAAGATGTAAATCCTTTGGTTAGCATGTCTTCGATCCAATCTGGAATGCGGGCGCCTTCTTCCTTCATGCGGTTGACCGATGTTTCGAGGCCAATGGCATCCCATGTTTCAAACGGACCGAGTTCCCAGCCAAAACCCCATTTCATGGCGCGGTCAATATCATAGAGGTTATCCGCAATTTCATAAGTTTTTTGGGCTGTATAAAGAAGCGTCGACTTTAAAAGAGTCCAAATGATTTCACCAGCGCGGTCATTGGCATAGGCGAGCATCTTCATTTTTTGCTTGGTCGATTTTAATGCTTTCGCCTGTTCAATCGAAGGCGCTTTCAGTTTTTCACGCGGCGAATACGTTAACGTTTTTGGATCAAGTTGCAAAATGTCTTTGCCTTTTTTCAAGTAAAAGCCTTGACCCGATTTACTTCCGATCCAGCCTTTCTCAACCATAGTGCGTATGAATTCGGGGACGACAAATACGGCTTTTTCCTCGGGATCCGACACGTTTTCACGGACATTGTCAGCAACGTGAACAAACGTATCCAAACCGACAACATCGAGCGTGCGAAAGGTCGCGCTCTTCGGCCGTCCGAGAAGCGGCCCTGTGACGGAATCGATTTCACCGACGGTATAGCCGCGCTCCAGCATTTCCTTTGTCGTGACTTGCAAACCATATACACCAATGCGGTTAGCAATAAAGTTTGGGGTATCTTTACAAATGACGACACCTTTGCCAAGCCGTTCCTCCCCGAAAGCGGTCATGAACGAAACGACTTCCGGTAGCGTGTCTTCTGTCGGAATAACTTCAAGCAACTTTAAATAACGAGGCGGGTTAAAGAAGTGAGTGCCTAAGAAATGCGCCTTGAAATCCTCTGACCGGCCTTCTGCCATGGCGCGAATCGAAATACCTGAAGTGTTGGAACTCACGATGGATCCGGGCCGGCGATGCTGATCAATTTTTTCAAAGACGCTTTTTTTAATGGCGAGGTTTTCGACAACCACTTCAATGATCCAGTCGGCTTCTTTTAACCTTTCTAAGTCATCTTCTAAGTTGCCGGTTTCAATCAAAGCGAGGTTGTCCTTAACGGTTAGCGGTGCCGGTTTTTGTTTCAAAAGCTTAGCCTTGGCCGCATCCGCAATGCGGTTACGCACCGCGCGATCCTTCAGGGTTAACCCCTTGGCTTCTTCCTCGGGGGTCAGCCCGTTCGGAACGATATCGAGGAGCAATGTCGGAATGCCAACATTTGCTAAATGCGCAGCGATCGAGGAGCCCATGACACCGGATCCGATGACCGCTGCTTTACGAATCGCTTCCAATTTGCCGATACCTCCTCTTTCTTTTGAATGAATACTCATTCATTTTCGTGCTAAAAAAATATCTACGTTATAATAATACACCCTCTTTTTAATCTTCTCAATATTTATTTAGTAACCCTTTTCATTTTTTTAGCGAACACTACATGGCGAGAGTGGTTTGACAGCTAAATACAGGCTTAAGCGTAGCTTTCGCGCGTTTTCTCAGTTGGAGCCAAAAAATAATTGCGCATGGGCTTCAGTTTTTTACAAATTTTGCTATGATTCTTCCAGATTATGGAGTGTATGCGCATTTTCGTCCCTCTCACCGCTAAAAAATGCGCATAAATGCTGTTTTTGCACATTTTCTTGCTGGTTCTACCTTAAAAGTGCGCATACGCTCCAGTTTTTTACATATTTCACTATATTTCTTCCAGATTATGGAGCGTTTGCTCATTTTCGCGGCTCTTCCAGCCGAAAAATGAGCATAAATGTTGTTTTTGCGCATTTTCCGTGCGTTTAAGGCTTAAAATTGTGCAAACGCTCCAGTTTTTTACATATCCCGCTGCGTTTCTTCCAGATTATGGAGCGTCTGCTCATTTTCATAGCTCTTCCAGCCGAAAAATGAGCATAAATGTGGGTTTTGCTCATTTTCTTGCCGGTTTGGCCTTAAAATTGTGCAAATGCTCCAGTTTTTGACAGACCCAACGACATTTATTCCATTTTATGGAGAGTCTGCTCATTTTCGTGGCTCTTCCAGCCGAAAAATGAGCATAAAAAAGTTTTACACACTTTAAAACCCGTTCTAGCATATAAAAAAAGGCCGCCTCAACCGCCGTTTCACATGGGGTTGAGACGACCTTTCCGACTGCACCGGCCGATGATCAGCTGCCTTTTCCAAAGACGCCTTTCAGTACGAAGGCGACATTAGCCGGCCGTTCCGCCAAGCGGCGCATGAAATAGCCGTACCAGTCGGTGCCGTATGGGACATACAGGCGCATTTTATAGCCTTCTTTTAAAATTTCTTTTTGTCGTTCGACTTTGATGCCATACAACATTTGGAATTCAAACTGGTCATTCGGAATATTGTGTTCTTTTACGAAAGCCTTTGCAAAATTGATGATTTCATCATCATGGGTGGCGATTGCCGTATAGTTGCCATTTAACAAGTGTTTTTCAATCATCTTTTTATAGTTTTCATCGACATCTTTCTTATTCGGAAAAGCAACGGTTTCCGGTTCTTTGTAAGCCCCTTTAACAAGGCGCAGGTTGGGATGATACGCATTTAAGCGATCCAAGTCATCAAGCGTACGGTATAGATAGGCTTGAATAACCGTGCCAAGGTTGTCGTATTCTTTACGCAGCGTTTCAAAAATTTGCAAAGTTTTTTCGCAACGACCGGAATCTTCCATATCGATCGTCACAAATACATCGCACTCTTTTGCAACATCCAAAATTCTTCGCATGTTGCGCATGACTAAGTCATCACTGATATCCATGCCCATTGAAGTGAGTTTTAGGGAGAGCTGGGAATCCAAGTTATTTTCTTTAATCGCCCGAATCGCTTCAATGGAATGTTCGGTCATTTCGTTGGCTTCTTTTTCTGTTTCGACAAATTCCCCCAAATGGTCGATCGTCACAGCAAAGCCTTCTTTATTTAATTCACGGATCGTTTCAACGGCATCCGCTAAGGTTTCACCAGCAACAAAGCGTTTGGCTCCAAATTTTAAGCCATAGCGCTTGGCCAATTTCGTCATGCTTTTATTTTTTGCCATAAACTGAAAGAAGTTGCGCATGAGTTGTTCCATATTTTGCCCCTCCAAGGATTACTAATCCTATATTTTTCTACAATTATTTTATCATTATTTTTACATATAGGGAATAAACCTTCCTAAGTGACACGACAAAAATAGGTAGGATGATTATGGAAAATTTGCCAAATACGAAAGCCTTCTTGATGTCCGATGTGTTACGGGGGGCTTAAAATCGTCCAAGGACACAAAACATTTTTATGTTGTGGTGCATTCCCTTTTATCAAAACGCTCACTTTTCATGAATTGTATAGTTTGCAGAAAAAGGATGCAAATTAAAAGCGAAAAAGCGAAAGGGAGGTTTTTTTATGCCACAGCAGCCCCAGCAACAAAGTGCGGCCACCGGGCAACAATATATGCCGCAGCCGCCTTTTGTTATCAGCACAAAGGATCTGCTTTATCTTGAAGATATGATGTCGTGGAATCTGAATACCATCAAAAAGGTCCATTTTTTTGCTCAACAAGTGCAAGACCCAGAAATAAAAAATAAAATGCATCAAATGTGCCAAATGCACGAGAACCATTATCAAAAACTGCTTAATCACATGCACCAGCATTTGCAAACCGCAAGTCAAACGACGACCGGAGGGATGCAGTCATGACGCAAGTTAAAAACCCTTCCGTTCAAGTGCCGGAAACCCCACAAATGAATGATCGCGACTTTTTAAACGATTGCCTGATGACGGAAAAGTATTTGACGACCGCCTATAGCATCGCCTTGCACGAGATGAGCCACCAAGCGTTATATCAAGACGTTTTGGCCATTTTTCAAGAAACGGAACAATGTCAACGCGACCTTTACGATCTCATGTTCCGAAAAGGCTGGTACGGCGTGGAAGCGGAATCTCCACAAAAAGTGCAACAAGCCTATCAAAAATTTTCCCAGTATGCGACAAACCAGTTTTCCAATCACGGGACGATGCAATAACGTTTGCTGAGGTTGGCCCAACAAAGGCTTTTTCTTATAGGCCTTTGGATTTGGGTCAATTTTTTTACTGGTAAGAAGAATAAATTTTTTTCAGGCCAGCATATGGGCATCTACGGATCTGTCATCCCCTAAAGGCTTTTACTATAAACATGGTCAGCATAAGGGAAAACGGTGGCATTTACCTAAAAAACTTGGCAGAGACAAATTTACTCTAAAAATATCCAGAATTTTTGCCATCTGAAAAAGGTATATTCCTTCGAATATCGAAATAAATAATGCATGAACTCTTTTATATGGGTAAGCATCATCATTTTTCAGGCCAGTAAAGGGCAACTGAGGCTCTGCCTCACCCATAAGGCTTGGCCAGAGCCAAGTTTTTTACCAATATCGGATAGGGGAGGAAAAACCATGGGAAAACGCGCAATAACGATTGATGATTTAACACAACTTAAGTTTGTTGGCACACCGAAACTGTCACCTGACCGCAGACATGTCGTTTACACCATGACTGAGATGAATCTTGAGCAAAATGGTTATGAGAGTGCTTTATGGCTTGCAAAAGCGGGCTACTCTCCAAGACCATTGACGACATTTAAACAAAAAGACAAGCTGATCAAAGATCATCACCCCATTTGGAGTCCTGATGGGAAAAGCATTTACTTTTTATCCAACCGAACGGAAAAACAACAAGTATGGTGCTTGCCGCTAGAAGGTGGTGAAGCCCGGTTAATAACCGATTTTGAAGAAGGCGTCGAAGACTTTGTTCTTTCGCCAGATGGCACAGCGCTGATTTGCCAAGTCGTGATCAAAGAAGAAGACCCTGTGGAAAAAGAAAACGAGGATGTCACGATCGTCACAAGGCTACGGTATCTAGCCAACGGGGAAGGTTTTATAAAAGGGTATACCCATTTATTCCTTTTTGACCTCAACGACGGTTCTTCCAAGCCGTTAACTTCGGGCGCTTACAACGCCCGGTCGCCACGCTTTTCCCCTGATGGCCGTACCTTTGTCTATTTAAAATCCCGCCCGAATCCCGAAGTGAACGGTTATTTCAATGATATCTATAAATATGACCTTGAAACGGGTAAGTCGGCAAAGCTTTATGAGGGTAAAGGCGCCACTTATCTGCCGACGGTCTCTCCTTGCGGCAAATGGGTCGCATTCAACGGCCACCAAGGCGGTGAAGTGAGTCCGAAAAACATCGGCTTATGGATTTTGCCATTTGAAGGGGGAGACGCGCGTTTATTGACTGCCGACTGGGATCGTCCATTGGGCAATTATGTTGGCACGGACGCGAGTTATGATAAAGGTAACGATGATTATCAATGGACCGAAAAAAGTGATGCGCTCATCTTTATGACCACCGTTGGCGGCAACTGCATCTTAAAACAGATCACGCTCGAAGGTGGGGTCTCCGACGTGTTGCCTGAAGCGCAAGGCGTCATCACGTCTTTTGATATCAATGGTGATGCGATCGCATACGTCAAAGCTACTCCCAAAAGACCAGGGGATGTGTATTTTTATCAAAACGGTGAAGCCCTTCAATTAAGTCAACATAACCAGGCATTTTTTGACTCGGTTGAACTTGCCGAACCGGAATTTTTTACCTTCAAAGGTGCGGATGATTGGGAAATTGAGGGCTGGCTCTTAAAACCGCCGCCTTGCGTTCCATCAAAAGGCAAAATTCCGGTTGTTGTTGAAATTCACGGTGGACCGCATACTGCCTACGGAAATATTTTTCATCATGAATTCCAATGTCTGGCCGCGAACGGCTATGCCGTCGTCTATACCAATCCGCGCGGAAGCCAAGGTTACGGTGAAAGCTTCACAGCAGCTTGCGTCGGTGATTGGGGTGGAAAAGATTATGAAGATATTATGCGCGGGCTCGATGCCGCATTGGAAAAAGACCCAGAGCTTGACCGGGATGCGCTCTTTGTCACCGGGGGGAGCTACGGCGGTTTTATGACGAATACCATCATCACTAAAACCGACCGATTTAAAGCCGCCGTCACGCAGCGGTGCATCAGCAATATCTACAGCTTTTTCGGGACGAGTGATATCGGTTACTATTTTGGTCATCGCCAGCTCAAGGCGGATCAATGGAGAGACGAAGATAAAATTATGGCCTTTTCGCCGATTCGCCATGCGCAAAACGTCAAAACTCCAACGTGCATCATCCATAGCGAAGAAGACTTCCGCTGCCCGATTGAACAAGCAGAACAATGGTATGTGGCGCTCCGCCGGCTTGGTGTTGAAACGCGCTTTGTTCGTTTTAAAGGTGAAAACCATGAACTTTCCCGCTCAGGCAAGCCAAAAAACCGCCTTACCCGGCTTCACGAAATTGTGAATTGGTTTAACAAATATCGAGGCTGAAGATACTGATTGTTTGAATGACCAATACTACAAACGAAGACGGGGACAAAAGGGAGAACTCGTTTGACCCCTTCCCAAAAATAACCCTGTATCACTTTACAAGTGGTACGGGGTTATTGGGTTTCATGTAAATTTTTTGGGAAATGGCTTATGTCTCAGCCTCTTTCTTTTTTTGACTTGGTATCCAGATAGTTTTTCCGCGAGGTTCGACTGTTGACCCGCGGATTTCTTCTGTTTATCATCGGGTTTTGCTGGTTTTCCTTCGGGTTTCGGTGGTTTACTCTCGGGTCTTAGCTTTTACCATTGAGTTTCAATCGTTTACCGCCAGGTCTCTTAAATTTACCGACAGGTGTGAACTATTGTAAATTTTTGGAACGAACCACCAGACAAGTTTTTATATCACTTGTTTCACTTTTCCGCTATTTAATTTAATATTTAGGAATACTCTCCTGGCTTCTAAAAATTTCAATATATTGATCGCTTCAACAAATTTTCAAGCTCACGATGGTGGGCATCGTCGGCAGTATCTCGTCGTTTTACCACCAAAATCGAGTCGATATTACGGAGGCAGTCTCAGATTTTTTTATATGAGAAAAGGTTGACTCAACGCCTTCTTTTGAGTCAACCTTAATGGGTCATGCCGTGATTTTTTCTTGAACAGACTCATGCTTTTTCCATTCTTTTTTATAGGCGAAGGTGAGATAAATCACCGTGCAAGCGAGCATGGCAAGCAGGAACATCGATAAGATCAGGCTGTTGTGGGCAAGCAGATCATTCTGTCCCCCGGCTACAAGGTTGCGGAAACCAGCGATACTGTAATTCATCGGCAAGAATTTATGAAAGTCATACAAGGCTTTCGGCAGCAATTCCACTGGGTACGTCCCGCCTGTTGTGGTTAACTGCAAGACCAAAATAATAATGACTAAGAAGCGCCCTGGGTCGCCGAGTGATATGACAAAAAACTGCACAATCGCCATAAACGTCCAGCTGGTCAATAGGCTAAATGCGATAAATAACCACGGTTGATCGACATGGAGGCCGATCGGCCCCAGAATGACGGCATCCGCAATCAGCGCTTGAAAAAGCCCGACAATCATTAAAAATAGATATTTTCCAAGCCCCCAAGAAAAACCGCTCTTTGGCTTTTGGTAAGGTTTTCTCATGTCATAAATAACGGTTAATAAAAGCGCCCCGACAAATAACCCAAGCGATAAAAAGTAAGGCGTGAAGCCTTGGCCATACTTATCGACCGCTCCGGACGATTTCTTCGCTTGGACCGGGTTGGCAAACATGTTTTCATTGCTGTTTGAATGGTGTTGTGCCTTCGTTTTTCCGTAGGCATCACGCAAATGATCGGACAGCTGCCCCGTGCCATCCTCTATCTTTTTCATTCCGTCAGCGAGTTGGCCGGCACCTTCACCCAATTGGTGTGTGCCGTTATCATACGCGGCTAAACTTTTTTCCAATGTCCATAAGTTTTGCTGCAAGGTTAGGCTTCCGTTAGCCAGTTTTTGCTCGCCGGCATGGACTTGACGGATGCCTTGCACGAGCGCCTGCCATTGTTGGTTTAGAGCTTCGGTGCCGTCTGCCATCTGCTTTGCGCCATCGGCCAATTGGCTCGTTGCACCCGGCAATTGCTGCAAGTTTTGTTGCAAGGTGGTCAAGCCGTTAGCTAATTTTTGCAAGTTCCCGTTTAAATCATTGAATCCATTGACGAGCGCCTTTTCTCCATCCGTCAGTTGTTCTAGCGCAGCCGGGAGTTGTTGTAAGGCTTCCAATTGGTTCACCGCGCCATTGATGCCGGTCATTTGTGCTTGTAGTTGATCACTTAAGGCTTTTATTTCCGCAAATTGCGCTTTTTGCGCCTCGTTTAATGTGCCATTATACTGATCAATTTTTGTAAAAAGTAACGACGCACCATTCAGCCAATCGTTCAACCCGTCCAATTGTCGATCCAAATCATTTAACGGTTGCATATTGTCATTGAGTTTTTGAAGGCCTTCGTATTCGTCTTCAAGACCTTTGGATAACTGTGCCAAGCCTTCCGAGAGTGCTTCGCCATTTAGTTGGTCGATCGCTTGCTGATTGCCGGCTGCCATTGCCGAAAGACCCTTATTTAATTGTACTGTCTTATCGGCTAAAGTTTTTGCCCCATCCGCCAAGTTTTGAATGTTGGCCGTATTAGCTTTTGTCTTTTTGTAAAGCACATCAGTGCCATCTTGCACAGCTTGGATGCCATCGGTTAAGTCGCCGGCACCTTCTGCTAACTTTCTTACGCCGTCTTGTAATTGAATGCCAGCGCCGCCCAATTTTTCTAAATTCGCCTTCAAGGCCTGCAAGCCATCCAGTTCTTTTTTTGCACCGTCGTTTAAATCCCCTGCGCCATCGGCGGCTTGTTTTAAACCTTTCGTTAATTCATCCACTTTTTCAAACAGATTTTTCGTATAGGTTTTTGTAATCTCTTTAGATAATTTGTTTTTAATTTTTTGCGCGCCGCTATCGGTAATCATGGAGGATATATAATTGAATCCGCTGTTGACCTCATAATACAGCGTCGGCCTCAACGGCTTATTCTCCATGACCGTCGCCGTCTTTTCAGAAAAGCGACTCGGAATCGTAATCGTCATATAATAACGATTTTTCTCCATGCCCTGCTTCGCCGCTTCGGCGCTGACAAAATGCCACTCAAAGCTTTTATTTTTTTTAAGCTCCTTAACGAGATCATCACCGAGGTTCACTGGTTCGCCGCCGAGCTTTGCACCAGCGTCGAGATTAACGACGGCTACAGGGAGATGCTCCGTATGGTCATAGGGATCCCAGAACGCCCAAATAAACATTCCGGCATAAATAATTGGGACCAATAGGATGGCGCTTATAAAAACGATGTGCTTCTTCTCGGCAAAGAAGGAACGACATTCGGATAAAAAAACTTGAAACATTGTATCATCACCTATCATTCATTTATTGATTAATTTGGTCATTTGGTCAATTGTAGCCATAAAAAAATGGGCGATGCTAAAGTCAACTTGGCTCTCCTAAAAAACATGGCTATGCCAAGCCTTTAAGCGTTGGCAGAGCCTTTGTCACCCTTATGCTAGCCGAAAAAATGATAGGCCTTCTTTTCAGCCTAAATTCTACCTTTATGGCATAGCATTCCGTGGTTTTAATCCAAGCACAATAAATTGATCAAAAAGATCGGCGATTTCTTCTTCGCTTAGCGACTGTTCATTTTTCTCTTCCCATTCAAAAACGAGCGCGATATAAATCTTCAACATAATAAAGGCTGTTTTCCTAGGATCACAGGGGATGATTTCCCCTTTCTCGATGGCCTTAACAATATGACGCTCTATGAAAGCTAAAATCGCCCGTTCAACTTTATCCAAAGCCGCTTGAGCTTTTCCCGTTCCGATGTCCCTGACTTCCTGCGACAATTTCAATGTTAACTGGTGCTGCTTGCGAAACGCGAGAATATCATAGATGGCTCGATGCAAATTATTAAAAAAAGTATCGGTTGGGTCAATGGCTGCTTCGGCCTTTCTTTTGAGCGTGTCAATAAGGTTTTCCAAAATTTCATCGAAAAGGTCTTCTTTATTTTTAAAAAAAGTATAGATCGTGCCCTTGGCCACATCCGCCAGTTTTGCCACTTGAACCATCGTAGTGCCTTTATAACCGTAAAGCTGAAAAGACTGTTCAGCCGCCGCCACAATGCGCTTCCGCTTATCCATCTTGATCACTCCACAAAATGACCAAATAACTATTTTAGTCAAAACGTCTAATATGAGTATAGGTGAAAATACCAATGCCGTCAATTCCCAAGGATGCTTTTACTCGTGATTTTTATCTAAAAAATAATCTCTCAGAACGACCACATGATTATGGACGGGGTCCTTGGCCGCATACACAAAAGTCACATCGCCTTCTTCGAGTTTTTGAAGAACAGAACGGACCGCCTTTTGCTTTACGGGCTCCGTCTCCAGTTCTTCAAGATATCTGACCTTGAAATCCTCAAATTTTTCGGGGTCATGGCAAAACCATTTTCTGAGTTCCGGGCTCGGAGCGATGTCTTTCAGCCACAGATCGACACCCGCGTTTTCCTTTTTTATCCCGCGCGGCCAGAGCCGATCGACTAAAATACGGAACCCATCCTCCGGTGCAATTCCTTCATAAATTCTCTTCATTTTTAATGAATACAAGTTCCTCACCCTTTCTTTTCTAATCATCTTCCACCCGCATCCAATCGTCAAGATGAATAGCGCATCCTCAGTATGGGATCTCCGAACTTTTTTTAGAACATAGCCAAATCCGAGACAAAGGTTTCCAACCGCCTGCGCCACATTTTTCACATTTTTTAAAAAGTACTTAGCTCCAAAAGAAAACTTAAATCTGGCACGCCTTATAGGTGAAGGAAACAGCCCTAGTTGCCCTTATGCTGGCCTGGTTAAAAAGCCAGTGCAAACCTTTTAGTGAAGGCAAGTCCTTAGTTGGACATACGCTTACATGAAAAAATTTTATACTTTTTTACCATTACAAAAAAAATTAAGACAAAATAGTTCACAATTCCGCCAAAAATTGTTATCGTAATATTATAGAATTTTAAATTTATTGATCATAGAAACAGGATGGTGATATGGATGGCTAACGATACGAAACAACTAGACGCTTTGCTAAAGGAAGAACGCACATTTGAACCCAATCCTGAATTTACCCAACGGGCAAATTTTAATGACCCGGCGATTTATGAGAATGCGGCCCGGGACCCCGAAGCCTATTGGGATGAACAAGCCCAAAACATCACTTGGTTCAAGCCTTACGATAAAGTCTTGGAATGGGATGCACCTCATGCCAAATGGTTTCTCGGTGGTAAGTTAAATGCCGCATATAACTGCGTCGACCGCCACCGTCAAGGACCGCGGAAAAATAAAGCCGCCCTCATTTGGGAAGGTGAAAAAGGCGGAAGTAAAGTCTTTACTTATGACATGCTAGGCCGGGAAGTTGACCGCGCTGCCCATATGTTAACCAACCTCGGTGTGAAAAAAGGCGATCGCGTCGCCGTTTATCTGCCAATGGTACCGGAACTTCCGATTACGCTTCTTGCCTGTGCCAAAATCGGTGCCATTCATACCGTTGTGTTTGCCGGTTTCTCAGCGAAATCCCTGCGCGACCGCATTGAAGATGCCAACGCGAAGCTGCTCGTAACGGCGGATGCCAGTTGGCGCCGCGGAAAACAGGTCCCATTGAAAGCATTTGCCGACGAAGCGGTGGAAAATACAAGCGTCGAAAAGGTGCTTGTCGTAAAAGCCGTTGGCGAAGAAGCGAGCATTTCATTGACAGAAGGCCGCGACCTTCTCTGGGACGAGGAAATTGAAAGGGCTTCCAGAGAGCCGTTTCCGGCTGCGGAAATGGATGCAGAAGACATCCTTTACCTTTTATATACATCCGGGACGACCGGAAAACCGAAAGGCATCGTGCATACGACCGGCGGCTATTTAGTCGGTGTGAATACATCGATGCGCAGCGTTTTCGATATAAAAGATGAAGACGTTTACTTCTGCACCGCCGATATCGGCTGGGTGACGGGACACTCTTATATCGTCTACGGACCGCTGTCGGCCGGGGCAACCGTCGTGATGTATGAAGGCGCTCCGGACTATCCCGACCGTGACCGTTTTTGGGATATTATTGAAAAATACGGCGTGACGATTTTCTATACGGCGCCAACATCCATCCGGACCTTCATGAAATGGGGCACATCCTATGTGGAAAAACACGACCTCAGCACGCTTCGTCTGCTAGGAACGGTCGGCGAACCGATCAATCCGGAGGCGTGGATGTGGTTCCACAAATATGTTGGTAAAGAAAAAACACCGATCGTCGATACTTGGTGGCAGACAGAAACCGGCTGCGCCATGATTGCGCCGCTTCCCGGTCTGACCAAAACAAAACCCGGATCCGCTACAAAACCATTGCCAGGCATCATTGCCGATGTCGTTGACGATGACGGTCAGCCCGTTGAAAAAGGCGGCGGCAACCTTGTCATCAAATACCCGTGGCCATCCATGCTGCGAACGGTTTGGGGGGACGATGAACGCTTCCGCAACACCTATTTCGGTAAGTTCCCGGGCTGGTATTTACCAGGAGATGCCGCGCATAAAGATGAAGATGGTTACATTTGGATCCTCGGGCGCATTGATGATGTCATCAACGTCTCCGGCCACCGGATCGGTACGATGGAAGTGGAAAGCGCGCTTGTAAGCCATCCAGCCGTTGCCGAAGCCGCCGTGATCGGAAGAAGCGATGATGTCAAAGGGCAAGCAATCACCGCCTTTGTCATTTTAAAAGAAGGTTATGAGCCATCCAACGCCATGACCGCCGAACTGAAAGAAACCGTTGCTGAACAAATTGGTAAACTCGCCCGTCCGGAAGAAATCTATTACACAGCTGAACTCCCGAAAACCCGGAGTGCAAAAATCATGCGGCGCCTTTTGCGCGACATTGCTGAAGGCCGTGTCCTTGGCGATACAACGACACTCACTGACCCGTCCGTCATTGAAGAACTGAAAAAGCAATATCAACATAAAGAAGAGTGATTGAAAGAAAACGAGGCTCTGCCAAGCCTTTTGGGCGGCGGTAGAGCCTTTTCTTATGCTGGCCTAAAAGGTTATATTTCTTATCTGTAAAATCCTTTTGAGCGATCGCAGTGCCTCGTTGCCCTTATACTGGACAAAAATGTTTTTTATAACCAGTACGAACCTTCTAGGCGAATGCGGAACGCCGTGTTTTCCTTATGCTTGCCTAATAAATAAAATAGCTTTCTTACCAGTGCAAGCCCTGTAGGCTTGGCGAATCCTTCGTTGCAATTTAGCTGTCCTAAAAAAATACCCGTCGAATCATAGGAGTCTTATTTTAAGGGCTGCCTAGTTTTTTATAAAAGTATGTCTAAAACCTTAACACTACCAATGATTTGACATTTTTGAAACGTTTCCGCGCTCAAACCGTATATCAGTTAGTGTAAAAAATTCTACAGTTTGGGGGATTTCAATGGCAGTGATTGAACGGGAAATTCAAGCACGATTTAAATGTACGAAATGCGGGAACGAGGACTGTTATATAGAAGAATTGGCAATGACGGGAACGGGGCTGAGTAAAATGTTTGATATTCAAAATAATTATTATATGTTCGTTTCCTGCACCCATTGCGGTTTTACGGAAGTTTACAATTCGAATGTGCTCAAAGGCCATCGCGGTCAACTAAGCAATATTCTGGATTTACTTTTCGGTTAACGAAGTGAGACTGGAAAAAACCGATAAAGCTAACCTGAAAAGAGCGGTACCCACCAAAACGTGTTGGTGAAGGTACCTCTCTTTTTATTAGTTTGCAGAAGTCAAAAGAGTTGCCAAGCTGCAGCTTGGCTTTTCATTTTTTAATTAAGGTCACATAAACTGTACAAAGCCTCTCCAATTCGTTACACGTGAGAAGGGGGAGATGTGTTTTGGCCATAAAAGCGCAAAAAAGGATTGCTCTGAAAATTCTTCTGGGAATGGTCGTCGTCCTTATACTCGGGTTTTCTTTTTATTACGTCTGGACCCACTGGCCGCGCCATGAAGTGATCCAAACCGTAAAGGAATTTTATGATGATGAACAAGGGGGCGATTACGGCAGTGCCTGGACACTCCTCCACCCGCAAATCAAGAAAAAATTTACCCAAGCGGATTATATCGAAAAAAGAACCACATTATTTATGGATGATTATGGCGTCAAAGGCTTTTCCTATAAAATTGACGATGTTGATCATCTAAAAAAATGGCGTGTGAACGCAGACAGCCCCTACTTAAAAGATGTGTACCGCGTAACGGTCATCCAGTCCTTCACCGGTATATTCGGAAAAGCTCAGCTTTATAAAGACGTTTATGTCGCCAAGGATCAAGGCGAATGGAAAATTTTATGGGAGTATTAGTTTTCCGTCGTGCCGCTCTTCCGCCCCATGAATAAAATAAAACAAATGCTTGAAGGGGTGGGTCTTTTTGACTGATCAATGGCAAAGACCGCTGCACTATGTTGCCATAGGTGATTCATTAACTGTTGGGATTGGCTCCGATCTCTTTCATCCCAGTTTTGTTGGCTACTATGCTGATCTCGCTTCCCGCGCCCTTGAGCGACCCGTGTTTACTGACAAATTTGCCCGATCAGGGGCAACAACCGCCGAAATTTTTAACGTTCTTTATTTACCTGCGATTTCGGAGTCCCTTCGCACTTCGGATCTCGTAACACTGACGGCTGGGGGCAATGATTCAATCGACGCAGCGCAAGCCTTTTTATTGGATGGGAATGAAGCAAGGCTCCTGTCAGCCTCAGAGAGGGCGATCGCTCATATCAAAAAAATCATTGAACGCATTCACTTTTTGCACAATCCGGAACATCATTGTTATGCTATACGCCTTCTTAATTTGTACAACCCATTTCCCTCCATCCCCCAAGCCGACACCTGGATTCAAAGTTTCAACCGTCATCTTAACGAGTACGCTCGTTATCCTCATATAAAAATTGCGGACATCTACAGTGCTTTTCAAGGCAGGCAAAACGCCTTGTTACACGGCATCCATCCCAATGACCGCGGGTATGAAGTGATGGCCGAAGTTTTGGACAGTCTTGGATATGCACCTCTAAAACATTAAACGGCCCGCCAGGAGTTTTGGCAGACCGTTATTGAAAGTTTATGAGCTTTTTACAACTTTCATGTGATGGGCGGTTTGCCCCCTTTTTTCAAACTGTGTAAACATGATCCCGTAAAGGCCAGCGCTCATAAATGCCAAAAGCCCTAGAATCATAAATGTCCAAGAATAGCCAACCCAGCCGGACAACGGAATGGCGATTGGTGCAATGGTCCGACCGATTGAAAAGCGCAGGCTTGATGCGGCAAAATATTGACCGCGAATGTGTTCGGGCGCGAGCTTTGATATGAAGGCATCCTGAATGCCAACGACCATAATCTCCGCACAGGTAAAAATTGCCATAGCTAAAAACATGATCCAAATATTTAAGGTATGCCCGAAAATCATGATGCCGATGCCGTAGAAACACGACGACAAAATAAACACGCGGCGTTCTTTATATTTCGTCATCCATCTGGTCATAAAAACGGTAAAGAGCACGACAATCAGGCCATTTTCAGAGACAATGGCGCTGAACGCTTCCTTCCCTGTGATGTGCAAAGACCATCCACCAATAGAGAAAAGCGTTTGTTTAGGCACTTGATCCGTTGTGTATACGGCGATGAGCAAATCCAATTGCATAAACGTTTGTGCAACAAGTATGCCAGCGATAATAAACAATAAAAACAGCCGATCCTTAGTAATGATTTTATAATCGCTTAATTGCCGATTAATATAACTGAGCCAGCCTGTCGTTTCCATTTCTTCATTGGCTTTTTTGCCGACCGGAACGGTTTCCCTGAGAAACCGCTGTAAAACAACGGCCAAAGCGAGCGATGCCAATAAGCAAACGATGATAAACGGAAAGCGGTAGTCAAAGAAGAAAATGCCTCCCAAAAGCGGCCCGATGACGACGGTAATGTTTGTGGATGTATAGAAAACCGCGAAAATCGCACTGCGATGTTTTTCATTGACGACATCCGCAATCATGGCATGGCTAGCTGGCCAGTACAGCTGACCGAACAAACCTAATGCGGAAAAAGCTAAAAACGCAAGCATCGGCGAATGCACCCAAGGTGAGACGCCGAGTGCAAATGGAATAAAAGCTAAAGCCTGACCGTATCCGGCAATCACCATCATCCGCTTGCGGCCAAAATGGTCCGCGCAATAGCCGCCGATTAAACCGACAACGACACTGATCACTTGTGAAATCACAAGGAGCATGCCCGCTGTGCTTTTTCCGAACGCATCCGAAAAATATATGGCCATAAACGGGAAAAACATCCAGAATAATAAATTAATAACGCCTTCCCCTAATAACCGGATTTTTAAATTGGTATCCCAATCTCTCCACTTCATGTGTTTCCCCTCCTCTTTCGCCCTTATTTCTGATTTAGAGCGAATTCAGACATCTTTAACTGACGTATGAAATTTCTTGGTGCCTTTTTCAGTCACAAGGATGGAATGGCCAAAGGGTCACGAGTGGGTAGATGATACCAATTTACCCATACAAAAAGAGGCCATTCATCGGGTGCATACCACTCCCGACATAGACCTCTTCCTTAAAGGCATCTATGTAGGCACATGGTAACCCCGTCCAAGTGATGAAAAAGGCATGCTTAAATAAAACTCATCAAACAATGAGTTTTATTCCAATTAGCCTAGTCTCACCACAAGTTGGACAAAGATTACCATAAAAAACAACTCCTATCGGTTAAGTAATTCTAAATTATCATAAACATCATAAATAAGCAATAGTTATTTTTCATCATAATTAGGCAATTTGGCATCCCAGGAAACATGACAAATGTCCAAGCATTTTTGCTTTTCAAAAGTCAGAACGTAAATATCCGGCATTTTTAATTCGTTTTTCCAGAATAAATAATCATAGCGGGCATCATAGTGCTGCATGATTAAAGCCATTAGATTTCCGTGCGTGCCGATAACGATGTTTCTTTTATTGTGATACGTCACCAAGACATCATTAAGAGCAAGAATCCCTCTCTCCGCAGCCTCTCGATTGCTTTCACCGCCGGGATGTGAAAACAACGGATCATCCCAGACAGCCTTTATAGCCGTATGGAAATCTTCCACCGCATCCCCTGCCAATACCCTTTCCCTGAATCTTTCATCCAATAAAACTTGCAGGTTTTTGGCTTTGGCAATGCCGTTTACGGTATCCATCGCTCTTTTGTAAGGGCTGGAAATAACTAAATCAATGTCAAAAGGGAGCAGCGCTTCGGTGATGCGTTCGGCATCCCTTTTTCCCCTTTCGGTCAAACCGCGCCCATATTCATCGGGGCTGTAAGTCGATTCTGCGTGTCTTACCATATAAATTTTATTCATATATGATCACTCCGGTAATAAAATAGCCCGGCGCCTGTTTTAAGCAGAGACCGAGCATTTTTTCTAAGCCATCCATTTCGGCGGGGTGTTTTTGCCCCAGTTGATTTTTCCGACTTCATAATGGTTTTGGAAATTATCGTCCTTCACATGATAATGAAAGGTAAAATAATATCCGTCGAGCGGCGGGTGGTCCCTTCGGACATGGAATTTCACCCATTCTTTACCGGTCCGCTCATCGTAGAGATGCATGATCCGTTCTCCGGTTCCGGAGGCGGGATTATGGCTGACTGCCAAATGGCGAAGCGTCTCCGTATCGGTCATCGCTCCAAGGGAGGTGACGGCTTTGGCAAATTTCGGAACGATATCTTTTTTATACGTTTCCCCGATCACCCCGGCAATGTTGTCACCGAACTTTTGCATCCCTTGCGACTCTGCCTCTTTTATTGTAAATCGTTCCAATTCCGCAAGCATTTCATTCTTCGTTTCACATTGAGCAGCAATGGCTCTCCAGCTTTCATCGCTTCTCTTTTCAGCTTCCTGAGTATCGGCTTCTTTGGTTTGCACCAAAACGATTGGCTCAGCTTCACTTCGGGTGCGGGCACCATCATTTCCGTAACGGTTCGGACGGTTGTTGTCACTATGATAGTTGACGGTTGGGACGACGGTACCCAATGTCAGAACTGCAACTAAAGTGACTACCGTTTTCTTTAACCACTGCGGCATTCCGACCGTCTCCTCCCCATCAAAGATTCTCTATTTCACGTTTTCCATACTTTTGGGACGATACATTATATATAACATGATCTCCGTTCAGTCCCTATAAGTTTGAAAAACATTTGACAATATAAATACGACAAACCCGTCCAAAAAGTTTCATTGGCCGATGTTTTTTATAAATGAGAAGCCTTTTCCACCTGCAAGGCCTTGTTGCCTTTTTTATTTAGCAACCTACCCGATTGAAAAAAGAGCCCAGCCGCTGCAAGGCCGAATAAGATAATTAAGACAGTCATAATGGCCGGATTGAGCAGTGAACCGATCGTAATCATCAGCCCTCCAATGATCGCACTTAAAAATTGCATCATTGAGTTTGCGGCCATATAGGAACTCCGAGCATTTTCCGGTGCAATATCCGCAAGATACGCCTGTTTGATCGGTACATAGGTTAATTCCCCGAGGGTGGCGATTAACATGGCCAAAATCAACAAACTAGGCACCGTGCCAATCATGATATAGGCATAGCCCGCTGTAAAAATGATGACCCCGGTAATAATCGCTAGTTGGTCACTAACTTTTTTCACCATCCAAGCAATCAAAAAGGTCCCCACTACGACCAACAATGTGTTTTCCGTTTGTAAAAATCCCAGAAGCCAAACACCATTGACGTGAAAATCCAACCATCCGGCAAAAAGCGGCTGATCATGAATGGCTTGGGCCATGCGGACGCCAGCATAATTGGTTAATTGATTTTCAATAATGCTTGTTAATAAAACCGCCAAAATAAAAAATAAAAAGATTTTATCGTAGAGAATAAAAGCATAGTTTTTCAGAAAGCCGCCTGCTTTCTCATTCCCATTTCCAGATGGATGAGATGTTTTTTCTGCCGGTTGTGGAACATATGTATCGGTAATAAAAAACAATGTGATAAAATAGGAAATCAATGTCACAAGGGCGACTAGGCAAAACAAAAGAAAATGATGGGTCTGAAACAGAAAGGCGCCGATCATGCTGCCAATGGCCATCGAAAGATTGTTCACCCAATATTGAATTTGAAAAATGAGGCGCCGTGTCTCTGAGGTGCTGGAATCAATTAACAATGCTTGTGCAGCCGGCATCGCTATGCCTTCGAAAAACTCTACTACAAGAAACACAACATACGTTAAATACGGGGCGTCCATCCATGGTGAATTCAATAGAGCAATCACCCCGAAGCCGCAAGCCATGATGAGATCAGTCATGAGCATGAGCTTCCGTCTTCCGATGCGGTCGCCATAGAAACCACCAATCACTCCGCCCAATACGGCACTTAAAATCACTGTGGCAAAAAGAAAGCCGGTGATCGTTGCACCCACTTTTTGGGAGAAATAGACAGCTAGAAATGGCGTCACCATTCTATATACAATTACCAAAAAGAAATTCACGGTGATACGGATTTTAACATTTGGATGAAGTGCTTTGAGCGTCATCACTTTTCCCCCACCCCTCAATTTTTGCGAGAGTAAATTTTACTTGTTAAATTCTTTATATTGTAAGAACCAGCTTAAAATGGCTGTTTTTTAGCCGCTTACAACGGCTAATTTCATCATAATAGCTATTTTTATTGGAATTTATCCAAGGGGACCGCGCAGGTGCTAACACAAATACTGCTTATTGTTAAACACCAAAAAATAGATCTATATTCATTTATGATTGATTTTCAGCTGGTTACCAGAGCAAATTCATCATAAAAACCATTTTTAATAGAAATTCTCCGAGGGTAACACAAAAGCTAACTTTACGGATAAAGTCATGCATTAACACGGCAAAACGTAATCATATTTGTTCCAATTCATGGTTGAACAGCCTCATTATAACATAAAAACTCCCAATAGCATTCAAAAAATTCGACAAATTTCGCTATCGGGAGTTCGGATTAATTTTTCAGTTTTTCATTCACAATATCAGCGACCTCACGTCCTTCGCGCATGGCCCATACGATTAAACTTTGTCCGCGCCGCGCATCGCCGGCAGCGTAGACGTTTGGACGATTCGTGGCAAAAGTTTTCCGTGGGGCTAGGATGGTACCGTTGGCGGACAGTTTTATATCTGTGTAATCCGCAAAATTTTTCTCCACCCCTTCAAAGCCGATGGCGATAAGGACAAGATCCGCTTCCCAAGATTGTTCCGTTTCTGGGATTTCCTCCAAAGACCCATCCTCATTGACCTTTATGCCGACCGTCTCAAGCATAGAAACTGACTCAGTGCCGCGAAAGCGTACCGTTGAGATCCCAAATTGGCGCGGGTCATGACCAAAACGGGCGATAGCTTCTTCATGGGCATAATCCAATTTAAAGATTTGTGGGGGTTCCGGCCAGGGGTTATTCGCCCGCCGAACTTTTGGCGGACGCTCGTGTTTGCCAAATTGCACGACGCTTAGGCAATTTTGTCTGAGGGCTGTTGCCACGCAGTCAGCCCCCGTGTCACCGCCACCGATGACAATGACCTTTTTCCTTTCTGCTGTGATCTTCGGCGCACGGCCTTCAAGCAGTGCTTTGGTGCTTTCTTCCAAATAATCCATCGCATAATGGATGCCTTTCAACGTGCGGCCGGGGATCTTTAAATCGCGATGTCTCGCTGCACCGACACATAATATGACCGCATCAAATTGAGCTTCTAGTTTTTCCAGAGGAATGGCCTTGCCGACTTCTGTATTCAGGATAAAAGTGATCCCTTCTTTTTTTAAATGCTCAATCCGCCTTTCGACCACCCATTTTTCCAACTTCATGTTGGGGATGCCGTACATGAGTAAACCGCCTGGGCGATCGGCTTTTTCAAAAACCGTGACGGAATGACCCGCTTGATTGAGATTGTCGGCACACGCAAGGCCTGCCGGTCCTGAACCGATGACGGCTACTTTTTTCCCCGTCCGTTTTTTTGGACGGCGGACGATCACCCAGCCTTCCTCGAAAGCCTTATCAATAATCGCTCGCTCAATGGATTTGATGGCAACCGGTTCGGTGGGTAAATTGGCGTTACACGATCCTTCGCAAGGCGCAGGACAAACCCGGCTTGTGAATTCAGGAAAATTATTCGTTTTGAAGAGCCGCTCGTAAGCTTCACGCCAATGGCCGCGGTAAACCAAGTCATTCCATTCGGGAATGAGATTATATAAAGGGCACCCGATCGTGAGTTTCTGCCAAGCTTCACCCATTTGACAAAATGGTGTGCCACAATCCATACAGCGGGCGGCTTGGTCTTGAATCAGGCGTTCATCACTTGGCAATGTCAACTCCTGCCAATCCCGCTGCCTTTCCCAAGCCCCCCTTTCCGGGGTCTTTTGCCGATCGATTTCTAGAAAACCGCCTAACCGTCCCAATCCACACACTCCTTTCCCCTCATAGAAAATGATCCATCACCGTTTGGGATATCTAGTAACACTCAAAAAATCCGGCGATGTTGCAAAAAAAGTTCGAATCATGAATGGCTCGCAGGTGGTGAGTCACCGGGAAACGTACGAAAAATGCTCGATGGTAATCATTTCATGAGACGCGTCAGAGTTGGAAAAACTTAACCGTTTCCGTTTAAACCAACTCGAAGTTCTCTTCGATTTCAGGTGCAGCCAGTTTCCCAGCCTTTTTAAGATTAAACGCAAGCAGTTTGGCTTCTTCTTCAGAATGACCGCGTGCTTTGAGTTCCGCAATGGCCTGAAGCATTTGGGCATAATCCACTGGAATGACTTTTATGAAACGGCTGCATGCCTCTTCCCAGTTTTCCAATATTTCTTTAGCTTTCGGGCTTTCCGTATAAAGATAATGTTTCTCGATCATTTGTTTGACCGCATCCCTCTCATCAGGGTCATTCAAGGCAGTTACGGCCACCATTTCCCGATTGATTCTGGCAGCTGCCTGGCCATCAAGAAGATAAGCCACACCTCCGGACATGCCGGCAGCAAAGTTTTTGCCGATTGTTCCTAAAATGACGACTAGCCCGCCTGTCATATATTCACAGCCGTGTTCACCGACGCCCTCGACAACGATCTTGGCGCCGCTGTTTCTGACGGCAAAGCGACTCCCAGCCGAACCGCGAATAAAGGCTTCACCCGAAACGGCCCCGTAAAATGCGACGTTTCCGATAATCGCCTCACCAAACGGATGCGTGCCTTCGGAAAACGGTTTGATGATCAGTTTTCCGCCAGATAGCCCTTTTCCGACATAATCATTGGCATCGCCTTCCAAATCCAGCGTGACACCTTTCGGAATAAAGGCACCGAAGCTTTGACCGGCTGAGCCCTTTAAGCGAATGTGCACCGTGTGATCCGGAAGTTCGTTTTGTTGGTATTTATCAGTGATGTAATGCCCGACTAACGTACCTACCGCCCGATCGGTATTTTTTACGAATGTATCCACATGAACAGGTTGCTCTGATGCCAGAACGGGACGGACTGTTTCGAATAAAACGCGTTCATCAAAGTGTTTATGCGCGTGGCCGCGGCGCTTTTTCTCCTCATAGCGGCGGAACATTCTTCCCGAAGGCGCCTCAAGTAGTTTCGTCAGGTTTAAGCGGGAGGCTTTTTCATGGTGTTTCACTTCCGGTTTCACCGTTAAAAGTTCTGTCCTACCGACAACTTCATCTAATGAACGAAAGCCTAGTGCGGCGAGTCGCTTCCGAACGTCTTCTGCCACGAACCGAAAATAATTCACGACATGTTCGGGTTTACCCATCATTTTTTTCCGAAGTTCCGGATTTTGCGTCGCAATCCCGACGGGGCATGTATCGGTATGACACATGCGCATGATGATGCAGCCAAGCACAACAAGCGGTGCTGTCGCAAATCCGAATTCTTCCGCCCCTAAACATGCGGCCATCAAAACATCACGGCCCGTTAACAATTTTCCATCAGCCTCTAAAACGACGTCATCGCGCAAGCCATTGAGCAAAAGGGTTTGGTGTGTTTCCGCCAGTCCCAGCTCCCAAGGCATGCCCGCATGCTGGATGCTTGAGCGTGGAGACGCCCCGGTTCCGCCGTCATAGCCGCTGATTAAAATCGTGTCAGCGAGCCCTTTAGCCACACCGGTAGCGATTGTGCCGACACCCGCCTTCGCCACGAGTTTGACACTCACTTTAGCTTTCGGATTAGCGCTTTTTAAGTCATAGATGAGTTGCGCCAAATCTTCGATAGAATAAATATCGTGGTGCGGCGGTGGAGAGATCAGCCCAACGCCCGGCGTTGAACCGCGTACCTCCGCAATCCACGGATAGACTTTTTTCGCCGGTAATTGGCCGCCTTCACCGGGTTTTGCGCCCTGGGCCATTTTGATTTGAATTTCATCGGCATTCGTTAAATATAGGCTAGAAACGCCGAAGCGACCTGATGCGACTTGTTTAATCGC
Source organism: Tuberibacillus calidus DSM 17572 (assembly GCF_000430685.1). Taxonomy (GTDB): domain Bacteria; phylum Bacillota; class Bacilli; order Bacillales; family Sporolactobacillaceae; genus Tuberibacillus; species Tuberibacillus calidus. The sequence continues at coordinate 70,118 of NZ_KE387194.1, read as the reverse complement.
ACTGCGGCGAAGGTCGCCATTTTCATCAGGAAAATAACGGGCAGGGTCTTCGCCGCCTTCACCGCTATTAGATTTTCCGCCAATGCGATTCATGGCGATGGCAAGTGCTTCATGCGCCTCTTGACTTAAAGAGCCGTACGACATCGCCCCTGTCTTGAAGCGTTTTAAGATGGCTTCAATCGGCTCTACTTCCTCAAGCGGAATTGGCGGGCGATCCGATTGGAAATCCAACAGACTGCGGATGGAGGAAAAGCATTCTTGATCTGCCGCTTCGCTAAACTTCCGATACAGAGGCCAACTGTTTAGGCGAGAAGCTTGTTGCAGCCAGTGAATCGTCTTCGGATTAAAGCGGTGATACTCACCTTCCTTCCGCCACTGAAGGACGCTTCCCGAGTCTAAATCCGAAGCCGCAAAGGCAGCTTGATGACGGCGTTTAGTTTCACGATCCAGATCATCAATTGTCAAACCGCCAAGCTGAGAGACCATGCCGGTGAAATAACGATCGACCACCTCTTCACTGAGCCCAAGCGCTTCAAACGCTTGGGAGCCTCGGTAGCTTTGGACAGTCGAGATGCCGAGCTTTGACATAATTTTCAACAAGCCGGCATTTAATGCTTTGATATAGTTCGCACAAGCTTTTTCGCTCGTCATGCCTTTCACATGGCCGGTTTCAACGAGGCGGCGCACCGTTAGCAACCCTAAATATGGATGCACCGCATCAACCCCGCAGCCGATGAGCATCGCTATATGATGGCTGTCCCTCGCCTCTCCCGTATCAGCGACTATGCTCACGTTGAGTCTCTGACCTTTTCGAATGAAATGGTGATGTAAACCGGAAGAAGCAAGCAGCATCGGCATCGGAATACGGTCCTCGGTCGGATATCGATCCGTTAAAACGAGGATGGTAGCGCCCGCCCGGACTGCCTCTTCTGCTTCCTGAAACAGTCGCTCCAACGCCTCTTTAAGATTTTCCTTTTCTTGATACAGGACGGTGAGCGTGGCCGTTTGAAAAGCAGGATTCCATTGCGTGATTAAATCCTCATATTCACCATCGCTCAGAATGGGGGACGGACATTGGATGCGCCGGGCGCAAGCCACACTCGGTGTTAAGACATCCCCAGTCCTGCCAAGCCACGTGATGGTTGACGTTATACATTCTTCCCGCAAGGCATCAATCGGCGGATTCGTCACTTGGGCAAAACTTTGTTTAAAGTAGTTATAAAGAAGCTGCGGCCTTTCCGATAAAACCGCAAGCGGCGTATCCATTCCCATCGACCCCGTTGCTTCTTTTCCATCCGTCACCATTGGTAAAATAGCTTTTTGGATTTCCTCGTAGGTATAATCAAAAGCCTTTTGTAAAACAGGAACGTCGGCTTCTGTCTCGGGAAGTCGGGATGGCGTCTTGCCGTCGAGTACCGTCACCGCTTCATCGAGCCACATGCTGTATGGGTGTTCTGCGGCGAGCTCACGTTTTAACGCCTCACTCGCAAGGCGCTTTCCTTTTTCCAAATCGACCCACAACCATTCGCCCGGTTGCAAATTGGCTTTTATTTTGACATCGGCTGGAGCAACATCGACGACGCCGAATTCCGAAGAAAAGATCAGGCGGCCGTCTTTCGTCACGACATACCTGGCCGGTCTCAAACCGTTACGATCAAGCCCCGCGCCGATAAACCGGCCATCGGTAAAGGCAAGCGCCATCGGGCCGTCCCAAGGTTCCATTAAAGTGCTGTAGAATTCGTAAAAAGCGGCCATTTCAGGATCCGCCAATGATTCCCGTGGTTCAGGGACGAGCACCATCGCCGCTTTAGCTGGATGCATGCCGCTGACCAATAAAAATTCAAGCGCATTATCAAGGGTGGCTGAATCGCTCCCATTCTCTTCTATAATTGGCAGGATGTCATCCAAAGGCACTCCTAAGTCAACGTCGAAAACCGCCTCCCGAGCTTTCATCCATAACCGATTTCCTTGAATCGTATTAATTTCTCCATTATGAATCAACGTCCGATATGGATGGGCTTTGGCCCATGATGGAAAGGTATTGGTACTAAAGCGGGAATGAACGAAACCGATCGCCGACCGGTAATCGGGGTCTGATAAATCGGTATAAAAAAACCCGAGTTGTTCGGGGCTTAAAAAACCTTTATAAACGATCGTGCGTGAAGATAAACTGCTAATATAAAAATCTTTTATTTTCTGTAGCCGCCGTTCGATCTTTTTCCTCAGAACGTAGAGCCGTTTATCAAAACCTTTATCATCCAAATGTGCCGATTTCCCAATAAAAAATTGGCAGATCTGTGGGCATGTCTCATAGGCGCGGCCTTTCAGCACGTCTTTATTAACCGGGACGGTTCGAAAACCGAGTAAAGATAACCCTAACTGTCCTGACTCCTCCGAAATCGCGGCAGCGATGTGCGACTCAGAAGCCTCTCTTGGAACAAACATCATACCGACGGCATAGTCTCCTGACTCAGGTAAATCTGCCATTGTTTTGCGAAAAAGAGCATCGGGAATTTGCGTCAAAATCCCCGCACCGTCACCGGTTTTCTTATTATGCCCGGCGCGGTGGTCGAGCCGTCTTAACATTTCCAAAGCTTGATCTATAATAAAACGTTCCGGTTTTCCGTTAATGTTAGCGATAAAACCGATGCCACAAGCATCATGTTCAAATGCCGGATGATACATACCTTTTTCCGCCATCATCCACCCCTCCCGTGAGACCATTTCAAAATGTAGGTTAGTTTCATTTTAAGTGGAAGGAATCAATCTAAACAATATATAATTAAGATAAAAAATATATCAAAATGAGATAGATTGTGGTGAGAGGGTTTAGACCCTTGGCCAACTAAGGAGAACGAAGACCCGTAAGTTGTGAGGCTTTAAAGGAGGGTCTTCTCACTTGTGGGATGGGAGGAATGGAAATGGAATGGCGGCAAATTTTATATTTTATTGAAGTTGCAAGACACGAGCATGTCACTGAAGCCGCGCATCGGTTGCATGTAGCCCAATCAGCGGTTAGCCGACAGATCAACCTGCTTGAAGCAGAGCTTGGCGTTTCTCTTTTTACAAGAGAAGGCCGGAATGTCCAGCTCACGTCGATCGGGCGGGTTTTTCTCGATTACGCCGAACGCGCGGTAGCAGAGATTGAACAAGGCATTGAGAAAATTGAAGAATATTTAAACCCGGAAAAAGGCATGATTCGCCTAGGATTCGCCACAAGCTTATCGGCCCATACGCTGCCGATTGCCCTCTCTCAATTTCGCGAACAGTATCCCGGGATTCGGTTTCAGTTATATCAAGCCTCTCAATCCTCGTTAATCGAACAGGTGGAAAAAGGAAAGCTCGATATCGTTTTTTGTGCCCCTGTACCTAAAGAACATAACAATGTGGACGGCCGCATCTTTTACCGCGAGCAATTTTATGCGATATTACCGACAACACATCCGATGTCCGAGCAAAACTTTCTTCGTTTAGACCAATTAAGAGACGAGCTTTTTGTCGGTTTTCATCAGGGACATGTGCTTCACGAATACTTTATCAAAACTTGCGAACAAATCGGTTTTCAACCGAAACTGTCTTTTGAAGGCGAAGATATCGAGACCATTAAATCACTTGTTGCGTCCGGCTTCGGCGTGGCGATCCTGCCCGAAAATGCCCTTTTGAATCTCTCTTTAGATCTCGTTAAAATCCCGCTGGTCGATCCCGAACTCTATCGGTCAGTCGGCGTGGTGATACCGAAGCGGCGCGAGCTTGGGCCGTCGGAGTCTCTGCTTTTGATGTTTTTGGAGTCTTTCTATCAACGTTTATCACGGTTCGGGGAATAGAATATAGTGGCGCATAAAAAAACAGCTGAAGACTTCGTGAACCAGTCTCAGCTGTTTTCCTATAATTTTTATGTGAGGCTTGATATGGTCGGCTTTTTTGGCTTAAAATAGACCCTTGTCCTAAGCCGATCGGGCAACAATGACGCCTATCTTTTTATTGCCCGAACATCGAAGTACTGTGCATCGGTTGGGTACGCGCTTTAGGGTCAAGATAGGATTTGGCATTATTCACAGCCGTTGGCCCTTCACCGAATCCCGTGGCAATGAGTTTGACTTTACCAGGATAAGTGGTGACGTCGCCCGCCGCATACACCCCTTCGATATTGGTTTCCATCTTCGTATTGACTACGATGGAATTCTTCTCGATCTCAAGCCCCCAGTCTTTAATGGGGCCGAGAGCGGAAATAAAACCATGGTTAACGATGACCTCATCCACTTCAATCGTTTCCGTATTTTCTCCCTTTGGTGTTTGAATGACGACTTCGTGAATGTTGTCGCCGTCGCCATGCAATTCGGTAATGACAAATGGCGTTTTGACCACAACGCTTGATTGCAACATCTGCTCAACACTGCGTTCATGGGCGCGGAACTTATCCCGCCGGTGAACGATGTAAACTTTTTCAGCAATCGGCTCAAGCATATTGGCCCAGTCAACCGCCGAATCGCCGCCACCGGAGATAACAACTTTTTTCCCCTTAAATCGGTTCATGTCTTTCACAAAATAATGGAGTGTTTTTCCTTCATACATTTTTTCATTTTCCAGATCCAGGCGCCGCGGTTGAAAAGCACCTACTCCCGCCGTAATGATCACGGTTCTGGTATAATGCTCGCTGCCATCGCTAGTCCTGAGAATAAAAGTGCCGTCTTCTTGTTTTTCTAGCGTTTCGACCGATTCCTCCAAAACGATGGTAGGATCAAATTGCTTCGCTTGTTCAATGAGATTTTCTACGAGGTCCCAGGCCTTAATCCTCGGAAAACCAGCCACATCGTAAATATATTTTTCGGGATAAAGGGCAGTCAGTTGCCCACCCAGCTGCGGCATGCTTTCAATAATCTTCGTTTTCATCTGTCTCATGCCACTATAAAAGGCGGTGAACAACCCCGTCGGGCCGCCGCCAATGATCGTGACATCAAAAAGTTCTTTTTCGCTCATGGTTTCACCCCTGTGGTTATCCTCTATTTATAAGAAAACTATTTTTTGTTAGACAAAAAAACTTACACTATCAGCTTAATATATCAAACGCGTTTGCGCAAAACTTTTCTAGTGTAAAACCTTTAAAGAAAACGATATTTTTGGCAAATGGCAGGACCATAGCGTCCTTATGCTCGACTAAAAAAAGATAGAGTTTCTTGCTAGAACCAAAAAGCATATCATTTCTCGCCTCAATGGCCGGCAATTTGATGCGCAATCTGAAATTGCATATTATTTTCCCGCCCGGAAGCCTTACAACTGATATGCAATTTTTAAAAATGGGAAATTATGGATGGATTTTTAACCGAAATTCAAAAAAGCATATCATTTCTCGCCTCAATGGCCAGCATTTTGATACGCAATCTGAAATTGCATATCATTTTCCCGCCCGGAACCCTTTCAACTGATACACAATCTTTATAAAAGGAAAAAGTTGATAAGAAAAGCCGGGCATCCACCCGGTCTTTTTTGTATAACATCAAAAATCGTCAATATCTGGATGTTGTGCAACGTTTCAGCCGCTGATGAACCGAAAGGCTGCTATTCCACCCATTCGGTAAAATCAATCTGAAAGGCCTATTGATCTCCTTCTCACCTCAAAATGGCCGAAAGAACCTCAGACAGCCGCCCATGCCAGCGGGCGGCTGCCGAGAAGCTGATTCCAGATCGGCTCCATACGCCGAGCGATCGCTAAAAATTAATCATCGCCGTCTAACAAGTTCCATACGCCGCCTAGGAGGCTGCCTTCACCGCGGCTTTTTCCGCCCGGGATTTGCGGGGCTGCGCTAAAGACGCGGCTTGCCAAACGGCTGAACGGGAGGGATTGCACCCACACTTTCCCCGGACCTCTTAATGTCGCAAAGAACAGGCCCTCGCCGCCAAATAAAGCGGTCTTAATGCCGCGGACCATTTCGATATTATAATCGACGTATTGTGTCATAGCCACGAGGCAGCCGGTATCGACGCGCAACAGTTCGCCGGAGGCAAGGTCGATTTCTTTAATTGTTCCGCCCGCATGCACAAACGCGAGACCATCGCCTTCCAATTTCTCCATAATAAAACCTTCACCGCCGAAAAAGCCGGTGCCAAGCTTACGCTGAAACTCGATGCCAACGCTAACACCTTTTGCGGCACAAAGAAAGGCATCCTTCTGACAAATGATTTTGCCACCTAACTCGCTTAAATCCATCGGGATGATTTTACCAGGATAAGGGGCGGCAAAGGACACATGTCTTTTTCCGCTACCCCTGTTAGTAAATGCCGTCATAAACAAACTTTCGCCCGTCAGCAGGCGTTTCCCGGCTCCCAGTAATTTCCCCATAAAGCCGCCTTGATTACTGCCATCACCGAAAATCGTTTCCATTTCAATGGCATCATCCATCATCATGAGGCTGCCCGCTTCAGCAATCGTCGTTTCATTCGGATCCAATTCGATTTCCACGAATTGCATATCATCCCCGTAAATTTTATAGTCGATGTCGTGATTGTTCATATTTTCCCTCCTCGTTTTAAAGACGGATCAAGGCGCTGCATCAATTTTCGCCTGATCTCTCAAATCGTTCATCGTCTAGCAACATGATGGCTGGAAGCATTGGCGGCTTTACTGTATACGGATTGTATCCAAGGCAAAAAAAGCTTCACAAGCCCACTTTTTTCCACATTTTGCTTTAACGATGATTCCCATATTTATTATATCTTTAGTCCTAGCCGAATACATCCATTTTTCCACCTCACTATTTGGGGATCAAGGCACCTTTTCTAGGGTGCTTGTGTTAGACTATATAGGAGTAAGACAACACGTTAAGGGGAAAGAACATGAAAAGCACCGTTATGCAGCCAACTTATGTTGATATAAGGGAGACCGCGGCGATGCTCTCTGTCTCCCAAGCCACCGTCCGTAATTGGGTAAAGGCTGGAAAATTGCAACCAGTGGAGAAAGAAAACCGCAGACTCCTTTTTGAGAGAAAGGCGATCGAAAAACTCGTCGAAGAAATCGCATCGGGCAAATCTCATCGTTTAAAAAGCCGACGAAACAAAAAGGCCGTGAAAGGACATGTTATCCCAGCGGAATACGTCTCATCAAAAGTTTATTTAGAGGCGGCGGAAACGATTTTACATTGGGTGAGCCATACAAATGAAAAAATCGATCTGAGGCTCATTTTATATGAAATCGCCCTGAATTTATTGGTGGAAAGGCGTCTTCTTCATGTACCAGAAACAGATGTCAGCCTGACAGAGGGTCTCCAAAACGGGCGGTGGGCACTTGGCAGTTATCGAACTGTCTTCCATGAACTTTTTAATCCGGCCCAACCTTTAAATGAAGAGGATAAAACCATTTTACGGAAAATCCGAAACATGCATCTCCCTTTTATTGAAGGTGATGATCTGCTCGGCCTTTTATATATGTCATTATCGAGTCTTGGTACCCGAAAAAATAAAGGGTCGTACTACACGCCTTCCGACATCGTCGACCAGCTCATCAACCAAAGCCTCCGATACATGGATCGCTCCTTGACGCCGCGGGTCGTGGATCCTTGCTGCGGCTCGGGCAATTTCATGATCCGGCTTTTTATCGAGTTGAAAAGGCGCCTTCTTGAAAACGGATGGTCAGTGGAAGCGGCTGAAAAAGCGCTGCTTTCGGAATCGTTATATGCCTGGGACATTGACCCAACGGCTGTGATACTTACAAAAATCAACCTCTTGTTACTTTTGGAAACGCCTTATGACGATCAGGAGCATTGCCTTCTTCACATTCGCGAACAAGATACTTTGGCAACTTATGGCACGTTGTTCGGGGCAGAAAATGACGACACCTTTGACCTTGTCATCGGAAATCCCCCATGGGGCTACAGCTTTTCTGATGAAGAAGCCGAACTTTTAAGGCAGAAATTTGTCACCGCAAACGGGCCGCTAGAGTCCTTTGACCTTTTTATTGAGTATGGGATCGATGTCCTCAAACCCGGCGGGATTTTATCCTATGTCTTGCCGGAATCTTTACTGAATGTGCAAATTCATGAGACAACGAGAAAATTCCTGATTGAACAAGCCGAACTCTGTCAAATCAACCTATTGGGGCATCGTTTTTCAAAGGTGTTTGCGCCATCCATCTTGGTCACCGCGCGAAAAACCACAAAAGTAGCCGATAATCATGAGATCATGGTCGTCCATGAGGACAAGCATTACACGGTTTCCCAAAGCCGCTTTTCAAAAAATGAAAGAACCATTTTTAACGTCAGGGCATCGGATGCCGAAGAAGACGTGCTGGATCATATGCGGACGCTTTCCGGGGTTGAATTTTTAAAAGACCAGGCGGATTTCGCACTCGGCATTGTGACGGGAAATAATCAAGAATTCGTCCTTGATGAACCCGTGGACGGGGCGGAACCGGTCATTCGCGGTGGTGATGTTTTTAAATTTAATTTCTATTCGAGCGAACAATACATGATTTTTCAACCGGAACGCTTTCAGCAAGTGGCTCCGGAAAAATGGTACCGGGCAAAAGAAAAACTCATCTATCGTTTCATTAACGAACAGCTTGTTTTTTCGTACGATAATCATGGAACGCTTTCTTTGAATAGCGCTAATGTCGTCATCCCGCGGATCCCGAATCGGTCCGTCAAATACATTTTGGCCGTTCTGAATTCCCGGGCGGCGCAATTTTTCCATGAACTATCGTTTGCATCAGTGAAGGTGTTGCGCCAGCATATTGAAGCGATCCCGATTCCACCGGCTTCATCCACCGACGAGCACCTCATCGTTGAGCTTGTTGAAAAACTGATGGATACAGAAGACAAAAACGAACGGAGCCGTATTTATGAGGAAATTGATGACCACATTATGCGCCTCTATCACTTCACGCCATCTGAAATCGATGTGATTAAACAGAGAGTGCGGACCAAATTTCTTTCGAGGTGAAGCCTTTGGACAACTTAAGAAAAAAGCTGGAATCACTAATCGCCGAACTTGATGAGCATGAAGAGATTGCAGAACAAATGCGGCAATTGGAATCGGTTTTTCCGTTCAATGCATTCGAATATATGATCGCGACGTTAATCGGAAAAGGGAAGCTGTCTCTTGCGGATTACTATGAACTTCGGAAAAACTACATTGAAAACAACCGCTATCTTGGGATTTTTGAAATCAGTGCCCCGCGGGGCTTTGGTGAAAAATGGGCCCAAAATTATCTACATGAGCTTGTGCCTCAATTGAAAAAACCGTCCAAGAAGCTAGATCCAAACTACTCGGGCCAGTATGATTTCTTCTTGGAAAACATTAAAATCGAAGTGAAAGCATCGAGAGCGGTGGATTTCAACAGCAAGGAACCTTTGTATGTTAAGGCTCTGTCGTCAAACTCTCCCCTTCCGTTTAACATGAACTTCCAGCAAATCAAGCCCGGTTGCTGTGATGTTTTTGTTTGGATCGCTGTTTGGCGGGATGTCATTCGTTATTGGGTGCTTTCATCAAAAGAAGTGGAGATGAATCCTTACTATTCAACCGGCCAGCACCGCGGCAATGTTGGCGAAGGGCAGCTCCATCTTAACCATGAAAACATTGATGAATTTTCCATCTATGAATGCCATGCCGAGGAGCTTTATGAAAAAATTTTAGCCGCAAAAGAACGAAATGATAACAGCCTCATCCTCGGTGCCCAAAAGGCGGTCATAGGTTGAAAGTGAAAAGAGGACCGATCATCCGAGTCCTCTTTCTTCGTTATTTTGCTTTTTTTCTCCGATAGTCTCTTATGAAGCGAATGAATCGAATAAAGGCGCAGGCGGCTGTTGTAAAGATAAAATAAATGGTTAACAGTATGTAGAGAATTTCATCGGCAAGAATCAGGCAAACAATTCCGCCGATCACAAACAGAACGAGCAGAAAATAAATAAGATTAATGTTGCGGAATCGGTACTGCAAGATTCCGGCAATAATACATAAGATGATGCCGATGACGACTCGAATGAGTATATAGGGGACCGTTATTTCCATAAAGGACTTCCCTCCCAACCCGCTGACACTACCATTATATATTTATTTTTATTCCGGAGGAAAATCCTTCATTTCCAAATCCTTTAAAACATGCCAATGGTCCTGCCTGCTCCGCACTATTTCTTCTATTTAGACTAAAAAAGGTGGACCCGGAGAACCCGTCCTTTTATGGCCAGGTTCTTTCAAGTCCACCTCTCTTTATGCGGTTTTTACAACGACATCGTCATGGTCAACATCGACGACGACTGCTTTAACATTATTTTCTTCCATCATCAACTCAGCAATGCCATCTTCAACTTTTTCTTCGATGACGCGACGCAACGGGCGGGCACCAAAGGCCGGATGATAGCCGAGTTCAGCTAATTTTTCCTTAGCCGCATCTGTAACGGTCACCGTGATGCCTTGCTCAGACGCCGCCGCATACACGTCTTTCAACATCAGTTCAACGATTTGCTTGAGATCTTCACGACTGAGCGCTGAAAAAGCGACGATAGCGTCAAAACGGTTGAGAAATTCCGGTCGAAAATAATCTTTCAAGCGATCCAATAGATCGTTTTTGTTTTCCTCTTCCGTCACTTGACCGAATCCGACTTTGATCGGTTTCACATCGGTTTGGCCGGCATTGGATGTCATGATGATCACCGTGTCTTTAAAACTTACGGTGCGGCCTTGGCTGTCCGTCAAGCGGCCATCTTCAAGAATTTGCAAGAACATATTCATGACGTCTGGATGGGCCTTTTCCACTTCATCAAGCAAGATGAGACTGTACGGTTTGCGGCGCACTTTTTCCGTCAGTTGACCGGCTTCTTCATGGCCGACGTAACCGGGCGGCGAACCGATGAGCTTCGACACGGAATGTTTTTCCATATATTCACTCATGTCCAAGCGAATCATCGCCTCGCGGTCACCGAAAAGTTCTTCCGCCAGCGTTTTCGACAACTCGGTTTTACCGACACCGGTCGGTCCGACAAAGAGGAAGGAGCCGATCGGTCGATGGTGACGCCTGAAACCTGCGCGATTACGGCGAATCGCTTTCGCCACTTTTTTAACGGCTTCCGCTTGTCCAATGACTTTTGCGTTCAAACGGCTTTCAAGGTTTTTCATTTTTTCTTGTTCGTTTTTCTCTAAACGACGCACCGGAATGCCGGTTTTCTCTTCAATGAGCGCTTCAATATCCGCTTTATTGACGACGGCCTTACCGGCATTTTGTCCTTTAACTTCGGCAATTTTTGCTCGCAAGCTTTGTTCTTCATCGCGAAGCTGGGCCGCGCGTTCATAGTTTTCTTGGCGCGTCGCGGTTTCTTTTTCCCTTAGCACCGCTTCAAGTTGGGCTTCGAGTTCCGTTTCATTTTCCGAAGCCGCCCGCAAATTGAGCTTAGCTCCAGCCTCGTCCATCAAGTCGATCGCTTTATCTGGCAAATAGCGGTCTTGGATATAGCGATTGGACAGTGTGACACAGGCGCGAATCGCTTCATCAGTATAAGTGACTTCATGATAGTCCTCGTAGCGTTTCTTCAGGCCATTCAAAATGGCTATCGCTTGCTCAATCGTCGGTTCGTTGACAATTATTGGCTGGAATCGGCGCTCAAGTGCCGCATCTTTTTCGATTTTCCGATATTCTTTTAAGGTCGTGGCGCCAATGATTTGAATATCGCCGCGAGCTAGAGCCGGTTTTAAAATGTTGCCGGCGTCTTGGGATCCTTCGGCAGAGCCTGCTCCGACAATTTGATGGATTTCATCGATGAAAACAATCACGTCAGATCGTTGTTGCATTTCGCGAATCAATTGTTGCATCCTTTGTTCAAATTGACCGCGAATTCCAGTACCCGCAACAAGGCTTGCCATATCCAGCACATAAATTTGTTTGTTCCTTAATTTTGCCGGGACTTTTCCTTCTACAATGCGAAGAGCAAGACCCTCCGCAATGGCCGTTTTACCAACACCCGGATCACCAATCAAAACCGGGTTGTTTTTATTGCGGCGATTTAATGTTTCAATGACGCGTTCAATTTCTTTCTCGCGGCCGATGACAGGGTCAATCTTACCCGCTTGTGCTTCAGCCGTTAGGTTTTTGCCCAATTGATCGAGCAACCCGCCACGACCACCGCGATGCGGAGATTCCGTCATTACATGCGGTGTGCCGTTTGCGAATTGTCCGCCTTGGGCATCGCTGAAAAAGCCTTTCAAGAGATCATCAAAAGATGAACCTCCAAAAAGATTCAATTGAGGCGCTTCAGCACGCATTTTATTGTAACAATCTTGACAGAGTTGCAAATGTTCATGGTGATGGTTCATTTGCCAATCTAATTCAATCGTTGCAGGATTCATATGGCATTTTTCACAGAGCATAGCAAAAACCTCCTTCTGCAATGCTTCATTTTCACACTTCTTATTTTGACTTTGACTTTCTTTGACCTTAATGGTTTTAAATAACGCTCTAAATATTTTTAGAGCTTCCTTGTTGTTTGACTATCTTTGACCTTACGCCTTTATTATACTCTGACCTTTTTTGACTTTCAACCCCTTTGCCCAATTTTTTTATAATGATTTTCATTTAAGTTTAAATTTATTATATTACCTTCCAATGCGTGTAAAGAAAAATTAGCTTTGCCAAGCCTTTTAGGCAGAGGCAGAACCTTAGTTGCCCTTATGTTGGCCTAAAAATGATATCCTTTCTTACCAGTATAAAAAACCAGGCATACACCCGGAATCTTTTTAGGGTTTAACTGAGTTTTTGGCTGTTGCGCAATCTTTTATAGCCATTCCCCATTGGAATACCGCGAGTCCATGACCGCCACTCCTCCCGGAAAGCTAGCGCAAATTGCACTTACTCTAATTTTTATCGCTATTGAATCTTGGAAAATACCACCGTTCACGTCGCTGTTGTAGACCCCAGATTTTTTATACGTTCTTTTCCTTAAAGAAAAAAGACATCAGCAAGAAACCGATGCCTTTTATTTGCCGTTTGCCTCAGAACAACGTACACTAAATTTGAGCATTTACACAAATTGCTCTTCTTCGGTGGAACCTTTAAGCGCTGTGGTGGAACTGGTTCCACCGGAGACAATATTCGACACCTCATCAAAATACCCCGTGCCGACTTCATGTTGATGTTTCGTTGCCGTGTATCCTTTCGCTTCACTGGCAAATTCCGCTTGTTGAAAATCAGAATACGCCGCCATTCCGCGGTCGCGATAATCGAGCGCCAATTGAAACATGCTGTGGTTAAGCGCATGAAAGCCAGCAAGCGTGACAAATTGGAATTTATACCCCATCTTACCTAATTGTTCTTGGAAATGGTCAATGGTTTGATCATCCAATTTCTTTTTCCAGTTAAACGACGGTGAGCAGTTGTAAGCAAGTAATTTCCCAGGGAATTTTTTATGAATCGCCTCAGCAAATCGTTTCGCTTCTTCTAAATTCGGCTCTGAGGTTTCACACCAAACCAAATCCGCATAGGGCGCATAGGCAAGACCCCGGGCGATCGCTTGATTAATGCCGGATCTGGTATAATAAAAACCTTCTGTTGAGCGTTTCCCGGTTAAAAATGGATGATCATACGGGTCGACATCACTTGTTAAAAGCTGAGCCGCATGGGCATCGGTTCTGGCAATAAGGACCGTCGGCACATTCAAAACATCCGCGGCAAGGCGGGCAGCAATCAAATGGCGGACGGCTTGCCGTGTCGGCAAAAGCACTTTCCCGCCAAGATGACCGCACTTTTTCTCTGAGGAAAGTTGGTCTTCCAAATGAACCGCGGCGGCACCTGCTTCGATCATCGCTTTCATGATTTCAAAAACGTTTAAAGCCCCGCCAAAACCGGCCTCGGCATCCGCCACAATTGGGACGAGCCAGTCATTGCCTTCTTTACCGTCAATGTGATCAATCTGGTCGGCACGCTCTAACGCTTGATTGATCCGCTTAACCACTTGAGGCACACTGTTAGCCGGGTACAAGCTCTGGTCGGGATACATGTGTCCCGCCACATTCGCATCAGCCGCCACCTGCCAACCGCTGACGTAGATCGCTTTCAAACCCGCTTTGACTTGCTGCACGGCTTGGTTTCCCGTCAACGCCCCGAGCGCGTGTACATAATCTTCCTTATTAATTAGTTCCCAAAACCGCTCGGCACCGCGGCGTGCCAAAGTATGTTCAATCAGAACGGAACCGCGCAGCTTCACGACATCTTCAGCGCTGTAAGGTCGGACGATCCCCTGCCAACGTTCGGACTTCCATTCTTCCTTTAACTTTTGAATTTGTTCCACTTTAGTCATACCTTTCTCCTCCCCTTTTTTAAACCCCGTCATCAAAGCCTCTTAGGGTGAACATTTGTGCATTCTGGGCACATGCGCCGTTATTCCAAAAGATCGTACCCTGGAAGTGTGAAAAATTCCGTGAATTCATCCTTCTCAATCAATGTTTTGAAAAGGCCAATGGCTTCCGAAAATTTCCCGGTTTCAAAGCGATCCGCTCCAAGGTCATTTTTTATTTTCTGACACTCTTCCTCCATCAGCTCCAGTACTAACGCTAATGTGACTTTTCTTCCGTCTTCGAGAACGCCTGCCGGATGGTGGATCCATTGCCAGACTTGCGCTCGAGAAATTTCTGCCGTTGCCGCATCTTCCATCAAATGGTATAGCGGCACAGCCCCACGCCCGCTCAGCCAAGCTTCCATATATTGAATGGCCACAGTGATGTTCAACCGCAGCCCTTCCTCGGTAATCGTGCCCTCTGGTACTGACAATAAATCCGCAGCCGATACTTTGAGATCGTCGCGTTGGCGCTCAATCTGGTTGGCATTTGGCATATGCTCATCAAAAACCTTCATGACCCCTTCAACCAATCCCGGATGTGCCACCCAACTGCCATCGAAGCCATCGAGCACTTCGCGTTTTTTGTCTTTGTAGACTTTCTCCAATGCCACATGATTTGCTTCCGGGTCGTTTTTTACGGGAATTTGTGCAGCCATGCCGCCAATCGCATGAATACCTCGGTGGTGGCAAGTTTTGACAATATAATTCGTATATGCCCGCATAAAAGGCGCTTCCATGGTGACTTGCGAGCGGTCAGGAAAAATAAAGCGTTCGTTGCAGCGGAATTTTTTAATGACACTGAAAATGTAGTCCCAACGGCCGCAATTCAAGCCTGCGCTATGTTCTTTTAATTCGTATAAAATTTCATCTGCCTCGAAAACAGCGGGAATGGTTTCTATTAAAACCGTGGCTTTGATCGTGCCGCGTGGAATGCCAAGTTCATCTTCAGAAAAAAGAAAACAGTCGTTCCATAACCGCGCTTCTAAATGACTCTCTAGCTTTGGCAAGTAAAAGTAGGGGCCGGAGCCATTCTTCAGCAGCGTTTTCGCATTCAGAAAAAAGTACAACCCAAAGTCAAATAAACCCGCTGATATCGGCTCATCATCCACTAAAAAATGTTTTTCAACGAGATGCCAACCTCTTGGCCGTACGACCAAAGTCGCTCTCTTTTCATTTAATTGATAGCGCTTGCCGTTTTCGGCGGTCCATGTCAGACGGCCGCGAATGGCTTCATATAAATTTTTTTGCCCCTTTAGGAGGTTATCAAAAGCGGGGGTAAGTGCATCTTCAAAATCTGCCATATACACTTTAGCCCCCGAATTAAGGGCATTGATGACCATTTTGGCATCACTGGCAGGCCCGGTAATTTCAACGCGACGATCTTCCAAATCGTGCGGAACCGGTGAAACCGTCCAATCGGTTTCCCGAATGGCTTTTGTTTCTTCAAGAAAATCCGGTAAATGTCCGCGGTCGAACGCCTCTTGCCGTTTTTTACGAAATTCCAATAATTGTCTTCTCCGGCCCTCAAAACGTCGATGTAATTTCCCCATAAAAACCGCGGCTTCTTTCGTGATAAGTTCGCAGTCGATGGCGCGGCTGTCGGTTGTTGGCATGTGTTTCAACCCATATCTCTCCTTTTCCAACAGATTAAAATCCATACTCTAAGTAGCCGGTCCCATTGCAGTGTAAACATACCACAAAGCCTTCTCCACGGCAGCCATCACACGGTGTGCAATGGTCACCCCTGTTGCCAGTGCAGTTTGAACAGGCGATTTCGCCGTTTCCATTACACATTGGGCAATCCACGGTTTTACCTCCTTCCATTGTACCAATACAGATTATATTTATGTTCCCTATTATATAACAGTATATAGAAAAGTTTATAAATACTTTTCGACAAATACAAACAAAGAAGAGGTTGACCTCCGTCACCTCTTCTTATATTGGGGTTAATGTATACACGGCTCGGGCCGTGCGGAAAAACACACCCTCTGCATCGCAATGCAACTCTAAAGCTTCTTCGATTGGAATATCAAAGGAGGCATAAGGGAGGGCGGCTTGAGAGTCGTTCGTTAATGTCTGGCCGCTTCCGATCAGTTGCACCGCGGTTTTTGGCAAATATTCATCGGTATGGTTATACACTTCCTCATTGAAACGCTCGAGGTCAATCACCGTTTGATCTAAATCTCCGTTTTCTTCCTTTGTCACGAGAATTCTCCGGCCGATCCATTGCTGCAATACTTTTTTGAGCTCTTCGATGACTTTTTCTTGGTTCTCCTCCATAGATGATTCACCCCTTTGGACGACCTATTATTCCAATCGTTTAAGCGGTTTTTCTGCAGGCCCTTCTAAAATTTCACCTTTATAGTTAAACCGTGAGCCGTGGCAAGGGCAATCCCATGAGCGGTCGCCGCTGTTCCATTCCAATTCACAGCCCATATGCGTGCATGTTGTGTCGACGATATATAATTTTCCATCTTCATCACGAAACGCGCCTCTCCGTCCCCCTTTATAAAGAACCACACCGCCTTCCGATGGACCGAGTTCTTCAGGTGACCGATCGATGACATCCAGTTTCCCCTGAATCAAATGCTTGGCGGCATCACCGTTTAGCAACAAAAATTCTTTCAAGCTGGGGTCGGCGTAAAAGCGGTTTGGCGCAAATACCTTGCGATAAGGGTTGTCCCGATCCAAAATAATGTCCTTCATAATATGAGCGGCGACAACGCCGGAAGTCATCCCCCACTTTTTGTAGCCGGTCGCAACGAGGATATTCGGATAACTTTGCGTGATCTCACCGATATAGGGAACTTTATCAATCGTAAAAAGGTCTTGTGCCGACCATTTATATTTTATCTCTTTAATGCCTAAAACTTTTTCGCCGAATTGCGCTAATTTTTCATAGTGAATGCTTGTATCCAGGCCTTGACCCGTTTTATGGTCCTCACCAACGACAAGCACCATCTCTTCACCGTCAATCTTGGCGCTTCGGAGCGACCGCGATGGGCTTTCAGCGTTAATGTACATGCCGCCGGGGTACGGTTTTTCGGTTTTTACGGCAAGAACATAAGCACGGGACGCATACATCCTTGTAAAATAAAGGCCTTGCCATTCATAAAAGGGGAAATGCGACGCGGAAACCACCCATTGACACGTCAAACGCCGACCATCTCGAGTAATGACCGTCGGCTTTTTATTTTTCTCAACATCGACTGCCATCGTTCCTTCATACACCTTACCGCCCTTTTTAACGAAATCGTTTAAAAGTGGGACAAGGAATTTTAGCGGATGGCATTGTAATTGGTTTTTCATGACTAAGGCGCGTTTAATCTTTAAAGGGAAAGGAATTTGGTCGACAAGTTCCCCTGGGATGCCCAAGGTCGTATAGGCCTCATACTCCTTTTCCAATTTCGTGACGGACGTATCGGTTGTTGCGTACACATAAGCATCCTGAACGGACAAATCGCAATCGATGTTAAGTTTCTTGGCGGTTTCTTGATAAAAATCCATCGCTTTTTTGTTTGCTTCGTAATAAAGCCGGGCTTTGGTTTTCCCCATATGCTGGATCATTTCGTGATAAAACAGTTGATGTTGCGCCGTAATTTTGGCGGTCGTATGGCCGGTTGTGCCGTTCAATACCCGACTGGCCTCAATCAGAGCGACGGACAATCCTTCCTGAATCAGAAGATAAGCCGAAACAATGCCAGTCAATCCGCCGCCGACCACAACGACATCGACTTCCAAATCCTCTTTCAGCGGTTCAAAGCTTGGTATATCCACCGATTCCCGCCAATAAGAATGCGGTTCTTTTGGCATGAGTAATTCCGACAATGAAAATTCCTCCTTCGCCTTTCGATTACCTTATTATCCCAATCTAAGGGCTTAACTATACGGCCATTATTGCGCAATAAAAAATTGGCTCTGCTGGGCCTTTTAGGCGGAGGCAGAGCCGTGTGGTATTTCATCGAGATTCACTCATTGGTTGGAGTTTTCGATGTGCGGTCAACAGGTTTCCCATTGATATACTTGGGGATGTCACCGGTGTACGTCATTTCGGCAACGGGAAGATCTTGTCTAATGACTGAAGTTTTAGTGGCAAAAGGCATCACAATCCGCACGCTAACTTTAACATGGATGACAAGTTGAATTTGAACAACATTCAATCCTTTTTCTTCAATTTTTGGATCAATATACGTCTCGACATCACTAATGGGTTGAAAATGAATCGGAATTTCCGGCCCTAAGTTTCCAAATAAAGACATGTCGGTTGCTTGGCCGAGCGGGACACTTGCGGATGTTCCAATCGGTTTTCTGTTAATACGAATAATGCGGTCCGAGCCATGTTCAATGGAGATCGTGCCATTTTCGACAAGCCGCATAAACGTCTGAATACGCGCCGACTTGTTAAATAAAAAGTCTCTGATCGCCGCGTTGTCAAAAATGATGGAATCGACATTGCCGTTTCTGTCATAATCGACGTTAAAAAAATCGGCATTATTTTGAATGATATTTTCCTTTGAGAGGTCAATATCATGCTCCATTTGCTCCAAGGTCGCGTTGCTGAGCCCATAGTTTATCGCATACATGACCGCTTGTTCCGCTTCATTCTGGGCCATGTCCATCAAAACGGGGGTCAGCTCACGGCTGATATAATCTAGTCCCATAATGGTCACTGAAATGAACACGATGCATGCGAAATAAAAAATTTGGGCATTCGATAAGCGCCATGGTCGTCGTCCAAGTTTCAATCTTCGCTTTTTATAAAAAATCACGCCCATCACCTATAGCATGTATATGCCACAGGCCATAGCAAACTTGACCGCGTAATGCTCTTTTCGACGTATCGGACGCAAAAACAAGCCGATTCATATATGTCCCCTTTTTCTGATCTGATTAACGCTCGATTTTCTTACCGGAATAAAAAAAGCTGCCCAATTGAGCAGCTTTTCTAGGCTTCTTGCCCATGGATTTTATCCCGCCGTTTGATCATTAAATAAAGGAACACGACTACGGCGATAATCATAAAAGCGATCGACGTCCATTGTCCGCCGCTGAACCCGGCATAATTCGGGGAGTCGCCGCGGAAAAATTCCATCGTAAACCTCAGCAAGCCATATAGGAATAAGAAGAGTGAAAAAATAAAGCCTTGGAAAACTTTTTTGCCGAAAAAGTAAAGCAATATGGCGAAGATGACGAAATCGCCTTCGATCTCCCAGTTGATGACAGGCCACAAAGGTTCAGAACCAAATGTATCATAGGCAATGGTGCCTTCGGGATACACGATGCCATAACCGGAATGTGTCGGAGAACCAAATGCATCGCCGCCGAAGAAACAAGCGACACGACCAATCCCCATCCCGAGCATTAACGCCGGGGCAAGGTAATCGGAGAAGTCCCAAAAATTGAGCTTGTATTTATGTACGTATAATAGAAGCGAGACGATGCCGCCGACAATCGCCCCCATAATGGAAATCCCGCCATTCCAAATCGCTATGATTTCAGCAGGATGGTGCATATAATAGGGCCATTGGAACACAAACACATGCCATATTCGCGCACCGATGATGGAGCCAATCAGCGCCCAAAAGATATAGTTATACACGTGTTCGTGATAAATGGTGTGACGCGTTAATGTCAGAGCCACCCCAAAGCCGAGGATAATGGCGATGATCGAAATGACCGCATGCGTTTGGATCGTATAGCCGAAAACCGTGAATAAATCCTTGTACATTGAACAGGTCCACTCCAACTCCATGTTTTTATCCATTTTATCATATTTGTACCGCAACGCTAAACGGAAAATCCCATTTTCTTGCGATTAAATCCCATTACCTATTTTTTTAAAGGTCCAAAAAAGGTAAACTAAAAAGGAATCGTCCTCACTCCATAATGAAAGGAGTCCAATTATCATTGCAATGAAACTTCGCGCTTTTATCTTATCCCTTTGGGGATTGTGGGACCCCTTCTATTATTTCTGTTCCCATTTGACGTTGCTTGACCCCAATGACCGTAAAAACAACGTATTCCGAGTTAAACTCGTTCGCTATAAGGGACATCCAGTCGTTCTTAAGGATGGCACAATGGTTAGAAAAAATGATCTCCTTGTTAAAATACACCTTCATAATGTCCGACTTTTGAAAGACATGGTTAACATCAACAGTGAATTCCACAAAGGGCTTTTTATTTATAAAAAAATCAAAGATGCCTTACCGACGCTCGCGCATTACGTTCATAAACATGACAGGGCGGATGTAATCAAGGGCATCATCGGGATTTCCATGCTCCATCAAGGAAGCGAACGGCTTGGATTTGAAATTCATGGCATTTACAGTCGCTTTTATCGTTGGTTTAAAACGCTAGCCCAGTATCCCATCCATTTACTCGCATCGGACCATCCGTACCATGCCCGGCATCGGGTACACCCAAAATATTTATTTATGTCAAAAGCCACCTTGATTAGTCGTTATTATATCCATCTCGATCAGCGTGCTATTTCTAACACAATGGATGGGTTATAGTAGATAAGCACTACGGCATCCCATT
The DNA here is from genome assembly GCF_000430685.1 of Tuberibacillus calidus DSM 17572. Taxonomy (GTDB): domain Bacteria; phylum Bacillota; class Bacilli; order Bacillales; family Sporolactobacillaceae; genus Tuberibacillus; species Tuberibacillus calidus. Next base: position 49,263 of record NZ_KE387194.1, on the reverse strand, counting down.
TTCAATTGAAGTAAAGAAAACTTGGCGCTGCCTAGCCTTTTGAGCACAGACGAGCTTAGTTTCCCTTATGCTAGCAAGTATAAGTAAATAAGAGGTTGACTCAAGTGCGAGGTCATGCCCACTAAAACCATCAATCGTGTGGTTCGCAATAATGGATCATGGTGGGCGTTTGACCCTTAATGAGTCAACCCCTTCTTTTATTTACACAAAACCTGGTCGACAATGCCGTAAGCTTTGGCTTCTTCGGCGCTCATAAAATAGTCGCGATCAACATCGCGAGCGATTTTTTCCAATGGCTGGCCGGTGCGCTCCGCGAGAAATTCGTTTAGTTTTTGACGAAGCCGTAAAATCCGACGGGCGCTAATTTCCAAATCGCTCGCCTGTCCTTTGGCACCGCCGTGCGGTTGATGAATCATAATCTCGCTATTCGGCAGTGCCAGGCGCTTTCCTTTGGTTCCCGCCGCTAGAATAACCGCGGCAAATGATGCGGCCATACCGGTACAAATGGTCTGAACATCCGGTTTGATGAATGCCATCGTATCAAGAATCGCAAATCCCGCCGATGTCGATCCACCCGGGCTATTGATTAACAATGCAAAAAAACAAACCGCATATTGAACGCTTGCACCATACTCCACCGTCTCTTTCAAAAACAAATTGAATGCTATTCAAAACATTTGTCAACACCAATCCCCTCCATTCCGTCATGTTTAACCTTTAGGTCCAATTGGTTAGACTAGACGCGTACTTATTTATCAATTGGAGCTGATGGAAATGACACGGCACCGGCTTCTAATGACGGGTGCACTTGTCTTGATTTTCCTTTATCTTTCGCCATATTACATCCTTGGGGAAGATACGAGAGTACGCATTCATGACAATTTAGACTCAAATGTTGTTTGGTATAAACTGATGGCAGATACCCATACCCTTTTTGGCGGGCTTCACAGCGTGATTCCCAATATGATGAACGGGGTACCGCGCAATTCACTTGGTTCTGAATTTGATATCGGACTCATTCTTTATGTACTGTTTAAACCGTTTATGGCCTACACGTTAAACCAAACATTTATGCGGTTTGCCGCCTTTTTGGGCATGTATCTACTGCTAAAACGGCATCTCTTTAAAAAAGGGGAAGAAGCGCTGGTCATCGGGACCGCCTTATGTTACGCGTTTTTACCTTTTTGGCCATCTGGAGGTTTATCCATCGCCGGCTTGCCGCTTGCGCTTTACGCTTTTCTTAACTTCAGAGCGAATCAACAAACCAAATGGGATTGGCTGATCATCTGCTTTATCCCATTTTATTCCAGTTTTATCCTCAGTTTTTGTTTTTTTATTGGCTGCATGGGGATATGGTGGCTGGCTGAGGCGCTTAAGAAACGAAAATGGCATATCCCTTGGCTCTCGGCTTTAATAATCATGACGACGCTTTACCTAGCCATAAACTACAGGGTCATTTATGAAATGTTCATTCAAGATCGGTTTCTTTCTCACCGAGAGGAATTCAGCCGCGGCACATTAAACACCTTGGAAATGATCGGACGCGCCGTCATCTATTTTGTCATAGGCCAAACCCATGTCATTCGATTAACAGAATTTATCGTCCTTCCGACCATCCTTATTGCTTTATATCTTGGCTATGTATATAAGAAAAAAGTTGATCTATTATGGTGGATTTTTGGGTTATGCGGCTTGTTTTCTTTTTTGATAGCCGCCTACTATTGGCAGGGAACATGGACGCTTGAGAAATCATTTCCGATCATCCGATCCTTTAATTTCGGGCGCATTCATTTTTTAGAACCCGTCCTTTGGTACATTGGCTTTGCCCTCGCTCTTTTCATTATTAAAACAACCTGCCGAAACGGCCGTTTGGTGTCAACGCTCCTTTTAATTTCGCAAATCGTGTTGCTTTTTTCTTTTAATGAACAGTGGAAATACACGTATTACCACTTTCCAACCTATCGGGAATTTTATTCACCGGCGCTTTTTCAAGAGATAAAAAAATACATTGGCCAACCGCCGTCGACGTATCGCGTCATCTCGATCGGCATCCATCCGGCGATCGCAGCGTATAACGGCTTTTATACCTTGGATGGCTATGTGCCAAGCTATCCGCTCAAGTATAAACATGAATTCCGCCGCATCATCAGCCCAGAACTTAAGAAAAACGACCGCCTCCGCCATTATTTTGATGATTGGGGAAGCCGCTGCTATATTTTTGTCGATGAGTTGGGCCAGCACTATATGTACCGACACAAAACGATCCGTCATTTGCAGCTTAATATCAAGGCACTTCAAGAAATGGGTGGTAAATATGTGTTGTCAGCGGTTAGAATTGCTAACGCTAAGGAGAATCATTTGGTAATGCAAAAAAAATTTACCCGGCCATCCTCTCCTTGGACCATCTATTTATATAAAATCAGTTAAGGGTTTAAATATGTAAAATCTACCTAAATTCGCTATACTTTTAGTTAAAAATATATTATTTGTATGGAGTGATGAACATGCGACCAATGCAAAAAGAAATTATGCAAGCCTTACACGTCCGGCCCGAAATTGACCCTGAAGCCGAGATTCGCGCACGAGTGGATTTTATTAAATCATATCTTTTAAAGTCGGGGGCAAAAACGCTCGTTCTGGGCTTAAGCCTCGGCCAAGACTCAACGCTCGCCGGAAAACTTTGTCAAATGGCTGCCAATGAGCTCAATGAGACGGAAGGCGGGGGTTATGCTTTTATCGGCGTGAGACTGCCGTACGGGGTACAAAAAGATGCCGATGATGAAGCCGCTGTCCTCGATTTTATCCAGCCTGATTACACTTATAAATTTAATATTCAACCGGCTGTAGACCAATTGAAAGCGACCTATGACGCTGTTTTACCTGAACCGCTTGGCGACTTTCAAAAAGGAAATGTCAAAGCGCGCATGCGCATGATCGCGCAATATGCGATTGCTGGTGAAAAACGCGGTTTGGTTGTCGGCACGGATCACGCCGCCGAAGCGGTCACAGGCTTTTTTACGAAATATGGCGACGGTGCCGCCGATTTGTTGCCGTTAGCTGGTTTAACAAAAAGGCAAGGGAAAGCCTTGCTTAAAGCTTTAAACTGTCCTGAACAACTGTACTTAAAAACGCCTACAGCAGATTTACTCGATCAAAAGCCGCAACAGGCTGATGAAACGGAACTGGGCCTCACTTATGAACAAATTGACGATTATCTGGAAGGTAAAGAGGTACCAGAAGACGTTGCTGAAAAAATTGAAAACCAATATTCAAAAACCTGTCACAAACGAGCCCTACCGGTTTCGATGTTCGATTGATACCAGTACGGTTCGGGTTTGGTTTGGTTTTCCTTAATAAAAATGCCTGTTTTTTTGCGGCCATTTGAAGCTTGCTAGCATAATTCAACGAATCTTTTCATATAATTTGCTCGTCTAAAATAATAAAGAGCAAGTCACAAATCGTCGTTTTTTGGAAAAAGATTCAGTTTGACATTTTGACCAATCCGACTAAAATAAATGGAGTAAACAAATCCGTGGTTGGTAATAACTTGAAAATCTTTGCCAATGCATACCTCAAAGGTTCCTTCAAGTGGCCGATTCTGGCTTTTTAGGAGGGGAAACTATGACTCTTTTAAACATTACAAAGAAAATCATGAACAGAAAAATGACCTTTTTCTTTATAGCTGTGTTGCTTTTATGGGCGAAATCCTATTATGCCTATTTGACGGAGTTTAACTTAGGGGTTTCAAACAATATGCAACGCTTCCTGTTGTTTTTGAACCCGGCAAGCTCCGCCCTATTCTTCCTTGGCATTGCCCTTATTTTTAAAGGTCGCAAGCAGTATGTTTTAACCATTATTATCGACTTGATCTTGACGATCGTTTTATATGCTAACGTCGTGTTTTATCGCTTCTTCAGTGACTTTATTACACTACCCGTTATTTTCCAAACGAAAAACTTTGGGGAAGTCTCGGGCAGCGCTCAAGCATTGATGGAGCCGCACGACGCAATCTATTTTGTTGATATTTTGCTGTTAATCGCCCTTGTCGTCTTCAAAGTCGTGAAGCCGCATGAGCGGTTGCAATGGCGGACTGTGGGATCAGTGTTTACGGCTGCCATTGTTCTATTTGCGATCAACTTAAGCCTTGCTGAAGCTGACCGCCCGCAGCTGTTGCAACGGGCGTTTGACCGAAATTATTTGGTCAAATATCTTGGGGCATACAATTACACGATTTACGACTTGATCCAAAATGCCCGGACTTCGGCACAGCGCGCGATGGCCGACAGCAGCGATGTCGTTGATGTCGCCAACTACGTGAAATCGAATTATTCAGAGCCGAACCCCAAATATTTCGGCAAAGCTAAAGGCGACAACGTCATTTATATCTCTCTTGAGTCTTTGCAAAACTTTATGATTGATTATCAATTGCCTGATGAGAATGGGAAAATGCAGTATGTCATGCCGTTTTTGCATTCCTTGACAACGGACGACCATACGTTTTATTTCAAAAACTTTTTCCATCAAACCGGTCAAGGAAAAACATCCGATGCTGAATTTATGATGGAAAACTCTTTATTCCCGTTATCACAAGGTTCCGTCTTTTACACGAAAGCGCAAAACACGTACCAAGCGGCACCGGAAATTTTACATGATCACGGCTATACGACAGCGGTCTTTCACGGCAACTATAAATCCTTCTGGAACCGCGATGTCATGTACAAGTCGCTCGGGTATGACAAATTTTTCGATGCGCGCTACTATGACATGCAGCCCGACCATGTGATTAACTACGGTATGGAAGATAAGCCGTTCTTTACCGAATCCATGCCTTTACTGAAGGGCTTGAAACAACCGTTTTACACGAAGTTCATCACATTGTCCAATCACTTTGATTTTAAACTCGACCCGGAAGATATCGATTTTCCGGCCGGCGATTTCGGTGACGGTGTCGTCAACCGTTACTTCCAAACCGCGCATTACTTGGATGAAGCGCTCAAGCAGTTCTTTACGGATCTGAAGAAAAGCGGTCTTTATGACCATACGGTGATCGTCATGTACGGCGACCATTACGGCATCTCCGAAAACCACAATAAAGCGATGGAGAAAGTCATGGGTCAGCCAATCACACCGTTTGAAAACGCGCAACTCCAACGCGTTCCGCTTTTCATTCATGTTCCGCAAGTGAAAAGCCCAGGAAAACCGATTGAAACGTATGGCGGTGAAGTCGATGTCCGGCCGACGCTCATGCACCTGTTAGGCATTAATACGAAAGACTTTATTGCCTTCGGTTCTGACCTGTTATCCAAGCAGCACCGCGATATCGTCCCGTTCCGTAACGGCGATTTCGTGACAACGAAATACACGTCGGTCAAAGGCACTTGCTACTTGAATGCCACCGGAGAAAAAGTCGATAGCAAGCTCTGCAAACCTTACGATGAAATTGCGAAGAAGGAACTGGAAATGTCCGATAAAGTCGTCAACAGCGACCTGCTTCGCTTCTATAAACCAAAAGGCTTCGTGCCAATGGATAAATCGAAAATTGATTATCGCCGTGAAGTACAAGACAAAGACATGCCGCCATCTTCTTTCATCAACTATGATCAGCAACCAGAAACGACCACCAAAACGATGGGAACAGAAGGCGAGTAATCTATCATTTAAAAAAGAGCGGGCTCCACAGTGAGCCTGCTCTTTTTATTCCGGTTAGAAAGTCTATGAGATTTGCTTAAAGAGCCCAAAGGCTCTGCCTTCGCCTAAAAAAAAGACTTGGCAGAGCCAAGTTTCTTTAGCAGAGCCTAATTGTTTTATTTCATTCCAGTCCTCTCCCGACTTTTTTAACCAGAGATTTCTTTGTTCGTCAGGTTGATGAATTTTTCTTTCCCCATCAATAGAGCAAAAACGAACGTAAACGCTGCCGGCAGGATCAACCATAAAAACGTGATGGTGATGGACGATGACAAAGCGTCCGTCCATTTTTCTAACACCGGTGACGGAATGTGGGCGCGAGTTTCCGGTGCCATCATCGCTCGCGGGTCACCCGACATCATCTTGCCCATTGGTCCCATTCCGGAAATGACATCGGCCAGTTTATTCGTCATCAAGTGGCTTTGAATCATCCCATAAATCGTCAACCCGACGGTCATGCCTAGTTCGCGAACGAAATTGATGCTCGAGCCTGCCTGACCGCGACGTGTGTAATCAAAAGGTTGAATCGCTGCCATATTAAGAACCGAAAACGAAAACCCAGTGCCAAAACCGGTGATGATCATATAAATCGTGATCCACCACCGCGATGTTTCGACGGATAGCGTTGATAGCAAAATAATCCCTGCAATAAGAATCAGGCTTGAAAGGGTCATCACCGTACGGAACCGAAATTTAGCGACAATCATCCCACCAATAACGCTAGTGATGACCGACGCCAAGCTCATCGGCAATAAAAGGATCCCGGAGTTCGTCGCCGAGCCCCCTTTAACTCCTTGAATGAAAATCGGAATAAACATGACGGCTGCAACAAACACGATGCCATAAAATAAGCCAGCAAGGGTGCTCGTCGCAAATAAGCGGTTTTTAAACATTTCAAAAGAAATAATGGGGGATTCGGCCTTTGTTTCGATTATGAGAAAGGCGACCATAAACAGGACAAAAGCGGCAAACAAGCTGATGATGATGCCGGAATCCCATGCATAAATTTTTCCGCCTAACTCTAGGGCAAACATCAGGCAAACAACTGAAGTGACGAGGGTGATGGCCCCCCACCAGTCAATTTTTTGTTTTTCATGTACCGCTGACTCGTGATAAAAGACGCCGATCAAAAACAGCGTGATTAATCCCAGCGGCAAATTGATGTAGAAAACCCATCGCCAGTTGATATAATCCGTAATATAGGCTCCGGCTAGCGGCCCAATAATGCTCGATAACCCGAAGACAGCCCCAAAAACACCGGACAACTTTCCGCGTTGGTCTGCTGGAAAAACATCAAAGATGATGGTAAAGGCGATCGGGATCAGCGCGCCGCCCCCAATCCCTTGTATCGCGCGATAAATGCTGAGTTGTATAATGGACTGCGCCGTCCCACTAAGCACCGAACCTAATAAAAACATCGACAGACCGAAGAGAAAGAATTTTTTCCGGCCATACATATCCGACAATTTTCCGAAAATCGGCATGCCTGCGAGTTCCGTGACTAAATAAGCGGTTGTGACCCAGATGAATTTGTCTAAACCGCCAAGGTCGCTGACAATCGTCCCCATCGCTGTTGCCACGACGGTTTGGTCAATGGAAGCCACAAACATGCCGAGCATCAGTCCTGCAAGAACAAACTTTAATCGATTTTTACGTTCTGTCATCATACCACCCTTTCTACACCTTTTCATATTTTTGAACGACTGAATCTTCGTGTGCGTGATAATGCGTTTTATATTCCACGGTCTCGATGTCACAGCCTGGACCAAGACGAACATTTGTGCCTCTTACGGTTTTGGCCTTTGTAAATTCTAAGTAGATCTCATCACCTTCAATCGACTCGGCATTCAAGATCCCTCTAGAGTGTAACAACCCGATTAACCCTTTCCGCCTTTTTACAATGATTTCATCCCCGCCGATTTCTTTGACTTTACTCGGGCCGAAACTTTTCACTGAAATTTGAATGGTTCCAGCATTAAGGAGGCCATTGACTTCAAACGCTCCGATAGCCTCAAACCTCTCCGCTTCCACATCGCCTTGGACAGTGAGCCTTCCCTTAATCCTCACGCGCTCCGCCTGTATATTTCCCTGAACTTCTGCCTGTCCCCAGATCCCGAAATCGTCGGCTTGGACGTTGCGTAAAAACTCGGTCTGCCCAAAGATGCGAACATTTTTGGCTTGGACATCATCATGAAAATTCGCTTGACCAGCCACTCGCACATTTTCGGCCATCATTTGTCCCATCGCTCTCCCTGACCCGCGGCAAATGAACTCCGCACATTTTAAGTCAGTTGTGATGCTTCCTTCACCGCGAATGATGACCTTTCTAAAGTCACCACCAGCCGTCATGCCCGCGCCGTTAATGCGGATATCTTTATTTGTCATGATTCACACACCTCTTATAGCTTTTTAAAACTTTTAACTTCCGCTTCTTGATCTTGCGTCAATTCCTCGTAATACTCGACGAGGTCAATCATACAGCCGGGCCCGATGTGTACGTTTTTTCCGCGGACGACACGGGCTTTGGTATTTTCCAGCGAAATATCATCACCCTCAATGACATCCGCCGACAACATCGGTTGCAACCCATTAAAAAGTTTAGACAACGAAAATCCTTTATGCTCTTTTCTCACTTGTATGGTACTGCCCCCAATTTCCTTGGCCGAAGCATTTTGGTAAAGCATGATCTCGATCGTATCAGCATTGAGCATTTCACCAATTTTAAAAGAGCCTTTAATGGTAAAATGTTCACTCGCACAATTTCCTTTGATCGTGAGCGTTCCATTGACCTCTGTTTTTTCTCCGGTAAAGTGTTTATCAACTTTTAGGGAGCCGCTGGCTTTCAAGTCTTCACATGCTAAGCGGCCGTCGACACGGCATGCGCCGCTCACATCCATCGCTTGAGCCTCCACATTGCCGAAATGATGGCTGGTGCCGCTCACTTTCATGATTTTCACTTTCACATCGCCATCCGTTTTGCCCGACCCTGATATGCGGCAATAATCACACATCAAATCCCCGCTAACCGTTGCCGAACCGCTTATTTCAACGCGCCGATATTTGCCGCCTGCGGCTTTGGCCGTGCCTGATATGATTAAATCATGATTGTTTTCCATTCTCATTTCCATCCTCCTGGTTATTCGCTTCAAGCTTTTCTTTTAATGCCTCAATGGATTGAGCAATGTTGGCTCGGTAGGCAATCCTCGCTTCATTCTCAATAAAAAGTTCAGCGGGGCTTCCGATAATCATTGCAATTTGCAATCCTAGCTTTCGAATCAATATGAGCTCGCCGTTTTTCCCCTTAACGTTTTCATAATGGTCACGCATGACGTGAAGGAGTAGACGCCCCTCTTCTAGGCTGATGGAACCGTTTTTCAGCCCTTGATCGATGAGGAAAATGGTCAGCAATTCATCAAAATTGAGGATCGGCTTCTTTCCAAAGGCTTCTTCAAATAACTTCACAGCAACATTTGAAACAATGTTTTGTTTTAATAATTGTTCAGTTTCCACGGTGATGGCCGCCGGATTCGGTGAAACATGGGCGGCGATTTCATCCAAAGACAGATGGTCCTTCATGTTAAGGATTTTATCGATCCTTTTTAAAATTTTTTGCTTCGGAAAAAACGTTTCTTGACCGGTAAAGGTCGATTTCCGAATAAACCATTCTTCGGGAATCAAGTTTTTTCGCTTCCAACGATATAACTGGCCGTAGGAAATGCCGGTTAGTTCAAGCAATTCCTTTTTTGAAATCAATTCATTCTCCATTGATTGCCACCCCCTCCATTAAAGTAACATAACAATGTTATGTTGTAAAGATGTTATTTTTCGACTACAATCATTTTATAAGCCGAACGAATTTCGCCAAACGCTCCAGAGGTTTAACCTCTCTCAGCCCTAAGACGTATTTTTATATTTCCGGAGGGTGAATATGACCTACGAAGAAATCGCTAAAAAAGAATGCCTGGATTGGCAGCGTAAAATGATGAAAAAGAGCGGTATGGTAAGCCGTGCAGCCAAAAAAGTCCAGGTGGCTATTAATAATAAAATCCCCGAAGCCGTCCATCGCACTATGACGGAAGCCATAAAAAAAATCACCCAAGCGGCATTGCTCGGGTCAAAATGGACAACCCAACGGCCCCCAGCGGCAAATCTTTCACTAAAGGAAAGAGAAACACTTATTCAAGAAAAAATAAAAACCTACAAACGCGTGGCTGCTGTGGAAGGTGCCGGAACGGGCGCCGGAGGGTTTTGGCTTTCTTTAGCCGATTTCCCTGCTCTATTGTCAATTAAAATGAAATTTTTGTTTGAGGCTGCCACCCTTTACGGCTTCGATGTCAAAGATCAACGGGAAAGATTGTTCATCCTATACGTGTTTCTCACCGCTTTTTCAAGTGACGAAAAAAGACAGGACGCTTTCCTCAAACTGAAAAATTGGGAGCAGTACGATCACCATCCTGAAATGGACTGGTACACCTTCCAACAAGAATACCGCGACACGATTGACCTAGCCAAATTACTGCAATTGGTTCCGGGTTTGGGAGCTGCTGTTGGCGCTTTCGCCAATTATCGCTTTCTTGATCATTTAGGAAATACAGCCATGAACGCCTATCGCATGCGGATTTTTCGCCTTTAATTTCCAAGGTGGTATCCGTAACACTAACAGCTCGCCGTACTTTAAGACTTCTTCATCTTTAATTTCCAGAGAGACGGGGACCCCTTGACCGCCCCCCTTTTCGATGCTTGTCCAAAACCGGTATATTTTTGACCGCTATTTTCCCATCACTGTCACTCCAAAACAAACCACCTAATCACCTCGTATTAAGGAGCTTCAGACCTATGTCTTAAGCGCCTTATTTTTTTCGCAAATAACTTCGTCCCCTTGCCATTTAAATCAAAGTCCAACAGTCCCTTTTCCCAATACCAGAAATTTTGCTAAATGTTAAAATAAATTCACGTGACCACCCTATTAATCTATTAGGAGGGATAAAAGTATGAAAGGTTTTTGGAGCAAACTAGCTGTCACACTGTCTTCATCTGCATTATTGCTACTTGGAACTGCCACCGCTGACGCCTATTCCCCACATCAAAAAGCTTGGGAAGCAAATCATCCGGTCCACGTAAAACCATCCGCCACTCATTCCTACCAGTATGGGCTTAACCCGGCACAAGTTCGGCATGCCTATGGGTTGGATAAACTTAGTCAAACCGGTGCCGGCCAAACCATTGCCATTGTTGATGCGTACGGTAGCCCGACGATCCAAAACGACCTGCAGGTTTTTAATAACCAATTCAATCTCCCGCCCGCTAATTTACAAGTCGTTTATCCAAATGGTAAACCGAGAAAAACCGATCCGGGTTGGGCACTTGAGACCTCAATGGACGTTGAATGGGCACATGCGATTGCTCCGGATGCTAAAATTCTACTTGTTGTGGCGCCATCGGCATCCATCACTGACCTTCTTGCCGCCATCGACTATGCCACTAGCCACGGAGCGCAAGTCGTCTCAAACAGTTGGGGCGGCTCGGAATTTTCCTCTGAATCAAGCTATAACAGTCACTTTAGCCATCCCGGTGTGACGTATTTCGCCTCATCCGGTGATAGCGGAGCAGGGGTTTCATGGCCTGCGTCCTCACCTTATGTCGTCTCAGTCGGCGGGACGACTCTAAATGTTGACCCATCCGGAAATTACTTAAGTGAAAGTGCTTGGTCTGGTTCCGGCGGTGGGTTAAGTGCCTATGTATCAAGACCCGCTTACCAAGATGTTGTTTCCCAGCTGGTTGGTGCATCCCGCGGTAATCCGGACATCGCTTTTGATGCCGACCCGAATACGGGCGTCGCTGTCTATGACACGACAAGGTATCAAGGACAAAGCGGCTGGTATGTCGTCGGAGGAACGAGCCTCAGCGCGCCAGCCTGGGCAGCGATCGTAGCTTTGGCTGACCAAAGCCGTAACACCCCACTTTCATCAAACGAAACCTTAAATGCCCTTTACAGCCTCGGCAGCGGGTCCAACTATCAGACCTATTTCCACGACATTTTATCCGGCGATAACAGCGGTTATAATGCCGGAAGCGGGTATGATTTAGTCACCGGTTGGGGAAGCCCGATCGCCAACCAACTCGTACCCGCTTTAGCGCAATACTAAAATCAGGCGGCTGTATTAAAAATTAAACTGACAGACGAAAAGCCGGGTACCCGCCCGGCTTTTTTATTGGTAGGAAAGCATAAAATTTTTAGGACAGCATAAGTGCTACTAAGTCCCCCGCTTTCGCCTAACAGGCTTAGCCGATCTCCCACTTAAAACTTTTAATTAGGCCAGCATGACTGCACGAAGGCTTGGATGGAGCAAGTTTTGGACTTGACAAATAACCGAGTCATATATAAAATATATAAGCGAGGTTTCTTTAACATTCGGTTGCCCGGATGAGAAATGAAATCTATCATAAAAAGTATGAGATACATAGGGGCACCACCATCTGTCCCTTTTTATATTTAATAAAATGCAATAATAGGTGGACGCTTAAAGGGCCGTTTTTGGCCAGTTAAACGTAAACCGGCAATTTTCCATCATCCGTGGAATCTCTCATAAGAGCGGTTCCGAACGGTGGAAGTTGCCGGTTTTTTATTTTCATAAAAGTACAAAAATGAAGTTGGCCTGTTTGGAGGGAAACCACATGACGGATTTATTGCATACGTTATTGCCGATTCTTTTTATCGCATTTTTACTCCTTGCGGCTCTCAGCGCGCTTATCTTTTTACAACCCTGCGTACCATTGTCCTATGTTCGCGTGCATATGGGCCTTTTAACGTTACCGCCTTTGATCTCTCTTGGGGCGCTCATTATGGACCGGACCCCTACCATCCTAGGGCCGTTTCGCTTCTATTCATTATCATGGTTGATCGCCTTATTTGTACTGACGATCGGGCTCATCGTCCAACGCTATTCGGTTCGCTATCTCTTGGGCGATCGCCATTATCGCGGCTATTTTGCTTTTCTTTCCTTCATCACTTTTTTTGATGCTTTCGCTTGGGTCAGCGATGATATACGGCTTATGCTCGTTTTTTGGGGAGCCGTCCTTCTGTCTTTAACGCTTTTGATTCGGCTAAATCACACATGGCGGCAAGCACTATGGTCTTCTGCCTTAGCCGGCCGCGTGTTTAGCTTGAGCTGGCTATTCCTGTTAGTCGCCATCGTTTGGCTCGTCAAAGAAACCGGAAGCTGGCATTGGTCACAGCTCAGCGCTCATGTCGCCCAGCTTCACCCTTGGTCACATACCGGTATGACGCTACTACTCGTGATGTCGGTCATGATTCCTGCCGCTCAGTTTCCTTTTCAAAGTTGGCTACTCAACTCTGTTGTCACACCGACACCGGTTTCGGCGATTATGCATGCCGGCATCGTCAATGTCGGCGGGATTCTTTTGACGGTAGCTGCACCTTTATTTACAAATGCTTTAGCCCAAACCGTCCTTTTGATCGCGTCAGGGCTTTCCGTACTTCTAGGAACGGGCATCATGCTGGTTCAGCCGGATTATAAACGGCAACTTGTCGGTTCAACGATCGCGCAAATGGGCTTTATGCTCGTTCAATGTGCCTTGGGCGCTTTCGCTGCCGCCATCACACACGCTGTTTTACACGGTCTATTTAAGGCCACATTGTTCTTGCAATCCGGGAATGCCTTGCAACATGCGGAAAAGCCTGAACGTACAGGCCTTCATGCCAATCTATGGCGGGTGCTCGGACTTATTTTGGGCATCGCAGCAGGCGTTATCTACTGGACGCTTTCGCCGGACTATGGCTACCGGACAGCAAGTGCCGTCATTTTAGGGTGGTCACTCGCTATCGCTTGGACGCAACTGACCGCTTATGACTACGGGCGATTGGGACGGCTCATCAACTTGGGTGTGCTGTGTGTTGCGGGACTCATGTTTTTCTTGATCCATCTCGCTTTTTATCACCTTTTGAACGGCATTCCGTCCCCCGGTCCATCAACGCCTTTAGTCATCATTCTGTTAATACTATTAATTGGAGCCAGCCTGCTCGCCATCTGGGTCAAACGGCAGCGTCATTCAAAACTTTATACTTGGCTGTACCTTTGGCTCATTCGTATTGGTGAAGCCCACCCGGATGCCATGGAAAGCCATCCGAAATATCTCACACAGCTTATGTCAAAAGGAGGTCCAACGCGATGAATACCACTTTAAAAAACCTCGCGTTTTCATCGGTTCACGCCATTGATCTTCATCAACTGGTAAAAGCAGCTTCACGCGTCATTGCACCATATGGACCGATTACGGCTTTTGCTGCCCGCAGTCCTTGGGCCGGTTGGGAACACATGCAGTTCGATAAAGCAGTGGAGCGGTTGAAAAGATGGTGTGATGTCGACATCCTACCCAGTGAGGCGATGATTCAAGCCGCTATTAGCAGCCATCACATCGACCAACAGGAATTAAAGGCAGCGCTCCACCGCTGGCTTGAAAGCCAAGCCTTGGACATTCCGCAAGAGATCCAAGAACAATTTGGTTGGGCATTACTTAATGATAATAAGGAATACGCCGCCGACATAGATCCCGGTCATGTGAAAACCGTTTCGAAACGGCTGCGCCGCCTCGCCTCTCATCTAGCTGGGCCATCGATTGTTGAAACGCACAGTCGGAAAACGGAACGGCTCGGCATCGACAACACAGGGGAACGCCTCAATCACCAGATGATGAAGTGGTGTAAGTTATATCTCGATGATCAGCAAGCCGCTTGGCCGATGCCGCACCGGGAAAAAGGCTTTTATGGCGCTTGGAAGCGGCTTTCGCCTCATGATCCGGCACTTCCCCGCAGCCTGCGTCAACGGTTAAAAGCTTTACCGGAAGACGCTGAGCAAGCCCTTAAGAAAGCGCTCGTCGATTTACACATACGCCCGGAAGAAAGCCGTCAATATTTAGAAGCACATCTTTTGGCTTTGCCCGGTTGGGCGGGGATGTTGCTTTGGATGGCAGAAGAAAACGGTGATGATCACCTCCTTATCGACTATCTTGCCATCCGCCTCTCCCTTGAAGCCTTTCTTATTCCGCCCGAGTTGATCGAAACCCCTTCGTCGCAAGATGACGGTGGAATGCTTGAAGCGCTCATTCAATCTTGGGCGGCGTATGGCGGAATGGCGCCAAGTGATTGGCTCCATCTGACAACGGATGAACAAAAAAGCCGATTGCATCTCGCCCAGCGGCTAAAGGCCGCCCGCCGCCTGATTTGGCTTGAGGCTTGGGAGAGAACATATGAAGCGCATTTGAAAAACCTCATTTCGGAAAAGGTATCGGCACCTAAGACGCGCGAACAACCGCCTGTTGCGCAATTTGCTTTTTGTTTGGATGTTCGTTCGGAAGCGATCCGTCGCCACCTCGAAGAAACGGGTCCATTCGAGACTTTTGGCACGGCTGGTTTTTTTGGATTACCGATCAAAGCCCGGAAACTCGGAAAAAAGCGGAGTCACAGCGCGTTGCCGGTCATGCTCAAACCGCAATATAAAATCGAGGAAACCTTGCCGGATCTTGATTACCGGGATTTCCAGAAACGCGCCGATCTTGCCGAGTCACCGAAACAAACTTTTGAAACATTGAAATACAATATGCCGAGCGGCTTGTTGCTTCCGGAAATCAGCGGTCCGTGGCTCGCTTTGCATAGCCTCGCTTCAAGCTTTATTCCCGAAACCGTGCGAAAATGGTACGGGAACATACACAAGCGCTTGGTCAAAACGCCGAAGATCGGCTTGACACTTGACCGTTGTTGTGAAGGCGAAACGGACTTGCCTTTGGGATTTAGCGATGAAGAAAAAGTCTTCTTTGCGCGCCAAGCCTTGGTGACAATGGGCTTAACGGAAAACTTCGCGCCTCTAGTGGTGATTTGCGGGCATGAAGGGGAAACCGTGAATAATCCTCATGCCACCGCCTTGGATTGCAGTGCTTGCGGGGGCGCATCGAGCACATTCAACGCCCGCGTTCTCGTCGCCTTGTGCAATCTCCCGGAAGTACGCGAAAAGTTGAAAACAACAGGGATTATCATTCCAGAAGAAACCGTTTTTGTCGCCGCCAAACATGTGACAACAACCGATGAATTGCAATGGCTCGATGTACCAGACCTTAGTCCAGAAGCGCAATCGGCCTTTGACCGCGTCGAAAAAGTTTTACCTAAAGTCACTGAACAACTTGGCCGTGAGCGTCTCCCCCTTCTTCCAACCATTGTTTCGGTAAAAGAACGCACACATGCGGAAGCGGAAAAGCGGGCTAAGGATTGGAGCGAAATTCGTCCTGAGTGGGCGCTGGCGGGGAATGCCGCTTTTATCATCGGAGAGCGTTCCTTGACAAAAGGCCGCCATTTGGAAGGTAGGGTCTTTCTTCATAATTATCAATGGCAGAAAGACCGTAACGGTGAATTATTGGCCAACATAATTAAAGGTCCGGTGACGGTAGCCCAGTGGATTAACTTGCAATATTACGCCTCCACCGTGGCCCCGCATTATTACGGAAGCGGCAATAAAATCACCCAAACCGTCACGTCAGGTATCGGGGTAATGCAAGGCAATGGCAGTGACCTGTTGACTGGCCTCCCTTGGCAATCCGTCATGGCTTCTGACACGGCCATCTATCATGAGCCGTTACGCTTGCTCACGGTCATCCAAGCGCCGACCGAGTCCATTCAGCGCATCCTTGATCATGACCCGGATTTTCGACAAAAGTTGAAAAACGGTTGGCTTCGTCTAGCGACGATTGACCCCGACGGAAACTGGATCAGCTGGTCTTAGAGGGGCCCTTTTTCATAGACGGTTTTTGTTCAGCCTGTGAGAAGAAACTGCGAAAGCTTTGGTGGAAAGTCAGCCGGCCTAACGATTAACGGTTGATTCTCATTCATGATAAACTATAAAAAAGAAACGCTACACGGAAAGGAACACAATATGGGAAAAACAAAAGGTGATCTAGAAGCCGAAATCAGCAATGCCTTAACGCACTGGGAAAAAACATATCTCGGACGGGGCTCCATATCCGTTAAATCGGACATCTTACGCAACATGATTATTGTCACCCTTAGGGGCATTTTAACGCCTGCCGAGTATTCGCTATGTAGCGATAAAGACGGTTTATTGTCCGTCAAAAAACACCGAAATAGTTTGGTGGAGTCCGGTGTCGATGATTTAAAAGAAATTATTTATAATATTACGCAATTTGAAGTCGTCAGCATGCATACGGATTTAAGCACGAAAACCGGCGAACGCGTCATGGTGTTTAAGCTTGCCGGCAATCTTCAAAATGCCATAGAAGAAAGAGGTTGACCGATCGGGGTTTTGTCCCCCTGGTCAACCTCTTTTTATCTATATCAAAACCGTTTTTCCGCGATCTAGAGTGTATGCTCATTTTCCCAAGCTCAAAAGTGTACCAAAGTCCCGTTTTTGTCCATTTTCTTTGCTAACCCGGTCTTAGACACGGGCATACCGCCTCGTTTTTACATAATAGAGTCCCAACGCTTTCCCTTTAAGGTATCGAGGCATTTCCTGCTGAAAAACGGGCGGTCGCCGCAGTCTCTTCTAGTTTTTAGAAACGGAGGCTTGCCGGTTCAGTCCTTCCGTTAACCTCCACTTTGAAGATGGGGTTTCGGTTCTTCCTTTTTCCCCGGCAACGGACCGCAAAAGACGTAAGCCATTTAAAATAACTAAGATGGTGCTTCCTTCATGGCCGACAACACCAAAGGGTAAATTGATGACCTGAAGAAAATTGGAACAGATTAATAGGAAGATCACGGCCACGGCAAAGGTGATATTCTGTTTGACGACCCGGTTCATCCGCCGTGAAAGTTGAATGGCATAGGCGATTTTATCAAGGCTGTTTTTCATTAAAACGACATCGGCCGTCTCAAGGGCCACATCCGTTCCTTCCCCCATCGCAATGCCCACATCGGCAGTCGCAAGTGCCGGGGCATCGTTCATGCCGTCACCGACCATCGCCGTTCGCCCATAGCTTTCTTTAATGTTTTTAATGTATGCCAATTTTTCCTCCGGCAAGCATTTCGCGACATAAACATCGACTCCCGCTTCCTTAGCAACTGCACGGGCCGTCGTCTCATGATCCCCGGTGAGCATGATCGTGTGAATGCCTAAGCTTTTCAATGTCTTAATGGCTGAGGAAGCTTCAGGCCGTACCTTATCTTTCATCGCAATCAAACCTTGAATGCCGGCTTCATTACCAACATAAACGACGGTTTTCCCTTCTTCTTTAAGCGATTGGGCCTCGGCCGGTTCGTCATCTAGAAACCAACCGGCTTGCCCGATGCGCCATCGTTGGCCATCAACCGTCGCTTCCACCCCAAGTCCAGCGGTTTCTTCCATGTCACCGACTTCCGGTAGAGGAACTTGAGAAAGCTTTTTATATTCATGGACAATTGCCTGGGCAAGCGGATGATTGGAATGGTGCTCAATAGCTGCCGCTAATCGCAAAAGATCATGTTCATTTCGGTCGCCGAACGGCACAACATCCGTTACACTCGGTTGACCAAGCGTTAATGTCCCGGTTTTGTCAAAAGCCACAGCTTTAATATGACCTAATTGTTCAAGATGGACACCGCCTTTAAATAAAACCCCGCGCTTGGCTCCATTTGAAATGGCGGCCAGTGTAGCGGGCATAATGGAAGCGACAACCGCGCATGGAGACGCCACAACCAAGAGCACCATGGCGCGATAAAGGGTGTCCGCAAAGCTCCAACCGAAAGCAAAATGGGGGATCACCATCATCAGGAGCACAGCGAATAAAACGACTTTGACGTAGACATCCTCAAATTTTTCAATAAAAAGCTGGGATGGCGATTTTTCACTTTGGGCATTTTGGACAAGGTCTATAATTTTTTGGAATAACGTATCGTTTGCCTTTTTTGCCACTTCAACGATCAAGACGCCATTGACATTGATCGTCCCGGCAAACACCTCGTCATTCTTACACTTCATCACAGGGAGGCTTTCTCCTGTAATAGCCGATTCATCGACCGTGGTTTCCCCTTTGAGAATCACGCCGTCCGCCGGAATGCGTTCCCCGGGTTTTACAATAATTCGGTCACCGACTGCGAGTTCCTTGGCATGAATCACTCGTTCTTCTCCGTCTTCGATGCGCGTCGCTTTTTCCGGCTGGATATTCATCAGGGATGAGATTTCTTTTCTGCTTTTATTTGTCGTATAGGTCTCAAGCGCCCCGCTCAATGCAAAAATGAAAATCAGTACACCGCCTTCCCACCAATAGCCAATCAAAGCGGACCCAATCGCTGCCAAAAACATTAAAAGTTCCACGTTTAAGGTTTTCTTCTCGATGGTCTCCGTGATGCCTTCCTTCGCCTTCGCATAACCGCCGATCACAAACGCAATGATAAAGAAAACAATGGAAAAAATCGTATTTTCATAGGTTAAAAGCCATCCGATCAGCATGAGTAAACCGCTTGTGAGTGCTGCAATCAGCTCACCATGCTCATTTAAAATATATTTTACTTTAGTATTATTATTATTTTTAGTGAAAATTTTGGCGTATTCTGCCATGTGGAGATGCATGTAAACACCACCTTAATTGAGAATAAGAATCATTATACATTTTATATTCGAGTTTAAAAAAACTTGATATTTAGCCTTGCTTTTCTCCATTATATTCCCATTTTAAATTATAATCAATATAAATAATTATATTTTTAGATGATAATAATTATCATTAACAATTATCTTATTCCCACACCAAATTCGATTAAAGATTATGAATCTAACTTGTCCTAAAGAGAGGAATCGAACAGACTACGGAAGTCGAAAATGATTCTTTAGTTGACGAATTGAAAGACATGCCTTATAGTATAACCAGTTACTTTAATGCTTAAAAGCATTTATGCATAAAACTGCGAAAGTGCCAAAAGTCAAACAACGACAAGGGAGAGACAACAATATGAACAAACTTCGCAGGGAACTCAGCAGCTGGCACGGTTACGCATTAGTGATCGGCGGAATGATTGGTTCCGGGATATTTGTCGTCACAGGCCAAGCTGGCGCAGAGGCCGGGCCATCTGTTCCATTCGGTTATATCGCCCTGTTACCGGTTTTACTGGCTTCCGCCCTTGCTTACTTAATTTTTTTAAGCAGTCCATTGGGGAAAAAGCCCGGCGGTGCCTACGTCCATATCAGCCGTACTTTTCAAAGTCACTTCGTTGGATTTATCTTTATGTGGTTTCAATATATCGCTTTAATTGGCGTCATGGCGGTCATCGCGCTGTCTTTCAGCGATTATGTGACCAGTTTGTTAGGTTGGGGACATTCTCTGCTACTTGCAACCGTCTTCGTGCTCTTTTTTTACTTGCTGAACTTAATCGGTGTTAAATGGTTCGGACGCATACAACTATGGATGTCGATTATCCTTTTGGTTTCCATCGGCTTTCTCGTCTTACCAGGGTTGTTTGCTGTACACCTGAAAAACTACACCCCCATCCTTCCCCATGGGTGGCATGGATTCTTTAGCATCCTTCCTTCGTTGTTTTTTGCCTATTTCGGCTTTGAACAGCTCGCACAAACTGGGGGAGAAATGAAAAATCCACAAAAAGCCCTGCCGAGAACGATGTTGCGCGGGGCGCTCATCACGATGGCTATTTACTTTTTAGTGTCTTGGGTTGCTTTTGGGGTTCTGCCGGCGGACATTCTAGCTAAATCGCAAAGTGCGATGGCCGATGTGGCGGCCGTTTATTTACCGGGATGGGCCAAATGGATTGTCGTCATCGGTATCATCATGGCTTTTGCCACGACTTTAAATTCGATCATGATGGTCGTAAGCCGCATGCTGTTCAGTTATGCAGAGGACCGAACCGTCCCATCTGTTTTGGCATTGGTTAACAAAAAATTTGGCACGCCTCATCTGTCATTAACAGTAAATACGCTTCTTGTCATTGGGTTGCTTTGGACGAAAACATTGGATTTTATTATCAACATATCTTTACAGGGAATGTTTCTGATGTATATGGGACATGCCATCGCCATGATCGCCCTCCCATATGTCCGGCCGGCATTATTGGAAACCGCTCTTTTTAAACCGTCAAAAAAATGGATGGTTATCTGTGGCTGTTTTGCCTTCGTGGTGCTTGCCGTATTCAGTTTTCAAATGATACTTTCCGTCGCACCGATGCTCATTGGCTGGGCAATCATAGGAACAGCCTTATTTTTCATCGGTAAATGGGAGGGTAAACGGAAAGGCTTTGACTATCAGGCCAATTTGAAAGAGGATTGGGCGAAAAAAGCTTCATGAAAAACGGGGACAATCCCCGTTTTTATTTTTCCGGTAAGTGACCTATCCTTTTTCAGGCTAGCATGACACAACTACGGCTTTGCCTTTGTGCGATATTTTTAAGCTTCGGACATGATAAAACGTTGCGCAAAAAGAGGAAGCGCAACGTTTTTCGGTTCAATGGCGTCCAAAACGTCGCGCTGCAACCAGATATTAGGGAAATCAAGGCACGATTCACGGGTCCAGACGCCTTTGCGCGACTTTTTTAGGGCTCCGACACACGAAAACGTTGCGCAAAAAGAGGAAGCGCAACGTTTTTCGGTTCAATGGCGTCCAAAACGTCGCGCTACAACCAGAAATTGGGAAAAATCAGACGCGATGCTAGGATCCAAACGCCTTTGCGCGACTTTTTTAGGGCTCCGACACACGGAAACGTTGCGCAAAAGATGGAATCGCAACGTTTTTCGGTTCAATGGTGTCCAAAACGTCGTGCAGCTACCAGATATTAGGGAAATCAAGGCACAATTCACGGGTCCAAACGCCTTTGCGCGACTTTTTTAAGCCTCCGACACACAAAAACATTGCGCAAAAAGTGAAAGCGCAACATTTTTTGGATCAACGGCGGCCAAAACATCGCGCTGCAACCAGATATTAGAAAAATATAAACGCGTATCACGAGTCCAAACGCCTTTGCGCGACTTTTTTAAGCTTCCAACACGCGAAAACGTTGCGTAAAAGGTGGAAGTGCAACATTTTTTGGATCAACGGCGGCCAAAACATCGCGCTGCAACCAGATATTAGAAAAAAATAAAAGCAATTCACGGGTCCAAACGCCTTTGCGCGACTTTTTTAAGCTTCCAACACGCGAAAACGTTGCGTAAAAGGTGGAAGTGCAACATTTTTTGGATCAACGGCGGCCAAAACATCGCGCTGCAACCAGATATTAGAAAAATATAAACGCGTATCACGAGTCCAAACGCCTTTGCGCGACTTTTTTAAGCTTCCAACACGCGAAAACGTTGCGTAAAAGGGTCTTTAAATGGGAACATCTCTAAACAAAGAAGGCCGGGTCGTATGCCTGGTTTATCTTATATAAAATTTACTTTACAAGTGCGCGTAAATTTTACGACGCGGGTGAACATCATCCGGAAATGGGGTGTTCGGAGATTTCCTTCCCATCGGCCAGACCATCTTCATAGCCGGCGCCATAGGCTTCCCTGACAGCTTTTTCAATCAGGGACTTGTCCATATCGCTTAGGGATACTTGCGACTGTTCTAAGTGGTCGAGGATTCGTTTTGTTTGTATTTCATATTCCTTTTTGAAAGTCATCGCGAATTACTCCTTCTTTTTCCTATATTTATTTTTGCCATTTTAAAAGATAATATTATATTTGAAAGGCAAATGAGATCGATATGGGGGTAACAGAATGAAACAAATCATTCCACATATTACTGTAGAAAATTGCAAGGAAGCTCTCGATTTCTATCAAGGCATTTTCGGTGGCGAAGTCCGAAACGCCCAGCTCGCCGACGGCATCGAGATGTTTAAGGGCCATGAAGGCAAGTATATCCATGCTGAATTGCATATTAATGAAGCTTGCGTCATCTACCTCGTTGATATTTTCGGAAAGGAGCCGATTAAAGGGTACCATATTCAACTCGCTCTTCAAATGGATAGTGAAGACGAGATCAATCGCGTTTACGAAGCCCTTTCTAAAGAAGGACAAATCAAGATGGAATTGCAGGATACCATGTGGGGAGCGCGGTATGGCATTGTGGTCGACCGTTATGGTGTGATTTGGGAACTTAACTATCAAAAATAATGCGTGGCTGGCGTTGAAGACCATCAGGAAACCTTTTTTAAGCGGACGAATGGAAAGGTTCGTTTTCCTAAATAAAACGTGTTGGAAAAAGGCTATGAATGACGGGAACAAAGCCTCATGGTCAGACATCTTCCCCCTAGGTTACCGTTACAATAAAACCATAAATATAATCTGCTTGAGCCTTAAAATTGCGCATAAATCGGGTTTTTGCTCATTTTCGGTGGCCGTTCGGCCTGAATTTGCGCATATGCTCCAGTTATTTACAGTTTTTGTCCTTGTTTTTCCATTTACTGGATTTATTAAATGGGAAATCTCACGCTGTTTTCCCTAAAGAAAATTGGGAGAAATGGTATCAAAAATACATTGTTTCGGTTAAAACATTAAATAATTAGTGCTTTTTCATTGAAGTCACAAGTGCTTCCATTATTGAAGGTATCCAGCTTATGAGGATGATCGGCGATTGGACGATATAAAGGGAATTTAAGAAAACTGGGCTCCGCTTGTAGGCGGAGCCTTTGTTATCCTGATGCTGGCCCAAAAAACGACAGACGTTCTTATCCGCAAAAAACCGCCTCCAATGAGACGGCTGTTCGATTCTTTTTACTCGATGGAAAATGTCCCTAAAACATCATTTCCCCATTTTAACGTAAAACGGTCGCCGGTTTCCGCCGCACCGACTCCTGAAGGCGTGCCGGTGTATAAGAGATCCCCAGGTCCGAGGCCAAAATGCTCGCCCGCGAAATCAATTAAAGTTTGCGGATCAAAAATCATCTCCTTGATGTTGCCACGCTGAACCTCTGCATCATTTTTCAGTAAAACAAAATCGGTATCTTTCAATGGTTCAATGCCGGGAAAAGCAAGCCAACGGGTAAGAACGGCGGAATTTTTAAAGCCTTTTGCCCGAAGCCACGGCAGGCCTTTCTTTTTCAACTCCGTTTGGATGTCTCTTAACGTAAAATCGATGCCCAAGGCCATTTTGTCGACAATGTCATCGACCCGAATCCCTTTCTCATACGGCTTGGAGATATATAGCACCAATTCCGCTTCGTAATGGATGGCGCCAGCGCCCTTTGGCAAGTGAATCGCTTGACCGTCTGCTTTTACCAAAGCATGGGTCGGTTTGGTAAACATAAATGGGGATGACGGGACGGCGTTGTTCAATTCCTTGGCATGTTCGACATAGTTTCTTCCGACGCAAAAAATGTTGCGAATGGTTTCCATGGCCAACGTCCTCTCTTCATTGGTTACACTTCCCATGTTAATCCCCTCGTTCTTCTTTGACAATCATCTTTAGCGTTTTTCAAACTTTATTTGATGGAAAAATGTTAGCGAGTCATGACAGTTCATAAAAACACCCCCCGGGAGATCTCGAGAGGCGTATTTTTCGCCTTAAAAATTCAGAATTGTTTCCATCCAGCGGTAAATTTAAAAAAACTGACGGTAAAATGCTAAAAGATGACGGTAAATCCCCAAGACTTGACGGTAAACGGCTGAAACATGGCGGTAAATCATCAAAATCTGACGGTAAAATGCTAAAACATGAAGGTAAATCATCAAAATCCGTCGGTAATATGCTAAAACATGACGGAAAATCGAAAACCTGGTTGAAAGAAGACTCTAATGATGGTTTGAGAATTTTTTTGACTCCCTACTTGTAAAACGAAACACCCCGTACCACTTTTAGCGTGATACGGGGTGGTTATTGGAATGGGTCACATGCCCATTATCCCAAGTTGTTTTTTAATCTTATTACAGCCCTTCACTTTGTCTTACTCTGAGCGAGGTTTGAATGATCATGTCAAGCAATTCGCTGTATGAGATGCCGGCGGCCCGGGCGCTTTTGGGCAATAAGCTGTTTTTCGTCATTCCCGGCAATGTGTTGACCTCCATCACATAGGGAATGCCTTCTTTCACCATCATATCAATGCGCGCATACACGCTGCACTTTAGCGCGCGATAACAATCGAGGGTTGCTTTGGCCACTTTGTCCTGAAGCGCCTCGGGAAGCTCGATGGGCTCTTCAATCGTTCGGGCATCATTATATTTGGACTGATAATCGAAGAATTCGCCGGCGTGCCGGATGGATAATACGGGAAGGAGCTTACCGTCCAACACCGCACACGTGATTTCATCGCCTTTCACATATTGTTCGATGAGGACTTCGCTATCCCATTGAAAAACTTCTTTAATGGCCGATAATAAAGCGTCTTGGTCTTTAACGATTTTCACTCCGACACTGGAGCCGCCGGAGTTGGGTTTGACGACTAGTGGGTATCCCAATTTTTCTAGCTCCGCATAAGGGACTTCGTCTTCCCTTGAAAAACAGACCCAATCCGGTGTCGGAATCCCTTCGAAACGCATGATTTTCTTGGACATATTTTTATCCATGCACAAGCTGCTTGATAACACGCCGCTTCCGGTATAAGGGACGCCAAGCGTTTCCAACGTGCCTTGGATGGTGCCGTCTTCGCCGAACTTCCCGTGCAGGGCGATTAGAGCCAAATCTAAGTCTTTGGCCTTCGCGAATAAATCTTCCTTCTTATCAATTTGCACCGGAATAACGTCATACTTCGTTTGATCTAGATGAGCGATCATTTCCTGACCGGTCATTAAAGATACGTCTCTTTCGGAGGAGATGCCCCCCATGACTACGCCAACTTTCATGTTCTAGCCTCCAACATATTTTTTAAAGTGTCGCCGATCCGTTGAATGCCAAGACGGATCTCCGCTTCACTCAAGCGGGAAAAGCCGAGACGGAAGGTGTTTTTGCCACCACCGTTCGTATAAAAAACATCACCGGGTGAGAAAACGACACCTTTTGCATAACACTGTCTTAATAATGTTCGCGCGTCCACACCATCTTCTAACTCAACAAAAAGATGCAAGCCCCCGTCACCTGTTAAACGCTTATAAGGAATATATTTTTGGCATGCCGCCCAGGCGCATTCATATTTTCGTTTATAAACGGCTTTGGCTTTCTTCAAATATTTTTCAAAATACCCGTCGTGCATATACTGATACAACAGCGCTTGATCTAACGTTGAGGTATGGATGGTTCGGGCTCGTTTGACGCTTTCCAACTGCTCAATAAGATATCGATCGGCAAGAATCCAGCCGACGCGCAAACCGGGAAAAAGGATTTTCGAAAAACTGCTGATATAGACGACATTATTACCTTGACCAGCAATGGCCAAAAGCGGTGAAAAGTGGGATCCGGAATACCGCAACTCTTCGTTGAACCCATCTTCAATGATGGGGATGTCGTAATGGGAAAACAGGTTCATCACCGCCATGCGTTTTTCTGAGGATGTGACGATGCCAGTTGGGTTATGATAGGACGGAATAAAATACGCCAAATCATAGTCTGATTGAGAGAGCGCCTCTTTCAGTTGCTCGATCGAGACGCCATCCTCTTCCATGGGAATCCCATGGACGACATACCCGTGCAGGCGAAACAGCTTCAATGCCGATTGATGGGTGGGGTTTTCACAAATAATGCGCCCGCTTTTCTTACACAAGGCGGATAAAACAATGTCCAACCCCTCTGTAAAACCGTTTGTCATCAGGATGTCTTTGCCAGTGAGATCGACACCCTTCACTTCCATATAGTGAAAAAGTAAATCAATCAGCGGTTTATAGCCTTTGGCATAGCCGTAATTTAAAACCACTTGCCCCTCAATGGCCATCCGGTTGAGAAACGCTCTTTTCACATTTTCAACATCAAACAGTTTTTCATCAGGCGCAATGCTGTTAAAGGCGATCATACCTTTTTCCCAGCGAACGCCGTGTTTCATTAAATCCATGTCACACGCGATGCGCACATCATCATTGAGCTTCTTTTCCCAATCGAGACTCGCTTCCGGGGACTTCTCGGTGGTGACTTTTCCAACAAAATGGCCTTTGCCTTTTACCGGATAGACGAGCCCTTCTTGTTCCAACTCCCCATAACTAGCAAGTACCGTATTGCGGCTGACTCCCGCGAGTTCACTCATTTCACGGGTTGACGGCAGTTTCGTATGCTCTGGAAGATGGCCGTTTGTGATCAAGCGTTTCAAATACTCCTTAAGTTGGATATACACCGGCCGGCCTTCCTCAGGCTTAAAGTCGTTAAACAACTGCCTCACCCCTACTATTATTTTTACACACGGATCCTCTTTGAAGAAGAACCACCGCTTATGTATTTTTCATTGTCAGTGGTATCAATCTGTATTTTATTTTACTAAAAGACGAGTCATGCGGCTTGGTTTTTCATGGCGACTCCACCGCATAACTCTTATAACTTCCCAAGATCTTAACAGTACATCCGAGGGCTCTGATTTCTTCTAATGCAAATTGCAAAAGCGGCTCATTCAAGGAATGATTAATATCGATCATAAAAAAATAATTCCCGAGGCCGGTTTTTAGCGGGCGGGATTCCAGCTTGCTTAAATTGAGATTGCGCCAAGCAAAAGCCGAGAGCACTTGATTTAAACTGCCCGCTCGATCTGAAGCAAGCGTAACCATGACAGATGTTTTTACCACCGATGAGGAAAGGGCAAACTTCAACGGGCGATCGGATAAAGCGATGAATCGCGTATGATTAACGGTATAATCTTGAATATCCGCCTTGACGATCGTCAACCCGTATTTTTCAGCCGCCAATTGATTGGCAATGGCTCCATAGTTACCTTCCGGATGCTCACTCACATATTTAGCGGCAGCAGCCGTTGAATTCATCGGTTCAATCACGGCCTTTTGAAAATGAGAACGGAGAAACTTATGACATTGGGCAAGGGCATGGGGGTGTGAGACTATTTTTATTGCCTTTTCCCAATTCTGTGCATGGTGCGGGTGGACCATCAGATGTTGTTTGATCGGAACGATGATTTCTCCCCGAATCGGCGGATTTTCTTCGTGATACAAATAATCCACACTGACATTTACGGATCCTTCCAACGCATTTTCTAAAGGAATGACCGCTGCATCCGCTTGATTGTTTTTTACGGCTTCCAAACAATCAGGAATCGTCTGGCAAGCGATTCTTTCAGTGTCGGGAAAGACGGCTTTCACTGCCATCTCTGTAAAGGTTGCTTCAGGTCCAAGAAATGCAGTTTTCATGATATCACAGTCCTTAAGAAACATTTTCTACACATTATATAACGGTTCGGCCGCTAAGCCAATCATATTTAAAATGGCGGTCACTCCTTTAAGGGAGATGCCGCCTCTCTTTTGATTTTCCAACTGTCATACTTAATAACATTCAAATCCAGTTCTCCCTTTCGGAGCCAAGCGAATGCGGCAAGCACTAACGGTGATGCCGTATCAATGGTCGCTTCTTCTTCCGAAATCCATAATGCGCCGTCGGAATCCTGACCTTCAAAAATTTTCGGTGTGGATAATGTGCCGCCGATAATGTTAACTAAATAAAAGACGGCAATATGGTGGACATCGGTAAATGTTTTCCATTGCCAAGGCAGCATAAAGTCACAAACCCCGATGTTTTTCTCAACGGCAATGTCAAAACCGGTTTCTTCGTGGAACTCGCGCTTTAGAGCATGTAGCAAAGGTTCCCCGTCTTCCAAGCTGCCGCCGGGCAAGTCGTACCGGTTGATATATGGACCGCCGTTTTTACTAATGACGAGCAGCTTTCCTTCTTGATAACATATGCCATATACCCCGAAGGCACGATGAAAACGTTTGGTCTCCGTCACTTTTCCGCTCCTCACTGTTAAAAGGTCTTCAATGTCCGTGCGATTCTCATTAATCTACTTTAGTATAATTCATATTTTGGTAAGGCACTACTATTTCATCTATTGAATAGCCGCCATAGCGCAAGTCTTTTGGGAAAATTTTCTTATCCCATAAAGTAAAAACGGCACCGCGTTATAGCGGAGCCGTTCGTCGCTTTTTATGAAACAGGTGGCGGAGTGGACGCGCTTAAAGCACGTCATAGCCTTGATCTTCAATGGCTTCTTTCATTTGGTCGATGGTGACTTTGGCTGGATCGTATTGGACATCGACTTTACCAGACTCAAGATCCACTTTGACGTCACGGACGCCGATTTCATTCAAGGCTTTCGTTACGGCCTGAACGCAGTGGCTACAAGACATTCCTTGAACATCTAAAGTTAACTTTTCCATGCCGACATCTCCTTTTAAAAAGTTTAACCCGCTTTCATCTTAACGCATGAGCGACAATGCCTACAGGGCTGAGCCTCAAGCCCTGAACTTGGCACGGTGATGCGGAATTTTTAGTCGGTTTCTCGTTAAAATCCCGAATCAAACCGAATAGGTCATGCCAGTGTGAAAGTGCTTTGGGTCAGTTGCTTTATGATCTCCAAATTCACTTCGCGGAGTCAAAAATATACTCCACTTCATCACTACCCATGACCACTTTCAGCTGGTATTCATTCAGGAACCAGGCGTCATCCGCATTAAAATAGAAGGTGATGCCATCTACGACATCTTTAATGGCCGGTTCCCCTTCTTTTCCGACGGTAACCCCCAAATAATAGTCCGGATGGGCGGTTGGAATACCGCCATAAAGTTTTATAAAAAAGCGGACATAGTCCCCTTGACCGACACCAAGTTCTTCTTTAAACCATTCTGCCGCTTCTTTACTGACTGAGAATGCCATGTGCTCCACCCTCATTCCGGTTCTTTTTTCGATTCCAATATACAGCAATCCACTCGTCTTTCCCAATTTTTCGTACCGGCGACACAAAAAATTCAAGAAATAAGGTGTATCCGTATGGATCATTTCGCGGATTTTCTTAGAAATCCCTGTTTCATACGGTGACATCAGCTAGCGCAATAAATTCGTTCTAGCCAATTGCACCAATTTGCTGCCTTCACCGTTCAGGACGGCTTTCAGCATCCAGAGGGTAAAACCATGCGCTTGTTCAAAGTTGATTTTCGGCGGCAGTGAAAGTTCTTGGCGGTTGACTAGGACATCCAGCAGCACGGGGCCGTCCATGGTAAAGGCCCGATCGACCGCTGCTTCCAGGTCACCAGGGTCTTCAACCCTTATTCCGGTAATGCCGATGGCTTGCGCGACGGAGGCAAAATTCGGATTAACGAGTTCTGTGCCTGTCTCTAAGTAACCGGCGGCTTTCATTTCAAGCTCCACAAAGCTCAATGCGCTGTTGTTAAAAACCACGATCTTAATCGGCAATTGATATTGGTGAATCGTCAATAAATCACCCATTAACATTGAAAGCCCGCCATCGCCGCATAATGCGATCACTTGCCTTTTGGGGTCAGCACACTGCGCACCGATTGCTTGCGGCATGGCATTTGCCATCGTCCCGTGATTAAACGAACCTAAGAGCCGCCTTTTTCCGTTCATCTTCAAATAGCGCGCCGCCCATAACGTCGGCGTGCCTACATCACATGTAAACACAGCATCTTCCTTGGCGTGGTCGCTAACGACTTTCGTTAAAAATTGAGGGTGAATTGGTTTGCGCCCCGGCTTGCCATCCGCCAATGCGTCAAGGCTGCGGCGCACTTTTTGATAGTGAGCAACATATTTTCTTAAATGACGGTCATCGGTCTTTTCGTTTACATGGGGCAATAATGCCTCAACCGTTTCTTTGACATCCCCGCAAACCCCCATCGTCAGATTGGCACGCCGCCCAAGATGCTCTGCCCGAATGTCGACTTGAAGAATATCGGCTTCTTTCGGAAAAAATTGCCGGTATGGAAAATCGGTCCCCAACATGAGTAAAACATCACAGTCCATCATGGCGTGAAAACCGGACGAATAACCGATGAGCCCTGTTAAACCTACAGAATAGGGATTATCATACTCCAGATGTTCTTTCCCTCTTAGGGCAATGACCATCGGCGCTTTTAGCCGATCACAAAGTGCCATCAGTTCGTCATGAGCGCCCTCACAACCGGCTCCGCATAACAAAGTGATGCGCTCGCCTTTATTCAGGTATTCAGAGAGCTTTTTAATTTCTTCATCAGACGGGCGAACGACGGGATGGGTGACATGAATGACTTCCTTGGGGACGGACTCATCATCCGGAAGCGCCGCAACATCACCGGGAAGCACGAGTACGGAAACATCTTTTCTTGAAATGGCGTGTTGCATGGCAATCGTCACCATGCGCGGCATTTGTTCCGGGCGTGTTAGCACCTCGCTGAAAACACTGCATTCGCGATACAGCTCTTGGGGGTTGGTTTGTTGAAAATATTCACTGCCAATTTCATTACTCGGAATATGTGCTGCAATGGCTAACACAGGAATACGGCTTCGATGACAATCATACAACCCATTGATCAAATGTAAATTTCCCGGTCCGCTTGAGCCGGCACATACGGCAATGCTTCCGCTGAGAAGGGAATCCGCACCTGCAGCAAACGCCGCCACTTCTTCATGGCGAACGCCAATCCACTGGATTTTTTTTGAGCGGCGAATCGAGTCCAGAACGGCATTAAGGGAATCCCCAACGATGCCATAAATTCTTTTGACACCAGCACGAACAAGAGCATCAATCAGTAAATCAGCAATGGTTTGTTTCATGGTGACCTCCAATAGTCTATCGTTCAAACCTTGAGCAACAATATTGAATAGCGTTCACATGTGTGTACCACGGGCGTAACATCCGTGTAAGAAATATTCTTTCGGATTTGTATTAAGGGGATTGTGGTGATTTGGCATCGCGCATGAGCGATTCAGCGTCTGCCATATCATCGTAGGAAATATTCAAATCGGCATCTTCGAAGAGATCGCCAAACAAAGAAAAAGTCTCCGGTGGTAAGTGACGATCGAGGTTCACACGTTCTTTGATCGTTGCGATGACGTTTTTTATGTACAACGAATGTCGCCGCCCTTTCGCTTATAAACATTCTTTAACTATTGACTAATATGCCTTGAAACCTTAACAGCTATACCACAGGGTCCGATCAGTGACAAAACACATGGTAAAAAGTGATGCGCAAATCTTGCAATGAGCTGATTGGCTAATAAAAAAACTTGGCTCTACCACACCTTTTAAGCGATAGCAGACCCATAGTTACTCTCATGCTAGCTTGACAAATGAAAAAAATTTCTTACCAGGGCCAGCTTTTTGGGCGAAAGCTAAACCAGTTGCACCTATGCTAGTCTGAAAAATGAATGACTTTCTTCCCAATACAAAAAAGGTTGACTCAAAGCTCGGGGCAAAACCCCTTTGAGTCAACCTCATGATCGCAAGGACTTATTGAATATTTTATCTGAATTCCGGCGGGATACGGCGGGCGACCCCCGTCAGAATTGCGGTTTCAATCACGGCATGGCGGACTTTCGAAACCACTTGTTCATTGAAGATACTTGGGATGATGTATTGTTCATTCAATTCACTATTGGTGACCACAGAAGCGATCGCTCTTGCGGCTGCCAATTTCATCGGTTCATTGATGACGCTTGCGCGGCAGTCGAGTGCGCCTCGATAAATTCCAGGGAAAACTAAAACGTTATTGATTTGGTTCGGATAGTCACTCCGACCGGTCGCAAACACGCGCACATGCTCCAGAGCTTCCTCCGGTGAAATTTCCGGGTCCGGATTAGCCATCGCAAAAACAATCGGATCCGGCGCCATTTTTTTAACATCCTCGACATTTAAAATGCCGCCGCGAGACACCCCGATGAAAACATCAGCATCACGAATGAGATCCTTAAGCGTGCCTTCTTGGGCTTCAACCTGTTCTTGCTCCGAAAGCCATTGCCACATGGGATGTTGATAGGTTCCCCCGCGCACGATGGCACCATCGCGGTCAATGGGCACAAGTCTTTTGACGCCGGCATTGATCAGCATTTTACAAATCGCCACCCCAGCTGCACCGATGCCATTCACAATGACGCGTACTTGATCCATTTGCTTTCCGACAACTTTTAACGCATTTAAAAGCCCGGCAATGACAACGACAGCGGTCCCGTGTTGGTCATCATGAAAAACGGGGATATCCAACTCTTTAGACAATCTTTCTTCAATTTCAAAGCAACGCGGCGAACTGATGTCTTCAAGGTTAATGCCACCAAAAATCGGGGCGATGTTTTTGATCGTCTGAATAATTTCCTCAGTGTCTTGGGTGTTCAAACAAATCGGGAAGGCATCAACATCCGCCAATTGCTTGAATAACATCGCTTTTCCTTCCATAACCGGGGCTGAAGCCAGCGCACCGATATTTCCGAGACCAAGAACGGCACTTCCGTCGGAAATGACGGCGACCGTATTTCGCTTGATTGTCAGAGAATAGGCTTTCCTTTCATCTTCATGGATGGCTGCGCACACACGCGCAACGCCCGGAGTGTATACCCTCGATAAATCGTCACGGTTTTTAATCGGAATTTTTGATTTCATGGCGATTTTACCGCCCAAGTGGGCAAGGAATGTCCGATCCGAAACATTGATAATTTTGACGCCCGGGGTCGCGCGCAAGCTTTCTAAAACTTGCTCCTCATCTGCGTCCCTCACTTCAATGGTGATATCGCGTACGGATGTTTCACCGCTTGAGCTAATCACGTCAATAGAAATGATATCGCCGCCCGCTTTGCCAATGACGGAGGCCACTTCACCAAACGAGACATGCGTTAATTCCACACGAGCGATTAAATTATTGTAAGCCATGGTTTTCTCCTTCTGTACAAATTTAGCTTGTCAAAAACTATTCTACTAGATTTCAAAAAAAAATTTAACTGTTTTCGCTGCTATTTTTCTTCTAAAACGATGGCGTGATTCGAATCGCGTTAAAAGCCATTTTGGATCGTCTCTTACTCCAAAATGGCTTTTGGGATACAGTTATTAGGAAAATATGGCTCGAATCGGGTTCATTTTTCCAATAAATTCAGGCTAAATACCATTTTGAAAAAATTTTCAACTCAAAATGGCAGATAGAGCCTCTCTAAAGACCATTTTGAGCGCCTTCCCATCTCAAAATGACCAATTGGATACAGATATTGGGAAAACTACCCTCAAATCAAACTTGTCCTTCCAATAAATTCAAGCTAAATACCATTTCAAAAAAATTTTTAGCCCAAAATGACAGATAGAGCCTCTCTAAAGGCCATTTTGGTCCTCTTACCTTGTCAAAATGGTCATTAGGATACAGTTTCTAGGAATTATTACCTCAAATCAGGCTTGTTCTTCCAGTAAATTCAAGCTAAATACCATTTCAAAAAAATTTACAGCCCGAAATGGCAGATAGAGCCTCTCTAAAGGCCGTTTTGGTCCCTTTACCTTGTCAAAATGGTCATTAGGATACAGTTATTGGAAATTCTAACCTCAAATCAGGCTTGTTCTTCCAGTAAATTCAAGCTAAATACCATTTCAAAAAATTTTTCAGTCCAAAATGGCAGATAGAACACAGGACAGCCACTCACACCTACAACTGCGTAGCGTATACATACCGCCCAATTAGAGGACTTGATTTAGCCGATTTTTAATGTTTTCTTATACTACAAGTGAAAACAGCTGATTTCCCGAACGGAAAACCAGCCGTTTTTATCCCTATCTCAAAGGACGACTTCATAGCCTTGATCTTCAATGGCTTCTTTCATCGCCTCAACGGTGACTTTTGATTCGTCATAAGTGACTGCGACATTAGCGGCCTCCAAATTCACTTCGGCGCTGGATACTCCGTCCAGTTTTTTCAAAGCGCCTTCAACAGCCATTTTACAATGTCCGCATGTCATACCTTGAACGTTCAACGTTTTCTTTTCCACTCGTTTTCACCCCCTTTTATAAGGAAAACCAAGAACCCATTTAAGTGAAGGCGGAACTTACGTAGCCCATATCCTGGCATGTTAAAGGGAATAATTTTTAGAATGACGCGCGTTTTTCTTGATTTAGGTCGCAAACCCTTTAAGGCTAGTTTAGAAAAACTACTTTACAACCTCACTCGCTTCAGACGAAGGGCATTGGTGACAACACTTACGGAACTCAGTGCCATCGCGGCGCCGGCAATCCACGGAGCAAGCAAACCAAAGGCTGCAATTGGTATTCCCGCCGTGTTATACCCAAATGCCCAGAACAAATTTTGTCGGATATTGCGGATCGTGGCATGGCTAATCTTAATGGCCTTCGGTATGAGTAATAACTCCCCGCCGAGAATCGTCACATCGGCTGCTTCAATGGCCACTTCCGTCCCAGTGCCTATGGCCATGCCGATGTCGGCGGTAACCAACGCGGGGGCATCATTAACGCCATCGCCAACCATCGCCACTTTTTTTCCTTGGTCTTGAAGGGCTTTAACCTTATCGGCTTTTTGTTCGGGAAGGACTTGAGCGATCACGCGATCAATGCCCACCTGTTTGGCAATCGCTTTTGCCGTTCTTTCGTTGTCGCCGGTCAACATGATCACTTCAATCCCCATATCCTTTAACTGCTTGATCGCTTTGGGTGCCGTTTCTTTAATAGTGTCGGCGACCGCCACGAGTCCCCGACATTGTCCGTCGACGGCGATCACCATCGCGGTTTTGCCGTTTGTTTCATATTCGGCTAATTGCGCTTCATATTCTTCCATGGCGATATGATAATCCCGCAATAGCTTGCGGTTACCGACAAGAACGTGTTTTCCAGAAACTTTCGCTTCGATGCCTTGGCCGGGGATGGCGCGAAAATCATCGACAGGTAAACATTCGATTTCGTGCTCCGCCGCGTACGCCACGATCGCACCTGCCAGCGGGTGTTCCGAACCTTTTTCCGCACTCGCTAATAACTGTAGGGTTTTTCTATCCCCCGTAAAATCGGTGACTTCCGGCTTCCCTTTCGTGATGGTTCCCGTTTTATCCAATACAATGGTTTCGATTTGGTGGGTTCTTTCCAGGTGTTCTCCACCTTTAAATAGGATGCCGTTTTCAGCGGCCTTTCCGGTGCCGACCATAATCGAGGTTGGCGTTGCCAGGCCCAGTGCACACGGACAGGCAATCACAAGGACAGCAATCGCCGCAACCCATGCCGGTTCAAATCGGCCAGGCGCAACAAAGATGATCCAGATCAAGAAGGTTAGGACAGCGATGCCAATAACGATCGGAACAAAATAACCGGAAATCACATCAGCCAGTCGTTGGATCGGCGCTTTGGAACCTTGAGCTTCTTCTACGACTTTTATAATGGCGGCAAGGGCCGTATCTTTCCCTACTTTTGTTGCTTCCATTTCGATGACACCATTTTTGTTAATCGTCGATCCGATGAGTTTGGCGCCGCGCTCTTTTTCCACAGGTAGGGATTCGCCGGTGAGCATCGATTCATCGACAGACGTACGGCCGTTGACAACGAATCCATCCACTGGTATTTTCTCCCCAGGTTTCACAATCAAATGATCGCCAACAACGACCTCTTCCACCGGAACCATTATTTCTTCGCCGTCTCGGATGACGCGCGCTTCTTTGGCTTGTAAATTTAGCAATTCGGAAATGGCATTAGTCGTTTGGCTTTTCGCCCTTGCCTCCAAATATTTGCCGAATAAAATCAATGTCATGAGTACCGCACTCGTTTCGAAATATAAATGCGGCATATATCCCGGATTTCCTATAGTTTTAAAGGCTTCATAAAGGCTGTAAAAATAGGCTGCGCTCGTTCCCAATGCGACAAGGACGTCCATGTTGGCTCCGCCGTTCCGGAGGTTTTTAAAAGCACCCACATAAAACGGCCAGCCGATATAAAATTGTACTGGAGTAGCCAACGTAAACTGGAACCAGGGATTCATCAAGATTTCTGGCAAGTTGGCACCAAGCATTTCCAAAAGCATTGTTAATAATAAAGGTGCGGAAAGGACGGCCGAAATGATCAGTTTAACCTTCTTGCGTTGCAGTTCTTTTTCCTTATAAGTTTGTTTTTCGTTGGCTTCAGCCTTTGGTTTCGCATCGTAGCCTAAACGTTGGATTTTCTCAATTAAAGTTTGCACATCCACTAATCCGGAATAATACTCAATTGCGGCACTTTCCGTCGTTAAATTAACCGTGGCTCTGGCGACGCCGGCTTGTTTGTTCAGCATTTTTTCGATGCGGTTTGAGCAAGCCGCACACGTCATGCCAAAGACGTCAAGTTCTGCTTTCTCCCTTAAAACCCCGTAACCGATCTGCTCAATTTTCTTTGTGATCTCTTCAAGCGAGGTTTTCTCCGGATCGTATTGGACAGTGGCTTTTTCTGTCGTTAAATTCACTTGGGCTTCGACGCCGTCCATTTTATTTAACGTTTTTTCAATCCGATTCGAACAAGCGGCACACGTCATCCCTGTGACACTGAGGGTTGCCTGTTTGGTTTCACCCATCCGAATCCCTCCTTACTTCGTAAACTGCTTTAAGACCTCCATTAATTCTGCAATCGTTTCTTTTCCGTCACCTTGCTTGATCGCATCGCTGACACAATGTTGTATATGCCGTTCGGTAATCGAGTAGCCGACATTTTTCAAAGCCGACTGAACAGCACTGATTTGCACCAAAATATCCATACAGTAACGATCTTCTTCAATCATCTTTTGGATGCCGCGGATCTGGCCTTCTATTCGTTTTAAGCGGTTGATTAACGCTTGCTTTTCCCCTTGGGTTCTTGGCTGGCTTGGGTGATCATGCAAAAATTTGTCCAAATCAACACATCCTTCATTTTTAGTTATACTATACCCCCCTATCGTATCTTTGTCAATCTTAATGCACCTTCTTGCGACATTCCTTCTTCGAAAATAGCCGAACACAATGATTCTTTTTCGGTGAACGGATGAATGGGCCATCAACCAAATGCCACCTTTCCAAAAAAAGGTGACCAAGAGCTCTTATGTTCCATCCACCGCATCTTCTGGCGATGACAATGCTGTTGACCGTATACAAACAATTTGCTATTTTTATAATTGTAAGCGTTTTCGCATTCAAGAGGGGGAGAAGCATTGAAAACATTAACGAATTTCTTTGATCAATTGGTAAGAAAATACTTACCCGATGCTTTTTTATTTGCAATTATTTTAACTCTGGTTGTTTTTGTATTAGGCATGGTCGTCATGGGTCACAGCCCTGTCGACATGGTTCAATATTGGGGCGAAGGCTTCTGGGAATTGCTGAGCTTTTCCATGCAAATGTCCTTAGTGGTTGTAACGGGATATGTCTTGGCTAACACCCCCACCGTAAAAAAAGGGCTATATAAAATAAGTTCACTGGCAAAAACACCAGGACAAGCGATTTTACTTGTCACATTTGTCTCCATTATCGCTTGTTTAATTAACTATGGATTTGGGCTCATTGTTGGGGCACTGCTAGCCGTACACGTTGCCAAACGGGTCCCTACGGCAGATTACCGTGTACTCATAGCCGGTGCTTATAGCGCCTTTTTGGTTTGGCATGGCGGATTTTCCGGTTCCATACCGTTAACGATTGCCACACCCGGACACTTTTTAGAAAAAACCATCGGTGTCATTCCCGTCACCGAAACGTTATTTAGCAGCTATAATATTTTTATTGTTGTTGTCTTACTCGTCACCTTGCCGCTTCTCAATTGGTACATCATGAAAACGCGTGACCCAATAAAAGACTATGATGCCCATATTTTTCAGGCAGCAAGTATGGAACCCGAGACGGCGGAGGAACCTGTTGCCAAGACAGATATGTATCCCGCCGACAAGTTGGAAAACAGCCGGATCATTTCGCTCATCATTGGCTTACTTGGTCTTGCATACATTGTGTATCATTTTGTGACGAAAGGCTTTGATTTAAACATCAACATTGTGAACTTTATTATGTTTTTCCTCGGTATTTTGCTGCATCGTACTCCGCGCCGATTCTTAGATTCTGTTGCGGATGGGGTAAAAAATGCTGGTGGCATCATCATCCAGTTCCCTTTTTACGCCGGCATCATGGGCATGATGACCGCTTCTGGGCTGTCAGCGGCTTTATCTACGTGGTTTGTTCATATTTCAAACGAAACAACTTTACCGCTTCTTACATTTATCAGCGCGGGAATCGTGAACGTTTTTGTCCCGTCCGGCGGCGGTCAATGGGCGGTTCAAGGGCCGATTATGATTCCAGCGGCACTGCAAATTGGTGCAGATACGGCAAAAACGGCTATGGCCATTGCATGGGGGGATGCATGGACGAATATGATTCAACCGTTTTGGGCTTTGCCGCTCCTTGCTATTGCTGGCTTAAAAATCCGTGACATTATGGGCTTTTGTGTCATCGCTTTATTTTACAGTTTTATCCCCATTGCCATCGCCATGTTATTTTTATAAAGAAAAGTTAGCGCTACTAAAGTCAACTTGGCTCTGCCAGGGCTTTTGGATATTGGTAGAGATACATGCCCTAAAAAAGAAAAATCTCATGCCAAGCGTGCCTTTTACGTAATGACAGAGCTTTCAATGCCCTTATTCTAGCCAGATAAAGTACAAACCTTTTAAACGAATGTGGCGCCTTTTCATTACCCTTATATTGGCCAAAAAATGATATACTTTCAAATAAGTAAAAAAAGATCCTCGCGTGATTCATGCGATGGATCTTTTCTTTTCTCCTTTTTTCATCATTTGGGCGATCACAATACCCGCAATAATTAAAATGGATCCCGTGATGGTTCCCAAAGTTAATTTTTCATCTAAATACAGCCATCCCAAAAATAATCCAAAAACGGGGACAAGCATCGTGGATATGGTTGCCGTGACCATGTCAATCAAGCTCAGTATGAGAAACCATAAAGAAAAGCACAGAGCGCTCGCTAAAATACCCGTAAACAAAATAAGAAAAAGGCTTGTGCCAGTAAATTTAACCGGCTCACCCCATTCCATGATAAAGGCCACTAGCGTTATGCCTATTGTGCCGAATAACATTTGATAAGCGGTAACCACAAGACGCGGCAGCTCTTCCAACTTCACCCGATAATAAACATTGGAAGCTCCCCATGAAACGGCAGCCAGCACAATCAGCAGTTCACCAAAAATTGACCGTAAATTCTGGCCCGCCCATAGATCTGCGCCGAGAATGGCCAATAAACCCACCAATCCTAAGATGTTCCCCGCCACCTGCCATGGCGTGACATGTTCCCTTAAAAATCTTACCGCAAGAAGAGTGCTCCAAATGGGCATGGAATAAAGCAAAATCGAAGCCTTACCCGCGCCAATAAATTGCATGCCGTACATCACAAGTAAAAAGACAATGGATGTTTGTAGGATCCCAAGAACAATGAGCGGTTTGATGTATTTCTTCGGCGGCCTTTTCATTTTGAATAAAAGGATGGAAATAAATAAGGTGATGGCTCCCGTCCCAAAACGGAAAGCCGAGAACGTAAATGGTCCCATGTAAGCCAACGAGACTTTCATCATCACCCATGAATAACCCCAAATCACTGTAATGACGAAGATTAAAACCCAAACCACACTTTTGCTGCGGGTAAAAAATTTCATCCTGATCAGACCTTTATATTAAAGGATGATTTCATTTTACCACGTAGGAAAGTCTTTTTATATTAAATTGCAAATTTGCGAGAGGGTCTATGTTGGTTATTTAGGTTCTACTCAATATTATGAATGGAACTATAACTTAACCGATAGCCATCCGGCTACCTATTTGCGTAATGCATGTTATGGATGGTATATTGATGTAACAACTAACAATTCCGAGGACTATTGGCATGTTGACCATGATTTTGAAAGATTAACGTACATGTGCTTATAAGGGGGGTTATCATGAAGAAGAAAAATCTCATAATTGGCGGTATTGTAGGAGCAGCACTAGCTGTTGTTATTTCCGGTTTTGTTTCACAAGAAAAAGCAACATCAGCAAATTCCTATCAAAACACGAAAGTGACAGAAGATACAAAAATAAAGGTCGAACGTTTTAATGGAATTGCCCAAGATAAACTGTCGTTTAAAGCCAAAAAACCGACTGTGCTTCCGGAAGATGTGAAAGAACTTGAACCTAAAACAGAGGTAGTTATTCAAGGAGCCAAAAGACTAAAGGTTGTCAAACAGGCGTGGGTGGATAAAGACGCTGATAAGAAGTTAAAGTATCAACGAAAAGAATTGTTAATCATTCAATCCGATGATGATGGAAGAGTTAAGCCGATGAATGTTCTCTCAAAAGGAGAAAAAATTCAAGTAGCTGGCGTAGATGCATGGTTGATTAAGCGTGGCGAACATGATCCTATTCAGCTGATATTTTGGAAAGATGGTCGTTACTTTAATGTCCGAGGTATGAACATTAAAGCCGACAAATTAATCAAGATTGCAGAATCCCTTCAATAATCAAAATCGCGGCTATCTGCCGGGGTTTTTTCTCTTTTTAACATAGTTCCGAAAGAGAAGTCTTCCGCCCTCCTTAAGCCTTCATCAATCGTAAAAATAACATGACGATGGTTGACTTGAAGAACATCTTCAGTCAATAGTCGACTTCACTCTTCACTTTCTCCAACTGAACATGTGGTACAAAATCGTCCTTTACAACGATAGGGTACCTTGCGTACATCATGGCAACCTTCGCAAACAAAGAGTTTAAATCCTTTTTTCAAATCCCCGCAGTCACGAAATTTTTCAACCTCTTTGATCACAATAAGGCGGATTCGACGTCTATATTTTCGTTTGAAAGCTTCCCTATGTTGATGTTGATCAAAGAAAATCTGCCTTAGTATATTTGTTTCCATATATAGAAAATACCACAGTTTACATCACTGTGGTAGACCCGAATTTTTATACATTCTTATCCTTTAAAATAAAAGGAACCATAAAATTTCCAAACGGAAATTTTATGGTTCCTGTCACAGCGTATAAAAAAACCACCATCGTTATGTATGGTGGAGACGGTGGGAATCGAACCCACGTCCAAAGGCATCGTAATTTAAGCTTCTACGAGCGTAGTCGATATATTCCATTTTCGCGAACACGTCGGCCTATCGACAGGCACCGGTGCTGCTAGTCCGATTGGTCTCTTCCCCTATCCTCGGACTGCGGACACAGGGCGTATCCCACTACGTTGAGTCCCTGACCCTACCACGTGGGCGATGGAGGGAGGAACCGCTTTAGGCTAATTAGGCAGCTAAAGCGAGATTGTTGTTAGCTTTGCCAGTTATTGGCTTTGGCGTTTTTACGAGGCCGACCCCCTCGGCTCGCCACTTAAATCCGACCTACCCTTGTCGAATCCAAAACGTCCCCATGATGTAAAAGAAACGTTCTTGGACAGCATCAGTCTTCAATGGCTGACAGTTAATAGTATACCAAACCTGTGGATAAATTCAAGGGCTTTTTCAGTTTCTACCTTTAGTGAATCCTGCCAAATGTGACGTTTGCCCCCAACTTCAAACCTCCGCTCATTTTCGAGAATCTTTACAGGCCTTTTTCCGACCGGCGCAATGCCTTTTGAATTTGCCGCTCCGCTGTTCGTTTTTTCAGCGTTTCACGTTTATCATAATTTTTCTTCCCTTTTCCGAGCCCAATCTCCAGTTTGGCGAAACCGCCTTTTATATAAAGCTTCAATGGCACGATCGTATAGCTGGTTTCCTTCACTTTACCGATCAATTTGCTGATTTCCTTTTTATGCAAAAGCAATTTCCGGGTCCGCAAAGGATCGTGGTTGTAACGGTTGCCCTGTTCATATGGCGCGATATGCATGTTATATAAAAACACTTCGCCATTTTCGATGCGAGCAAAGGCATCTTTGAAATTGACCGAGCCTTTACGGATGGATTTGATTTCCGTACCTTTTAACACGATCCCTGCTTCATACGTATCCTCAATAAAATAATCATGGCGGGCTTTTTTGTTTTGGGCAATCAGATGTCCGTGTTCTGGCATGAGTTTCCCTCCCTTGCGTAAAAGTGACAGCGA
Organism: Tuberibacillus calidus DSM 17572; assembly: GCF_000430685.1. Classification (GTDB taxonomy): domain Bacteria; phylum Bacillota; class Bacilli; order Bacillales; family Sporolactobacillaceae; genus Tuberibacillus; species Tuberibacillus calidus. Next base: position 6,727 of record NZ_KE387194.1, on the reverse strand, counting down.
TTGAAGACTTTGACACAGCATTCATTATAAATGCTGTTTACAGAAAACGCCATAAGTGAAATTTTAGATGTTCACTTAAAACTCAAAATCAACGGCCAATTTATCAATACAGCCGATCTGATCCAGATACTGGACGACGGCTTGGTGCTCAGGCGACGGCCCGTAATGCTCTAACGCCTTTTTCGATTCAAAACGAACGACAAGACCCATAGTGTAGCCTTTTCCACGATCAGAAAAGTTATGGCCTACCTGTAAATCAAGAATGCCCGGCAATTTGTCTTTAAGGGCTTTGAGCCGTCTCATACCTTCTTCTTTTTCCTCTTGAGTGGTTGTTTCCTTAAATTTAAAAAGGACAATGTGTTCGACCATGAGATTTTTCTCCTTTCATCATCATAAAAATTTATGGACCATCTTTGTGTCGAAGATATCGGGCCAAACCTATAGGTGCTCGCTGAGTAAACGGTGGATCGCTAAAGCCACACCATTTTCCTCATTTGTGGCGGTGACGTAATCGGCCATCGCCTTTACCGGTGGTTCCGCATTACCCATGGCGACACTAATGCCCGCTACCTGAAACATCGAAGCGTCATTATAATTATCGCCGATGGCAACCGTTTCTTGAAGAGGGATTTGCAAATGTTTTGCTAAGGTTTCCAGCCCTTTCCCTTTCGTTGCCTTGCAATCCATAATTTCGAAATTTCCCTTGCCAGAGGAAACGATGTGAAAGCGTTCATCATCGCCAAGTGCCGCTCTTGCATTTTCGAGTTTTTCCGGGTCAAAAGAAAACGCAACGACTTTGTAAATGGTCTCCTTAAGCTCCAAGATTTCTTGATAATCATGAAAAAGGCGGGCCATATCTTTCGTCAATTTGTTCGGAGTCAAAAAGCGAGTGATGTCTTGAACTTTGGCTGACCAGTGATTTTTCCATCGTTCATAGTCGCTTTCGAGCCAATCGATGCCTTGTTTGTGGCCGTACTTCCCGTTTTCCGTAAAAACGGTAAAATAAATCTGGTGCCTTACGAGTTCCGCAAACAGTGGGATAAGCGCTTCTTTTTCGAGCGGCGCCTCATAAATCTTTTCACCTTCCTTTGTGTGGACGGTGGCGCCGTTCGTCCCGATAATAGCCGCTTTGAGCCCTGCTTTTTTTAAATAATCATCGACATTATAATAAATGCGGCCGGTCGCAATGGCCAGCTCCACACCGCGCGATTGCGCAAAACGCAAAGCTTTCAAATTTTCTTCACTGATTTCATGGTCTTTATTTAACAGCGTGCCATCCATATCTGACGCAAACAATTTCATGAGGCATGTCCCTTCTTTTTAAAATGATTAGAGACAGGCGGCTCTTTTTTGTAAAATGGATAAAAAGGAAAAAGGAGCGCTCGTCATGAGAATTGTATCACTTTGTCCAAGCAATACGGAAATCCTTGCATGTTTAGGATTGACCGATTCACTCGTTGGCGTTGACCATTATTCGGATTGGCCGCCTGAAGTGCAGTCACTTCCCGACCTCGGTCCCGATTTACATATTAACATAGAAAAAGTGAAAGCATTACATCCTGATTTGATCGTCGCTTCACTTAGTGTGCCAGGAATGGAGAAAATTGTTTCCGAACTCGAAACCATGACCATTCCCTATCTCGTTCTCGCCCCGCACCGCCTGAACGATATCTATGATACCATTATAGAGGTGGGTGAGGCATGCGATTGCTATCAAAAGGCGGTTGCCCTCGTCCAAGCCATGAAAGAGCGGCTGCAGGAAATTAACGAAAAATGTCCCTTCGATGTCCCGGCAAAACGGCTTTACTGGGAATGGTGGCCGAAGCCGGTATTTTCACCAGGAGGAAACAACTGGCTGACCGATTTGTCGGAAGTAGTTCGTGCAGAAAACATATTTGCCCATATTGCCCAAGACCAAGTGAAAACCGACTGGCAAACGGTGGCCGAAAAAAAGCCGGATTACACGCTTGTCGTCTGGACAGGGGTGCCGGCTAAGCATGTGCCGATTGCAAAAATATTGAACCGGCCCGAATGGCAAGGAGCCCCTTTTGCGCAGCCTGACCGCGTCCATGTCTTGGAAGAAGGTTGGTACTGCCGCCCATCACCGCGCTTAGTGACCGGTGCCGAACATTTGGCTCATCTTCTTTACCCGGAACGGTTTCCGGAAGCCCGGAGCTTTCTAACACCTTTTTAAATGCTTAAAGGTTAAAACTGTAAAAAGCTGGAGTGTATGCGTACTTGTCAAGCCGATCCGGTGCGAAAATGCGCAAAAACCGCATTTATGCTCATTTTTCAGCCGTGAAGCCCGCGAAATTGAGCAGGCGTTCCATAATCTGGAAAAATTGCAGCTAAAAATGTTAAAAACTGGAGCATATGCGCATTTCCAAACCAGATCCAGGGCAAAAATGCGCAAAAACCGCATTTATGCTCATTTTTC
>NZ_KE387194.1:0-4034 GCF_000430685.1 Tuberibacillus calidus DSM 17572 | reverse complement strand
CGCAAAAACCGTATTTATGCTCATTTTTCGGTCGTGAAGCCCGCGAAAATGAGCAGACGCTCCATAATATGGAAAAAACAGCTAAGACTATAAAAACCGAATCTTATTTATGTATATCTGGCAGAGCGATCTGAGAAAATGCGTGGCCAACGCTCCCTTAACAGAAATCAGCCGATTCCGCTCTTCATCTTTAGAAGAGGAAAATCGGCTGGTGCCATTAACGGCGGCGTTTTTTGCGTTTGACCTTCCCTTTTTTATTTCGGTAAGACAACTTGCCCTTATCCTTTTTCTTTGACACATCATTCTTTCTGGAAGGCTTCTTGCTCGGCCCGGCAATCACTTTCGGCCGGTCCTTACGGGCGTTTCGGCGGTTCGGCTTCATGCCGACAACCTCAAAATCGATGCTATGCTCTTCAACGTTGACATTGATCACGCGCACGGTAATTTCATCACCGATGCGAAAGACGTTCCCGCTTCTTTCACCGATTAACGCCATCTGATCTTCGTTATAGTGATAATAATCATCGACGAGATAACTGATGTGAACAAGCCCTTCGATCGTATTCGGCAATTCCACGAACAAACCGAAACTGGTGACGCTGCTAATGACCCCATCAAAAGTCTCGCCGATTTTATCTTGCATAAATTCCGCTTTTTTCAAATCGTCGGTTTCACGCTCGGCATCGACGGCGCGGCGCTCCATCTCTGATGTATGCTTAGCGATCTCCGGCAGCTTTTCTGCCCACTCAGCTAGAGTCCTTGTGTCCGTTTTCCCTTCAAATAAGTACTTCCGAATCAACCGATGGACGATCAAGTCCGGGTAACGGCGGATCGGCGATGTAAAATGCGTATAAAAATCGGTGGAAAGCCCGAAATGCCCCAAGCTTTGGTGAGAGTATTTGGCCTGCTGCATCGAGCGCAGCATGACCGTGCTGATGACGGCCTCCTCCGGCTTTCCTTTCACTTCTTCCAAAAGCATTTGGAGGGTGCGCGGATGAACGGATTCCGGGCTGCCTTTGACAACATAACCGAAGTTCACCGCAAATTTGAAGAAGCGCTCCAATTTCTCCGGCTTTGGATCTTCATGGATCCGATATAGAAAAGGCAGTTCAAGCCAGTGAAAATGCTCGGCGATGGTTTCATTGGCGCAAAGCATAAATTCCTCAATTAAACGCTCCGCAACCGAACGCTCGCGGATGACGACATCGGTCGGATGCCCTTCTTCATCCACAAGCACTTTCGCCTCGGTAAAATCAAAATCGATCGCCCCGCGTTCCCGCCGCTTTTCGGTTAAAATTGCAGCGAGTTCCCCCATCAAATCAAAAAAGGGCACGAGTTCCTTGTATCTCTCAAGCACCTCTTGGTCTTCGCGCAGCAAAATCTTCCGAACATCCGTGTAGGTCATCCGTTCCGTCGTGCGAATGACGCTCGGAAAAATCTCATGGTCGACGACTTTCCCTTGTGGGGTGATTTCCATCACACAGCTGATCGTCAACCGATCGACATTCGGATTTAAGCTGCAAATCCCATTGGACAAGCGGTGCGGCAACATGGGCACCACGCGGTCGACAAGATAGACGCTCGTCCCGCGTTCAAATGCTTCGGCGTCAAGCGCTGAACCTTCCTTGACATAATGACTCACATCAGCGATATGAACGCCTAATTGATAGTTTCCATTATCCAGTTTGATGACATTGACCGCATCATCCAAGTCCTTCGCATCGGCGCCATCAATCGTGACAATCGTTTCGTTCCTTAAATCTCGGCGGCCTTCCAGTTCCTCGGGGGAAATGGTATCGGGGACCGCCTTCGCTTCGGCGAGCACCTCGTCCGGAAAATCCGTCGGGATGCCGTGCTTATAGATAATCGATAAAATATCCACGCCGGGGTCGTTTTTATGCCCCAAAATTTGCACGACGATGCCTTCTGCATGGCGGCGGCCGTCTGGGTAACGCGTTAACTCGACGACCACCTTATGCCCCTCCGCCGCACCATTGGCCGCACCTTTCGGAATGAAAATATCATCAGGCAGCCGCTTGTCGTCCGGGGTGACATAACCGTAGAGTTCGTAATCCGTGTACGTCCCGACGACCCTCGTCGTTTTCCGCTCAATAATCCTGATGACAACGCCTTCGGGACGGTCGCCGGATTTTGTCTTCGATAATCGGACCAACACGCTGTCGCCGTTCATGGCTCCAGCGAGATCCCCCTGTCCGATATAAATATCATTCATCCCCGGGTCATCGGGAATTAAAAAGGCATAGCCTTTGGCATGCGCCTGGATGGTCCCGCGGATCAAGTTCATTTTCTCCGGCAGGCCGTAGCGATTGCTGCGCGTGCGCACTAAGTCACCGCTGTCTTCAAGCGCATTAAGGGTTTTTATTAACGTTTTATATTCCTCGGAATCTTTGATTTCGAGCACTTCTTCCAATTCCGAAAGGGCAAGAGGCCTGGCCGCCTCTTCCTTCATATACGTCATAATGCGTTCTTTTAACTCTTCATTCATAGTAAACCTCCGATCGGGTTAAGAGACCGACCAATCCAGTTTCTCAAGAAACTCATAAATATCCTGATGCAATTGTTCCTTTTCGTCTCCTAACGTGATCACGTGTTTTGAGTGTTCATACCATTTGATCTGTTTGATAATGGATGACACATTTTCGTAGATAATGTTAGCGCTGTTGACATCAATCATTTCATCATGACGGGCTTGCACGACAAAAGTCGGCGCATAAATCATATCGAGATGTTCGCGCACTTCCTTAAACAAATCGTTCACTTCGCTTAACGTATCCATAGGCGCATCGATAAATGCCTTCATTTCTTCCTCAATTTGCTCTTTCGGCTTCCCCTCTAATTGTTTCCATTCCCGCGCGTAATCCAACACACCGCGATAAATGTTTTCTTCCGTTTTGTTCGTCATGGGGGCGCACATTGGAATAATCCCTTTTACCGGTAAAGTGTAACCAACTTTTAACGAAAATACGCCTCCAAGCGATAATCCGCATACGGCAATTTCTTCATACCCAAGGTCTTTCAAATGTTGATACCCATTTAAAACATCCTGCCACCAGTCTTTTGGACCAGTATGCAGCAATTCTTCCGGTGGAACACCGTGCCCTTTATAATGCGGGGCATGGCTTGTATAGCCTTTATTCTCAAGAAAACGGCCAAGCATTCGGACATCTGCGGAATTCCCCGTAAAACCGTGTAATAAAAGCACAGCACGTTTTCCAGCTTCAAAAGTGAAAGGTTTCGGTGGTACGATTTTCATTGTTTTTCTCCTTTCGATTTATGTAAACAGAATCGGCTATTGATTACTATACCCACATGAATGGGCAAAATGAAAACAGCACCTATCTTACGGTGCTGTCCTTGTTACTCTGGGTTTTATCGAAAATCTGGCCGGTCATGATGTCACATAAAAAGCGAGTATAAATGCACAGACAAAGAAAACGACGGCACAAATAATCGTAAATTGAAGAAGGACGCGGTCGAATCCGCGGGCTTTTTGCTTACCAAAAAGCTGTTCAGCACCGCCGGAAATGACGCCTAATCCTTCGCTTTTCCCCGACTGCAACAAAACAACGGCAATGATGCCGATCGCGGCAATAATGATTAACGTGACCAAGATTGTGTGTAACAATCCGCACACCCCCAAAAAGGTTCAAAGCGTAACCGTTCGAAGAGAACGGAACGGACAACTAGCGATAGTATTGATGACATTATATCACAAAGTTGGCATCGTTCCCAGCTTTTTTATATTGGAGCTTTTTGCGATGTAGCGATTTTGGGGTCTACGTCGCCAAATTTTTTTGCTTGATATACGGATTTTCCGCAAAGAGTCCCTTTTGATCGGATCCTAAATCCAACATGTTTCTCCAGCTTCCCAAAAAAGGGCATACGCCACCCGTTATCCACAATTCGCATTTGTGGATTTTTTCTCCTTCCCGACTTATCCACTTGTGGATATTGGTTTACGCCGCCTTTACGAGGCTTCGGAGGTGATCTCCCTGCTTTTCTTTGACCCGGCC